>JAJRQK010000016.1 GCA_024280295.1 Bacteroidota bacterium
CCTTGCCTCAATTCATCCCAGCGACATCTTAATCCGTTGGCATATCCTGGGTCTTGTAAAAGTTTTTCCCACCAAAATGGAATCGAAGTGGAGAAGTTGCAGACATTATTAAAGTTATATTGCCATCCGGTGGTTAAATCAGCATCGCAATAATCAGCATTCCCGTAGGAAAGATTAAAATCCCACATTGGACCTGCATTTAAACGAGCGTTCCATGTTAATGTATTTTTGTCCTTAAATAAGAATGAACTAGACCGATATCCATCTACTGTCCTTCCCAATTCTTGCATGATAAAAAAATCATGGAATGTCTGTGCTTCAATATATTTGGGCCAACCATTAATTGGGTCATTGAAGTTCGGACCCCAAATCACATCTTCAAATTCTTTGATATAATCTTCCATATAGGTCTGCTGAAAGCTATTCAATTCGTCATATTCAGGATCATGAAATTGGAAAACTACTTCATTGTCATAGTCAGATTGCCATGAGTAAGGAACATCACCTGTCAGTTTATCAACCTTTACAATATATCCTCCAGTCAGTGTATCTCCCCATAAGTTGGGTACATGAACGTCGTCTACCACTACACGATCGTTGTCTCTCTTAATGCGCTCCATCATTACATAAACCCCACGATAATCACCATTAATCATCAGTTCACAATAACGCGTATTAGATGCGTAATGTCCCATTTGCCTGAAAATATCGAAGGTCATCACGTTTCGAATCATTGTTTTATCAGGATAAGGTCCGTACAAGATCCAATCGTTTTCGACAGGCAAACCCAGTAGTGCAACTTGTGCATTCATTCCAAGATTGTCTTGTGTTTCGAAACCATAACCTTTTTTTGGATATTGCTGAGATGTAGAACCACGAATCTCTATTTCAATCCTGCCATCATAGTTCGTAAATGGATCGGTTAAATAGTTGCGAATTCCAGGGCCGTTATCTATGACTCCCATGTGAGCTACTATCCTTGGGTCATCCTCAATTGGTGCGCCTCCTGTTGTTGTAATAACCACAATAGGCAAATCAGAATCCGTAAAAACTTGAGAATTGCCAATGAAGACTAACAATGAGGCAATGACGAAGAGGTAAAGTTGTGTTTTCATAAGTCGTTGACTAAGATACAACTCTTTTATCAATTGACTTTGAAACTAGTTTAATTCGGTTTATCTTTGTGTCAGTTCTTTAACAATAGACTTATGAAGAAAGGTGGAGGGATAGGCCCTGCGAAACCTTGGCAACCTACTCAATGTGTAGTAAAATTGAAAAAGGTGCCAAATCCAGTCTCAATGAAAATTGAGTAGAGATAAGTTTGTGATTGATAATCTTCACTCTTCTTCGTATAAATACATAAATATGACAGATCTACATAAGATACTGCAAGAGAGAATTCTTGTCCTAGACGGAGCGATGGGGACAATGATTCAGCGGCATAAATTAGAAGAAGACGACTTCCGAAAAGGTTGGTTTGAAGATCATCCTTCATCCTTAAAGGGGAATAATGACTTGTTATCACTCACTAGACCTGAGATTATTCGTGAGATTCATTCCGAATATTTCGAAGCAGGTGCAGATATTGCAGAAACAAATACATTTTCTGGAACAACAATCGCTCAAGCTGATTACGGATTGGAAGATGCGGTGTATGACATCAATTTCCACAGTGCAAAAATAGCACGAGAAGTTGCCGATGAGTTTACTGCTCGTGAGCCAAATAAACCTCGATTTGTTGCAGGGTCAATGGGACCTACCAACAGAACAGCGTCGATTTCTCCAGATGTGAATGATCCAGGATTTCGTGCGATCACTTTTGAGGAGTTACTCGTAGCCTATAAACAACAAGCCTTGGCACTACTAGAAGGCGGAGTTGACTTGTTGCTCGTTGAAACAGTTTTCGATACATTAAACGCGAAGGCAGCACTGTTCGCAATTGAAGAGGCATTTGATGAATTTGGGAAAAAGGTTCCAATTATGGTTTCTGGTACGATTACAGATCAAAGTGGTCGAACATTGACAGGACAGACAACAGACGCTTTCTTGATCTCAGTTTCTCATATGGATTTGTTGACTATAGGGTTGAATTGTGCCCTTGGGGCTTCAATGATGCGCCCATATTTACAAATTTTGGATAAAAATGCTCCTTTTGGTGTCAGCGCTCATCCAAATGCAGGATTACCGAATGAATTTGGAGAATATGAAGAAACCCCTGAATTGATGGCTGAGCAAATCAAAGAGTTTTTGGATGAAGGTTTGGTGAATATTATTGGAGGTTGTTGTGGAACGACTCCTGAACACATTAAAGCAATAGCTGATCTTGCAGTTAATTACGAACCACGAAAAAGAGAATTGCATGAGCAATAAGGCTACGCTAAAATTATCTGGACTTGAACCGTTAATTGTAACGCCAGAAAGTAATTTTGTGAATATTGGTGAACGAACAAATGTAACTGGTTCACGCAAGTTTTTGCGATTGATCAAGGAAGAGTTATTCGATGAGGCATTGAGTGTTGCTCGTGAACAAGTTGAGGGAGGAGCGCAAATCATTGATATCAATATGGATGAGGGAATGATTGATGGGGTTGAGGCCATGGTTCGTTTCTTAAATCTTATTGCTGCTGAACCTGATATTGCACGAGTGCCCGTGATGATAGATAGTTCTAAATGGGAAATCATAGAGGCTGGATTAAAATGTATTCAAGGAAAGGGAATTGTGAATTCAATCTCTCTCAAAGAAGGTGAAGAACAATTCAAAAACCGAGCAAAGAAAATTAAGCGTTACGGTGCTGCAATGATTGTGATGGCATTTGATGAAGATGGGCAAGCAGATAGCTACGAGCGTAGGATTGAAATTTGTGAACGATCTTACCGAATTTTAGTTGATGAGGTTGGTTTTCCACAAAATGATATCATCTTCGATCCAAATATTTTCCCAGTAGCAACAGGAATGGAGGAGCATAATAACAATGCACTCGATTTCTTTAATGCAACAAAATGGATTCGTGATAACCTTCCCGGTGCTCATGTCAGTGGTGGAGTTTCTAACGTTTCTTTTTCTTTTAGAGGGAATAATGTGGTTCGTGAAGCCATGCATGCCTCGTTTTTATACCATGCGATTCGCAATGGAATGGACATGGGGATTGTGAATCCATCGATGCTGGAGATTTACGATAATGTCGATAAGGATTTAATGACTCATGTAGAGGACGTTTTACTAAATCGTCGTGATGATGCAACTGATCGACTTTTGGAATTTGCGCAAACTGTCACTGGTGAGGTTAAGAAACGTGAGATTGATCTCTCTTGGCGTGAAACGAATGTGAATGAACGACTTTCCTATTCATTGGTAAAAGGTCTAACTGACTTTATCGTCGAAGATGCAGAAGAATGCAGGCAACAATTTGATCGAACAATAAGTGTTATTGAAGGTCCTTTGATGGATGGGATGAACGTGGTTGGTGATCTTTTTGGGAGTGGAAAGATGTTTTTACCTCAGGTTGTTAAATCAGCGCGTGTAATGAAAAAGGCTGTTGCTTATTTATTGCCATTTATTGAAGATGAAAAGGGTGAGGGGGAGAGTACTTCAGCAGGAAAGGTATTGATGGCAACAGTCAAAGGTGATGTGCATGATATAGGAAAGAACATAGTTGGAGTTGTCCTAGGATGCAACAATTATGAAATTATTGACCTCGGTGTTATGGTTCCGGCCGACCGTATAATTAGAGAGGCAATAGAGCAGAAGGTTGATGTTATCGGGTTGAGCGGGTTAATTACTCCGTCTCTCGATGAGATGGTAACAGTTGCCAAAGAAATGGAACGCGCGAACCTGTCTATTCCACTATTGATTGGTGGGGCAACTACCTCAAAAGTTCATACAGCTGTGAAAATTGATGAGCATTTCACAATGGATCAAGTAATTCATGTTTTAGATGCATCAAGATCTGTTACAGTTGTTGAGCAATTGCTAGGATCAAAAAAAACCGATTTTATCTTGAAGACTCAAGAAGAGTACAAACGTGTCCGTGAACATCACGCTAAACATCGAGGGCAAAAGCAAATGTTAAGTCTAGAACAAGCGCGGAAGAATAAATTTCAAATCGATTGGGAAAATCAGATAATTGAATCACCGAAATCACTTGGTGTAAGCAATGTGTCAGTGACTCCTAAAGATTTAATCTCCTTTATTGATTGGACCCCCTTCTTCAGAACATGGGAGTTGCATGGTAAATACCCAGCTATCCTCAATGATAAAACGGTTGGAAAAGAAGCGACGAGTTTGTTCAAGGATGCGCAAGAGATGTTGGATAAGATTATCTCTGAAAATTGGTTGACATACAAAGGTGTTGTTGGTATCTTTCCGGCTGAAGCGGTTGGAGATGATATTGTGATTTACTCTGATGAATCAAAATCTGATAGTGCGTACATCCAAAAAAGTATGCGGCAACAATCAAAAAAAGCTCCAGGGGTTCCAAATATTGCTTTGGCGGATTTTATCGCACCAAAAGAAACAGGAATTTCTGATTACATCGGTGGATTTGTAGTTACTTCAGGTCATGGAGTAGAAGAGCGAGCGAAAGAATTTGAAGCGGATCATGATGATTACAATTCTATTCTACTAAAGGCACTGGCGGATCGTTTGGCGGAAGCTTTTGCGGAGTATTTGCATAAAAAGGTTCGTACAGAAATTTGGGGCTATGCAATCGATGAGCAATTCGATAACAGTGCGCTCATCAAAGAAAAATACCGTGGAATAAGACCCGCTCCAGGTTATCCTGCTTGTCCAGATCATACTGAGAAAATCGGATTGTTTGAACTATTAGATGCCACCGCTCGTACAGGTGTTGAGTTAACAGAAAGTCTTGCAATGATGCCAGCGGCAAGTGTTTCAGGATGGTATTTTGCAAGCGAACATTCTAAGTACTTTGGTGTTGGTAAGATTAATGAAGATCAAGTTAAATCATTAGCAGATCGAAAGAACATGGAGTTGCATGTAATGGAACGCTGGTTATCTCCAAATATTCATTGAAGTAATAAATTAGTTGGATGGCTTGTATTAATTATCAATTCAAGATTTTGGGTTCGTATAAACTTTAGAAATTTGAACGTTAGCACCGTAAATTTAATTAATCGATTTATTTTTATTCTCTCAGTTATAACTCCTATCTTTGCGGTACTATTTATTAATTAACTTATATCTATGATGAAAAAATTACTTTTTACAATTGCATGTGCAATGGTTGGCTCAATGGTCAACGCACAGGTAATTAACAGTTTTCCTTTTGTGGAAGACTTCGAATCGCAAGTAACAGGTCCAACTGGATGTGGTCCAACTTACTCAACAACAGGTAATACCTGGCAGAACGGTAATGATCCCGCTTTAGCACTTCCGCTAATCGCAACGCACTTTGTGGATTGGACGAATGATGTTAATGGAACAAGTTCTTCTGGAACAGGACCATCAGCTGATCACACACTAGGAACAAGTTTAGGTAAATACATGTATTGTGAAACTTCTTGTAATGGAACAGGATACTCAAACTCTGAGTTTGACTTGGTAAGCCCGTATATGGATTTTACTGCACTCACAGCTCCAGGGCTTGATTTTTGGTATCACGCATTTGGTACCTCGATGGGTAACCTTACTGTTAAGGTTCAAGTTGGCGCGTTAGGAGTATGGACAAATGTTGCAGGACCTATCACCGACAACTTAAACACTTGGCAACAAGCAATAGTACCCCTAATTGCTTATGCAGGTATGGATTCTGTGCGTGTCCAAATGAATTATATCTCCGGAACTAGTTTTGGTGGGGATTTCGCATTAGATGATATCACGATCTTTCAACCAGCAAATGTAGATCTTCAAGCAGTTTCAGTGGATAGTATCCCAGGAACGGGATGTGGACTTGGATTAGAGAATGTTTGGGCAACGATTGATCAAATTGGAGCGGTTGGACTAATTGCTGGAGATTCAATTTTCGCAAACTACTCAGATGGAATAACTACAATTAACGATACAATTGTACTAGCTGGATTATTAGGGCCAGGGGCAACATACAATCACATGTTCTCTTCACCAGTTGATTTTAGTATTATTGGAACTTACAACATTACTGTTTCTGTTTCTAATTCTCAAGATCCAAATAATGGTAATGACACAACTTATGCTACTTTATCGAGTATACCGTTAATCAATACTTTCCCTTATGCTGAAGGCTTTGAGGCTGGAGCAGGAGGTTGGACAATGACTAACGTTACAAACAGTACTTGGGAGTTAGCTACACCAAGTAATACAATTATTAACTCTGCTGCTACAGATTCTATGGCATGGGTAACTAATGCAACTGGTTTATACAGCTCTAATGAGGATGGATATGTTGAAAGTCCTTGTTTTGACTTTAGCACATTAGACAGTAGTGCTGTTATCTCAATGGATGTTTGGTGGGAATCAGAATTCTCTTGGGATGGTGCTAATGTAACAGCATCGACAGATGGAGGTGTAACATGGAACCTTGTAGGAAACAATGGAGACCCAACTAACTGGTACACGGACAACACAATTAACGGAAACCCTGGAGGGTTTGGAGAAGGTTGGACAGGTAGAAATGGTTCAGGTTCAAATGGATGGGTTACAGCTCACCACCCAATAGGGAATGGACTAGCAGGTCAGTCAAGCGTAATGCTTCGTGTAAACTTTGGTTCCGATGGGTCTGTTCAAGATGAAGGATTTGCTTTTGATAACTTCCAAATTGGTTATCCTGTACCATTAGATACTTTAATGGCAGATTTCAGTGGATGTGGTCCTTTTATGACTGCTTATGGAAGTGCAGGCACTTATGCTTGGGCATCTCAAGATACTTCAACGTTAGTTGTTACTCCTATTGATACTACAATGATAGGTATGCGTCCATTCAATAATACAGGACTGACAGATACTACGTTCAATTTAATTGTGACATTCACAGATTACCTCGGATGTGAAACAATTGACACAACGCTAGTAACTATCGTTCCAACTCCTTTGGTAACAATAGAAGTTGATACAGCAATTTGTGTAGGTGGAACAGCAATGTTCTCAGCGCAAGCTGGAACTAACTATGCATACATGTGGTCAGGTGGTTCTACTGCAATGACAGCTACATACTCAACAGGAGGAATGATTGGTGTCACCGTTACAAATACGATCTCTGGTTGTACTGTTTCGGATTCATCACTTATCACTGTAGCTACAGTCGTCGATCTTCCATTAACAACTGCTAACGTTTGTGCGGGTGATTCATTGTTACTTGATGCAGGTGGGCCGTTCACAACATATATGTGGTCAACAGGTGCTACATCACAAGTTGTTGCTGCTTACACAGTTGGGACATACGTTGTAACTGCAACTGATTCTATTGGATGTATTTCTATGGATTCAACGGACATCACGACTAGTTTACCAACTCCTGCAATTACTGGATTAGTTGATACTATTTGTGCTAATGGTTCATTAACTTTAGATGCTGGTGCTGGATTTAGTTCTTATTCTTGGACAACTTCTGGAACTGCTCAAACTGAAACAATCAGTGGTGCTTCATTGCCGTTAGGTGATAACACGGTAACGGTAACAGTAACAGACGGAAACGGGTGTTCTAATACTGATGCTGTAACATTCAATATTGATGGATGTGCTGGAATTGATGAATTGAATGCGCTTTCAATGAGTATTTACCCGAACCCATCAACTGGTGAGTTCAACTACTCAATTGACAACATGACTGGGTCGATCACTATGATGATTACTGATCTTTCTGGTAAAATTGTTGATGCAGGAACTATCACTTCTGCAAATGGAATATTTGATCTTTCACCTTACCAAGCTGGTACTTACATCTTGAAACTTCAAGCTGGAGATGCAGTTAGTATCGTTCGTTTAGTGAAGAACTAGACTGAGATTAACTTAATACTGAAATGCCCTGGCGATTATCGTCAGGGCATTTTTGTGCTTAATAGAGTCATAATAGTTTGAATGGATAGGCAATCTAGATAGAATCTAACCCACATAAGTAATGCTCTTGCACAGGTTTGTTTACCGATTTCACTTCTGGTATAACACCTAAATCTGTGTACGAAGATCTAATATCCAGCTTTGGCTTACATCACAACCTCCTTTCTTGAACTTGGAAGTTCTCCCAGATAAAAATCTGGTAGTCGGGTTTTCCGTTGTACCTTTTATAGTCTTGATCCGGAACTATATTTCGTTCTTCAAAAGATAGATTCAATTTCCCTTCAAGTTGTTCCGATTTCACTAAATCTAAATATGTCTCCAATCGAATTATGTTTTTGATAAAGAAAACACTTTCAGTTTAAATTTCCCCCAACTTTTGTGACTGACCCTGTAGCCTTCCCCTAAATCGGACAGTTTTTAAATATAATTACTCCTTAATGACTTCTTCTAGTAAAGAGTCTCCAATATAGAACCAAGGACTCAGTCCGTTGAGGCCTTTACAAGGATGCCACTGCAATCCCTAACTCGACAAACACCTGTTGCTTAAAATTTATAAGTATGTAACAAGATTAGGTAAAAGTTATTATAAAACAGTAGAGCGACTCGGGCGAGTCGCTCTACATAACCTAACCTAACCACTATTCACTGAAAAAGACCTCTAGTTTGATATAATATCTTACTGTTTCAATCTTTACACTACAAATATAAGGACACTTCTTCGGTTTTACAAACTTAAGTATGCCCATAATTTCACATTCTAAAATCCATTGTAAAGAAATAGTCAGCAATTCTTAAAATAGAAATGCTAAATCGGGGCGTTTATAGCATATTTGAGCCATTTCATAGAAGAATTAGCAAATGTATTGTTGGATTCCTAAATGATGAAATAATTTTAAATATTCGACAGGTTTCAAGAAATTATCGACGAATATTTGGAAAAATTCATTTGCAACAAATTTTTCCGTATGTAACATTGGTTACATTAACCCCTTTAAATTAAGTGATTTATCATCCCATCAGTTGTGAGTGTCAGATTCTTTATTCATAGAATGAGAAAAAAGTACTAGGATAGAGAAAGTGTATAATTACCATGGTGTATAGTTATTCTAGCCGAATTTTTTAAGCGAATTGAGAATTTTCACCCTACTAAGTCGATGTATTATGGTTATGAGGAGGGGGCTTAGTTTCCCTCTAGTTAAGAAATGCGTTTATCTTCAAATTTTGTAAGTAAAGCATTCGTTTGAACGATTAGTTTTTTCTGAAAAAAATTCGTTCCTCCGAAAATTAATCCCTTCACTCCTAGTGCTTGTTTCGCCCAGGAGTATAGGTTGAAGTGATCGGTGTGCTTGATTATTTTACCATCCTGAAACTCGAATTCAGCATAGATTTTGTTGTGAACTTTTCTGCCTGTTTTAGAGAATGTGTAATGTGCTTCCCAGCGTACGGAGCCAGATTTTTCATTGAAAGATAATTCAGAGAATGCAATCTTTCGTTCTCCATCAATTTCACAGAACATTCGCCACATGTTTTTCGCACGTTCACCTTCCAATTTCCCGAATGCTGGATCTTCGAAAGTGATGTCATCATGATAGCAGTTGACCATTTTCTCTCCATCATTCTCTTGAAAGGCTTGGTAAAATGATTCAATGAGTCCTTTCATACTTCTAAAAATTACTTCTCATTTTAGTCTTCGTGATCCTGTAAAGCCAAACTTTTAGCTTGTGCATCAAAAGATAGAGTGCCGGAATAATAACGAGTGTCAAAAACGTCGCGAAGGTTAAACCATAAATAATGGCCCAAGACATTGGAGCGAAAAATACGTTATTATCACCTCCAAAGTAGATTTTCGCATCATAGGTTGATAAGAAACTGAAGAAATCAATGTTAAACCCAATTGCAAGTGGAATCAGCCCTAAAATGGTTGTGATTGCTGTTAAAAGTACAGGACGTAACCTTGTTTTTCCTCCTTCAACCGCAGCCTTGACGATTTCATTATATGGCAATATGTCATATTCTCCAAGTCCAAGTTCTTTACGTCTTCGTTTCCGAATTAGATTCGTGTAATCGATTAATACAATCGCGTTATTTACAACAACTCCAGCCAGTGAAATTATTCCAATCATCGTCATCATTATCACAAAATTTTGACGTGAAATAACTAATCCAAGTAATACACCAATGAGAGAAAGTAGAACTGTCAACATGATGATTGCCGGCATTGAGTAGGAATTGAATTGTGCGACTATGATTAGTAAAATTAAGAACGCTGCAATTAACAATGCTTTCAGTAGAAAGGCCATTTCTTTGGCTTGCTCATCTTGTTGACCTGAGAATACATAATTCACATTCTGATTCAATTTTCCCTCTTTTTCAAATTGCTCCATATGCATCTTTAAGCTGTCTACAACTTCATTTGGATTAAATCCTTCAGTAACATTTGAAGAGATCGTTACAAGTGGAATTTGATCTTTTCGAACCACTCCTGTATAGGACGCTATTTCCTTTGGATCCTCAATTACAGAGCGAATTGGGATGTCCATAATCTTTCCGACGTTATTTCGAAATATTAAGTGTTGATCTAGAAGGGCGTCTAAGCTTTCTCGATTGGTTTTATTGAATTTCACAACAATATCATAAGATTCATCATCTTTGGTATAAGTTGTAATATCTTGACCTAATAATGCTTTTCTAATCGCCATTCCAACTTGCATTGTGGAAGCGTTCAATTTTCGTAGTTCGTCACGATCAACCTTGATAGGAATTTCAGGACGATTTGCCTCGACGTTAAGTTTCAGCTGTTCAACTCCTTTGACATTCTTTCCGTCTAAATACGACTTAATCGCAAGTGCTTCGTAAATCAAATCACGGTAATCTCCCTTTCCTGTAACATCAATGTTGATAGGGGCACCTTGTGGCGGTCCTGCTTCATCTTTCGCAACAGCAATTTCGATGTCTGCTGTGAATTGCCCTTTCAATTCGTCTTGAACTTTCTTCAATATATCAGAGCTATTTACGCCATTTCGATACTGTGATTCTACAAAATTAATAGTAATTCTTCCTTTGTGAGGTGTGTTTCCATTAGATGCACCTTGCATTGGATCGCTTGTTCCTTCTCCAACTTGAGAAATGATAGATTTAATTAGACGTTTATCTTGAGGAACGTTGTTTTTCAAGTCATCCTTCATGTATTTTTCCAAGATACTTGAGAGTTTTTCTTCCACCTTCAACGTTGTTTCATTCGTTATAGTTATATCTGTTCCAATTGGATGAGATATGAAAATGTTCGCGTAATTGGGTTCATTTACTGGGAAGAAGTCAATTTTTGGAGGGAAAACACTCATGAGTACAAACGATGCTATCAATAACCCGAATGTCCCAAGTAGAAATTTACCCGGTCGTCTACCACTTAAAGCATACTCCAAAAATCGTTCATAGCGACGCTCTAATTTTGGTAAAAAACCATTTTGGAAACGAATAGTTCCAGGGTAGAGGACAAACAAGTTGAGAACTCCAATAATCCCAAGAATGATTAATAAATTTCCAAGTGCCATTGATCCTGCAATAACTAAAAGCACACCAATTCCAGCGAAAATCGTTGAATTCCTAAGTACTTTCTTCTTTTTAGGTTCGTTTCCAGTTACTTTCATGTAAACAACTGCCAAAACTGGGTTAATAACCAGTGCAACGAATAGCGAAGAACTTAAAACAATGATTAGTGTTATTGGAAGATATTTCATAAATTCTCCCATGATACCTGGCCAAAATGCGAGGGGAAGAAACGCAGCAAGTGTAGTTGCAGTTGATGCGATGATTGGCATAGCAATTTCTCCAACACCAGCAATTACTGCTTCACTTGGTTTTTTTCCTTCAGCCATGTGACGGTAAATGTTTTCTACTGTAACAATTCCATTATCAACGAGCATTCCAAGTGCGATAACAAGTGAGAAAAGCACCATAACATTTAGGGTGACACCCATCGAACTTAGAATCAAAAATGACATCAGCATTGATAATGGAATGGCAATCCCAACAAAAAGTGCATTGCGTAAACCAAGAAAGAATAGTAAAACGATTACAACCAAAATGATTCCAAAAATGATCGAATTCAATAGGTTTGAAACCATATCACGTGTGTTATTCGACTGATCACTAGTTCTCGAAACGTTTACGCTTGAAGGGATTGTTCCATCTCTTTTCGCTTTCGCAATGATTTCTGTGATTTTATCCGATGCGTCAAGTAAATTTTCTCCACCTTGCTTTTTAATGTCTAACATGACAACTGGGTCGCCAAACTCACGTGCATAAGAGGTCGTATCGCCATTTCCGAATGTAACTGTTGCAACATCTTCTAATCGAACAGGCATGAAATCATCTTGCTTAATTATGATCTTCTTCAGTTCTTCTTCATCTGCAAATTCACCTTCAATTCGAACCGTTTTCCGAACTCCATCCATAAGTACTTCTCCTCCTGAAATTGTTTGATGTTCTGCATTTACAGCATTTTGAATATCATCGATTGTAACTTTGACCGCTTGAGCTCTAATTGGATCGACCTCAATTTTCATCTCTTGAACCTGTACTCCGCGAATATCTACTTCACTGATTTCTGGCAAATCTTCGATTAAATCTTCTAGTTTTTCCGCAATCTCTTTTAATAAAAGAGGATTATCTCCCCTAAGGTTGATATTCATAATAGGCATGTCTGATGGACTCATCTCAAAGATGTTTGGTTCCACAGGAAGATCCGGAAAATCTGTTTTTGCACGTGCTTTGTCGACGGCATCCTTGACTTTTAGTAACGCTTCATCAACAGGCATTTTAAAGTCAAATTTTACGCGGGTTGTAGAGTAACCATGGTTAGATGTTGTATTGATTTCATCCACCAACTTTATTCCGCCAAGCTCTTTTTCAATCGATTTGGCAATTTTTTTAGACATATACTCTGGAGACGATCCAGGTTTCGCAATACCAACATAAATCTCTGGAATTTGAATCTCCGGAAAGTTCTCTTTTGGCATGTTTTGAAACGCAACTACTCCTCCAAGGATAATAATCGCAGCAATTAGAAAGACCGTCTTTCTATTGTTTACAGCTAGGGTGGACAGACCGAACCCTTTAGTTTTTTTCTCTCCCATGACTAGTCTTTCTTGTCTTCGTCAACATTAATTCGAACGGTATCTTTGTCAGCAATTCCTTTCGCTCCTTCAACAACTATCCGCGTGTCTTTCGTTAATTTCGTTGAGCTTGTAATGAGTGTTTCACCATCGAATTTATTCACGACCTTAACGTGAACAACGTGAACTTTGAAATGGTCTTTCTTTCCTTTCTTAGCTTCAGCAACAAAGATGTAATCCTCATTATTTCGATCCTTCAAAACACTTATTGAAGGAACAACAAGTCCGTTTGACACAGAAAAATCAGTAATGCTGACTTCAGCAAGCATATTGGGCAAAAAGAAGGTGTTGTTTTTTATCTCCGACATAATTCTAAATGTGCGATTCGTAGGCTGGATGTAATTTCCAACGTTCGTGATCGCAAGTTTAATTACGGTATCAGTATAATTTGGAAATGAAACACTAATCTGAGTGCCAATCTTTACACGTGTAAAATGTTTTTCAGAAACTGAAGCGACAATATCAATGGCTGAGTTATTTACAAGCCTAATAATTGGTGAAGCAGGTCCAGCCATCTGTCCGCGACGTGCAAAAACTTCATCAACCACACCCGTGAATGGTGCTCGAATAACGGCTTTACCCCTTTGCGCATTCAATGAGCGCATACTTGCCATGATCGAATTTACTTGACTTTTTGCTGTTTCTAAATCGAATTCAGATCCGACTCCTCGTTTTTGAAGCTCTTCTTGTTTGTCAAGCATATACTCAGCGTATTCAAGCTTTGTCTTTAGTTCATTCACATTCGAAGAAAGAACAGATGCGTCAACACGAGCAACAACTTGGCCTTTACGAACAGTTTGCCCTTCTTTGACGTTTATGGAAGTGATTAACCCACCCATTTCAGCACTTAATGTGACATCTTGATCAGTTTCGATGTTTCCTTGAACTCGAATTTCGTGGTGAAATGGTTTTTCCTGTACGTTTTGGATCGTGACCAATGGTTTGAGTACGATTTCCTTTTCGTCTTTTACTTCTTCCGCGCTACAAGATGAGAGAACGATTGTTCCCGAAAGCGCTACGAATAATCCTATGATTCCTGTTTTCATGGGGTGAATTAGTTTGTTGGTAAGAGTTTATTGTAAATTTTATCGAGTGCTAATTGAGCTTTGAATAGTTCAATTAGCGATCCTGTATATTGCGCTTGTGCCATAATCAGCTGATTGTATTTCTGAGTGACCACAATACTATTCCCTTTTCCAATTTGTTCTTTGGTGAGAGCCTTTTCATAAATTGATCGAGCAAGTGCGATATTTTCTTCTTGTAGCTTGTGTTTGTTCTTTGCTCCTGCAAGATTATTTGTTGCCTGCTCTGATTGAAATTTCAAGGTTTCTCCCATTAACTTGAGATCATTCTCACTCTTTAGTAATCGAATTCTTGCTTGTGCTGTTCTTGCTTGGCGCGATAACCCTGAGAAAACAGGAATATTTAGTTGCAATCCCCAAACCGTTTGCGGATACCATGGTTGGTTTGCAAAGAAATTAAATTCATTTCGATAAGCATTGTATGTGTGTTGAAAAAAGGCATTCAAAGAGGGTAAATTCGCATAACGATTGTTCTTTAAATCTAGTTCAGATAGGGTAACCTGTTTCTCCACTAAAGAATAAGTGAGGTTTTCAGTAATGTTTGTACTTCCGCTTCCTAAAGATGATTTGTTGAGAAGTGATACCGCTCCATCTGTAATTTTGAGTGAATTATCACTTGGATATCCCATTGAATATTTAAGTAAACTAATACTGTTTTTATAGTTTAACTCTGCCGACATGTGTGCATCCTTCGCCATGAGAAGTGAATAATTTAATTGATCCATCTCCTCTTGCTTCATTAATCCCAATTCGAGATAATTGACTTGTTTATCAATCAATTCTTGAGTGATGATTACCATGGAATCAGTAAATACTAAATTTTCTTTTGCGACTGAAGCTAACTGATAAGCTTGAATGACATTAAAAATGACATCCTCTTTTGTGATGTCGGATGCTGTCACTTGAAATTTTTTTAAATATTCAGCTGCTTGAAGTCCAACTAAGTAAGATCCATTAAATATTAGTTGTGTAGCTTGAATGGTTCCGGATACTGTGAAATCTGTTCCTGCTCTGAAGGAAATTGTTTCACCTGGAGCTGCGTTAGGATTAATGAACGAAGCATCAACAATTTGGATTGGTAGGTTGATGAAATTGCTAAATGATCCGGTGACATCAACTTGTGGTAAGCCCATGCCTCTAATTTCAATGTACCGCTGTCTCGTATTTTCAACATCGTTCATCGCATTACGGATGTTTAAATTGTTCTCCAACGCATACGCTTTTGCATCAGCTAGTGAAAATAATTCTTGTGACCAAGTGTAACCTGTTAAGGTGATTAGTAGTAAGGTTATTAACTTATTCATTGATTTGTGTATTAAAGTTTTCTTTGATGAATTCAATTCCGTTTTCGTTGGTAAGCCCTCTAATCTGGAAGCGGAGAATTTGTTTGACTATACTGTCTGCCTTAAATTCTGGCCATGGAAAAATATCTCCACTCATCATTACATCAATTGAAGCAACATAATAGCGTGCGATAATCTTAGGGTCGAGATTGTCTCGATACAAATCCTCTTTAATTCCCTGTAAAATATTTGTATGAATATGCTCGTAAACAAATTCCCATTTATGTTCCTGAATCAATCCCCACGCTTCTGGATGAAATTTTTGAAGATCGTAAAAAAGCGTTGGATTCACGTTTGAAAAATTTTCAATGATAAACTCACTAATATTCACAAGTGTCTCGATAGCGTTAACTCCTGTGTTAGAGCAGTTGATACATAGCTGTTTCTCGCTCTCAATTTTCAGCTGAATCGCTGATAGAACTAGATCGTTTTTATCTTTGAAGTGGATGTAGAACGTTTTCTTAGATATACCCAGTTCACGTGCAAGATCGTCCATTGTAACGCTCTTAATACCATACTTCATAAATACTGTACTAGCTCGTGCGACTAGGTGTATTTTTTTATCATCCATAATGCAAACATACAAAAAATACACTTAGGAAACTATTTGTTCACTTAAAGTTTTTAAAGTGTTAGAAATTTATTTCACCAATTTATAATCATTCGTTGTTGTTTTATCTGTTCTGTGTTATCTTCGTAAAAAGCATCAAGTGGTTAAGATATTTACGGATGGATCGGCAAAAGGAAACCCAGGGAATGGAGGGTATGGCATTGTTATGCAGTTTGGTAAACAAGAAAAAGAGATTTCTCAAGGTTATCGAATGACCACTAACAATCGAATGGAGCTTCTTGCGGTAATTGTTGCATTAGAGTCTATGAAAACTACAAAACATCCTATTCATATCTATTCTGATTCGAAGTACGTCATTGATTCAATTGATAAAAGATGGGTTTTCGGATGGGAGGAAAAAAACTTTAAAGGCAAGAAAAATGAGGACCTTTGGAGGCGATACCTTAAGGTGCAGTCAAAATTTGATTTGACACTTCATTGGGTGAAAGGGCATTCGGGTCATCCAGAAAACGAACGCTGTGATGTTTTAGCAGTTACAGCGGCAGATGGCAATGACCACTTGGTGGATGAGTGGTTTGAAGCAAATCGCGAAAATTCTTAATTAGGCCTGTTTCGCTCTGTTTGACTCAATAACAGCTAGGCATGTCTTCATGAAAGTATAAATCATCGGATGAGGAAGGTCTCGTGTCGATGAAATTTGTGGACAGAAACTGCAACTCACAAAAAACGAATGACTTTTTAGGCTAATAATCTCTGGGTCTTCAAATTGATTATAGGCCTCAATGTCAACGATATCATCTTGCAAGGAATTAATCAATTTTGGATAAAGCGAATACCTGCTAGATGTTAATTCAACCTTCGAGTGATGCTCGTACAATTGAATGATCGCTTTCGAATGAGGACTAATCATTATTTTTTCAAATTCTTGCCCTTCAACAAGATTGTCTGAAATTAATTTCTCGTTTGCCTTATTGAGTTGATACGTATTTACTAGTACATCAACAAATGTTCTATAACCCTCTCCGGTTATTAGTGTTGGAGTTTTTTTACCTAAGATCTCTTTGAGGATTCCGTGTAAGAAAAATTCATTTTTAATGGGACCCGGAGCAATCCAAAAGCCATCGTATTGATTGAATTGTTGAACTCTAAAGTTTAAGACTTCATTTAGTTTAATCCAATAATAGCTGATTTCGATATCTAAGAAATTTGCAGCATGATCAATTGCCATGTTGGTGGCATGGTGAGAATTATAAGTGAAATTATAATCACCGATGATCGCTATTTTTAAGCTCTGCTGCATTTACATGTTAGCGACGAAGAATCACAGTTGTAATTAATCTGCTATCGCTTAAACCATCCATTATAGATAGCATCTTGGATTAACAGTGAGTCAATCCAAGCAACAGGTGGCGTGAGTGCCAAGCTGTCTGGATTTAAACTGTAAACCAAACATTCAAAATTGCAAATGAACTTTGAATAATCTCCTGTTTCGTCTGATTCTTGTGTTATTCCAGTAAATTGAACACTTGCAGTTGGATGCATACTACTTTCTGTACTTAACCATTCTCTTCCACCTGCATCAGTCCAAGAAACCTCAAAACCTGCAGCTCCAAAATCAGAATAGAGTGGGTTGTCATTTGCAGGAAAAAAATTATTGAAAAGTGTAAGTGTTGGGTTTGATGCAACTCCAGAATCAAAATTCACACTTCCGATCCCAATTTTAATTTTAGGAATTACTTGAGATGAAGACATTTCAGCGTAATAAACCGCAGTTGAAACTCCTCCTGGTGGTTGAATTAATTTAACTTTGGTTGAAAGGTTAGCATAACCAATTACATTATCGGTATATTCTTTGTCTGTCCCGTTAATTACTCCGAAAAAGTGAGCTTCCAAATCAACAAGTGGTGTAGGTGCTGGAATAACTTCATGCTTAATACATGCACTGAATAATAGCCCCACGAATCCAATATATAATAATCCTCTTTTTGTCATATTTAAGTAGTTTAGATCAATTTCTTATGTCAATAGCATTCAACACAAAAATATCCTATCTACTAAATTACGAAAATTTCTTGCAAAGGTTGCCTGCCTGAGTGGATTTAACCGTGCGTCCTTAAGTTATTATGCGCGAATTTGCATTATTTCTTGTGTGCCAATGATTGACTCTACCTCAATTAGAGAATTAGATAGGTGTCCAAAATCTGCGTAGAATAATTTTTCATCTCTTCCAATGATTTCTGATTGTAAGCATTCATCGATCTTGAAATAAGCATTTTGCTTGCTTAAGGTATTTATTACTTGATTCAATTGAGATTGTGTGATCACCAATTCTGTTTCATACCCAAGATAACCGCGTTGAATCATACCTTTCAAAAGAACTTCACTATCATTAGATGTGAAAATGATTGAACTTACTGCTAGTCTATTTCCTGTTTTACCCATATTATTTGTGTTTTGTTAGAACAAATATGAGGTAGTAGGTCGTAATCTATTTACGATGATAGAAAAAACATGAAAAATGCATATCTTTTTTATCAAACGGCTGAAAAAATGTAATTTCATGTTCTCTAAATAGTAACGCAATGAAGTATCATCCAATAAATAGAGATTTATTCATCTCTAACAGAGTTAATTTTGTGAAACAGATGAGGGATTTATCTCTCGCTGTTTTCAATTCAAACGACATTTATCCTGTGAGTGCTGATAGTACAATGCCTTTTCAGCAACATCGAGATATTTTTCATCTTTCAGGAGTGGATCAAGAAGAGAGTATTCTGATTCTCTCACCAATGTCAAAAAATGAAGCGCATCGAGAAGTGCTGTTTTTGAAGGAAACGAATGATCATATCGCTGTATGGGAAGGTGCAAAACTAAATAAAACTCAAGCGTTCGATGTTACAGGAGTCAAAACAATTTATTGGTTGGATCAATTTGATACAGTTTTCAAGCAGATGATGGCAGAAGTTGATGCAATTTACTTGAATACAAACGAGCATTTACGCGCAAATACTACAGTGCAAACACGAGAAGATCGATTTATTGAATCTGTAAAAAAGGATTATCCAGCACATCAAGTTCGAAGAAGCGGACCAATTACTCATCGAATTAGATCGATTAAGAGTCAAATTGAAATTGAGTTAATGCAAAAGGCATGTGATATTACTAAAATGGGAGTTGAACGTCTATTGAGGTTCATTAAACCTGGTATTTGGGAATATGAAATTGAAGCGGAGTTGCTTCATGAATTTGTTCGAAAACGTTCACAGGGTTTTGCTTACACTCCCATTGTTGCTTCTGGAGTGAACGCTTGCGTCCTCCATTACACACAAAATAATGGTGAATGCAAGGATGGTGAGGTCATATTATTGGATGTTGGAGCAGAATATGCAAACTATGCTTCTGATTTAACGCGCTGTATTCCTGTCAATGGAAGATTTACTGACCGTCAGAGGGAGGTATATAATTCGGTATTATACGTTAAAAACGAAGCTCAGAAGTTATTGGTTCCAGGAACTCTGATGAACGATTATCATAAAGAAGTTGGTAGTTTTATGGAAGCGGAACTTATCAAACTAGGGCTCATCGATTCAACAGACATTAAAAATCAAGACGTGAATTGGCCTGCATATAAGAAGTATTTCATGCACGGTACTTCTCACTTTATAGGGTTGGACACACATGATGTCGGTATTTGGAATGAACCAATCAAAGCTGGAATGGCATTTACGTGTGAGCCTGGTATTTACATCCCCGAAGAGGGGTTAGGGATTCGATTAGAAGATGATTTGATTGTTCAAGAATCGGGTGTTCCGCTTAATTTGATGGGGGATATTCCAATAGAAGCGGACCACATCGAAGCAATTATGAACGAGGGCGTAACGCTGTAACTGATTTCAGAATTCACTTTCATTATGAGTTATCTCCTCCATTTTGAAAAAAGAGGAAACGGGAAGCCAGTAATTTTCTTGCATGGATTTCTTGAATCTTTAAGAATGTGGGAGAATGTTAAAGTCCCCTCAAATTTTCAAGCAGTCTACATTGATTTACCTGGTCATGGTAAATCTATCAAGCCAAAGATGTTATGCGAATCTATAGAGGAAATGGCCAAGTTGATTTCTGATGTTGCTGATAAGTTAACTCTTGATTCATATAGTGTGATCGGACACTCTATGGGTGGTTACGTTTCGTTAGCCCTCAAGAAAATTGACAGCCGATGTACAAATGTTATGTTGCTCAATTCTAATTTTTGGAGTGATTCTGAATCAAAAAAGAAGGATAGAATGCGAATCGCTGAAATTGTTCAAACAAAGCAATCTCGTTTTATCTACGAAGCTATTCCTAATTTGTTTATTGATCCATCAGCTTATGACAAGGAAGTAAAGGGGTTAATACGAGATGCGATGATGATGTCACCAACCGCGATAGCCAAATCATCTATCGCAATGAGTAGAAGGGTTGATCAAAAATATATAATTGAAAAAAATCAAGGAATATTTACAATTATTCAAGGTGAACAAGATCCAGTTGTAGATGTGATCAGAATGCGCGATCAAGCGGAAAATCTAGTTGTGAATTTTATTGAAATGAAAAATGTAGGACACATGGCGCACATAGAGTCACCGCAAGTCATAAATAAGTATATCCGAGAATTCTTAGTTCCCATTGTCGTTGAAAATCCAAATTAATTCTGGTGTTGTGAGTACATTTGATTTCATAAGATGTAGTGTTAAATTATAGTAATAACTTTTACCAAGATAAGTCATTCTTACGCTGCGTTTTGAAAAATAACCTAAACTGTATGTGAGATTTAGCAAAGTGTTGTTAAATTTTTGTCAGCTGATTTTTTTTACGCTTCATCTGTTCCGACTTTACCTTTAGATCTAACTTAGATTACTATATTAGTACTAATCTCTGCCTTCTTAAACGAAAGACTATAGAATATGAAACTAAGAGCACTAATAGTAGATGATGAAGAATTTGCCCGCAAGAACCTAACAATGATGTTGGAGGAATACTGTCCTGACATTGAGGTAATCGGTGATGCATCGAATAAGGGGCAAGCGAAAGCAATTATTGAATCTGCCGATCCTGATGTTGTGTTTCTTGATATTCGAATGCCTTCTGGATCTGAAGGATTTGAACTTTTGGATGAAATTGAGAATAAGAAATTTTTGGTCGTTTTCGTTACAGCATTTAAGGACTATGCAATTCGCGCGTTTAATGCAAGTGCAGTCTATTATATTCTTAAACCAATTGATATAGAGGAACTAAAGTTAGCTGTAAGTCGTTTGGTGGAGACCAAAGAATTATACAAGGAATCCCCAGAAAATTACCAGACTTACTTTGATTCGCTTAAGGATTTGTCAAGTAATATTCTCGGAAAAAAACAAAATAACCGCATTGCGATTAGTCATACGAAAGGACTTAAAATTGTTGAAGATCATACGATAACCCATCTTGAAGCAAGCGGGAATTGCACAACAATCTATTTTAATGATGGATCGAGGTATTTAGATACACGTACGCTCAAAGTCTATGAGAACCTCCTAAACCCTGATCGATTTTGCCGTGTACACAAGTCTCATATAATTAACTTAGACATCTTGCTTGAATACGTAAACGATGATGGACATTTTGCTGTATTGAAAGGCGATATTCGAGTCCCTGTTGCGCGTAATCGTGTGACAGAGTTCGTTCGAATGCTCAAAGAAAATTAGCGCGAGTAACGCATGAAGAACATTTTTGGACTACTTCTAATTTTATTTCTTAGCGCGGATGCGAGCGCACAGAAATATGCTTTTACGACGTATAGCTCAGAAGAAGGATTGCCTCAATCTCAAGTAACTGCAATTTGTCAAGACAAAGATGGCTATTTGTGGGTTTCCACACTTGGCGGACTTGCCAAATTCAATGGGAGTGAATTTACTACTTTTTCGTCAAACGATGGGCTTCTCAATAATCGAGTTCAAGCACTGTCCTATTTTCAAAATACGCTCTGGGTTGGTCATGATGGAGGGGTTTCGTACATCAAGAATAATTCAATTAACAATGTCGCTTTCAGTGGGAATGATAAATCACGAAAAGTATCAACAATTATTGAATTCAAAGGGCGAGTTATTATTTGCTCTAATGGTGGTGGAATATGGGAATTGAAAAACAATAAACTGCTAAAAATCAGGTTGGAAACAGATGATTATCGAAAGATTAAAGGTGCATATTCACATGATGGAACGCTCTATCTAGCAACTAAAGGTGGTATTATTACAACTACTGATGTTCGAAATTTCGCTCTATTTCCAGGACTTGATTCACTTATCTTTTCTGGAGTAACGGGTCGAGGAAATTTGATTTATTTTTCAACTTTCAATGATGGTGTTTACCTTAAGAATTTAAAATCTGGAACTATCAAACTTTTTGACGACCAAGCGCTAAAACATACAATTTACGGCTGTTATTTAGATGGTTATGATCGGTTGTGGATGAATACTCAAGAAGGTGCCGTTACTATCTCAAAGAACGGTGAAATTGGATTCATCGATCAAGAGCAAGGACTTCCAATTAACCCATTAAGCTGTTTCTTTCAGGATGCGGATGCAAATCTTTGGATGGGATCGCTTGGTAAAGGAATTTTCCGATTTCCTGGAGAAGGGTTCAAATATTACGATAAAACAACAGAGTTTGATGCAGACTTATTTTTAACTGGATTTCAGAAATCGAATGGAGATTATTATTTCGGAACGTATGGAGAAGGGTTACTCAGACGTGACTCTCAAATGAATATCCATAAGATTGATATCGGACAAGGCACAATATGGGCATCACTTCAAAATGTTGACAGGAAGGATTGGTTTGGCACGCAAACATCGCTTGTTTCGATAGACCAAAAAGGGGTGATAAAAGAGTTCTCCCTCGAATATGGTCTTCCTGGTGCCAAAATAACGGCACTCTATCGAGTTGGTAAACATGAAATGTACATAGGCGGAAGTGAAGGTGTTGCACATTACAAAAACGGAGTTATTACAAAACTTTCTCAACTTGTTGATGGATATATTGGTACTGTACGCGATTTTGCCATGCAAAATGGAGTTCTTTATTGTGCGACAAATTTAGGACTATTTGTCTTTCAAGATGGATTCTTCCGACAGTATAAAGACGTTGCTGGGGTAATTTACAACATTGAAATTGATGCCTTTTCCAATTTTTGGTACGGAAGTGAGGAGGGGTTGTTTAGAATTAAAGATAACAAAACAGAACGAATTGAATTAAGTAGCAATTCTGGGTCAAATTATATTAATTTCTTGAACCATAAGGATGGACTAATCTACGCAGGAACGAATAACGGTCTATTTCTGTTGTCGGATTTAGATAAAACGGAAGTTTCTAAATTCCGATTTGGGAGTGGTGAAGGAATTGTGGATTTGGAAAGCAATTTGAATTCTGGATTTTTTGATCACAATGGGAATTTTTGGTTTGGTACTGCTTCAGGCTTGGTTTGTTATCATCCAGATAAAATGAAATTCTCTACAGCTAAACCAAAGGTTCGATTAAAGTCGATCTTAATGAATTATGAAAACTTCAATTATAGTGATTATAGTGAAACACTTAATGAGTATGGATTCCCAACAAACTTGGTACTTCCATATTCTAAAAACAACCTTATTTTCGAACTTGATGGGATTTCATTGTCGAATTTTAAAGGTCTGAGTTACCAATTTTGGCTCGAAGGTCTAAATGATGGTTGGTCACCACTTTCTACTAATGCAACGATTACATTTACAAGTTTACCTGCGGGCGATTATATTTTAAAAATGAGAAGCGTAGACATGAAAGGGCGATTTTCGGATGAAATCTTAATTCCATTTTCCATCGGTCAAGCATTCTATAAAACTTGGTGGTTTATTACGCTTGTTCTATTGTCAATGCTTGCTGTGCTGATTCTGATTTTCCGATTTCGCCTTCGGAGAGTAAATGAGATAAACGCCCAAGAAAAGTTAACCTATAAGGCGCGACTATTATCATTGGAACAACAATCTATGAATGCAAGCATGAACCGCCATTTCGTCTTCAATTCATTGAATTCAATCCAATATTTCATCAATACACAAGACCGTCTTTCTGCTAATAAGTACTTGACTAATTTTGCCAACTTGATCCGTAAAAATTTGGATTCAGCAACTGCAGTAGGAAATATGATCACCCTAGATGAAGAAATTGAACGCTTAGAACTCTACCTCTCATTGGAATCAATGCGATTTAAAGATCGATTTGACTATGTGATAAATGTCGTAAATGTCGATACTGAGTCCATTAGGATTCCCGCTATGATCATGCAGCCTTTTGTTGAGAATAGTATTATTCATGGAATCCTGTCAAATACAGAGAAAAAAGGGCTAATTCAGATTGATGTCGTCATAAAAGATAATTACTTGAATATCTCAATAGAAGATAATGGAGTAGGAGTGGATCACAGCATGAAGAGTAAAGTCGAAGTGGATGGTGACCATCGCTCAAAAGGAATGGAAATTACCTCTAAGCGAATTGAGTTGTTGCAAAAAGTGTCGGATAACGATATATCCCTTGAAGGGCCGTATGAAATTGTAAATGATGACGGTTCAATCAATGGAACACGCGTTTTACTCAAAATATCCCTCAATGATTTGGAAAACTAGTGATTGTGATGTATATTTGTTAGGTAAAGTATTGAGAATGAAAAAGATTATTTATATAGCTGTTGCGTTTTTTGCCTTTGGTATGACGTCTTGTGACAAGCAAGATATTCAACCAAACGGTAATAATCCATCGCAAGAGCCTGTATGGAGATCTTCCTCTGCTGACCACTTTGATGAAGGAGGAGGATCTGAGGGAGGAGGAATAACAGATCCAAATACGGATCCAGATGGAGACGAAAAGAAAAAACCGATTTAAATTATAAATACTATTATAGTGTAAAGTCCTAATTGAAACAATTAGGGCTTTTTTTTGTCCAAGATTCTTCGTCCGTTCACTAGATAAAAGATACACTTCAGATTTTAGCTCAAAAACACTTGTTTCCTTTCCGTATATTAGATTTAACTACTTAGAATGATAAACTAATATACATGTCTAGCAAGGTAAACAACGCACTATTTGAACTTATTCGAGCAATGTCCAAGTCGGAAAAAAGGTACTTCAAATTGATGTCCTCACGACATACAATTGGAAAGGAAAACAACTATGTTCGCCTCTTTGATTTTCTGGATAAACAATCAGAATATGATGAAAACTTGATCTTCTCAACGTTTAAAGGAGAGCCATTTTTAAATCGTTTTTCGATTACTAAAAAGCGACTGTATGACCATGTTTTATCTGCACTAGATTCTTTTCATAGTACAAATTCAATAGAAGCTCAATTACATAAGCAGCTACATGCAGCTGATATTCTTTTTGAGAAATCTCTTTACGATCAATGTCGAAGAGTGCTAAGAAGCGCTGAAAAACTAGCCGAAAAGAATGAATTGCCAAGTATTTTGATGTTAGTTGCCTATAAAAAGAAGCGTTTACGTGAAACGATGGGCTCTTTGAATGTGTCCGAAATTGAGATTGATGATATCTTAGATAAGGACAAACACTACTCAAATTCAATAGAGGCATATAATCAACTGTGGTCTATTAAAAGCAAACTGTTTTCTCGTTTATCTAAGAAAGGTGTCGCTCGATCGGATAATGATTCTACGGACTATAACGAACTTTGCAAAGAGGTATTAGTTGGTTTTAATAGCGATGAACTTTCATTCGAGTCCTTGCATTTATATCATCACATTTTGAGCGCGTATTACTATGCAGTGGGAAATATGGCTGAGTCCTTATTTCACCTAGAAATAAATTTGAATGGAATAGATAAGGACTCACTTGTTAAGCGGGTTGATGCAAATAAATATGTTTCGGCATTAACAAACGCCATTTACATTGCTGATAAGATTGGGGAGTACAGAAAATCGGTGGAATATCTCGCTGTATTAAAAGACTTTGCTGCTTCTACTAAGTCAAATGAAGACCTCTCAATTAAACTTTTTTCAAGTATTAGTAGCATAGAACTAAGTATTTACCTTCGAAAAGGTGATTTCACTAAGGCAAGTAAAACTGCCGAAACAGTAACAGATAAATTAACGGAATATGGAGATAAAGTTGTTCCGGTTCGAAGAGCATTCTTGGAGTATAAAATGGCTGTTGTGAATATGGGATTAGGTGATTATTCTGCTGCTCTAAAATGGATTAATCGAATCTTAAATGATCCTAACCTCGATAAAACGGAAGATATCATTGGTTTTACACAACTACTTGATTTATTGGTTCACATTGAATTAAATAACACGAAATTGTTGCCCTATTCTTTGAAAAATACTCAACGCTTTTTTAAAACACGAAACAGGTTGTACGGATTCGAAAAAGTACTTTTAGAATCAATTAATAAGTTGATTAAATGCACCGACCCATTTGATAGTCAAAATATTTGGGAAACGCTTTACAATGAATTGGCGAAGATTACCAATGATGATGTTTTCGAGAGTATTGCCCTGGATTATTTTGATTTTCAATCATGGGCAGAGGCAAAACAAAAGCGAAAATCATTTGATTTAATCGTACGTGAGAAATACAATCGTAGGATGAGAGTTGCTTAATAATTATTTAACTTTGATTGGTGCAACAAACTTCTGCGTCAAGAATAGTAACGGCATCCTTTTAGAAATGCATATCAATGGAGCAAAATAGGTATTTTAAAAGATAGAGTGAATAGTCTGACCTGTGGGTTGGGTCTGTGAGTTGGAAAGGGTACATCCAAAAAAATATAAAGTTTAAAAGGTAACAAAGTTTAGAGGGATTTGCGACTGCCGTAAATTTTCTCTTGATTTGTTTAATCCTCAAAATGATTCCAGCCTTGTGCTTGCAGTTCAATTGCTGCCCCTTGCTTATCGATTAAGTATTTACCAGCGTCTTTATCTGTAATATGTCCTATTACAGTCATGTGTGGATTTCCCTTAATTTTCTCGAAGTCATCTTGAGCAACGGTGAATAACAATTCGTAATCCTCCCCTCCGTTTAGCGCGCAAGTAACTGGATTTAAATTGAACTCAATTGCTGTCATGGATGTTTCTGTATCAATTGGGATTTTCTCATCATATAGCTTGCAGCCTACTTCACTCGACTTGCAAATGTGGAAGACTTCGGAAGCGAGTCCATCGGAAATATCAATCATTGAAGTTGGAATCACTTCCAGTTCTTTCAAAAATTTAATCACATCAACGCGCGCTTCTGGCTTTAATTGGCGCTGAAGAATGTAATCGTGCCCATCTAAATCAGGTTGAATTTTTGGACTTGCTTCGAATACTTGTTTTTCTCTTTCAAGTACTTGTAACCCAACATAAGCACCGCCTAAATCACCGGTAGCGACGATCAAATCGTTTTCTTTTGCACCAGATCGATACGTGATTGATTTCGAATTCACACGACCGATAGCGGTGATACTAATCGTCAATCCAGATAAAGAAGAGGTGGTATCGCCTCCTACTAGATCAACTTCGAATGCGTCGCAAGCTGCGTGAATACCTTCGTACAATTCTTCCAATGCCTCGACAGGAAATCGACTAGAAACAGCAATAGAGACTGTGATTTGCTCGGCTGTTCCGTTCATAGCGCATATATCCGACACATTTACAGCAACGGCTTTGTAACCTAGGTGTTTTAGTGGCATATACATCAAGTTAAAATGTACGCCTTCAATGAGCATGTCCGTAGAAATGAGTGTACTTTCTTTTTTTGAATGGAAAATCACAGCAGCATCATCTCCAATACCTGTGATAGTCGAAGACTGCTTGTTTTCGAAGTTCTTGGTAAGGTGATCGATTAATCCAAATTCACCAAGTTGTTCTAGTTCTGTTCTTTTTTCACTCATTCCAAAAGTTTTTTGCAAAGCTACGAAAAGACTCCTATTTGTTGCTATCGAATTGATTTGAATGGACCCACAAGGGCGCAAAGTTTACGAATTTTTGTTGGGTTTGGTTTTTTTAGAAGTCGTGGTGTAATGATAATCCATCATAAATCGTCCTAGTTGCACTATTTAAATAGTCACGTTTTGGTGATCATATTCCGGAATGATGAAATTTACACAGATTTAATCTGTAAGCTGTTAAGCAATCGTAATTTTGAATTTAGAAAGGTGTCTTGCCAGAAAGTGAATAGTCAAACCTACATTTGTTCGAGGATTGCAATTCTTTTATCAATAGGTGGGTGAGTTGAGAATAGCCCCTTTAGTCCTCCAAGGAAATTCTTCTTTTTAGATGTGCCGTTGGAGATGAACATCTGTTTTACATCGCCACTCTTTACGTCAAGGTCGTCATTTCCAGAAATTTTACGTAACGCTGCTGCCATCGCCATAGGATTTTTTGTCATTTCTACCGCACTAGCATCTGCCAAGTACTCACGCTTCCTTGATAGTGCAAATTTAAACATCACCGTCAATAGATAAACAACTAATCCAATTGCTAGAGCTATAAGCATTGCCCGACCGTCAATTTTACTATCGCGTTTTCGGCCTGCACTACTATATATCATAGTTCGGAATAACATTTGAACTAAAAACCCAAGTATCCCTACAAAGATGATCGAAATAATAAGTAAGCGGACATCTTTATTTCGAATGTGTGACAACTCATGTGCGATTACAGCTTCGAGCTCCCGATCATCGAGATGTTCAATAATACCTGTCGTTAGAGTTACAGAATATGTCTTTTCATTCAATCCAGATGCAAATGCATTCAACGCGTCCGATTGAATGACATGTAGTTTAGGCATCTTCATTCCTACTGAAATACATAAATTCTCAGTGAGGTTATACACACGCATATTCTCTGTTCGATCAAGGGTTTTAGATTTTGTTGAGAGTCGAATGAGTAATGAATGAAACTTATATGCGATCAAGAACCATAAAGTTACACCACCAAGAATCCATGGAAGATAATAGATGAAATACCAATTCGCTACTGGGTAATAAGGATAATATAAAAAGTAAAAAAAAATGTAGACCCCAAGCAAAATGACTGCAGGGAACGCTAGTAAAACTAGCGTTGAGCGAAAATTATTACGATTAATTTGACGTTGAAGTCCGATGTATTTCATGAAGAATCTTTACTGTCAGAATTTAATTTCTGGAGCAACATCCATTTTTGCGCGACTTTCCTTTCCAAGATGAAACATTGGCTCAACTGTCATTTTTTTCATTCCTGCCACTATGTTAGAAGGAATGGACTCAATTGCAGTGTTCAATTCTTTTGTTGCTGAATTAAAGAACCTTCTTACTGCAGCAAGTTTATTTTCGATATCGGAAACTTCATTTTGAAGTTGCATAAAGTTCGAACTTGCCTTCAAGTCAGGATAGGCTTCAACCTGAATATTGAATGCGCTCATTGCTGCTCCTAATTCGATCTCAGCGCTTACTTTATCATTGATTGTGCCTGCGCTCATCGCTCCAGATCTAGCCGCTGTAATTCGAGTTAGAACTTCACTTTCGTGGTCCATATATCCCTTAACGGCACCAATTAATTGTGGGATTAAATCGTGACGTTGTTTCAATTGAACATCGATATCTGCAAATGCATTTTCACGATTATTTTTTAATGCAACCAACTTGTTATTCGCTACAACATACCAAATGATTAAAATCACAACAATTCCTAATACTACCCATAATCCTACCATAATTCCCCTCTAAATTTTGTTTCAGCTAAAGGTACGCATTAACTTGTCAAGTTATTCCCAACAGATGGTAAAAAAGAAAACTTCATTGACATTTGCTCAATGAAGCGTTCTTCAATTCTTTAAAAGCACTTTATTTTTTCACTATTCTAAACCGTTTTGTCTTTCCAGAGTTAGTGATCAATTCGACCATATATATTCCAGAGGCTTCATATATTGAAGTTTCGATAGTCTTTGATTCATTATAATAATTTGATGTGAGTAGCTGACCGCTCATTGCCAGTATATTCACTGTAATTCCTTCTTGAATGCTTTCAACATTAATTGTCAGATTACCAATAGTTGGGTTAGGATAAATGTTGATTAATTGACCAAAGAGTTGTTCATCTACTCCCGCATTATCAACTGTTACTGTTAATTGCGTAGTGTCTGATCCACATGGACCATTCACAATGAGAATAACAACATATGTTCCACTCATTCCATAAATGTATGACGGATCCATCATTGTTGAAATTCCAGAGCCATCTCCAAAATCCCAAATATAACTTGTCGCATCCACACTCGTATTTGTGAAGTTAACTGTCAAAGACGTTGGGGTTGAAGTAAATCCAGCAACTGGAACATTAGCAATCGCTACAACAATATCATCAGTAGAAGAACAGCCCGAAACAGTATCTGTAACTGTTACAGAATATGTGTTAGCTGTACTTATCATAATGGTTTGCGTGACGTCTGTGGTATTCCATAAATAAGTGTCAGCAATACCCGCATCTAATAGCAATGTAGAACCAGTACATAAAGTCGTGTCTGTTCCCAGGTCGGCTAGTGGACCTATGAACATTACGTTGATTGTATCATTTTCAAGACAAGAGTTCAGGTCAGTTGAATTTACTGAATAAGTGCCTGGAGTAGTAACGTTTATTGTTTGGGTTACATCAGATGTTGACCACAAATAGTTTGTACCAGTTCCAGCATCAAGTGTTAATGACGATCCATTACAGACAGTAGTATCCGAACCGAGATTAAGCATATTTACATTTACAGTTACGATCAAAGTATCCGAGCCAATACAACCAGAAGCGTCTGTCACGTCTACGAAATAAGCTCCAGAACTACTTGTTGTAATCATTTGCCCTGTTGCAGCTGTACTCCATAGATATGTCAATCCAGGATTTCCTGCATCAATCGTCACAGAATCCCCTTGGCAGAATACTGGATCAGCACCAAGATTTACCAGTGGTGGTGTTGCAACAGTTACTAGAATAGAATCTGTGTTATTACAAGCATTGAGTGCATCTGTAACCGTTACCCAATAATCAAGATCCGCAGCGGGTGTAATTGTAATGCTGCTTGTTGTTGCGCCTGTACTCCAAAGATAACTAAGAGGAACTTCGTAATGAATTTGTCCATTCCAAACACGTGGGGAAAAGGCTGTTCCTGTAAAAGGATATTCTAATCCAACTCCTTCCAGAAATTGAATGTTGGCATCTTGTGAGTAAACACTTCCTTGAACGGTTCCATTTGTATAGTTTAATGATACTGCAACATTACTTGATGTAACATAGAAAGCATATGTCTGACCTGCTGGGATTATAATATTGACAGGCACTGGAACTGGTGTTAATGTCCCAAGTGGTTGAGCAATGACAGCTGCTGAGCCAACTAGTGTCCATGCCGCGGCATTATTTTCTGATCCCGAGAAACCGCCAACTTTGTAATAAATTTCGATTGTTGTATTTGCTTGAGGATGTGCATCAAACCCTGTTATATTAACTGTGTTAAGCGCAACTATGTCGAACATGTTACCGCGATGATTATTTCCAGCTGCCAATGTTGTGAAGAGACTGTCTGCGGCCCCTTGCGTTGATAGTACGGTTGAATCACCAAGGCAAAGAGTTGAATCGGCAGTTGTAATCGTGTAATTACATTGAGCTTGAGTTTGTTGTGCAAAGAGAAGAATTGCTGCACCACAAATTAATAATGTGTAGATTTTTTTCATATGAGTAGCTTTTAAGTTGGATGCAAAGGTACGGTTTCTATAATTGAGAACGAATGGATAGCATTAATTGCACAATTTTTCCAGAATCGGTTAAATCCTATGATTACAATTTTGGAAATGTTAGCTTTGAAACACAAAAAATAATCTGCATGTTTCGATCACTTCTTCTTACAATATTTCTTATTAGTTCTTCTGCTATTTGGTGTCAGGATATACAATCTCCATCGGATTTCTTAGGACATGAACTTGGGACGTATTTTTCTCGACATCATCAAGTAATGGAGTACTTTGAGTATCTCGGATCGAACAGTGATATGATTATTGTCGAGGAATATGGTAGAACCGATGAAAACCGAAAGTTAGTCACAGCAATTGTATCTTCAAGTGAGAATATTGCAGATTTAGATGAAATCATGCGGAAACATGAGCTGGGCGAGCAGGAAGAAGTGGCTATCGTTTGGTTGAGTTATAATGTACACGGAAACGAAAGTTCTGGAACGGAAGCGTCAATGAAAACAATCTTTGAACTAATTACAGAAAACCAAGATTGGTTGAAAAATACAGTTGTAATCATTGATCCGTGCCTAAACCCTGATGGGAGAGATCGCTATGTAAATTGGTACAATCAAAACATGAATTCTGATTATAATACGAATGGAATTAGTGCGGAACATGATGAGCCATGGCCTTCGGGGAGATTTAATCATTACCTCTATGATTTAAATCGTGATTGGGCTTGGTTGACACAAAAAGAAACGCGTCAACGAATAGCGGTCTATAACAAGTGGTTACCGCACATGCATGCCGATTTTCACGAAATGGGGATTAATAGTCCTTATTATTTTGCCCCAGCTGTTGCCCCTTTCCATGAAGTCATCACTGATTGGCAAATTGATTATCAAACGAAATTAGGTCGAAATCATGCGAAGTACTTTGACCGTGCAGGTTGGAAATATTTCACGAATGAAGAGTTTGATTTGCTCTACCCTGGTTTTGGGGATACCTATCCAACTTTCAATGGAGCAATTGGTGTGACATACGAACAGGGCGGAAGTGGATATGCTGGTCTTGGAATTAAAACTAGAAATGGATCGACCTTAACGTTAAAGGATCGCTTGGAACATCATCATACTGTTGGACTTTCCACTGTTGAGTTTGCCTCAATGAATGCTTCAAAATTGATAAGTGAATACCAAACATTCGTGAAGGAAAAGAATTACACCTACAGTTCTTATGTGATTTCAGGAAATCAAGACAACCTAAAAGCTCTGATAAAACTAATGGATCTCCATGATGTCGACTATTCGTTTGGAGATGGTGAAAAAGTTAGTGGATTTGATTTTTCAACAGGAGAAAATGGATCGGTAACTGCTTCCAAAAAATATCTAATTATATCCACGAATCAAAAGAAAGGGACACTGGTAAATGTCCTTTTTGAGCCAGATACTAAGTTGACGGATTCGCTGACTTACGACATCACTGCTTGGTCACTTATTTATGCTTATGGCTTGAATTGTATTGCATCTAAATCCCTTGTCACCGGATCGGAAAGTGAATTTAATAAAGCGGATCACCCAATAATCCCACGGGATGTTTATGCCTATATGATTAGATGGAATAGTATTTCAGGTGCTCAGGCATTAGCATCTTTGCTAAAGGAAGGAGTAGAAGTTCGATTTGCAGAAAAAGCATTTTCATTTGGAGAAGCATCTTATGATCCAGGGACATTGATTATTCTCAAAGGTGATAATAATGGACTCGACTTAAGATCATTAATTCCAGGAATATGCAAGGAAATTGACATTGCATATAGCACCTCTATGACCGGAATGGTTGATTTAGGTAGAGATTTTGGATCAAGTAGTGTTTCAAGGGTAGAAGAAGTTAATGTTGGTCTTCTCACCAAACAAGGTCGACCTGAGCGTGTGGGGGATGTTTGGCATTATTTTGAGAAAGACTTGGGTTATCCATTAACATTAATCAATGGTGGTGATTTGTCAGAATCAAAATTGAAGCAATTAGACGTATTAATTATTTCCAGTGGTGAAATTGATTTGTCTAGTGACGTACTTACCTCATGGGTACGAAAAGGAGGTAAGATTATCGCAATTGGAAGTGCTCTACATGAATTTAGTTCAAATGATGATTATCTGTTAGAATCGAAAGGAAATGATGAGGATGAAGAAGAGGAAGTTGATTATTCAAATGCACACATTCCTTATGGTGATAAAGATCGAGAAGATATCAAATATGATGTGTTGGGCGCGATCTATAAATGTAAAATGGATAAAAGTCACCCACTCGCATTTGGGTATAAAAATGACTACTTCACATTGCGCGAAACAAGTACATCTTACAATTGGTTAAAAGATGGATCAAACGTTGTGTATTTAGAGGAAGGGGCTGAACCTGAATCTGGATTTGTTGGAAGTGAAGCAAAAGACGATCAATCTAAAAGCTTAGTGTTTGGTGTTGACCAAATAGGTAGAGGAAGCATCGTTTATATGGTGGACAATCCAATTTTCAGAGGGTTTTGGGAGAATGGAAAACTCTTCTTCGCCAATGCGGTGTTTTTTGTCAACTAGTTTAATCTACAGAAAAATCAACATCCTTAATGAGCTATATTGTGAAATCACCCGATTGGGTGACAGACTTTATTAGTTTATGTGCGTATATTTATACCAGATTTAAAACAAAATTATATAAAGCATTGCAGACCTTACAATTACACCGTAAATCGCATGTGATTATTCACTAATTCAATACTAACCTATGAAAAATTTACTAACGGCAATTGGAGCGATATTCGTTTCTGGATTGCTCTTCGCACAGACTTCAAATCATCGACCTGGCAACCCTGCCGATGGAGCAGGACAAAGTCTTTCATCTGGTGATAGAAACACAATGGTTGGTGATTCCGCTGGATTTAATACAAATACGGGTTCTCACAATATTATGATTGGTCATAATGCTGGAATTAGTAATACATCTGGTAGAGCAAATGTTTTCATCGGAACCGCGGCAGGCGCGAATCATGTTAATGATCATTACAACATCGCTATTGGTTTTAAAGCACTTGGAGGGAACCCATATTATAGTAACGGTTCTGGAATTACAGATGGTGACACAGGTCCAAGAACTTTTGGAGCCACTGGTGATGAGAATATTGCAATTGGATATCGTGCGGCGGAGGATATTACATCTGGAACAGATAATGTAATTATTGGAGATGAAGCAGGCAGAAGTATGACAACCGGAATAGATAACGTTGTCATTGGGAAAGATGCAGGGCGTGCTATGTTAGGAGCGGATGACAATACTTTTATTGGAAATGCTGCGGGTTTCTCTTATACTGATGGTACTGGCGGTGGCGATAATGTATTTGTTGGAAATGAAGCAGGATATAATTCTTCAACATCAGCGGAGAATGTTTTTATTGGAAATACTGCGGGTAGGTTTAATACCACAGGAAGTAAGAATACATTTGTAGGAAATGAAGCTGGATATGATACAAATACAGGTTCTAATAATGTGTTTATTGGTGATTCAACTGGACTTGATAACGGCGCGGGGATTGGTAATACATTTGTTGGGCAAGCAGCAGGTCCAAGAAATGAACACGCTGATTACAATACATTCATGGGCTATCAAGCTGGGTTTAGAACCAATGTAAGTAATGGAACAACTAACGCATCTAGGAATACAATGTTAGGCGCAAAGGCAGGATGGAGAAATGAAGAAGGTTCAGATAACTTAGTGATAGGTTATGGTGCGGATTTTTCTACCAGTTTAAGTGATGGTTCTGATTTTATGACAATTATTGGAACTGGAGCATTGGGAACAGTTGGTGCTATTGATGAAAACTATGGGGTCGTTATTGGTGGAGGAGCTATCGGACGAGGGAGTTACAATGTTGCAGTTGGGGGTCTAATTACGGAAGTAAATGATTATTCAGTTGGAATTGGATACCAAGTAGGTGTTTCAGCAATTCGATCGATAGCAATCGGTTCAAATAGCGCAGCGAATTATACTTATGCTGCTGCTCTAGGATCTGGTGCAATAGTTGACACGACTAACGGATTTGTTGTTGGTGGAATTACAGCAATTGACAGAATGACGTTGGGAATTGGCACAACAAAACCAAACCAAAAATCATCAATTGATCTTGCAGAGACAGATCATGGCTTTTTAATTAATCGATTGACAGATCCTCAAGAAACTTCTCTATCTGCTTTGATTGGAACAACTGAGGAGGGGATGATGATATACAATACAACTGATGATCAAGTTAAAGTTTGGGATGGAACACAATGGCTTTCTTCGGGTGAGCAAGATTTGGCTTTGGCTGGAAATAATCTAACAATTACCAATAATGCGTCACCAACTACAATTGATTTATCAAGCTACCTAGATAATACAGATGCACAAGATTTGTCCTTAGCAGGAAACACACTGTCATTGACAAATGATGCAACTCCAGTTGATCTTTCTGCTTATTTGGACAATACGAATACCCAGTTAAATGAAGCGCAAGTTGATGCATTTGTCGCTAACAATGGATATTTGACTTCGTTTACAGAAGTAGATGGAAGTATTACGAATGAAATTCAGGATTTATCGATCGCTGGAAATACACTTTCACTTTCGAGTGATGCAACTCCAGTTGATCTTTCTGCTTATTTGGACAATACGGATACCCAGTTAAATGAAGCGCAAGTTGATGCATTTGTCGCTAACAATGGATATTTGACTTCGTTTACAGAAGTAGATGGAAGTATTACAAATGAAATTCAGGATTTATCTATCGCTGGAAATACACTTTCGCTTTCGAGTGATGCAACTCCAGTTGATCTTTCTGGATATCTTGATAATACAGATGCACAGGATTTGTCAATTGCTGGAAATACATTATCTCTTACAAATGATGGAACAACTGTAGATTTATCAGGTTTCTTGGATAACACAGACGCGCAGGATTTATCACTTGCCGGAAACACACTTTCATTAACGAATGATGGAACTACAGTTGATCTTTCGGGGTATGTCAATACAGATGCGCAAAATTTGTCATTAACGGGTACGACACTGAATATTGATAATGGAACTGGAGTTGATTTAACTTCTATTATCACTAATACGGATGACCAGTTCTTATCATTGGTAGGGACAAGTCTTTCTATAGAAGATGCAAATACTGTTGATTTATCTGTTTTTCTCGATAATACAGATCAGCAAAACTTGACAGCGGCAACGTTAACTGGGAATATCCTACAAATCGATATCCAAAATGGATCATCAGTATCTGTGGATTTAAGTCCAATGCTTGCAAGTATTGAAGCTCAACTAGCAGATCATGAAACAAGAATAATAGAATTAGAAAATTGTGCATGTGATTCATTAGCTGGATTGTGGAACAATGGAGGTAACACTGAAACAGAAACAGGTATTCTTTACCAGAACATTCCGAATCCTTTCAATAACACTTCTTCGATTAAGTATTACATTCCTTCATGGGCAACGTCTGCAAATATTGTAATTAGTAACTCAATGGGACAGGTGATTTCAAATAATGAATTGAAGGAAACTGGAGCATACGGAAAGCTTTTCATTAACGCGGAAGGATTGAGTGCAGGAGCTTATTACTATACTCTGTACATCAATCAAACGGGAGTTGATACCAGAACAATGGTGGTAGAGTAACGAAAATAATTAAGGTATTAAATCCAGAATGAGTGAATGCTCGTTTTGGATTTTATTTATAACTCAAGTTTCGTTAAAAAAAACGATTGTGACACGTTACTCGTGTATATAGAATAATCAATCCAGACTCTTCTGTTTTTTGAGGCGTGATATGATTGATTAGTTCATTTCCCTCCATAAAAATTCAGTCTCTCCTCTAATTTTGGATAATTAAAAGGACAATACCCTAAACTCCGTTCGTCGATTCATTTGATGTTGTTCTGGACTGCAATTCACTCCATTTTTACAGCCATTTACTAATTCTGTTTCTCCATAGCCGTTAAATTCTAGTCTTCCTGCATCAATACCATTCTTACTTAAGTAATCTACGACCGCTTTTGCACGTTGATCAGAAAGTGTCATGTTGTATGAATCCGACCCTTGTGCATCAGTATGTCCACCCAATTCAATTCGAAGCGTTGGAACATCTGTCATCAGTTTTATCAATCGATTTAATTCTGCCGTCGATTCTGGTCGCAATGTTGCTTTACTTAGATCAAAGAAAATATTTCGAAGAACGATTTTGTTTCCAACTGATAACATCTTCAATTTTACATTTTTCTCAACTTCTTGGAATGCGGCAGTTGCAGGAATATCGAAATTCTCTGAATGAAACAAATAGCCCTCTTTTTTGACTGCGATCCCATAATTTTTACCTGCAGGAAGAGAAACGAGATACTTGCCTGTTTTACTGTTCGATTTAAACGTCGCGATAACTTTATTGGCATCATTGTCGACAATTTCGATCTCTGCTTCGAGTTTTTCATCTGTGAGGAAATCTGAAATCGTTCCTTTCAAGATTGTTAATTGTGCTTCTTTGACTTCAATTGTTGGAGCGATTACAACTTCTTGAACTGGAGCGGCAACACTTGCAAGGAGAACATCTTCAGTATTCAATAGCATTGGTTTTTCGGGTCCGAGGAATGTAATTATATAGAGATCACGGAGACCCTTTGTATCAGCGTTCATTGATGTGTAATAGCCATGTCTTCCACTTGCTGAAATCACAAAGAAAATGTCGTCATCAGCTGTATTTACTGGATAGCCTAAGTTTTGTGGATCACTCCAGGTCTTCATTTTTTCATCATAAATCGACTTGAATATGTCATAACCACCCATAGACGAGTGTCCCATAGAGCTGAAGTAAAGCGTCTTGCCATCTGGATGCATAAATACAGCTTCCTCTTCATATTTAGTATTAATGACATTCCCTAGACTAACGGATTTACCCCATTTTCCTTTTTCATCGAGATGTGAAACGTAAATGTCGTGTTCACCAAGCCCGCCAGGTTTGTCTGAAACGAAATAGATTGACCTTCCATCTGGAGCATAAGCCGCAGATGATTCGTGATAGTCTGTGTTGATGTTTTTCCCAAATGACTCTGGCTTCGACCAAATATCCCCTGTTAAAGTTGACTCGAACAAGTCGCCCCCGTTTTTCTTTCCTAAGTAGATAATGAAACGTTGGCCATCTGCTGAAATTCCTGAATTTGCGTCGTGATTAGATGTGTTAACCGGTTCACCTACATTCTTTGCTTCACCCCAATTTCCATTCTCGTCTTTATAAGAGATGTAGATGTCCTCAAAATTCTCATTCAAGTTTTCGTCAATTTTCCCTCCTGTTGAGTTTGGTCTCCTTGCTGTAAAAACAATCACAGACTCATCCGCTGAAATGGATGCACCATACTCATTGTATTCAGAATTTAGACTGCTTCCAAGATTGTCAACAAAAACGCGGACTGGTTCTTTAACCAATTTTTTAGCGTTATCGCATTGTTTCATTTTCAATCGAATTTCTTCCAATGCATAAGTATCTGATTGAACAATGCGTTGGTATTTACTATAAGCAGTTATTGCCTTGTTGAATTGATTATCTAGATGATAGGCTCTTCCTAGATGATAGTTTAAATCCTTAGGTGCTGAAGTTGAATTTAACTCAACGGATTTTTCCAAAAACGAAAGTGCTTTGTATTTGTACATTGAAGTAAGATAGCATACACCAAGTTTATAGTTTAAACCAGAATTATTTGGATTGAATTTTTGTGCTTTTTCGTAAAATGGAATCGCATCTTTGTAGTGAATAGGTCCCATTTCAAAGTAATCATTACCTTCCTTGAGTTCTTTTTTGGCTTCTTTAAGGCCGTCTTTTTTATCGCCAAATGCACTCTTATCAAATGGTACATCTTGTGCAAGTGCATGTCCCGTGAAAATAATTACTAATATGAATAGAATATTTTTCATTGTTTTAATGTCTATTGTGTTCAAGTCTACTTGTCTTACTGTCTAATTACAATTTCCAATATGTTGTTCTGCTGATTTCACGCCAAGCTCGATCGCCTTATTCCAATCGGAGCATGCACCATTGTCGTCTCTGAGCAATTCTTTTGCATTTCCACGATTCAGATAAGCAAACCCATAATTTGAGTTCAACTCAATCGCTTTTGTGCAATCTGTTAAACATCCATCATAATCTTCAAGTCTGAACTTGGCAGCTCCTCTGTTGTTGTATGAAAATGAATAGTCGTCTTTCAGATTAATTGCCTTTGTAAAGTCAGCAGAAGCACCCTTGAAATCGCCGTTGTCGTATTTCGCTGACCCACGATTGTTGTATGCCATATAATTTTCACCGTCCAGGTTTATTGCTATCGAGTAGGATTTAATTGCTCCTTTTAAGTCTCCCGATCGACGCAGCGCACTTCCCAAATTATTATGTGCGAAAACCAGTGAATTATCAATCATTAATGCTCTTCGATAATCACTTATAGCACCGCCGTAATCTTCTAACTGTCGTTTTGCACTGGCTCTGTCATTGTAGGCATGAGCATGCATTTTATTATTGTCAATTGCTTTAGAATAACTGTCAATTGCCTTTTGATAATCACCGTGACCAAAATGAATTACTCCCAAGTAGTAATAAGGTTTATCATTAGATGGGTCAGCTGATATGGCGGAGTTAAAATCACCTTCTGCTTTGTCTTCACTGCCTAACTCCATGTAGCATCGAGCTCTTAAGAAATATGCAGTCTTTTTATTCTCTGTATCGTTAAGAGATGTATTGTAATCACTTATTGCTTCGCTGTATTTTTTAAGTTCCATATAGGCCGATCCTCTATTGAGGTATGCGCTATAGAATCCGTCCCGCAGTCTAATAGCTTCAGTGAAATCCGACACTGCACCTTCGAAATTAGTTAATTTAAATTTTTCAACTCCGCTGTTATAAAGCTTCCCAGCTTCGAGACTATCACTATTTAGAACAAGTGCTTGAATTGTATCTGCTTGTGCAAATGTTCTAGGAATAGATGCGCAAATGCAAATTGTAGCAATGATTATATATTTCATAGAATAGAATATTTTCGGAGATGAAAATACAACTTTTTTTGTTCTTATAGTTTCAACCTAGTTGAATCTTTAAGGCATAGTCTAAAATAATTCTCATTTGGTTTTTTGAGGTAATAAATTTAACTTGCACAAAATTCTAACAAATAAAATTACTATTATGAAAAAAGTATTAGCGGTTGCAGCATTTGCAGCATTTGGTTTAATGTCATGTAAGAAAGATTATACGTGTGAGTGTACAACAACATCTGCTGGTGTTTCATCAGGAACAACTTCAATTACGATTAATGATACGAAAAAGAAAGCAACTGAGGCTTGTGAAGGTTCTAGTTCGTCTTCTACAGTTTTTGGAGTTGTTATTGAATCAAGTTGTGCGATTAAATAATTGGGTCATCTGAATACTGAAAAGGTCGTTTTTACTTTAAAACGACCTTTTTTTGTTTGATGTATTTTGTTTTACGGGTATTGATTATGGAAAGATTTATTTTTGATTTGGGTTTGGGTTGGACAATGAGTAAGGTGCTTCCCTATTTTGTGTTTTTGGTTTTGGGTCTGATTGTGATGGTGTTTATCCGAAAGTACGCGAAAAACCGAAAACTTCGGATAGGCGCAATTGTCGTTAGTATTATTCCATTATCAGTATATTTTATGATTAACCCGATTTACGAAAGTGATTTCGCAAATGACTTTTCTTCTCATCAGCCATTGGCTAATATTTCTGAAGTGGATCATTTGACTATAATTGCTATTCCGAATTGCCAGTATTGTCGCGAAGCACTTGGTAGGCTGATGAAAATTCAGGAGCGTACATCTAGCGTTAAAATTGATTTTAAAGTATTAACAAGTGACTCGCTCACTCTTGCGCCATACATTGATGAGGCAAATGGGTTAATCAACGTTGTTAAGGAAGAAAATTTCGCTGAATTCGAGAAAGTTGCAGAAACTAGGTTTCCGACGTATGTTTACACGTCATCAAGTGAATCAAGGGTTTGGCATAACGATCAAATCGGAACACGTGCATTAGATTGGTTGGAAGAGCAATTAAACAAATGATTTCGTTTATACACTTTTAACGCAAGCGATGTATTTTCGGCGATCCCAATAGATAATTATACTTTTGTTTGTGCTTTTTCTTAATTCAATTCCGGGAGTTCTAATTACTGTTTTAACTTTCTTTGAATCGAAATTATAGATTGCGTGATCTCGATAAATGAACCATTGATCGCACCAATCAACATTGTCCCCTAATCCAATTGGTTTCCCTGCTCCCATTACAAAACATAGGTTTTTACCTCCATTTATGATGAAGGTGCCAACTGCTCCAGTCAATTTATGCTTGACTAAGAAAACAATATCTGTTTGATCATCATCATTGAAATCATCTTCAAAATAAAATGGATTCACATCCGAGAGAAGCAAATAATTATCAAATAGTTCAGATCGCTCTAGTGCTTCTTGTGCCCAGGTTGGAATCCGTTCATAGGTGAGTGTGCTATCGGTTTGACTGAGCCCCGTGGAACTGCAAATTAGCTGGGTAATTACTAGTGTTATTAAAATAATTCTCTCCATACTTCTTGATTTTTAGTGTTTGCCCAATGTCGGGAACCTTTATTCAAAATGTGATCAATAGTAGCTCAATGGAGGTGAAATTATACACGTCTAAAAAAACGAGATAAATATAGTGACTACATTCTCTTCGTTAACTGGAGGGGAATCAATAACTATTTTTGGGACTGAGACAATTTAAAAGAATTAAGTTTCTGTTTTCGGGAGTTTTTCAAAGCTTTTTTGCTGAAAAAAAACGAAGCTAATCCCTTCATAAAAAAGATGTAAACACAAGCTTGTGAAAAAAATGATCTTTTTTCCTTTCTCCCCTTGGATTATAAATTAAAACTCATATCTTTGCACCCCCAAAAGAAGCTTTGGGTGAATTGTATATTAATTAAAGTAAACAAGTATTTTTTATGCCAACTATCCAACAATTAGTTCGCAAAGGGAGAAAAGCGGTAGTCAAGAAGAGCAAGTCAGCAGCACTTGATTCTTGTCCTCAGCGTAAAGGAGTATGTGTGCGTGTGTACACCACTACACCTAAGAAGCCAAACTCGGCGATGCGTAAAGTTGCCAGAGTGCGACTAACAAACGGTAAGGAAGTTAATGCTTACATCGGTGGTGAAGGTCACAACCTACAAGAACACTCATTAGTATTGGTCCGTGGAGGAAGAGTAAAAGATCTTCCAGGGGTGCGTTATCACATTGTTCGTGGTGCAGAAGATACTGCTGGAGTTGAAGGGCGTACTCAACGTCGTTCTAAGTACGGAACAAAACGACCTAAGAAGTAATCGATTAAAGAATTAAGAGATGAGAAGAAGAAAAGCCAAAAAGATAGCAATCCTTCCGGATCCAAGATTTAACGAAGTGATGGTGACGAAATTCGTCAACAACATGATGTTTAGCGGTAAGAAGAATTTAGCATTCAAAATTTTCTATGAAGCGATGGATATCGTTGATGAGAAAACTGATGAAGGTGTTACAGGTTTAGAGACTTGGAAAAAAGCACTAGATAATATTACTCCAAGTGTTGAAGTTCGTAGTCGCCGAGTTGGTGGAGCTACTTACCAAATTCCAACTCCAGTTCGTGAGGGAAGAAAGCAATCGCTCGGTATGAAATGGTTGATCGGATATGCGCGTAAACGTAATGAGAAGACCATGGCACAAAAGTTAGCAAACGAAGTTATCGCAGCAGCGAAAGAAGAAGGCGCAGCTTACAAGAAAAAAGAAGATACATTAAGAATGGCGGAGGCAAATAAAGCCTTTTCACATTTCAGATTCTAAGTCATGGCAAAAAGAGATTTGACATATACGCGTAACATTGGGATTATGGCCCATGTTGATGCTGGTAAAACAACTACCACAGAACGTATTTTGTACTACACAGGTATTTCTCACAAAATTGGTGAGGTACATGATGGTGCTGCGACTATGGATTGGATGGAGCAGGAGCAGGAAAGAGGTATTACTATTACTTCTGCTGCAACGACTTGTTTCTGGAAATACAATGATACTGAATACAGAATGAACATTATTGACACACCTGGTCACGTTGATTTTACGGTGGAGGTTGAGCGTTCATTACGTGTTCTGGATGGTGCTGTTGCACTGTTCTGTGCCTCTTCGGGTGTTGAACCACAGTCTGAGACTGTATGGAGACAAGCTGACAAGTACAAGGTTCCACGTCTTTGTTTCATCAATAAGATGGACAGAATGGGTGCCGATTTTTTCGGTTGCCTTTCGCAAATTAAAGAACGTCTAGGAGCTAATGCTGTTCCATTACAAGTTCCAATCGGATCTGAAGATGAATTCATGGGAGTAGTTGATTTGATCACTATGAAAGGAATTACTTGGAACGAGGAGGATATGGGAATGACTTACGAGGAAATTCCAATTCCAGAAGATCTTATTGAGACTGTAAATGAATACCGTGATCTATTGATTGAGGCTGTTGCTGAATCTGACGATGCTTTGATGGAGAAATTCTTCGAAGATCCTAATTCAATTACTACTGAAGAGATTATGAGTGCAATTCGTGTTGCTACAATCAACATGTCGATTCAACCAGTAATGTGTGGGTCAGCGTTCAAAAACAAAGGAGTTCAAACGATGTTGGATGCTGTTATGGCGTTTATGCCATCTCCAATGGATATCGAAGGTATTGAAGGAGTTAATCCTGATACTGATGAGGTTGTTGTTAGACAGCCTTCTACTGATGAACCTCTCGCGGCCCTTGCATTTAAAATAGCAACTGATCCTTTCGTAGGTCGTTTGTGCTTTGTTAGATGTTACTCTGGAAAGATTGATGCAGGTTCTTACGTGTACAATACGCGTTCGAATAAGAAAGAACGAATTTCACGTTTGTTCCAAATGCATTCAAATAAGCAGAATGCAGTTGATGAGTTAGCTGCTGGTGATATCGGTGCTGCTGTTGGATTTAAAGACATCAGAACGGGTGATACACTTTGCCATGAGAAAAATAAAATTGTTCTTGAGTCTATGGACTTCCCAGATCCAGTTATCGGGGTTGCAATTGAACCTAAGACACAAGCTGATATGGATAAATTGGGTGTAGGTCTGAATAAACTTTCAGAAGAAGATCCAACGTTCAAGATTAATACAGATGAAGATTCGGGACAAACGATTATTTCAGGAATGGGTGAGCTTCACCTTGAGATCTTGATTGAGCGTTTGAAACGTGAGTGGAAAGTTGAGGTTAGTCAAGGCGCTCCTCAAGTATCTTATAAAGAAAACATCACTGCTTCGATTAATCATAGAGAGGTTTATAAAAAGCAATCAGGTGGCCGTGGTAAATTTGCAGACATCGTTGTTGTTATATCTCCTCAAGATGATTCTGAGAAAACAGGCCTTGAATTTATCAACTCGATTAAAGGGGGTAACATTCCGCGTGAATTTATTCCATCAGTAGAGAAAGGTTTCAAAGAGTCAATGAAAAATGGTGTCCTTGCTGGATTCCCAATTGATGCAATGAAAGTTGAGTTGAAAGATGGTTCTTTCCATGCGGTCGATTCAGATTCTTTATCATTTGAACTTTGTGCGAAGTTGGCATTTAAAACAGCACTTAAATTGGCGAAACCAGTATTACTGGAACCAATCATGGCTTTGGAGGTGGTAACACCTGAAGAGAACATGGGTGATGTTGTTGCCGATTTGAACCGTCGTCGTGGTATGATGAAAGGTATGGATGATAGAAATGGAGCGAAAATCGTGAAAGCGGATGTTCCACTATCTGAGATGTTTGGATACGTTACGCAATTGCGTACAATCACTTCTGGACGTGCAAGTTCAACAATGGAATTCTCACACTACGCGGACGCACCAAGAAATATTGCGGATGAAGTAGTAGCAAAAGTTAAAGGTGTTACAGCATAATTATGAGTACGATGAATCAGAAAATTAGAATCAAATTAAAATCATACGATCACAATTTAGTTGACAAGTCTGCTGAAAAGATCGTTAAGACAGTGAAATCTACAGGTGCAATCGTTAGTGGACCAATTCCTCTGCCAACGCACAAAAGAATTTATACTGTGTTAAAATCACCACACGTTAACAAAAAAGCGCGTGAGCAATTCCAACTTTGTGCATACAAGCGTTTGTTGGATATCTATTCTTCTTCTGCGAAGACGGTAGATGCGCTAATGCGTTTGGAACTTCCAAGTGGAGTTGACGTTGAAATTAAAGTGTAATTAAAATATTGAGTTCTTAGTAGTTTTGACTACTAAGGCTTAATGCTAAGTAATAATTAAATAACAAAAGAACAATGCCAGGGATTATTGGTAGAAAAATCGGAATGACTAGCATCTTCAGTGCCGAGGGTAAAGCAATGCCATGCACAGTAGTAGAAGCGGGTCCTTGTGTGGTCACACAGATCAAAACACAAGACAGAGATGGTTACGATGCCGTTCAATTAGGGTTTGGAGACCGTAAAGAAAAAAACACGCCAAACGCATTGAAAGGTCATTTTAAGAAAGCTAAAACTGAACCTAAAGAAAAACTCGTTGAGTTTAAGGGGATGGATGGCTTAAGTCTCGGTGACAGTATAGAAGTAGGAATCTTCGAAGAAGGTGAATACGTTTCTGTAGCGGGAACCTCTAAAGGTAAAGGTTTCCAAGGAGTAGTTAAACGCCACGGATTTGCTGGAGTTGGACAAGCAACTCATGGTCAGCACAACAGGTTGCGTGCACCAGGATCAATTGGAGCTGCTTCATATCCTGCACGTGTATTCAAAGGAATGCGCATGGGTGGACAAATGGGTAATGAGAGAGTGACAATGGAGAACCTCCAGATATTAAAAGTTCTTGCTGACAAGAATTTGATTATCATTAAAGGTTCTATTCCAGGTCACAAAGGTTCAATCGTAGAAATTTTGAAGTAATGGAGATTAAAGTAATAAGTACAAAAGGAAACGCTACTTCAAAGTCTGCTAAGTTATCAGATGATGTATTTGGAATTGAACCAAATGATCACGCGATCTACTTAGATGTTAAGCAGCACTTGGCAAATCGTCGTCAAGGAACGCATAAGGCGAAAGAAAGAGCTGAGATCACAGGATCTACAAGGAAAATTAAGAAGCAAAAAGGAACAGGTGGTGCCCGTGCGGGATCAATCAAATCTGGAACGCGTAAAGGTGGTGGACGAATTTTCGGACCTCGCCCACGTGACTATCATTTCAAATTGAATGTCAAAGTGAAAAGATTAGCTCGTAAATCTGCGTTTGCATACAAAGTTAAATCTGAAGATCTTATCGTAATTGATGATCCAAAATTGGATAATATCAAAACAAAAGATTTCAAAGCGTTAATCGCAAACTTGAAATTGGAGAACGACAAGGTGTTGATGATCCTAGGTGAAAAGAATGATCAAGTTTACTTGTCATCTCGTAACCTTAAGAAAGTAAAAGTTGTAACTGCTGATTCTGTAAACACATTTGATGTGTTGAACGCAGAGAAAGTGGTAATGGCTAAAAGTTCAATTGAAGCAATCGAAGAGATTCTAAACTAATTGAGATGAAGACAATTATCAAAAAGCCAATTATCACAGAAAAAGCGACAGCTCAAAGCGAGGATTTTAACCGCTTTACTTTCGCTGTTGATAAAACAGCAAATAAGATCGAAATAAAAAATGCCGTCGAGAAGATGTATGGGGTTCAGATAACTGAAGTTCGGACCATGAATTATGGCGGTGGAATACCCTCTACGAAATATACGAATAGAGGTATCGTTGAGCAAAGTAGCAAACTGTGGAAGAAAGCAGTAGTTACTGTTGCAGATGGAGAGACGATTGATTTATTTAATAACTTTTAAGTACTGAACAAAAATGGGTCTTAAAAAATTCAAGCCTACAACTCCAGGGCAAAGACACAAAGTCATCAGTGACTACAAAGACATCACCGCAGGAGCTCCTGAAAAAAGTTTGGTGAAAGGTCGAAGTAAGTCTGGTGGGCGAAACAATGACGGTAGAATGACCATGCGCTATATTGGAGGTGGTCACAAACAAAAATACCGACTTGTTGATTTTAAACGTGAAAAGCATGGTGTACCTGCTTCGGTGAAGTCGATCGAATACGATCCGAACCGTACTGCGCGTATCGCACTACTTTATTATGCGGATGGTGAGAAACGATACATCGTTGCACCTGAAGGATTAAATGTTGGCGATACTGTGATGTCAGGCAAAGATGCCCTTCCAAATGTTGGAAACGCACTTTTCTTAAGTGACATTCCATTAGGAACGGTAATTCACAACATCGAATTAAAGCCTGGTAAAGGTGGTGCAATTGCTCGTGGAGCAGGAACTTATGCACAACTGAACGCTCGTGATGGACGCTACGCAATCGTTAAGATGCCTTCTGGTGAAACTAGAATGATCTTGGTGACATGTATGGCTACTATCGGATCTGTTTCTAATTCTGAACACAGTCTTTCTGTTTCTGGTAAAGCAGGACGATCAAGATGGTTGGGACGTCGTCCACGTGTACGTGGAGTTGTAATGAACCCAGTTGATCACCCAATGGGGGGTGGTGAAGGTAAGAACTCCGGAGGTCATCCTAGATCTCGTAATGGAATTCCAGCGAAAGGATACAAGACTCGTTCGAAGAAGAAGTATTCAGATAAATTCATTGTTGAAAGACGAAAAAAATAAGTAGGATATGAGTCGTTCGTTAAAGAAACCACCATTTGTGCACTACAAGTTATTGAAACGAGTAGATGACGCGCAAGAATCAGGCAGCAAGTCTGTTATTAAAACATGGTCGAGAGCAAGTACTATTACTCCTGACTTTGTTGGACTGACATTCGCTGTTCATAATGGAAATAAATTTATCCCTGTATTCGTTTCAGAAAACATGGTAGGTCACAAGTTAGGTGAATTTTCACCAACTCGTAACTTCCGTGGTCACGCAGGAGGTAAAAAAGATAAGAAAAGATAAAATAGCGGATTATGGGTGCTAGAAAAAGACTGAGAGCTGAGAAAATAAAAGAAGCGAATAAATCAATTGCTTTTGCAAAATTGAATAAATCGCCGATTGCTCCAAGAAAAATGAGATTGGTTGCTGATCTCGTAAGAGGAGTGGAAGTAAATAAAGCTCTAAATATATTGCAACATAACGCTAAAGACGCGTCTACTAGCTTGGAAAAATTACTTCGTTCTGCAATCGCTAATTGGGAGCAGAAAAATGAAGATAAGAGTATCGAAGAAGAAACACTTTTTGTTAAGTCTATCGAAGTAGGTGGGGGAGCAATGCTGAAACGTATTCAACCTGCACCACAAGGTAGAGCGCATAGAGTTAGGAAAAGATCAAATCATGTTAGCGTAGTCGTTGACGCAGTTAACGCTGAATAATTTTAGATAAATGGGACAAAAAACAAATCCAATTGGAAATAGATTAGGTTTCATCCAAGGATGGGAATCTAACTGGTACGGAGGAGACAATTACAAGGATAAACTCATTGAAGATGATAAAATCCGTAAATACCTTCGTGCTCGTTTATCTAAAGCAAGCATTGCGAAAATTATTATTGAACGTACTCTTAAGTTGGTAACCGTTACTATCAACACTGCACGTCCAGGAGTAATTATCGGAAAAGGTGGTCAAGAGGTTGACAAATTGAAAGAGGAGTTGAAAAAATTGACGAAAAAAGAAATCCAAATCAATATCTTCGAGGTGAAACGTCCAGAATTGGATGCTCGATTAGTTGCGGATGGAATTGCTCGACAATTGGAAGCTCGTATCTCTTTTAGAAGAGCAATCAAAATGAGCATCGCTAGTACCATGAGAATGGGTGCAGAGGGAATCAAAGTGAAGATCTCTGGACGTTTGAATGGTGCAGAAATGGCGCGATCAGAAATGTACAAGGATGGACGTACTCCGTTACATACGTTCAGAGCTGACATTGATTACGCACTCGCGGAAGCGCACACTACTTACGGTCGCTTGGGAATCAAAGTTTGGATTTGCAAGGGAGAAGTATTTGGGAAGCGTGACCTTTCACCAAATGTTGGCCAAAGCACCGGAAAAGGTGGTGGTGGTCGTAAACCACAAGGTAAAAGAAGACCGCAAAGAAGATAATTGATGTCTCATGTTGAGGAGTTGCTTCAACAGTTGAAACTGAAATTATTAGTTTGATGAATTAGAAAAAAGAACAGAAATGTTATCACCAAAAAGAACCAAATTTAGAAAAGCGCAGAAAGGACGTAACAGAGGTATCGCCCACAGAGGGAGTACAGTTGCTTTCGGATCTTTCGCGTTGAAGACTTTGGAGCCAGGTTGGATCACCTCTCGCCAGATCGAAGCATCTCGTATCGCAGTTACGCGTTACATGAAGCGTGAAGGTAAGGTGTGGATTCGCATTTTTCCAGACAAACCCGTAACTGCTAAACCAGCAGAAGTGCGGATGGGTAAGGGAAAAGGAGCTCCTAGTCACTGGGTTGCCGTGGTTAGACCAGGTCGTATATTGTTCGAAGCAGATGGAGTACCTTACGAAACTGCAAAAGAAGCAATGCGATTGGCAGCACAAAAAATGCCTGTTAAATGTAAATTCGTGACTCGTCCGGATTATGTAATACCAGGAAAATAGAAATAATCATGAAGCAGCAAGAAATCACAAAATTATCAGTTAAAGATTTGAAAACTCAAATCACAAATACAACTGAGCAGTTGGCAAAAATGAAACTAACGCATAGTGTAGCTCCTTTGGAGAACCCTTTGCAATTACGTTACGTTCGACGCTCGGTTGCTCGATTGAAAACTGAGTTAACTAAACGTGAAGCACAAGCCTAGTTGCTTGTTAATTTAACGAAGCTTGAAATGGAAAAGCGAAATTTAAGAAAAGAACGTATCGGGATCGTAACTAGTGATAAAATGGATAAGTCCATCGTAATCGCAGTTGAACGTAAAGAGAAACACCCGAAATACGGAAAGTATGTTAAGAAGACTACTAAGTTCGTTGCACACGATGAGAAGAATGACTCCAATATTGGAGACACTGTTCGAATCATGGAAACACGTCCTTTGTCTAAGACAAAGAACTGGCGACTAGTAGAAGTTATTGAAAGAGCTAAATAATTATTAGTAATGTTACAACAGGAATCAAGGCTTAAAGTAGCAGACAATTCTGGAGCGAAAACTGTATTGGTCATCCGTGTTTTAGGAGGAACAAAACGTCGCTATGCCTCAGTAGGGGACAAGATTGTAGTTACTGTTAAGAGTGCAATGCCCTCTGGAGCTGTCAAAAAAGGACAGGTTGCCACGGCAGTAGTAGTTAGAACCAAAAAAGAAGTACGTCGTCCAGACGGTTCTTACATCCGTTTCGATGATAACGCTTGCGTTATCCTCAATACAACAGGCGAGATGAGAGGAACTCGTATTTTTGGACCAGTTGCTCGTGAGTTGCGTGATGCAAACTACATGAAAGTAGTTTCATTGGCACCCGAGGTACTTTAAATCAGTAGTTATGCAACAGAAATTACACATTAAAGTAGGAGACGCTGTTAAAGTAATTAGCGGTGAATCTAACGGTCAAGAGGGAGAGATTCTTTCTATTGACCGGAACAAATTGCGCGTAATTGTCGGTGGAGTGAATCTTGTTAAGAAACACGAAAAGCCAAGTGCCGCAAATCCAGAAGGTGGAATCATTGAGAAAGAAGCCGGGATACATATTTCTAATATTATGGTTGTCCATAATGGTCAAGCTTCACGAATCGGACGTAAAGCTAACAAAGACGGGAAAATGGTTCGTTATTCTAAAAAGTCCGGAGAGGAGATCAAGTAATGAGTTATACACCAAGACTTCGAGACACGTACGCAGCAGAGATCATTCCTGCGCTTACTGAGAAGTTCGGTTACAAAACAGTAATGAAAGTACCGAAACTTCAGAAAATAATTATTAGTCAAGGTATCGGTGATGCTGTAGCTGACAAAAAACTGATTGATCATGCATTAGAGGATCTTACTCGTATTGCTGGTCAAAAAGCTGTCGCTACAATATCTAAGAAAGATATCTCGAACTTTAAATTGAGAAAAGGAATGCCAATCGGTACGAAGGTTACTCTTCGTGGAAATCGTATGTATGACTTCCTTGATCGTTTGTTAGCAGTTGCTTTACCTAGAACACGTGATTTCCGTGGAGTTAATCCAAAAGGATTTGACGGTCGTGGAAACTTTAACATGGGTGTTAAAGAGCATATTATCTTTCCGGAAATTGATATCGATAAAGTAAATCGTATCATGGGAATGGATATTACATTCGTTACATCCGCCGAAAGTGATGAAGAAGGTATGGCATTGTTAGATGCATTCGGTTTTCCATTCATTAAAAAACAAAAATAGAGATGGCAAAAGAATCAATGAAAGCGCGAGAGCGTAAAAGAGAAAGACTCGCTGCTCTACAAGTTGAAAAGCGTGCTGAATTAACTAAAATCTTAAAATCTTCAGATACTTCTGATGAGATGCAAGATGCGAAATGGGAAGCAATGATTGCATTGCAGAAATTGTCGCCTAATGGTTCTAAAGTTCGTGGTCACAATCGTTGTGGTTTGACTGGGCGTCCTAGAGGTTACATGCGTCAATTTGGAATTTCACGTGTGACGTTCAGAGAGATGGCATTGTCGGGGAAAATTCCAGGTGTTAGAAAAGCAAGTTGGTAAAATTATAAACTGGTTTTAGGTTCAATTTTTTATTGAAAACCGTTACCGCAATTTAAATTATATGAATACAGATCCAATAGCGGATTTTCTTACTCGAATTCGTAACGCGAGTGCTGCGAGAAAGAAGATGGTAGAAATTCCCGGTTCAAATGTGAAACGTGAGATGACTAAAATCCTTTTTGATCAAGGATACATTCGTGATTTCAAATTTGAGGACGATAACAAACAAGGAGTGATCAGAATCGCTTTGAAGTATAATCCATCAACGAAAGTTCCTGCAATTACAAAAATGCAAAGAGCTTCTCGTCCAGGTTTACGTAAATACAATGGAGCACAAGAAATGCCACGTGTATTAAACGGTCTTGGAATTGCGATTGTTTCAACTTCGAAAGGTGTGATTACAAACAAAGAAGCAAAAAGAGAAAATGTAGGAGGAGAAGTTCTCGCTTACATATATTAAACAACACTTAAGTAATTAGAAATGTCAAGGATAGGTAAATCCCCAGTTACAATCCCGAGTGGAGTAGAAGTGAAGTCAAACAGTGGCATTGTCACTGTTAAAGGACCAAAAGGTGAGTTGACACAAGAAATGAATTCTTGTATTACAATGAACGTTGATGGTGCTAAAGTAACTTTCGCCCGCGCATCAGACGCACCTGAGCATAGAGCAATGCATGGTTTATACCGCGCACTTGTTCAAAATATGATCATCGGTGTCACAGAAGGGTACAAAAAGGAATTAGAAGTTATCGGAGTTGGTTTCCGTGCAAATGCAAGCGGTCAACGTTTGGATCTTGCACTCGGATATTCACATCCGATTGCAATCGAACTTCCTAAAGAAATTAAGGTATCAACTGTGTCTGAAAAAGGAAAAGCACCAATCGTAACATTGGAGTCAATTGATAAGCAATTAGTAGGACAGGTAGCTGCCAAAATTCGTTCCCTTCGTAAACCAGAACCATACAAAGGAAAAGGTGTAAGATACCTAGGTGAAGAAGTTAGAAGAAAAGCTGGTAAAACAGCAGCAGCAAAATAATTAAGATATCTTAAAAGTTATGGCATTTAGTAAAGTAACAAGAAGAGCAAAAATTAAGCGTAGAATCAGAAGAAATATTTCTGGTACTGCCGCACAACCACGTTTGACTGTTTTCAGAAGCAACAAACAAATTTATGCTCAAATTATTGATGATTTAACGGGTAAAACGGTTGTTTCTGCATCATCATACAATAACAAAGTAGCAAGCAAAGGATCTAAAACAGATCAAGCTGTTGCAATTGGAAAAGAAGTGGCTGAAAAGGCTGCTAAAGTCGGAGTTACAACTGTTGTGTTTGATCGCAACGGATACCTGTATCACGGTAGAGTTAAATCATTGGCTGACTCAGCAAGAGAAAGCGGTTTAAAATTTTAATAATGGGAGCACAAGGAAATAGAGTAAAATCTGTAGATATTGAGTTAAAAGATAAACTCGTATCAATTAATCGTGTAACGAAAGTTACCAAAGGTGGTCGTACATTTAGTTTTTCCGCAATTGTTGTTGTTGGTGATGAAAATGGAATCGTAGGTCATGGACTTGGAAAAGCAAAAGAAGTAACTGAAGCTATTTCTAAAGGAATTGACGATGCGAAGAAAAACTTAATACGAGTTCCTATTTTACATAGAACTGTACCACACCTTCAAAAAGGAAAATTTAGTGGTGCACGCGTTTTGTTAAGACCAGCATCTGAAGGTACAGGAGTTATCGCCGGTGGTGCGATGCGTGCTGTATTGGAGAGCGTTGGAATCCACAACGTCTTAGCTAAGTCTCAAGGTTCATCAAATCCTCACAACGTAGTAAAAGCTACTATCGATGCATTATCTCAAATGAGAGATGCTGTCACAGTTGCCAAACAACGTGGAATTGATCTTGATAAAGTATTTAACGGTTAATAGAAGAAATCATGGAAACAATTAAAATCAAATTTGTTAGAAGTGCTATTAATCGTCCAGCAAGACAAAAAGCAACGATTAAAGCATTAGGATTTAGTAAGTTGAATCAAGTAATTGAAAAAGAAGCAACTCCACAAATCCTTGGTATGGTCAAGAAAGTTCAACACTTAGTAACAGTAGTTGAGTAATCTATAACGCTTTTGCTTAGTCAAAAGCTCAAAACGCATTGAAATGAATTTACATAATTTAACTCCTGCAAAGGGATCTACGAAAAACAGGAAACGTATCGCTAGAGGGCAAGGCTCTGGACGTGGTGGGACATCTACACGTGGACATAAAGGACAAAAATCAAGATCAGGTTACTCTAAAAAAGTTGGATTTGAAGGTGGACAAATGCCTCTTCAACGTCGAGTACCTAAATTTGGATTTAAAAATATAAATCGAGTAGAATACAAAGCTATTAATTTGGATATTATTCAAGAGTTGATTGACCGTAAGAAAATTACAGAAGTCAACCATGAAGTGTTGATGGCGAATGGTTTAGTGTCTCGGAATGAGTTAGTAAAAATCTTAGGAAGAGGTGAACTTAAGGTAAAGATTGATGTCACTGCTCACAAGTTTTCAACAACTGCAAAAGCAGCAATTGAAGATAAAGGTGGGAATTGTACAGAAATCTAATTAACTTTGCCAACATTTTTTACCAATGAAGAAGTTTATACAAAACATAAAAAATATCTGGAATGTTGAAGAACTGAGGAAGCGTATTATTCTTACGCTTGCTCTGATTCTCGTTTACCGGATTGGATCATTCATAATTTTACCTGGCGTTGATTATAGTGCGCTTCAAGCAGCACAATCAAAGGATGGTCAAAATATGCTTGAAACTTTGCTATCTCTATTTTCTGGAGGTGGATTTTCAAATGCATCAATAATGGCACTTGGAATTATGCCCTACATTAGTGCATCCATTATTATGCAACTCCTCGGAATGGCAGTGCCTGCTGTACAAAAAATGCAGCAAGAAGGTGAGTCTGGAAGGAAACGAATCAACATGTTCACGCGTGTTTTAACAATTGTAATTTGTGCGCTCCAAGCTCCAAGTTACCTTGCATTATACGTGGAAAGCAAAGGAGCTCTTCCAGCAGATGCGGGAACGTTCTGGTGGGTTCAGTCTATCACGGTTCTTGTCGCTGGTGCGATGTTCGCAGTGTGGTTAGGAGAGCGTATTACAGATAAAGGGATTGGTAATGGAATTTCATTATTGATTACTGTTGGTATTCTTGCTCGTCTTCCAGAGGCGTTTATGGCTGAATTTACCTTCTCCATTGAAGGCGGTAATTTAATCAAAATTGTACTTGAAATCTTTGCCTTTATGGTTGTGGTTCTTGGAACTGTTTTAATTGTTCAAGGTGTCCGAAAGGTACCTTTGAATACGGCAAAGAGAGTCGTTGGTGCTCGCTCGGCTGAGGATCAAGGTGCACGAAGTTATTTGCCTATCAAGGTGAATGCTTCTGGTGTAATGCCTATCATTTTCGCGCAAGCAATAATGACTGTACCTGTTATGATCTTTGCTAGTAATGATGGTGGTTTTATGTCCGAAGTGTTTGGAGATATCTATGGTTTCGGCTACAACCTTACGTTGTTCCTCTTAATTGTGGTGTTTACTTACTTCTATACGGCAATTATGATTAATCCCCGTAAGATTGCGGATGAATTGAAACGAAGTGGTGGATTTATCCCTGGGGTTCGTCCTGGAGAGGAAACCGCTAGTTACATTGATTCATTAGTATCGAGAATTACGTTCCCTGGATCTTTGTTCTTGGCATTCATCGCGATTATTCCCTCAATTGCAAAATTAGCAGGTGTGAATGATGCATTTGCAATGTTCTTCGGAGGTACATCACTGCTGATTATGGTTGGGGTGGTATTGGATACGCTGCAACAAGTTGAATCGTATTTGCTAAACCGTCAAATGGATGGATTAATGGAAGGAACTAGGATTAAAGGACGACGCACGCAAGGCGAAATGTCAGGAATGTAAGATATGGCTAAACAAGCATCAATAGAACAAGACGGAGTAATCATTGAAGCATTGTCAAATGCAATGTTTCGTGTTGAGTTGGAAAACGGACACGTGATTACCGCGCATATTTCTGGAAAAATGAGAATGTACTACATTAAGATTCTTCCAGGAGATAGAGTTAAAGTGGAAATGTCTCCTTATGACTTAACAAAGGGACGTATAACTTTTAGATATAAATAAGAAAAAGCGAAGCTTTTGATTTGCGAACGAAAGGTTCGCTCCGTTAAGGTGGAGGTTTTTTAAACTGGAGACCTAAACGAAATTTGAAAGCAGATTAAATAAAAAGAAAGATGAAAGTAAGAGCATCAGTTAAAAAACGGTCAGTTGACTGTAAAATTGTGAAACGTAGAGGAGTAGTTTACGTGATCAATAAAAAGAATCCGAAATTCAAACAAAGACAAGGTTAATATATGGCACGTATTGCAGGTATTGATTTACCAAAAAATAAGAGAGGTGTTATCGGTTTGACATACATTTATGGAATCGGAAGAAGTACATCAAGAAAAGTTTTAGCAACTGCAAAAGTTGATGAAAGTGTAAAAGTTCAAGATTGGGACGATGATCAGCTAGGTGCTATCCGTACTGCTTTGAATGAAATTAAGGTTGAAGGCGCACTTCGCTCTGAGGTTCAAACAAACATCAAACGTTTGATGGATATTGGATGTCAACGAGGAATTCGTCATAGATCTGGTTTACCACTTCGAGGACAGCGCACTAAGAACAATTCTAGAACAAGAAAAGGAAGAAGAAAAACGGTTGCTAATAAGAAGAAGTAGCAAAGCTATTGATTTGGACTGAACTGAAAGTTCAGGAAGAGTTGGAAGCTACTTCTGATTTGGATTAAGCGGAAAGCTTAAGAAAAATTGGAAGTGTGATAACTTATCTTGCGGATAGACGGTCCGTTGTTTAAAAGTCATTTTTTGATTTTAGTTGAGCAACAATAATCGTCCCCTTGATTGGGTATTACTGAGCAGGAACACTGTTCCTATTCTAATGAAAGCAATGAACATAAAAGCTAAATAAAATGGCAAAGTCAAACGCAAAAAAGAAGAAAAAAGTCAAAGTTGACGCACTAGGACAAGCGCATATTCAAGCGACGTTCAATAATGTGATCATTTCATTGACAAATGGTTCTGGACAAGTTATTTCTTGGGCATCTGCTGGGAAAATGGGCTTTAGAGGATCTAAAAAGAACACTCCATACGCAGCGCAAATTGCAGCTGAAGATGCAGCGAAAGAAGCTTACGATTACGGTTTACGTAAAGTAAAAGTCTTCGTTAAAGGACCTGGTTCAGGTCGTGAGTCTGCAATTCGCTCATTGCATAACGCAGGAATTGAAGTAACTGAAATCAATGATGTTACCCCAATGCCACACAATGGATGTCGTCCACCAAAAAGAAGAAGAGTTTAATTAATAATAAATCAAAGGGGTATCCTAACGATCTTAATGATCACTAGGAAAGGTTGTCGAAGGAAAAGCCTTAATTCATAACCACCTCTTTAAAATTGTAAAAATGGCAAGATATACAGGTCCAAAATCAAAAATTGCACGTCGTTTCCAAGATCCAATATTTGGTCCAGACAAGTCGCTAGATAAACGTCAGTACGGTCCAGGACAACACGGTCCAAATAGACGTCGCGGTAAAAAATCTGAATACGCAGTTCAGCTTGGGGAGAAACAAAAAGCTAAGTACACTTATGGTATTCTTGAGCGTCAGTTCTCTAACCTTTTCGATAAAGCATCGAGAATGAAAGGTATTACAGGTGAAAACTTATTACAGTTGTGTGAAGCACGTCTTGATAACACCGTATATCGTTTAGGACTTGCTCCTACTCGTTCAGGTGCTCGCCAGTTGGTAGCGCATAAACACATCACTGTTGATGGACAGATTGTGAACATCCCATCGTTCTCAACGAAAGTTGGTAACGTAATTAGTGTTCGTGAGAAATCAAAATCAATGGAAGTAATTAGTGATTCATTGGCGACACCGCAAATTAAATCTTTCGATTGGTTGGAATGGAATCCAAGTCAAATGGAAGGGAAGATTGTTGGTGTTCCAACACGTGAAATGATTCCTGAAAACATCAAGGAACAACTCATCGTAGAATTGTACTCTAAGTAATAATTAATAATATTGGGTTCGGCAAAAGGGCTTGATTGAGCTTCTTCAATCTTTCAAACCGCGCAACTGAATTTCAATTAAAACGAAGACAAAAATGGCAATATTAGACTTTCAAAAACCAGATAAAGTGATTATGCTCGATTCTGATGAGCATGTTGGACAATTTGAATTCCGTCCACTTGAACCAGGATACGGTATTACTATAGGAAACTCACTACGCCGTATTCTTCTTTCATCACTGGAAGGGTTTGCGATTGCTTCGATTCGTATCGAAGGTGTGGATCATGAATTCTCGACAATCAAAGGGGTTGTTGAAGACGTTACTGAAATGGTTTTGAACTTGAAACAAGTTCGTTTCAAACAACAAATCGAAGGAACTGACAGCGAAACTGTAATGGTTTCTGTTGCAGGACAAAATACACTCACAGCAGGTGATATTGGGAAATATACTTCGGCATTCCAAGTATTGAATCCAGAGATGATTATCTGTAACATGGAACCATCTGTGAAATTGGAAATTGAATTGACGATCACTAAAGGTCGTGGATATCATCCAGCTGAAGAAAACACTGATAGTTCTGCTCCTTTCGGAACAATCGCTATTGATTCGATCTTTACACCAATTAAAAACGTAAAGTACGAAGTGCAAAACTTCCGTGTAGAGCAGAAAACGGATTACGAAAAATTGATCTTTAACATCACAACTGATGGATCAGTTCATCCGAAAGAAGCACTAAAAGAAGCAGCGAAAATTTTGATTCACCACTTCATGTTGTTCTCTGATGAGCGCATCACACTTGATAGTGAAGTGAAAGCAGAAACAGAAGAATTCGATGAAACTTCATTGCACATGCGTCAACTCTTGAAAACAAAATTAGTGGATATGGATCTTTCGGTCCGAGCACTAAACTGTTTAAAAGCTGCTGATGTTGAAACTTTAGGTGATCTTGTTTCTTACAATAAGAACGATCTCTTGAAATTCAGAAACTTCGGTAAGAAGTCATTAACTGAGTTGGAAGACTTAGTTGATAATAAAGGACTTTCATTCGGGATGAATGTTTCCAAATACAAATTAGATAAAGATTAGTATCGCAATTAAATAAAAAAGAAAAATGGCGTGATAGGTGATTGAATCTAGCGATACAAGATTCAGTTAACCGTTACTTGCGAAATTTATAGTTATGAGACACGGAAAAAAATTCAATCACTTAAGCAGAAAGACAGCGCATAGGAAAGCAATGCTTTCGAATATGGCCTGTTCATTAATTGAGCACAAACGCATTAACACCACTGTAGCGAAAGCAAAAGCATTGCGTGTTTACGTAGAGCCAATATTGACGAAATCGAAAACAGATTCAACACACTCCAGAAGAACTGTATTTAGCTACCTTCAAAATAAAGAAGCAATTAGCGAATTGTTCAGAGAAGTTGCTCCAAGAATTGCTGATCGTCCAGGGGGATATACACGTATTATTCGTACTGGATACAGAGTTGGAGATAACGCGGAAATGTGTATGATCGAATTGGTTGACTTCAACGATATTTATGTCAACGAAGGAGTGAAGAAAACTACTCGTCGTTCGCGTAGAGGTGGAGGAGCTAAAACAACTGATGGAGCAGTGAACACTGAAGAATCAACAGAAGTTGAAGCAACGGATACAGAAGCTAAAGAGGAAGTGAAAGCTGAGAAGAAGTCTAAGGCAGAAACAACTGAAGCTCCAGTTAAAGAAGAGAAACCTAAAGCAGAAGCAAAACCAAAAGCTGAGAAAAAAGCAGAGGAAGATGCTCCTAAAAAAGAGGGTGAATCTGAAGAAAAGTAAATCGAATTGGCTTTAAGTCACCAAGATACAAAAGGGATGTGATTTGATCATATCCCTTTTTTTGTGAAAATGTTTTTCTGATGGACGTTCCTTCCTGTTGCTAGGTCCGATTATGCGATGTATCCTTTTGTATAAGTATGCCTCCTTATCCCTAACACCAAGTTTCATTCTAATTATTGACAGAATTAATTAAGTCAGTTAGTCTTTGTATCTTAATATCTCGTTGATATCTTCTTGGGAAATCTTCGCTTGATTGAATTTGAAATCCTAAATTTGCAGAAAATTTCATGTATGAGCGAGCAGCAATCAGCAGTACTATTATTAGAGGATGGAACTTCCTTCGAAGGAGTAGCAATTGGAATGATTGGAACCACAACTGGTGAAATCGCATTCAATACGGGAATGACTGGTTATCAAGAAGTGTTCACTGACCCTTCTTATTATGGTCAAATTCTCGTAATGACTTCCGCACATATTGGAAATTATGGAGTTCATGAAAAAGAAATCGAGTCCGATAGTATTAATGTTTCTGGAATCGTAGTTAAGAAGTTTTCAGATGGCTACTCACGTGTTTCTGCTAGCAAGTCATTACAAGATAACCTCATTGAAAATAAAAAAGTTGGAATTTCTGACATTGATACACGTGCGTTGGTTCGTCACATCAGAAGTAGAGGTGCAATGAATTGTATTATCTCATCTGAGAATACAAATATTGATTCGCTTAAAAAAGAATTAGCTAGTGTTCCATCAATGGATGGACTTGAATTATCTTCTAAAGTAGCAACGAAAGAAGCGTTTGAAGTTCAACCTGAAAATGCTAGGTATAAAGTTGCTCTTCTTGATTTCGGTGTCAAGAAAAACATTATTCGTTGTTTAGTGGATCGCGGATGCCATGTGAAAGTATTTCCACTTGATGTAACACTTGAAGAGATAAGCGCATTTAGCCCTGATGGTTATATGCTCTCAAATGGACCTGGAGATCCATCAGCTATGTCAAGTTCAATTAATTTGGTAAAAGAAATTGTCGCGTTAGAAGTGCCTGTTTTTGGAATCTGTCTTGGGCATCAAATTCTCGGACTAAGTCAAGGATTAACTACCGAAAAAATGTTTAATGGTCACCGTGGAATAAATCATCCTGTAAAGAATCTTAAAACAGGAAAAGGAGAAATCACTTCACAAAATCATGGTTTTGTAATTTCGAAGGAAAGCGCAGAACAAAACGAAAAAATTAACGTTACCCACATACACTTGAATGATCAAACAGTTGCAGGAATAGAACTAAAGGATCATGCAGTGTTTTCAGTCCAATATCACCCTGAAGCTTCTGCTGGACCACATGACTCTCGTTATTTGTTCGATCAATTTATCACCAACATTAAAAACCACAAAGCATGAGTTTTATAGCCAAAATTATCGCACGTCAAATCCTAGATTCAAGAGGGAATCCAACGGTTGAAGTTGATGTTATCACAACATCAGGAGTACTGGGTCGAGCTGCTGTTCCTTCTGGAGCTTCAACGGGAATTCATGAAGCAATGGAACTTCGAGATAATGATCCAAATTATTACATGGGGAAAGGCGTCTTGAAGGCTGTGGCAAATGTGAATTCAATAATTAATGAAGCATTAAACGGCTTCGACGTGTGTGATCAAAAAGCAATTGATGTAAAATTGATTGAATTGGACGGAACAGAAAATAAATCCAATCTTGGTGCAAATGCAATTCTGGGTGTTTCACTAGCAGCAGCAAAAGCAGCAGCAGATGAAGCAGGTTTGAGTTTGTTTAAATATGTTGGCGGAGTTGGCGCAGTAACAATGCCGGTCCCAATGATGAACATTCTAAATGGAGGTTCACACGCTGATAATAAAATCGACATCCAAGAATTTATGGTGATGCCTCTTGGTGCTGATTCTTTTTCTGAAGGTTTGCGTTGGGGTACTCAAATTTTTCATACGTTGAAAGGTGTCCTAAAAGAAGGAGGTATGTCAACTAATGTTGGTGATGAAGGTGGGTTTGCTCCAAATTTAGGATCTAATGAAGAGGCCATAGAGGTCGTTATTCATGCGATTAAAAAGGCTGGTTTTGAGCCCGGTAAAGATGTTTTTATCGCATTAGATGCAGCAGCTTCAGAATATTATGACAAAAATACTGGAAAGTATATATTTGAATCAACAGGGGCGCAAATGACTTCTTCCGAGAAAGTGGAATTTTGGAAAGAATGGACAGCTAAATATCCAATTATCTCAATTGAAGACGGTCTTGATGAAGATGATTGGGCAGGATGGAAACTCCTTACAGAAGCACTTGGTGATAAAGTTCAATTAGTCGGAGACGATCTATTTGTAACAAACACAAAACGATTAGCACAAGGAATCGATTCAAACACTGCGAATTCTATTTTAATTAAAGTGAATCAAATCGGGACACTTACCGAAACGATTGAAGCTATTAATATGGCGACACGCAATGGTTATACGTGTGTGATGAGTCACAGATCTGGTGAAACAGAGGACAATACTATTGCTGATTTGGCGGTAGCAATGAATTGTGGGCAGATCAAAACTGGCTCTGCTTCTCGTAGTGACCGCATGGCGAAATACAACCAGCTAATTCGAATTGAAGAAGAACTCGGAACAACAGCGGTATATCCAGGTAAATCGTTTAAATTCATGGCTTACTAGAGTTATTGTGTTAAATATATCACCATAACGGTAGGAATCCTTGCCTAAAGTGTTTTTTATCAACTTTGTGCAGACAACCACGCAACTTTTGTCTTAATTTTGCGTCAACTTACACAAAGGATATAATAATGAAAACACTTCTATCACTATCACTAATTTTTGTTTTGGCATCTTTTTCTAGCCATTCACAACAAACCAACACTGTATTTTTTGCGCAATGCATGTTTGACATTCAAAATCAGGCTGAAATGAGCGTGCTTCAAGATGAGATGAATGCTAATCCTTACGTGGAAATGGTACGATTGGACTATCACACGCAGAGAGCTCTTATTTTCACCCATGATCTCTCTCAATTGACAGAAGCGGAATTCACAACTTGGTTCGGAACACACGCTAGTACAGTATATTGTGTGCAAATTGGTGTTAGAGGAACCGATATGATGAATCCTTATCCATTTACAAATTGCCAACAATGATTAAGATGAAAATAGTTCTTTTTATTGCAGTATCGTTTGTTTCGTTTTCAATCCTTTCTCAAGGAGTTGTTTCCAATTCATGTGATCAAGCTCAGAATATTTGTAACAGTGTCCCAGTTCCATTTCCACTTTCCACTGGGGTCAGCCCGAATCCAACTGTACCTCCGGCAGGTAGTTTTTCAAACCCTAATGTCAATCCAGCTGGTGTGAATCAAGGTTGTCTTCTAGCTGGGGAATTAAATCCAAATTGGTTTGTATTGAATGTTACTACTTCTGGAATGCTTGAATTTCAGATCGGTGCTCCAGGTGGATCTGGGTATTTTGATTGGGAATTGTGGCCGTATAATCCTGTGACTGGGTGTAATGATATTGCAAATAATCTTGTGGCTCCTGCTGCTTGTAATTGGAATGCTTCTGCTCAAGGATTCACAGGAATGTCTAATGGTGCTCCACCTCCTGGGGGAGTCGCTGGAAATTTTCAGCCTTCAATTCCTGTTGTTGCTGGGCAAGCGTATATTTTAATGTTTTCGAACTATAGTTCGCAAGTTGGTAATGTTAGTTTAACGTTCCCTCCTTCTGGTGCTGGAATTGGGTGCTTTGCTGGTACTCTGGATCAAATTATATGTTTAGGTGATTCTGCAAATGTTGATATTATTAACCCTGCTACTGTCACAATTCCAACCTACAATTGGATTGTTACAACTGGTGTCTCGAACACATCAGGTGGAACAAATGTTATGGTTAGTCCGCCAGTTACAACTGATTATTACGTTGAAATATTTGACCCTATCTTACCTGGTGGTTCGGTGATTGATACTTTTACGATAACTGTTATTAATCCTCCTACTCCAGATGCTGGTATAGATCAAACAATTTGTTTGGGCGATCCTATCCTATTGTCTGCTATTATGAGTGACCCAACAAACAATACTTCAGCATGGACGTATGACGCCTCAACAGTAGTTCCAGTTCCAAATGTCAATTTTATTCCAAATATGATTGATCCAAATGCTACTGTTACGGCTGATCAATCCGGCTATTACGAATTTATTTTTGAAGAAAATGAAACTGTTTGTGGTTCACGTTTCGATACAATGTCTGTAACAATTGATGATCTTCAAATTAGTGCTTATCAAGTAAGTCCTTCTTGTGAAGGAGCAGCAGATGGTGAAATTCACATAGATGCACCAGGAGCGGTTGAGTACAGCTTTGATGGCGGAATTACTTGGCAAATTGATTCCTTCGCTATAACTTTCAGCGCGAACGCTTACAATGTCTGTGGAAAGACAATTTTAGGTTGTCAAAAATGTGTTGTTGTTAATGTCGTTGATCCTGCACCTGTTGTAATATCTGTTTCAAATGATACACTAATTTGTGAGAATGGTACCGCACAATTGTCCGCATCAGCAACTGGAGGAACTTCTTACCTATTTCATTGGGACCATTCTGCCATGACTGGTGCTAATCAAACTGGGACACCTGCAATTGCAACAACTTACACTGTATATGCCGAAAATGAACTAGGTTGCCTTTCTTTGCCAGTAACAATTGATGTAGCTGTGAGAGCTCCTCTTTCTGGAACAATTACGCCTTGGGATACTATTTGTCCAGGTTATGGGACTTCAATTTCGTCAACAAGTGCAGGAGGCTTAGGTCAGCCATATACATTTACATGGAGTACAACTGATTTGTTTACTGGAATTGGATCACATACAATTAATGTGACTCCCGCTGTTACAACTACTTATACAGTAACTGTAACTGACGGTTGTGAATCAACTCCGTTAGTTATGACAACTAATGTTCGAGTGGCACCAGTTCCTGTTCCGTTAATAGATGTCTTGAATCCTTTGCAATGTGAGCCTGCAATTTTTGAGATTGTTAATGTAACCGACCCAACAATGAGTCAATACAATTATTGGTTAGTTGATGGGGTTGATCAATATTTGAACCAAGATACTATTCTTACATCTGCTTTCATGGCTGGTCAATATGATGTCCAATTAATCATTACTTCATTTGAAGGGTGTATTGATTCAACAACGTTTACCGAAATTTTAAATGTCGATCCTAAGCCTCGTGCAGATTTTAAATATTCCCCGAATCCAGTATTGATGTTTAATACGGACGTTCATTTCACAAATTATTCTTGGAATGGATATACTTATCAGTGGTATTTTGATGGAGGAACTCCATCACAGTCAACACAAACAAATGTAGATGTGACATTCCCTGATGGAGTTGAAGGAAGATACAATATCACATTGATCACAACATCTGAACTCGGATGTATTGATACAATGAACCATGAATTAATCGTATTCCCAGAAGTGCTTATCTATGCACCAAATGCATTTACTCCAGATGGCGATGAACTTAATCAAACATGGAAACTGTTCATGGAAGGAATCGACATCTATGATTTTGAACTATTGATTTTCAACCGATGGGGCGAAGTAATGTGGGAATCGAATGATATTAGCGTAGGATGGGATGGAACTTATGGCGGACGATTTGTTGAAGCAGGGATTTACACCTGGATCGTTCGTACTAAAAGCCTTCTCAACGACGAGAAATTTACATACAATGGGCATATTACTTTACTTAAGTAGATAGACTAATTTCTTTATTGAACGCCTCTCTGAAAAGGGAGGCGTTTTTTGTTTACACAGCATAAAATGTTTTATAACTTTGTAATATGGTGTTTGAGAAAATTTTATTCCGCTCTAATGTTCGTTACCCATAGTTAGAATCCTTGATTCAGTAGTTAGAACTAAGTGTACAAAACATTCAATTTAGAACAATGACATTAACAGATTTTCAACAAGATATTATTCAAGGAGTTCCTACAAGTATTCCAACTCCACCAATATTTGAAGAAGGGATTAATCATGCTCCAAAACGCAAACAAATTCTTTCAGCAGAAGAACGAAAATTAGCTCTTAAGAATGCATTACGTTACTTTCCAACAGATCAACATGCATTACTTGCGCCTGAGTTTTTGGAAGAGTTAGATACACTCGGACGAATTTACATGCTTAGATACCGTCCAAAAGATAAAATGTATGCAAGAGACATAAACGAGTATCCAGGGAATTGCGATCAAGCGAAAGCTATTATGTTAATGATCCAGAATAATTTGGATTATGCGATCGCCCAACATCCGCATGAACTGATAACTTATGGGGGGAATGGTGCTGTTTTTCAAAATTGGATTCAATACCGATTGACGATGAAATATTTATCGGAAATGACAGAGAATCAAACGTTGGCAATGTACTCAGGTCATCCAATGGGTTTGTTTCCTTCACACAAAGATGCACCTAGAGTTGTTGTTACTAATGGTATGATGATTCCGAATTATTCGAAGCCAGATGATTGGGAAAAATTTAACGCTCTTGGAGTTACTCAGTACGGACAGATGACGGCTGGTTCATTTATGTACATTGGACCTCAAGGTATCGTTCATGGAACTACAATCACATTGCTTAATGCCGGAAGAAAAATCGCGAAAAATGGAGAAGATCTTGAAGGTAAGTTGTTTGTTACTGCTGGATTAGGTGGAATGTCAGGTGCGCAACCTAAAGCTGGAAATATTGCTGGCTGTATCTCAGTAACAGCAGAAATTAATGCAAAAGCAGTAGCAACAAGACATGAGCAAGGCTGGGTCGATGAAGTAATTACTGATTTAAATGCCCTGTGTACTCGTGTTGCTGAAGCTAAATTCAATAAAGAAGTAGTTTCAATTGCGTATCAAGGCAACATTGTGGATGTGTGGGAAAAATTCGATGCTGCTAATATATACATCGATCTTGGAACAGATCAAACTTCACTTCATAACCCTTGGGCTGGCGGATATTACCCAGTGGATATGTCGCTGGAAATGGCCAACGAAATGATGGCTGAAAACCCAGAGTTGTTCAAGCAAAAGGTTCAAGCAACATTGATTCGGCACGCGAATGCGGTAAATAAACATACGACAAAAGGAACTTACTTTTTCGATTATGGAAACGCCTTCCTGCTTGAAGCGTCTCGAGCTGGTGCAGATATTATGGCAGAAAATGGTATAGATTTCAAATATCCATCTTATGTTCAAGATATCATGGGACCTATGTGCTTCGATTTTGGCTTTGGCCCTTTTCGTTGGGTTTGTGCCTCAGGAAAAGCTGAAGATCTTCAAAAAACGGATGAAATCGCCTGTGAAGTTTTGGAAGAACTTCGAAAAAGTAGCCCTAATGAGATTCAACAGCAAATGGCGGATAACATCCAATGGATTAAAGGTGCCAGAGCGAATAAATTAGTTGTCGGTTCTCAAGCAAGAATCCTTTACGCAGATGCAGAAGGACGAATGAAAATTGCTAAAGCATTTAATGATGCAATTGCAAATGGAACAATTGGACCAGTTATACTCGGAAGAGACCACCATGATGTGTCTGGAACAGATTCACCTTACCGGGAGACATCTAATATTTACGATGGTTCTCGTTACACTGCCGACATGGCAATTCAAAATGTTATTGGCGATGGATTCCGTGGAGCAACATGGATTTCAATTCACAATGGTGGAGGTGTTGGCTGGGGAGAAGTGGTTAATGGTGGTTTTGGGATGCTTTTAGATGGATCTTCTGATGCCGAACGAAGATTGACAATGATGCTTCATTGGGATGTTAATAATGGTATTGCACGAAGAAATTGGGCGCGAAATGAAGGAGCAACGTTTGCTATTAAACGGGCTATGGAAATGAATTCTGAGTTAAAAGTGACAGTTCCAGAATTGGTAGATGATGAATTGATGACGCAGCTTTTTAAAAAACAGAAATGTTAAAATTCTGCATTAATTGATGAATGGAGAAAATAGTAGTTAGATTCTGTCGTTTTTATAAGGAATTTATTAAATAACATATTCCTATTTACTATGATATATAGAGTCATCCTTCTCGCGATTACACTTATTCCTTTTTCTGCATTCAACCAAACAGTCACTTATGATGATGTTGCTATTATTGTAAATGACAATAGTCCTACATCAATTAATATTGGGAATTATTTCCAATCAGCTAGAAACATTCCTGCCGTCAATGTTATTCACATTTCATGTACAACTAGCGAATCAATAGATAGTATTGGCTTTGAAAATGTCCGAAATCAAATCGAGTCTTACATAATAACGAATAACCTCAATTCCACCTTAAACTGCCTTGTAACAACAAAAGGAGTGCCTCTGTCGGTCTCCTACACTGCCTGTACAAATGGTTGGCTCTCTGCTTGTGCTTCGTTTGATTCTGAAATTGCATTGATCTTAGGCTCCATGAGTAGTAGTATAGGGCAACCTAACCATGTATCGAATCCATTCCAATCATCTGCGGTTAATTTTAAAAGATCAAGTAATAATTATTTTTTAGTTACTCGACTTTCAGGATATACAGAATCGGATGTAATTGAACTGATTGACCGCTCAGGACCAGGGATACTGGTTAATAATTCCAGTACAAATGCCATCTTTGACTTGAGTGGTTCATGGCCAGTACCCGATCAAATTTGGTTGGGTGCGCAGCTTGATTCTGGTAATATAAGTTTACAGACAAATGGCTGGAACTCATCACTTCATTCTGACAGTTCTTGGTTGTTAACTGCAGATAATGTCATCACTTATGCTAGTATCAATAGGGAGCCAGAAAATAAGATTCTTAACTATTCTTGGTCTAATGGTGCCATTTGTGATGTTGCGTTTGTACATTCGGCATCCACGTTTGATCAAGCCACAAATACATCTAATTCCTTAATTTTAGCTAATCTCATTGCGGATGGGGTGAGTGGAGCACATGGAACAACACATGCCAATTTTTACTCTTCCTTGATAGATTACTCTATTGTGTTTGATCGTTATTTAGATACAAATTTCCATTTTAACCTAGCTGAAGCGTATTATGCAGGGGTAAAACGACTTTCATGGAGTGACGTTATGATCGGAGATCCAAAGACATCTATAATTCTTGATGGAATGCTCTCGTTACAGGAACCTAAAAAGATGGATATTGCGATATATCCAAACCCAAGTTCGGGAGTGATCACGATTAATTCTAATGGTATTGAAATCATTAGTGTTTCTATTTTTAACATGCTTGGGCAGCAAGTGAAAGCGTTTGGTGGTCAAATGGAGGTTATTGATTTGACTGATTTAGTTAGTGGTAGCTATCTTGTTGTCCTCTCAACTGAGGATCAAAATGTACAAAAACGCTTGATATTATTAGACTAATAGTTAGACTGCATTACACTTATTTATTTCAGTCTTGAATTGGTTTCTTGTTGAGATTATGTTTACCTTTAAAGGGCTAATCCATGCGTGATTTAAATAATAATCATGGGAGTAAATATTGCCAAAAATTCTAAAAAACGAATCGTTATTATTGGCGGTGGCTTTGGTGGATTAGAAATTGCGCGACGTCTTGTCAAACTCAACTATCAAGTTGTTCTGATCGATAAGAATAACTACCATCAATTTCAGCCTTTATTTTATCAGGTTGCGACATCTGGTTTAGAACCAAGTTCAATTGTATTTCCATTCCGAAAGAATTTTCAACGCAAAAAGAACTTTCATTTTAGACTTACCGAAGTAATTGAAGTTGACGCTGATAGAAATTGTGTTTTGACTTCATTAGGTGAAGTTAGTTATGATTATTTGGTAATTGCCGCAGGTGCTGGAAATAACTTCTTTGGGAATGAGCGAATTGAAAAATATGCTCTTCCTATGAAAAGTATTGTTGAGTCGTTGAATTTGCGAAATATCATTCTCGAACGTTTCGAAGCTGCTCTCAGCATTGAAGACAATGAATCTCTACTGCGTTTAGTTATTGCTGGTGGCGGACCAACAGGAGTTGAACTTGCTGGGACGCTCGCAGAAATGAAAAAATATATTCTGCCCAAAGATTACCCAGAATTGGATTTTGATAAAATGCAAATTATTCTGGTTGAAGGATCTGATCATGTTTTAAGTGCGATGAGCGAAAAATCATCTATTAAAGCGATGAATTATCTTAAGAAACTTGGAGTTCAAGTGAAAACGGGGACCAGAGTATCAGACTACGATGGGGATGAGATTGTTTTGAACGATAATTCAACCATTCAGGCGAAGACACTTGTTTGGGCTGCTGGGATTAGAGGTAATTTCCTGAAAGGAATTCATGAGTCTGATCTTGGAAGAGGAAATCGAATTATTGTTGATGGATACAATCGCCTAAAGAATTCGCCAAACGTCTTTGCTATTGGTGATGTCTCGATTATACATACGGATGAATACCCGAATGGACATCCGCAACTTGCTCAAGTTGCAATTCAACAAGGAAAACAATTGGCTAAAAATTTCAAGAAAAAATTGAAAGGAAAGTCATTGGTCAAATTCCATTACAAAGATTTAGGAACAATGGCAACAATTGGCAGAAATAAGGCTGTTGTTGAATTGCCCAAGTTTAAATTTTATGGATTTTTTGCATGGTTGGTGTGGATGACAATTCATTTAAGATCAATTTTAGGGATTAAAAACAAATTCCTAATCTTTATGAATTGGGTGTGGAGTTATTTCACCTACAATTTGTCTCTTAGATTGATAATAAAACGATCTGATCAGAAAAAGGTTGGTACGGAGAGATGATTTCATTTTTCCAAAGGAGGAAAATAGATAACGCTTCCTGCTCGAAGGTTTCTAAAGTTAACGGGGCCACTTTTCTTAAACAGATACCGAATGGTATCCTTTCTGTCTTTCGTAGTTTCGTTTACGGTAATGTCACCTTCCATGATGATCATATTAGTGCCACTTGATGTTACCACACTTGAAGTTTGTTTCAAGGTTGTCAAAACAGTCATTCGTGGGATAATAGCTCCAGAAAATTGCATTTTGACATAGTCCAGTGATTCCACGCTGTTTGAACTGATCCAAACTTTTATATGTGCATTGCCATTTCCAGTTCCTTGAACTTCAATCTTAGAAATTTTCGCGGAGACATCACTCGCTACTTCTTGAGTTAAGCCCGTGAGCGTAAATACGTTGATTAATAGGAGGGAGATTAAATATTTCATAGTTCTTAGTTTCTACTATCTAAGATACTAAAATTAAGGAAATAAAAGTTTATCCAACAAGTCTCAGTTCGTCAATTGAGGTGTAGAAAAGATAACTAGAAACATTTGGATAACCCATGGACTCTAATGTCGACTTATATTGATTAATCTGCTTTTCATCCTTAGCAGAAGGTATTCCAGTTTTAAAATCAAGTAGAATGGTTTCGTTTTGTTTCACAATGATTTTATCAGGACGAATCACTTCCTTGCTGTTAAGAATGATTGCCTGTTCACTTAAAATTTCGTGGTCACCGCTAAATAAATTCAAATAATCATCTCGCTTAAAAAGATCATTCAATTTTGTCCTTAAACGCGATTCGTTTGATTTAGCAACTTCTCCTCCATCAATAGTTGATGTTAATTCTTTCTCAATTTGATCCAGGTCATCAATTCGACTCATTAAAAGATGAAACTGCAACCCAAACTGTACTTCTTCACTCAGATAATCATTAGCTCCTAATTCGGGGCGGTCTTGAAGTGAGATGTCTGGAAACCAAAGGTTATCTTGGATTTGAGTTGGTGACATGATCTCTGATTCTACGATTTTTTTGTTGTTCGATCGTTCGCCATCTTGAGTTTCATAACTCAGTACTCCTTCATCGAATTGAATGCCTTCTATTTGCTCAAATGTTTGATGGAAAAGGCGTCCGAAATTTGCTTTCTCATGAGCATTAAAAATGTACAGTCGTTCAATTGGGCGTGTCATGCCAACATAACATAAATTCACATTATCTGTCAGTATTTGTTCTGCTTCAATTCTTTGGGTTTCTTGTAATAGAGTAAGGACTTCGTTTTTAGTGGGCTTTTTGTAAATAAGGTAGTCGCCAGATTCAAGTAAGAATGTCGTTTTTATTTCCATCTTGAAATCAAGGGAAGGTAGAATAACAACAGGGAACTCTAACCCTTTCGATTTGTGAATTGTCATAACTTTAATCGCATCCTTACTCTCTGGAATTTGAACGGCAATTTTATTTTTCGTCGCAAAATAATCATCAAGAAATTGTTTCAAGTCAGGACCTCTCTTTTGTCCAAATTCAAATAAAATATCGGCTAAGTGATGCAGGTATGGATCCGAAAGTTCATTAAACTTCATCATTCGATAGAATGATAGAATTAAATCGTAAAGGCTTTCATACTTGAAGAAAAAATCTGAATAATCTCCAAAATGATCTGCTAAAAATTGCGATCTGTTAAAACTACGATATCTATGACCTTCCTTTACTTTGTTCTCGAGGATGTATTGATTATAAGCGTTGTATGAATCTTCCTGTGTTCGACAATAGAGTTCTGCAAACCGTTTGTGTTCGTTTTCTCCGCTTGGTGTCAATCTGAGTTGGAGGTAGGCAATGGCTAATTTCACGCGAAGGTTCGAGTGAATAAGCAATGAATCTGATGAAACTACTTTGTAGCCTAGTTCAGTTAATTGTAATGCCCATGTATTACATTGATAATTCCGTGATCCGAGTATGCAGATATCACCGGGGTCAAATCCCTGTGTGAGGCATTCCTCAATTGATTCTTGAATCATAGGAACTAGATCTTCCGATGTTAACTTTTCTTCCCATGAGCGAATCTTTATTCTACCATTTACCTTGGACTTTGGATGTTGAAATACACTTGAATAAAACGGTGCAGATGATTCTGGTAGACTTACTCTTAGTTTTTCGAAAAAGGCATTATTGAAAGACACAATACTCGGACTCGATCGCCAATTATTTTCTAATTCAATAACCTCTCCCATGCTTTCAAAGTAAGAGGAATCACTTGCTATTTTGGGATCCTTTTCGGGATTATACAAACTTGGCAATGCTACAAATTGTTCCGCGATTCCATTTTTAAATCTATAAATTGATTGTTTTGGATCACCAACAATAAGATTTTTATGCCCTTCGGAAATGGAATTATGAACAAGGGGCACCATATTTAACCACTGTAATCTAGAAGTATCTTGAAACTCATCTAGCAGGAAATGCTGAAAACGTGTGCCCAACCGCTCATAGATAAATGGTGCCTTTTCATCTTGAATTAAACTTGAAATAAGTGTGTTGAAGCTTGATATTCGGATAATTTGTTCTTCTTTTTCAACACGCTGAAGTGCTTCCGCCATATATTGAAGTAATGCCATATTGAAAAAATTCTTCAGAAATAAATCTAGGCTAACATAGTCTTCCAATTTACTTTCCCAGTATTCATTTATTGCGATCAGTTCAGTTCGGACTTCTGGTGGAAAAGATTTTGTAGATGTGTCCTCTTTATCCATGTTCTTTGCAACCGTTTTTCCAATTAAGGCAAGGTGATCTTTGCCGTAGGGGAAATTAGTGACGTTAATAATTTTAGCAATTCCATTTATAGTTGTTGATCCTCCATGGATGGATTCGGAGCTGTATATTCCTGAGTGATGAAGTTCTCGCAACCGGTGAACTTTAGTTTGATATTCAGCATTTAATGTTTTTCGCTGATATTGTAGTCTTCCATACTGCTCTGTACTGAAATCCATTTCTAACAAACGAGCAACAAGCTTCGAATTTTTCTCACTTTGCAGGATCTTTCCAAAATCGACTAATTCTCTTCTGAAATCCCAAGAACTCTCATCTTCAAGATTACTCTTTGCATAACGAAAAATCAATTCATTCAGATTCAGATTCCCCTCTTCCCCTAATTGATTGAATAAATCATCAACAATTTGCTCGATTAATACTGTTTCATCTAATACAACTTCAAAATCTGCTGGTAAATCAAGGTCTCGCCCAAAAGATTTAATTAACCTTAGATTAAACTTATCAATCGTCATTACATGAAAATCTTCATAGCGGTGAAGAATTAACTTCAAAACATTCTTACATCGACTGATTACTTTCTCGATTTCAATTCCGAGATCATTCGCTAAGTCTTTAGTCAGCTCATTTGCTTTATTGTCAAAAATGATAGGGGAACTTATTTGGTCTAAGGCAGATATAATTCTTTCCTTCATCTCAATGGCGGCTTTATTTGTGAAAGTCATTGCAATAATGTGTGCAAACGAATCAGTACTTCTGCCTTGACCGATTAATAGTTCAATGTACTCTTTTACTAGATGATACGTCTTCCCACTTCCAGCAGAAGCATTGAAAATTTTGAGTGGAATAGTACGTTTTTCGTTCATATAATTAGCGTTGAGAACTAAATTAACTTTTTCTATTCAACTATTCGCATCAGAATACACGTTCGTTAATGAAAAATTCATTTTTCTAGCTGCATAAAATTCATTAAATTTGTTAGTGATGAAACATGCTAAAATCTTATTCTCCCTAGGATTCTTTCTAATTCTTATTTCCTCGTGTAAAGACGATGTCGTTGGACCTCCTGATGAAATTATCGTAGATCAACTAAAAATTACGGTTCAACCAACATTTAATGGTTCGAACCTATATCTCGATTCTGTTTATACTACTAGCGAAGGATATGATGTCAAATTTACTGAACTGAAATTTTTCGCTGAGGATATCAAAGGAAACACGCAAATTCATAATGCCGCCCTATTTAATTACCGTGACAATGGGACATTACTTTTCCAGGTGGACGGAAAACCAAGTGATGCTACAACATTAACTGCAAATCTTGGTGTTGGAGTTGTAAATCATAACGATCCTTCTGCTTTTCCAGTATCGAGTGTTCTGAATATCAGTAATTCAGGAGACATGCATTGGAGTTGGAATCCAGGTTATATTTTTATGAAGGTAGAAGGTAAAGTGGATACCATTGCAGATGGTAATCCATTATTTGATCATAATGTGGTTTTTCATATTGGCAAAGACATAAACCTTCAAACAATGTCATTTCCTAATCCAAACTGGTTAGAAGTTACGACCATGGTTCATCAATACTCACTACAATTGGACATGTCAACATTCCTACAGAATGCAGGACAAAACATTGATTTAAAAGCGGAATTCAGTTCACATACAGCGGCTGGACAGGAGGTGTTGTCATTGAAAGTAATTGAGAATTTTAATGCAGCACTGAAGGAACTATAGATTAATAATTAGATGAAATATTTGCTGGTATCGTTTCTTTTGTTTGCCGTTATGCTTTCGTGTAGGAAGGATAAAGTGATGTATGTAGCCACACCCTTTGTATTGGAAATCCCATCGCACTTTCCGCAAATGATTATTCCATCGGACAATCCAATGACAGTAGAAGGAGTGGAACTTGGCAGAAAATTATTCTATGAGAAAAAGTTAAGTGGCGACAACACAATTTCATGTGCTGAATGCCATTCTCCAGCTTCTGCCTACTCTGACCCGAATCAATACTCGACTGGCATAGATGGAGTTCAAGGTAGAAGAAACGCAATGGCACTAATTAATCTTGGATGGAATCAAGCTTTCTTTTGGGATGGGCGTGCAAAGACACTCGAAGAACAAATATTAATGCCCGTAGAAGATCCGATTGAAATGCACGAGACATGGACAAATGCCGTTTCTGAATTAAAGGCATCTGTGGATTATAAGAACATGTTTTTCAAAGCCTTTGGAGAGGATGGAATCGATTCTACTAAAGTTGCAAAGGCGATCGCACAATTCCTACGGACGATGATTTCGGGTTCGTCTAAATATGATGTGATGTACAAATTCGAAAATGGATTGTCATTGACATCAAATGAACAGTCGATTTATGAATCAGTGACTCCTTCTCAATGGGCAGGTTATGACTTGTTTAAAAGCTTAAATGGAGCAGATTGTTTCCACTGTCACAATGGTCCGCTGATGCAAATTCATAAGTTTACAAACAACGGGTTAGATGCTACATTTACAGATTTGGGTAGAGGGGGAGTAACAGGTAATCCAAATGACAACGGTAAATTTAAAGTACCAACTTTGCGGAACATTACTTATTCAGCTCCATACATGCATGATGGTCGACTGGCAACTTTGGATGATGTAATTGATCATTATTCTCACTTCATTCAGATGAGTCCAACGCTAGATCCTTTGATTGAATTTGCAAGCCAAGGCGGAGTGCAATTGGATGCATTCGAGAAAGATTTGCTCAAACAGTTTCTGTTGACCTTGAGCGATGAAGAATTTGTGAATAATCCTGACTTTCAGGAACCAGAATAGATTATTATAATTTGATTGCACACGCTAAACTAGATTATGATTGACGAAAGAAGATTGACAACGGAAGAGAAAGCATTAAAAGTCAACTTGACACCAGATATTTATGGTTGCTTTGCCGAAATTGGAGCAGGCCAAGAAGTTGCCGCAAATTTCTTTAAAGCTGGTGGTAGTTCAGGAACAATTGCCTATTCGCATTCAGCTTATGACATGAAAGTATCTGATTCTTTTTATGGATCAGGGTCAAGATATGTCTGCGAAGATCGTTTGGAAACAATGCTGAAAGCGGAATACCGCACATTACAAGAACGCTTACCAGCGAAGTACGAAGAATCACGATTTTTTGCTTTCTGCAATACTGTTGAATCGTTGAATTATCATAAAACGAATCAAGGTCATGGATGGGTAGGAATACGTTTTCAACTCAATCAAGGTAAGAAGCCCAATGATGTCATTTTACACATAAAAATGCACGACATTGGACATAAATCGCAACAAGAGGCACTTGGAATTCTTGGAGTGAATTTGATTCATGCATCTTACTTCCATAGCAATGATTTAGATGAGTTTCTTGAAAGTATAGTGCATCGCTTGCCTAGAGATCGCATGGAAATAGATATGTTAAGTGTTTCTGGGCCCGATTTTGAAGATATTGACAATCGAATAATTGCATTAAACCTTGTGAAAAGAGGAATCACTGATGCTACAATGTTCGGTTTGAGCGGTAAAGTGAAACAGCCTGCTGCCGAATTGTATAAGAAAAACATTCTATTAGCGCGTGGACGTTTTCGCCCTGTTACTAAAGTGCACATCGATATGATCGAGCGGGGGAAAGAACAATTTCTCAAAGAAGAGGGTGTTGATCCAGAAAAAGTGAGGGTTGTGGTTGAACTGACACTGAAAGATTTAACCGCTGATGGTAAAATTTCAGATAAGGATTTTGTTGATCGAGCAGAACTTTTAGGAACACTTGGGTATACGGTAATGATCTCGAATTATCTCAAGCATTATAAGATGGTAGATTATCTCTCATCTATTTCCAAAGGTTATCAAATGGGAGCCATTGTTGGGGTCTATAATCTTCAGACAATTTTTGATGAGAAATATTATGATAACCTCCCTGGCGGATTACTTGAAGCATTTGGTCGTGGTTTCGGCCGGAAAGTGAAAATCTTCGTTTATCCAGCAAATAATGTCGAAACAGGAGACCTTTATGATTTATACAACATCGATATTGCACCAAATTTAAGAGGATTACTACAATACATGAAAGACAACAATAAACTGGAGGCGTTTGAGAGTTATGACCCAAAATTATTACATATTTTATCAGATGACGTGTTAGATAAAATTCACGCAGAAGCTTCTTCTTGGGAAAATGACGTTCCGTCTGAAGTTGTAAAAGCGATTAAGCATTATGGGCTTTGCGGATATAAAAAGAAATCGGCACTTGTTTCGAAGTAGAACTTATGCCAAACATTAAAAATGCTCTTATTCGCTATCGTATCATCGACAAAGCGATTCGAAATAAGTATAACCCCTATCCTAGTAAAATGGATTTACGTGAAGCATGTGAGGAATCATTGTACGGTAGTATTGGTGGAGAGCATATTTGCAACTCAACAATAGAAAAGGACATGTCTGCGATGAAGATGGAGCATGATGCACCTATAAAATACAGCAAACGAGAAGCTGGTTATTATTACGTAGATCCTAATTTTTCTATTAATGATATTCCTTTAACGGACGATGATTTAGCGTCAATTAGTTTTGCTGCTAAAACATTGATGCAGTTCCGTGATGTTGATTTATTTAAGCAATTCGGCAATGCAATCGATAAAATTGTTGGTCACGTGGAAGTCACTCAAGAAGGTGGAGCGCAGTTTATTCAGTTTGAACAAGCAATTGCGAATAGGGGGAATGAATATTTGTCGCCATTACTAGAAGCGATAAAGCAATCACTCTGGGTAGAATTCGATTATTCGAGTTTCGTTTCTGGAAAATCAAAGCAGAGACGAGTAATACCATTATTGCTGAAAGAGTATAGAAATCGTTGGTATTTGATTTCGCACGATGGTGATAAGAATGACTTTATTACGTATAGCTTAGATCGATTGTCAGAATTAAATGTTACATCTGAAAAAGCAGCGTATCCCCCGGACTTCAAACCAGAGAATTATTTTAAGTATGCAGTAGGAATAACCAGTGGCAACGAAGACCCCGATGAAGTCGTTTTTGAAGCATCAACTGTTGCAGCAAAATATATTGCTTCTCTGCCATTTCATGCTTCTCAGAGAATTCAAAAAGAATCAATAAAAAGGGTAACTTTTTCTTTAACAGTGAATGTTTCAGAAGAATTAATTCGTGCATTGTTGAGTTATGGTGGAGAAGTAAAGATCATCAAGCCAAAATCGTTGAAATCTGAAATTGGACAACGTGCACGAGCAATTTTAGATCAATAAACGTTTTCTGCGTTAAGGGTAGCAGCGGCATCCTTTTTCCCAAAAAAGATACAGCGAATAACCTAACCCAAAGGGTAACACCCAACCGACAATGAAACCTGGAGTAAATACCAGATTCTTATTTCCACATTCAGCATTCTCATTATCTTAGCAAAAAAACATAAATGGAACTCATCACAACGATTAAAAATGGAGTCTGCGAGCTGAAATTGAATCGCCCAGACGTATTTAATTCTTTCAATCAAAAACTTGCATTCGATTTGCAAAAGGCATTGGATGATTGTGAAAAAAGCGATAAAGTTCGAGCAATTGTTATTACTGGAGAGGGAAAAGCATTTTGTGCGGGTCAAGATTTAGCGGAAGCAATGGATCCTGATGGACCTGAGTTGAAATCAATTGTAAAAGATCATTACAACCCAATCATTCTTCGAATTCGTGCAATTGAGAAGCCAATTATTGCTGCCGTAAATGGTGTAGCCGCTGGAGCTGGAGCAAACATTGCACTCGCATGTGATATTGTTATAGCAACTGAAAGTGCAAGTTTTATACAAGCATTTTCAAAAATAGGATTGATACCAGACTCTGGCGGAACATTCTTTTTGCCAAGAATTGTTGGAATGCAAAAAGCATTGGCGTTAATGATGACAGGAGATAAAGTTTCGGCGAAAAATGCAGAGGCAATGAATATGATTTACAAGTTCGTTCCAGATGATGAGTTTTCCGAAGTGGTGACGAAATTTGCAGAGAAATTCGCGAAAATGCCCACACGAGGCTTCGGATTGACAAAAAAAGCAATCAACGCAACTTGGACGAATGATCTTTCTGCTCAACTTGCCGTCGAGGAAAAACTACAAGCAGAGGCTGGAAGTACATACGATTTTAAAGAAGGGTGTAACGCATTTTTAGAAAAACGTCGCCCTGAGTTTAAGGGAGAGTAAGCGTTAGCTTACGAGAAGCAAACGGTAGAGCAGTCTTCAAAAGCGTTAGCTTACGAGAAGCAAACGGTAGAGCAGTCTTCAAAAGCGTTAGCTTACGAGAAGCAAACGGTAGAGCAGTCTTCAAAAGCGTTAGCTTACGAGAAGCAAACGGTAGAATTGCTTCAATAAATTAAAATTAGACATAGTATGATAGTAGGAGTATTGGGTGCAGGAACGATGGGATCTGGAATAGTTCAGGTAGCAGCACAAAATGGCCATCAAGTCGTTTTGGTTGACTTAAACGAGCAAGTTTTACAAAAATCGAAAGAGAAATTGGCAAAAATCATGGCGCGACTGGTTGAGAAAGGTCGTGTGTCTGAAGATGATGCGACATCCACTCAATCACGGATCACTTACAGTCAAGATGTCCATGATTTCAAAGCCTGTGGAATTGTCATTGAAGCAATTGTTGAGGATCTTGGAATAAAAAGCAAAGTGTTTTCTCAGCTGGAACAAATCGTTCCAAAAGGCTGCATTCTTGCCTCAAATACATCTTCTTTGTCTATTGCATCGATTGCGGCATCTTTAAGTGATTCTTCCATAGCAATTGGAGTTCATTTTTTCAATCCTGCGCCATTAATGCCTTTGGTTGAAATTATTCCTGCTGTCCAAACTTCCGAAGAAACATTGACCTCAACAAGATCACTGATAGATGGTTGGGGAAAGGTGACGGTTATTTGTAAAGACACTCCTGGGTTTATTGTGAATCGTGTGGCACGTCCATTTTATGGTGAAGCACTTCGGATTTATGAGGAAGGAATTGCAGATTTCGCGACAATCGATTGGGCTATGACTTCAATTGGTGGATTTAGAATGGGACCGTTTACTCTGATGGATTACATTGGAAATGATGTCAATTACGTCGTTACTGAAACCGTTTTTGCAGCATTTTACTATGATCCGAGATACAAACCATCATTTACACAAAAACGCTATTCGGAAGCGGGATATTTAGGTCGGAAATCAGGCAGAGGTTACTTTAATTATGCGGAAGGTGCGGTGAATCCTTCTCCAATAGAGGATGTGAAAGTTGGGCGGGAAATTTTTGAGCGCATATTGGTCATGTTGATTAACGAAGCAGTTGATGCTGTTTTCTTGAACATCGGTTCAAAAGAAGCAATTGATCTTGCGATGACAAAAGGTGTGAACTACCCGAAGGGTTTATTGGCTTGGGCAGATGAACTCGGATTGGATTTTGTACTGGCTAAGTTGCAATCAATGTTCGAAGAATATGGTGAAGATCGTTATCGGCCAAGTCCGCTATTGCGGCGAATGGTGCGCGACGGGAAAACTTTTTTCTAAAATTAACGATTCAACTTGAACCAAATTAGGTAGTTATCTGTACTTTTAAGCAAAGCACTTCATTATGATCAAATCTATATTGCCTCTTGGAATTATTACCGTGACTCTTTTGTCTGGGTGTGGAGAACCTCAAACAATTATTAATACTACAACCACGCAACAACGAATTGATATTGAACTTGCGGAAAATGACCTTTTCGAGACGAGTAAAATTTTTGCTTATTTGGATAATGACGTGAAATATTTGGAAGATGCAAACCAATTATTTCTTCAAGGTTTAGATGCTTTCAAAAACAAAAAAAAATTAGACAGTGCTGATTACTATTTGCGTCAATCGATCTTAAAAGAACCTTCTGGAAAGGCATATTTTGAGCTTGGAAATGTATTCATGGACCAAAAGAACTATGTGCAGGCTTTGCAATCGTATGATCTTGCTGAAAATCTCGATTATCAACCTTTTTCGAAAATTCTATACAATAAATCATGCTTGTATTCACTTCAGAAGAAGAATGAGATGTCGGGTCAATACCTTGAGTATGCTCTTCAAGCGGGGTACAATAATTTAAGTTATATCTCGAAGGATAAAGATTTAAAATCACTGAGAGATTCTCGTCATTTTAAGCCCGCTTTTGAAAAAGGCCTCCGTGGGATGTCAAATCCTGAAAACTTATTCTGGTTGCAGTTTAAAAAGCTATTTCCGAAATATCCAATGCCACATACTGCTCCAGTCACAATGAATGAAAGTGAATTGTCTGCTTTGCAATATATTTCTTACGACTTTGAAAAGTACATATCTGAAATGCGTGATGAGAAATTTTCACGTGAAGTGAGTAAAGGGTTTTATCATTATGCTCAAGTGTATGAAACGGATAAATTCGTGGCAATTGTATATATCGTAAAGGATGAATTTCTGGGATTGGATGCTCCATTGACCTATCGTTTAGCAACATTTACACATTCGGGTAGACTCATTGATAAGAAGTTTATAGGTGGAAATGAATACCTCTCTGAAGATATCAAGCAAGTTACATTTCAAAAGAATCGTACAATTCATGTGGATATTCTAGAGCCGACTTATGAAAAGAATCCAGATGATCAGGGGTATTACGAAAACCCAATTGTAGCTACTAAGAAAATTGGTTACCAAGAGTATAAAGTGATGAGTTCTGGAAAGATCATTGAGACGGAAGGCAGTGAAAACGATACTGCGGAGAAATAGAAGTTTTTGAAGGTACTTTAGAGACTAAGTCGAATAATTCTACGCTGTTTGATTATTTCTTCAAAGCCTTCATCAAGTAACTTCCATAGTTTAAACGAATCATCAACTCGGCAATCACTAAATTCGGAATCCAGCCTAAATAAGCTAGAATGATATATGTTTCTTTGGGTGGTAAGTCTACCCGGAAGACATCGAATAAGTAACCGTAAAATCGCAATGTTACAGCAGATAATGTAAGTGCATAACTACGAATATTCCATTTTGTGTGCGAAAGATAATCGCCTTTTCGTGCCTTGATGAGTGAAAGCCCAGTAAAAATAATCCAGCCGAAAGAAAGTAGTACAAAGCTTGTCTGTGCCATTCGTCCACCATTTGCGTAAAATGACATCACTATAGCGGCTGGACCAGAGATTGCTAGAACAATTATCACATAAGTATATCCCAAAAAACGATGAATTTTAGGCTTATTACGTATAATCCATCGATTGAATTGAAAAAGCCCTGCGAGAATGACAATTGGACTCGAAAACACGTGAATGTAAAAACTCCAACGCCAAAGATCAATGTGATAAATCAATTGTTTCGTTCCGAGGAATTCAATATTTGGTTTAAAATAGATGTAGGGTAGAGACAGTAACACGAGCAAATACGATGCGTAGAGTATCACAACGAAAGCCGTATTATTGATTAGACCAACTATTATTCTTTTCCCACGCCCCATTATGGGTACATTCTCATGTAGATTGAATTATCGGGCCATTCAAGTTGAACTTCGTATTCTTCTTGGATAATTTTATATTCCATCTGGGGTTTCGCTAGGACAATGTTTTTCTCCCAAGATACTCTAACCTTGTTTCCTTTGAGAGACCAAGATCCTTGAATTGTTTTCATCTGTTGGGGTTGTTCAGATTCTTCAAGTCCACTGTAGTTGTAATTATATCCTCCAGGATAATAGGAGAAAATTACCAAACCATCACTCTTGAAGCTGTACTCTCCGAGAGTATCATTCGCATCAGAAAAGAAATGGTGAAGATTCGCAACGGTAATCTTAGTATCCATATCTGGATATTCAGTTTCACTTGAATCCATTTTTTTTAAACTAAAACGTTGTTCGGGAATTTCACCGCTATTTGATATCCATGTCCCTTTTGGCTCAAAATCATCACCGATAAATAACAATTCGAAAACGCCATCAAATTTATGGTCCCCAGGTTCAGCTAAAGCAACAATAATTGAATCGCCATTTCTTGTAACGCGGCCACTGAGATTTCTTTGCAGACCTCTATGAATGTTGTACCCAATCGCATTTGTCTTACTAACGTAGTTGACAATAATTCGAATATCTGATCCACCAAAATCACCAATATACATTACTGTCAATGCTTGGTACTCGAATAAATCTTCCTCCGGTATTTCTGCGGCAATCTCTTCAATATTGACTATTTCTTCTGTAATTGGTTCCTTTTCTTCACACGAAGTGATAAGCAATGCACTAGTGAATATGAGTATGATCTTTTTCATCTTAAGTGAGTCTTGATTGTTGCACTAAATCTACAAAGAAAAATGTATTTGACGTTGGGTTTGTTGCATTCATCGTTCGGAATTTAATCAAATGCACGAATTCCTTCCTTCAAATAATAATCATCTATCTTGCTGTCTTTTAGATATTCTGGAGACAGAATCACATCTGGTTGTTTGATTATTCTAGGGTCTTCAGCTTGTCTGAGGTGTGAATAGAAAGCATTCGGATTGACAAATAATTTCAGTTTTGAAGATGGAAGTTGGACGGTAAGTGATCCTGCATTTCCACAGTAGAAGCTTCCTCCTGCAGTTCTTCCTACTATTTTTGCATTGGCTAACGTTTTAAGATGACAAGCAAGCATAGATGCTGAAGAGAATGATCCTTCATCAGTAATGACAATGATTTCACCTTCAAAGATGAGGTCTTCATTCACAGTAGGAGTTACAACTTCTCCATTATTGAACTGCCCACGTCGATTTCTGCGCTTTTGAACATGACTCATTCTGTGATGTTTGAAATAATCACGGCTTAATTTTTTGATGTGTCGATCTTCAAACAAATTTTTAGGTTTTTCGACAACGTATCGTCCCAAAACAACATCCTTTCCAACAAAATAGCGCATAAGAGAATATTGCATTGCGCCACCTGTGTTCCCACGAACATCAATGATCACTTTTTTGATACCTTTCGACTTGATTCGCTTGAATGATTTCTCAAGGAAAAATTCGTAGTCGCGCCCGTAAGAAGATTTGAACGATTTAAATCGAAAATAGCCAATCTTTGATCGGACTATCTGGAATGTTCCAATGTTTTTCTCATCGACTGCAAACTGATCGCTCATTTTTTTTAATCTCAAATTCATTGTATTCACGGGGGCGGTCCCAGGTTGAAAATACATTACAATCGTGTCAATTCCTGATAGGTAGCGAACCTCGATTGAATCTTCCGTAAATGGACTGCTCATGTGTCTGTAGAATTCAAATAATTGCGCGACTTGAAAATATTTAAATTCTAATCCATTCTCATCAGAAGAAATGAAGGGTGAAATTTCTGAAATCATTTGATCCATCGTTTTGTGATCGATCGAAATAATTTCAGTAAACGCTTTGATTTTTTTCTTTAATTCTTCGTTCGATTTTCCAATTGAAATAAATGGTTTGTCTTGAGCTAAAAGCTTGTTCGTATACAGTTTTTTCCCTTGGATAATGAAATCGAATGGAAGTGAATTCCGTGATGCAAGCCATTCTTTTAATACAGCTTTCGTAGGGTGAATTTGAGTATGTCCACATTGAATTTTTGCCAATGCCCGGCTAAATTCACGGTATTCTTCCAACGGGGATTGATCTCTCGATAATTGATTTCGCAATTGATCTAAATAGAAATCCATTGAATCGATAGGGATATTAAGGTCTAATCGCCCCTCCTTTTCTGTTAAAACTTTCTTGAATACTTCAAAATCCTTAAGCTGACCCGACACAGAGTTTCTTCGAGCTGAAGTCAAACCAATTAGGATTAGCACAAATAATAAGATGGAATGTTTACCCATAGCAACGATTCTACTAAGATAACGACAATTCCGAATCAAGTAACACTGTTCGCACAACAAGTTTAAAAACAAATCACTTTTGCCTTCCAACATCCATTCTTCACACCCAGTCTGTCAGTCTTATGTCTTAGTCTCTATGCCTCTTTCTTCCTCAAAAAATCTTTTAATCATACTAGATCAGCGTCATCAGCGTTCAATTAGCTAATCTTCTCCTTTGCTCGCTTCTTATAATAACCACCAGCGTCAATAATCTCCTTATAGATCACATTAGCTTTTTCCGTTTTTTCCGCAGCTTGATAACTCTCAGCTTTCATCCAAAGGGCCTCCTCATCAAAATTTGAAAATCTTCCGTTCAAGCAATTATTAAAATTGAAAATCGCGGTCTCATATTCTCCCAAGTTGTATAGGCAAATTCCTGCGTAGAAGTTTGCGTTGACGTCATCAGGATATGTGGCAAGAATAGTTTCCAATCGGGCAAGCGATTTTTTGTAACGAGATTGCTCGAAAGTTCGCATTGTCTTATTGATGTATTCCATATAGGGAACATCAACATCTTTCCAAACGGGTTCTAGGTCTGGAGAATCTTCTTGCTCACGATTTGCAGGAGTTCCCGTTAATGTCATTTGTCGCGTTTTTACAGCTGGCTTTGCTCGATACTTGGTGTAATCGACGAGCTTCATACTGTATAAGTAGATTTCTTTCGCGAATTTGTGATCTCGAATTATCTCTGGTGAGGGACTGACAGGAATGATAGCAAGAGGTGCGATTGTTTCGATATCCATTTCGGGTTCATCTTCTTGAAGGATGATGCGCTCTTTATATTCTTCAATAATTTCCTTGGGCTTAAATTGATTGGCGGCTGGAATCACGTTCATCTTCTCAATTGGCTCAGGAATAACCACATCTGTTTCCTCAAGTGTGATTTCTTGATCCTCTAACAAGGTTGTCAAAGTTTCTTCAACAGGATTTTCGGCTAGTACAATGTTTGTTTCTTGCTGATTGAAAAAGGCGAAATATACGAGAGCAGATATTCCAATACCTGCAGCACTTCCAACTAACACCTTGTAAAAACTCACTGATGATGAAGGAGTGAATTTCTTATCGAGGTTGGACATTGCTCCCGTATCATAAGAAAAATCTTCCCAACCTTCCATGGCATCTGACTCGAATGAACTGTTCGCGGTTTTTTGCTCAATTGCATTGCGAACGGTTTCATCGGTGCTCTGACTGTATGTCTGAACATCTTTTCGTTCCAGTCGGTTGGAACCAAAAATGCTATATAGCCGATTTAAATTCATTTCTTGTCTCTAGGTTTAGTTTCAAATTTCGTTTACCGTTTTGTATGGCACTCTTTACTTTGTTCACATCCATCTTTAACTCAGAAACAATTTCCTGATAGGACTTTTGCTCAAGATAAAACAGTTCGATACAACGACGCTGTTCATCTTTTAATGTAGTTATCGCCTCTTCTAGCAAGTTCAATTGGACTTCTTTTTCCTCTTTCAGATGCAATTCATCCGAAGATTCTAATTCCTTCGTGATTTCAGTTGTTAGCCTTCCTTTCTTTCGAAGAAGCATTAAACACTCGTTTTTGGTTACCATATACAGCCACGATTTAAATCGCTGGATGTTGTGAGAAACGAGCTTGTTCGGGAGTTGTTCAAAAACTTGCATTGTTAAATCTTCCGCATCGGCCTTGTTCTTGAGATACTTCATACTCGTACCCATGACCAAATGCCCGTAGCGTGTGTAAATTTCACCAATCACCACGCTCGAAGATTTGTCCTTGTAAACTTGGACTAACTCCTCATCGGATAATGATTGATATGTTTTCCTAGATCTAAATAGCATTCCCTAACAATAAGATGCGTGTTTATTTGATTTCCATAATTGTTTCGATATAAATTTACAATCTTTTCATAATTATTTTGATGTTCTTTAAATTTAGGGCGTTCGAGCGGGTTATCTACTTTATTTTTTACATAAATTGAATGCTAAATCATTCAAAGCACTCATTTTCTGTAAAAGGATGCCGTTCCTATCCCTAATGCAATCAGAATGCTTTTTAGCCCAGTCTATCTTAAAATCTTAGTGTCACAAAGCGCAGCGGTCTATATAATATCCTATCTCATTAAATTGCCTACTTTTAGGCATGAAAAAAATTGCACTTATCACTTCTGGGGGGGATGCCCCAGGTATGAATGCCTGTATTCGAGCAGTTGTGAAATCTTGCTTGGGAAAAGGCATTGTGCCCATTGGTTATTCTGACGGCTACACAGGAATGATTGAAAATAGATTTACTAATTTGGTTTCGGATGATGTAGTGAATATCATCCAAAGAGGTGGAACTATACTTGGAACTGCTCGTAATGATGAGTTCAAAACAAAAGCAGGACGCGCTCATGCAATTAAAAATCTAAAATCTGAACGAATTGATGGATTTATCTGTATTGGCGGTGATGGCTCTTTTCGTGGAGCAAGTGCGTTATCAAATGAAATGAATATTCCAGTGATTGCAATTCCAGGTACAATAGATAATGATATTTTCGGAACAGAAAGAACCATTGGTTTCGACACTGCAATGAATACTGTTGTGGATGCCGTAGATAAGATAAAAGACACTGCGGGGAGCCATCATCGAATATTTCTAGTTGAGGTGATGGGAAGAGATGCTGGTTTTATTGCGCTGGAAACTGCTATTGCATCTGGTGCGGCATCGGTATTAATACCAGAGGAAAGGTCTAATATTGAACTTTTGGCAAAAGATTTAAAAAGTCAGAATAAACGAAGAAGTAACTCCATTGTTATTGTTGCAGAAGGTGATGATGCAGGCGGAGTGAAGGATATTTATGAAAAATTATTGCCGCTACTCGAAGGTTACACATTAAGGTACTCCATACTAGGTCATGTTCAGCGAGGTGGTCGGCCTTCAGCTTTTGATCGTATCCTAGCTACTCGAATGGGAGTCTACGCGGTTGACCTGTTACTTGAAGGTAAGTCTGAAGTTATGATTGGGTCTATTGGAGATTCTCTTCATACCCTGCCAATATCTAAAACTATAAACAATACAGCAGTGCCTCGCTTGGAAAATCTTAAGGTTATTAAGGCGTTGAAGACAGTGAAATAAGTCCTACTAAAAACATCCTCGTACTCTAACTTGGTTTATGTGTCATTTACCGATATCTTTTAGTAGTTCGTCGATTTATCAAAAAAAGATTGTTTAAAATCATTGTTAGTGATAAAAGTATGCATACCTTTGCAGCCGCTTTGAACGCATTGCGAAATGGATTTACAGGATGATTAGGGATTTATTTTGATCAGTTTAAAACTTTTTCAAAATTA
>JAJRQK010000017.1 GCA_024280295.1 Bacteroidota bacterium
CCGTGGATATAGGCTGTTCCTAAACCAAGTTTTCCTTGCCTGACTTCAAGGTGAACTCGTCCCGAAAACTTCTCTTGTAGTTTTCGAATTTCATCAGCAGTGCCATCTGGAGATGAATCATCAACATACAGGATATGAAAATCTTTATCGAGTGACATCACCTTCTCGGTCATGCGCACGACATTTTCAATTTCATTGAATGTTGGTATGATAACTATTGAGTCTGACACTTAAATTGCTTAAAGTGTCGCTAAAATAAGTAATATTACCATATAAGGAACTCGTCGCGTGGAAATCTAAGCATTGTTTTATCTTTACCTTAACAATTTTTAATAAATCATGCGCTGGGTTATCATCTGCCTTTTTTTTTCTATCAATTCATTCGCTCAAGAATCGAAGAATACGTTTCTCTTAGATCATTGGAGTATGGATACATTAATCGCAAATTCATTCGGTGTTAGATATAGTGAATGTCTAGGTTTTACAATAGGAGCAGAAGAATTTGTTGTTGCAGCATCAACTGAAGGGTCACATTTTTTTCGTTTAACGGATGATGATGAATTTGAATCTGTTGGATTTATTGAAGGGAAGTTTAGCAACACACAAGTTATTCACCGTGATTATGCTGTTTATCAAAATTTACTCTATGCAGTTTGTGATGAAGGTACAAGCAGCCTTCAAATAATCGACATTAGTAATCTTCCGAACTCAATTTCAGTTTTGGCAGAGAATGATAGTACGTTCGCGCGTGTTCATAATATAAAAATTGACACTACGAACGCATTATTATATGCTTGTAGTGTCACGCCCATTTTAAGCGGCAACATACAGTCGTTGATTCCTATGCAGGTGTTTACATTAAGTGATCCGTTAAATCCAACTTTAGTTTATTCTGGACCTAATGATATTCCAGAAGTGCATGATGCTTATATTCGTGGTACTATTGCCTATTTAAATTGTGGTTTTGATGGTTTACGTGTTTATGATTTCGAAGACCCTGTAAACCCTCTCTATATTCAGAATTTGAACTTCTATCAAGATCAGGGATACAACCATCAGGGAGCATTATCTGAGGATGGATCTATGTATCTTTTTGCAGATGAGACCATGGGTAAGAAAATCAAAAAGTGCTCAGTTACGGATAATCAGGCAACGATAGTAAGTAATTTCGGAACGAATTTTCAGAACAACAGCGTTCCTCATAATATTTCAATCACTGGTGATTTTGCTTATGTTGCCTATTACAATGAAGGATTGAGAATCTATGATCTCCGTTTCACTAAGCCTATTGAAGTCGCCTCTTATGATACTTACCCAGTAAATGAAGAACTTTTTAAATTGAAAGGGGCATGGGGTATTTATTCAGATTTCCCATCAGGAAGGATAGTTGTTTCTGATAGAGTTTATGGACTTTTTTTAATTGATTTCCCTTCAGAAATTCTTTCAATTCCAATAATCGAATCCATTTCAATATTTCCGAATCCACATCTTAGTGGAAATTCTTTCACCATTGCTCTGAGTGATAAATTGATCGATGCATTTAGTCTCGCAGTTTATGACGCAACAGGAAGATTGATCTTAACTCAAGAAACAAAAGGGCAAACGTACACTGAGATAAGTCAAAAACTCGATGTTGGAATTTATCATTTAAAAGTACAGTACCCAGATTATTTAGGAGAACAACATTATATTATTGAGAAGTTTGTTGTTCATTGATTACTTCTTCAACCGCATCACGTATTAAGTCAGTCTCATATCCCTTTGAAGATAGGTAACGATAAGTTTTAGCCTTTCGCTTGTATTCATTCTTTTCTGATTTGGTAGTTCCCCATTTACGTCCTGTTAAATGGAGTAAATTATGCCAGTACTCTTCTTGATCAATGATTTTAAGACCTCGATTAATTGAATAATCAGAGATAAATTTTCGTTTTAATTCGGTTCGGATTTTAATTCTTCCCCATTTCTTAATTCGTGTTTTACCAGATACATAAGCTTCAGCGAAGCGTTCCTCACTTATGTAGTTATTTGAAATAAGATCTGAAATGAGAATATCTTGATCTTCTAAATCAATATTCCAAGATTGCATTTTCTTCTTGAGCTCAAACGTACATCTTTCTTGATATGCGCAAAGTCCTTCTAACCTGCTTTTGGCTTCAAGAAGAGAGTATTTACGCTCCGGCTTCATTGTCAGAGTGTAATCTCGTCGTTCTTCTTATTCTTGAATGAATACTCCAAGAAGTGATTTTCTGAATTACCTCTAACTGAGACCCATGTTTTATACTTAAAGAGCCACTTTACTTGACGAGAAATTAGTCCTTTGGTGAAAAATGCTTCTAAGTATGGGTGTACTTCAAGAGTAAATCCTTTCTCTTTCTTTGTGCTAATTAAATAGTCGAGATTATTTTCAATCTCTTCAGCATATAAAATAGTAGCATGAACCTCTCCAGTACCTTTACAAGTTGGACATGTTTCTGATGTGTTAATATCAGTTTCAGGACGAACACGTTGACGTGTTATTTCCACAACGCCAAATTTCGATGGAGGAATAATATTATGCTTTGCACGATCCTTGCTCATTGCTGACTTCAGCACATTAAACAATTCTTTATTATTCGCTCTTTCGTGCATGTCAATGAAATCAATACACACAATTCCTCCCATATCTCGAAGTTGAAGAACACGCGCAATCTCTTGTGCTGCTTCAAGGTTTGTTGAGAGAGCATTACTTTCCTGTCCGTCTGCACCTTTACGATTTCCGCTATTGACATCAATAACGTGCATTGCTTCAGTATGTTCGATAATCAAATACCCTCCACTTTGAAGCGGAACCTTTTTACCGAAAAGTGCTTTAATTTGTCGAGTTACTCCGAATCTCTCAAAGATGGCAACCTTTCCATTGTATCCTTTTATAATTTTCTCCCGACCTGGAGCAATGTTAGATACATACTCCTTAATCGATGCCTCCAGCGTTTCACTATTTACGTGAATTGCGGTAAAATCAGCATTTAAAAGATCTCTTAGGATAGATGAAGTTTTATCAATCTCACCCAACACTCGAGTAGGCGGTTTAGCTCCTTTGAGATTTTCATACATCTTCTTCCACTTTGCTACAAGGCTATTTAAATCTTGATCGATTGCTTCGACCTTTTTTCCTTTAGCAACAGTGCGAATAATAACACCGAAATTTTTCGGACGTATTCCATTGACAACATCTTTCAAACGTTTCCGTTCGTCGTTGTCTTTAATTTTTTGAGAGATTGATACTTTATTCGAGAAAGGGACCAAGACCAAAAATCTACCAGCTAAAGTAATCTCCGCACTTAAACGAGGACCTTTTGCCGAGATTGGTTCTTTGGCAACTTGCACCAAAATCGGTGCAGAAGAGGATAATGTTTCCTTGATTTTACCATCTTTAGGAATATCCTTCTCCGACTTGAAATAAAGCAAATCTGCTACACTTTGCTTGTTCCGCAATGTATCGCGGCTAAACTTATTAAGTGAATTGAACTGTGGACCGAGGTCTAAATAATGCAAAAAAGCATCTTTTTCGTATCCTACATTAACGAAAGCTGCGTTCAAACTTGGCACTACTTTCCGAACTCTTCCAAGGTAAATATCGCCAACAGCGAATTCAGTTTTACCTCCTTGTTCTTCATGCAACTCAATAAGCTTACCGTCTTTGAGCAGAGCAAGCCAAGTGCCAGATGATCTGGCATCGACTACTAATTCTAAACCCACGAAAGCTTAAATTATATGAATAAATAAACAGAAAACTTAGTGATACATTGTACCTCTAAGCTCCCGTAATGATTTTAAGAAGAATTATTTTTTCTTCTTGTGACGATTTTTTCTAAGACGTTTTTTACGTTTGTGCGTTGACATCTTATGTCTTTTTCTTTTTTTACCGCTTGGCATAATCTATATTTTTTCTGTTTAACTTCTTATCTCAAAGTCTTTCTCACATTTAGTGAAAAAAAACACCCCCGAACTAGCGGGAGTGCAAAAATAACAAAATCAATTGGAATCCACGAATTCCATTCAATTTATCTATTACTTAACAGTTACTTTCGTTTTTACCTCCTCAACAAAAGTCTTGGCAGGTTTAAAAGCGGGCACATTGTGCGCAGGAATAATAATTGCTGTGTTTTTAGAGATGTTACGTCCAGTTTTCTCCGCTCTTTCTTTAACAATAAAGCTTCCGAAACCTCTCAAATAAACATTTTTCCCTTGTGAAAGAGAAGTTTTTACTGATGCCATAAAAGCTTCAACCGCTTTTAACGCTTCTACTCTCTCTAAACCTGTTTCGTCTGCAATGTCTGCTACAATATCTGCTTTTGTCATATCCTTGATTTAAAATAGTTTAATTGGATTATCTGCGACAAAAATACTACACTGATTTGTTAAAATGTTTAGTTTTACCCAACTAATTTCTGTTTTTTCCCCTAATGAAGGATTTTCACCCATTAATCGCCAAATGGTATAGACAAAACAAGCGAGATCTTCCATGGCGATCAACTAAAAATGCATATTTCATCTGGTTGTCTGAAATTATCATGCAACAAACTCGAATTGAGCAAGGTAAAAGTTATTATGAAAAATTCATTTTGCATTATCCTACGGTAAAAACGTTAGCAGATGCGAATGAAATTGACATTCTAAATGACTGGCAAGGACTCGGTTATTACAGCAGAGCACGAAATTTACATCTTTCAGCTAAATATATTGTCAATGAACTTGATGGTCAATTCCCTGCCAATTATGCAGAATTGATTAAATTAAAAGGAGTTGGGAGGTATACAGCTGCTGCTATTGCCTCTTTTGCCTACAATGAAAGTTGTGCTGTTGTTGATGGAAATGTCTATAGGTTGTTAAGTCGTCTATTCAATGTGCATACGCCAATAGACTGTGGGCAAGGGCAAAAAGAATTTCAGTCTATTGCGGATGAATTGATTACGCATTCAGATCCAGGAACGCATAATCAAGCGGTAATGGAACTTGGCTCGTTGATTTGTTCGCCACATCCAAAATGTAAAGAGTGCCCGCTTATAGATAAATGTGTTGCTTATCAAAAAGGAACAATTCATCTTCTGCCAGTGAAAGAAAAGAAAACGAAAATTCGGAAACGATTTTTTCATTTTTTAATTTTCTCCGATGGTGATGAGACAATTATTGAGCACAGGACAAAAAAAGATATATGGCAGAATATGTATCAATTTCCACTTATAGAAATCATAGATACAAAAGAAGCATTCGAGATTAATGGAAGTACTGAGACATATAGATCAGAGACGTTTAAGCATATTTTAAGCCATCAACATATATATGCTACCTTTCATCATTTCAATGATTTCCCTTCAAATTTCAATTCTAATTGGATCGTGATAAAGCGTGATCAAATTCAAGACTATCCGCTACCTAGATTAATTGATCGTTATCTAGAGAACACTTCAAACCAGTAGTGTTTTTTTTCTTACCTTTAATATTAAATTATAGATTTCATAAAAGTATGGCAGGAAGCGTAAATAAAGTAATCCTTATTGGTAATCTCGGTAAAGATCCAGAAGTAAGACATCTAGAAAATGGAACTGTGGTAGCGAATTTTTCTATTGCCACTTCTGAGACTTACAAAGATAGACAAACTGGAGAACGAAGAGAAAACACAGACTGGCATGATATTGTGGTTTGGCGAGGGCTTGCAGAAGTTGTAGAGAAGTATCTTAAAAAAGGTCACAAGGTTTACATCGAGGGGAAGTTGAAAAAACGTCAATGGCAAGATAAAGAAGGTATTACGCGATATACAACTGAAGTTATTGCAGATGAAATGACAATGCTATCAAACCAGAATAGTCAAGCAAAGATATCAAGTGCACCCTACTCAACCAATGATACGCCTGTACCGCCATCTAAAGTAGATGATATTATAAAGAATGATAAGGATGATCTTCCGTTTTAAGCTCAGTTCATGCTCTTAATAGAACCTCCAAGTATTACGCCCCAGGCTCTTGAATTTAAGACAGAGATTGGGGCACAACTTGCTGAATTTGATAGTGTCGAATTGATAGTGTCCTTATCCATTTTAAGTTTACTGCTGTTTAGTTCGGCACTTATTTCTGGCTCAGAAGCTGCTTTCTTTTCACTCAGTCCGTTGGATAAAGAAAATTTAAAGACGGATGAAAGCAATAAAGCTAAACATGTCCAGAATCTCTTAAAAAAACCAAAGGAACTACTTGCCACCATATTGATTGCCAATAATTTCCTTAATGTAGGAATTGTCATTTTATCGAGTGCTATTCTATCCTCTATCTATCCTGTTTCTGATGTAAATGAAACGCTACACTTCATCTTAGAGGTTGTCATTATCACTCTGGTCCTCCTCCTGCTTGGTGAGGTAATCCCCAAGATTTACGCAACTAAAAATGCGCTCAAGTTCTCAAAATTAATGGGACGCCCACTTTATTATATGAATAAAATTCCTCCTATCTCTTGGGTGCGTTCTGGATTAGTTCTCGGCTCAAGCTTTATTCAACGTAAGGTTGGTACTGGTAAAGTGAATGTCTCAAGTGACGAGTTAGAACAGGCGTTAGCGTTGACCAAAGAAGAGGGTACGACAGATAATGATACACGGATACTTGAGGGGATTGTTAAATTCGGAGCGACTGATGTTCGACAAATAATGAAATCAAGAGTCGATGTTCAAGCCCTTGATGTAACGAGTTCATTCGATGAGGTTATCTCAATGATCTTAGAGTGTGGGCACTCAAGGATTCCCGTTTACAAAGACACTTTCGATCACATAGAAGGGGTTTTATTTATTAAGGATCTTTTACCTGTTTTACAAGAAGTAAAGATTGATTGGAAAACGCTTGTAAGAAAGCCACTATTCGTTCCTGAAAACAAAAAAATTGATGATTTACTGAAAGAATTTCAAGAAAAAAGAGTTCACTTAGCTATGGTTGTCGATGAATATGGCGGGACAAGTGGAATTGTAACGCTAGAAGATATTCTTGAGGAAATTGTAGGGGACATTACAGATGAATTTGACGATGACGATATTATCTATACGAAAATTGATGATTCCACTTACCTCTTTGAAGGGAAAACGGCTCTTGTCGATTTTTATAAAGTGATGAGCATTGATGATGATGAAATGGAACTATACGAATCTGCCGCAGATACACTTGGAGGATTTATAACAGAAAATGCTGGACGAATACTTGGAAAGGGGGAAGACATTTCTGTGGGACCTATCAAATTGACAATTGAAGAAAGTGATAATAAGAGAATAAAGATGATCAAAGCACAAAAACCGTAAATGAAAAACATGAAACTTTTAATTAGTCTTAGTTTATTAGTCTTTATGTTTGTTGGCTGTAAGGAAGAAGCGAATATTCCAAAACCACCAACCTATTTGAGGCTAGAACTTCCCGATCATGCATACAAAGTATATCGTGATGATTGTCCTTATTCATTTGATATTGCTGACCTTTACAAGGTAAATCAAGCGCCAGTTGATCAAGAGGGAAATGCTTGCCATAAGCGTATAGAACTTGGTACTCTTAACGGAACAGCATATCTTCGCTATTGGAAAATTACTAAACCACTTGCGTTCTATATTAATAATGCGAATGATGAAATCGATCGCCACAAGTTGAAAGCAACGAATATTATCGATAAGCAGATTATTAGACCTGAAGATAACGTTTATGGAACCTTTTTTGAATTGCAAGGTAACGTAGCAACACCTTATCAATTCTATCTTACTGATAGTGTAGAAAATTTCATTTATTGTGAAGTTCTTTTTAATTCCACTCCTAATTATGACTCTCTCGTTCCAACTTTAGACTATTTAGAACAAGACCTCATGAGGTTAGTGGAGACATTAGAATGGAATTAACAAATTCAGTAATAATTAGCCTAGGGAGTAATCTCGGCAATAGATTCAACTACCTAAAGGATGCAATTAACGAACTATCAATTCGAGTAGGAGAGGTCTGTGCTACTTCAATAATCTATGAAACTAGCTCTTGGGGATTTGAATCAGATAAATTTTTTCTCAATATGTGTGTCGAAGTGCGAACGAATCTCACTCCTCAAATACTCCTAGTAGAATTAAAGTCTATTGAAGCTGACTTAGGCAGAGAAAAAGCTGTTGGCCCGAATTATTCATCACGAGAAATTGACCTTGATATCATTTTATTTGATCAACTAGTTTTTATCAATGATACGCTAAGTATACCTCATCTAAATTACACAAAAAGGCGATTTGTTTTGCAGCCACTAAACGATATAGCAAGTAATAGGATGGACCCTATTACTTGCTTGACAATAGCACAATTACTTGCGAATTGTACCGACAGTTCTGAAATACAGTGTTATTTAAATGAAATTTAAACTAATTCTATTTTCTGCTTCTTCTTTCTGAACCGAAAAAAATTATGTATAATTGCAATTGAAATTTGATTAGAATTTATTTAGAAGAAAAATGAAAAAACAAAGCATCAAAAATTTAGCATTCGTTGCAGTCGCAGGTACTATTGTATCTAGTTGCACGATGCTAAAAGACCTAGACTACACTGTCACTCCAAATCCATTGGAGATGCACGGGGATTCTGTAAGCGTTACAGTTGATATAGTATTCCCTCCAAAAAGTGTAAACAAAAAAGCATCTGCTGAAATTACTCCAATGTTAGGAGAAACAGCTTTGAAGCCAGTTACAATAATGGGTGAAAAAGCAACAGCAAATGGCACTGTAATTAAGTTTAAAGAAGGTGGCAAGCTTACATATACTGATGTAATTGCTTATAAACCAGCTTTCGAGAATGCTGACTTAAACATAGGTGCAGTAGTATCTAAAAAAGGTAAAGTAAAGGATGAGGTTGGTCCTTACAAAATTGCTGATGCTACAATCATAACACCATTCATGGTGAATAAAGACTTTAAAGTAGTTCTTGCTGAAGATCAATTCGAGCGAGTTACACCGCAGTCTACTTTTGCACAAATAAACTATGCGAAAGGAAAGTCAAATGTGACTACAAAAGAATTGAGAGAAGATGATATTACTGAATATCAAGATTGGTTGGCAATGGCTGGAGAAAATCCAAAAGTAGCTATTACTTCTATCAACATTGTCGGGTTTGCATCACCAGAAGGTGAGGAGGACAAAAATGGTACTCTATCAACTGATCGTGCTGGAACAGCTTCAGAATCATACAAGTCTCTTGCTATGAAAGCTGAAAATGAATCAGCAGCTGGAATGACATGTAATACAAGTGGTTCAGGTTCAGATTATCCAGGATTCAAGAAAGCTCTTTTAGAAGATAATAATATTCCAGAAGATGAAAAGCAATTGATTATCCGAGTTTTGGAAATGAATAAGAATAATCCTGATAAAATTGAAGAGGAACTACGTAACATGCGTAAGACATTTAGTCAATTGGACAGAGAGATATTCCCATTGTTGCGTCGTTCAGAGATCACAACTAATTATGATCTTACAGGATTCTCTGATGAGGAAATGAAAGCTAATTCAGTTTCGAATCCAGACACATTGAACTTGGAAGAGCTATTGTTCTGTGCAGGTCTTTACGATGATCTAGGAGAGAAGTTAAGAGTCTACAAAATTGCTGAATCACGTTACCCAGAGGATTACCGCCCTTCTAATAATGTTGGAGCTGTTCTTTATATGATGAACAAAGTTTCTGAAGCTAAATCTAAGTTTGAGAAAGCTGCAGGAATTAAAGACAATCCTATTTCTTCTAATAACCTAGGAGCTGTTGCAGGAGTTGAGGGTGATCGTTCTAAATCTTGGGGATTATTGAACCAAGCAAGTGGAGCTGGATCAGAAGTTAATTACAACAAAGGAATATTGAATATTCAAGATGGAGATTACGGTGATGCTGTATCTAACCTTGGATCAGATGCTTCTTTCAATAAAGCTTTAGCTACCATGTTGAATGGAACACCTAGTTCAGTTGCTGGAATCATTGATGGATCTGCAGATGCTGATTCAGGTCAAGGTTTCTACTTAAAAGCTGTTGCAGCTGCTCGTCAAGATAACATGAGTGATGTAGTTAGCAACCTTAAAAGTGCAATTGCAAAAGACGGAAAATTCAAAGCAATGGCAGCGAAAGATCGTGAATTTTTGAAGTACTTCGAGAATGCAGGATTCACTGCTATCGTGAAGTAATTCGCAAAATAATTCTTTATCAAATAGAAAACCCGGCTTAATGAGTCGGGTTTTCTTTATTTATAACAATCATAAGATGTTAAATTTCAGCTTTCTTTCGTCGAAGTTGTTAATAACTTAAAGTGAAATTGCGGGTTAATTTAGTTTGAGATAGTTATTTCCAATAAAAACTAAATCGGTTATTTACTAGGTTTATGAGTGAAGTCGAATTATGCACTGACGCCTATTTGCCCATTATTACTAGCGTACATGTGTATAACTCATGAATTTTTCATTTTGAAATCACTTCAAAATAACCTATTTTAGCAGATGAAAGCGGATTATTTGTAATTCGTGCTACAAAAACTATAACGACCATGCTACGTAAACTCGTTGCTTTACTTTTACTCCTATTGCCTTTCATCGGCACATCACAAACTGTTTGGATAAATGAAATTCATTACGATAACATAGGGGCTGACATAAATGAAGGCGTTGAAATAGCAGGAACGGCAGGTACCGATCTATCTTGTTATCAAATAATTCCAGTGAATGGGAATAACAGTATGAATTATAGTGTTACAAATCTTGCAGGAATCATACCAGATGAAGGTTGTGGATTTGGAGCTATTTGGTTTCCTATAGTATTACAAAATGGCGCACCAGATGGTTTGGCACTATACAATACGTGTACAACCTCACTTGTTCAATTTTTAAATTATGAAGGAACAACAATAACTGCCATAGATATACCTATAGCAGGAGCTGTTTCTACTAATATCGGTGTTACCGAATCAAATGGAAGTACAACCTCAACCCAGTCGTTACAATTAACAGGTAGTGGAAATAATTACGCAGCCTTTACATGGAGTGGTCCTGCAACGTCAAGTAATGGAACTTTAAATGTTGGACAAACAATAACCCCGTGTGGTTCCAATACTATTACAACTGGTGCAGTTACTACGGCACCTTTCGTAGTAGCTTGTACTGTACCAACAACGGCAACAGGGTCTGTTGCTTTCACCTCTCTGGGTACGTTTAATGCACCTAATATATATACAGCTCAATTATCAGATGCAGCGGGTAGTTTTGCTAGTCCAGTTGCTATTGGGACGCTTGCTTCAATAGCAAATACTGGATCAATTATAATCACTATTCCTGCGAGTACAGTAACAGGAGCAGGATACTTAATTCGAATAATTGGATCTGATCCATCAACTATAGGTTCGAGTAGTGCTGCATTTACTATAACGCAGACCTCTCCATGTCTTCCCACTTCAATAACAACTGGTGCAGTTACTACTTCACCTTTCGTTGTAGCTTGTACCGTTCCAACAACTGCATCTGGAGCAGTCGCATTCACATCAACAGGAATATTTAATGCACCAAATATCTATACCGCTGAATTATCTAACGGGACTGGTAGTTTTGCAAGTCCTATATTAATTGGAACATTGGCTTCAACGGCTAATAGTGGTTCAATCATAATTACAATTCCTGCTGGGACAACTACTGGAACAGGTTATTTGATCCGAATTACATCTAGTGATCCTACATTTACAGGGACAATTAGTGCTGCGTTTACAATTACACAATCATCACCTTGTACTCCAGTGCTTCCTTCAGTTGCAGGGTTAATAATTAATGAATGGTCGAATGGCGCATCTGGAAATCAAGAATATTATGAATTTGTAGTTGCTGGTCAGTGTGGCGAACTTGTGGATATTCGCGGATTTATTCTTGATGACAACAATGGTACATTCACTACTCCAGCTTTTTACTCTGGAACTCCTTCAGGGATTGCACCTGGGCATTTTAGATTCTCATTTGCTGCACAATGGGCAACTATTCCTGTTGGTTCGCTTATTGTAATATATAATGCAAATGATCCTAATCCGAGTTTGCCAGCAGATGATCCTACAGATGCAAATGTAGATTCGTTGTATGTTGTGCCTCATAATAATGCTCTTTTTGAGAGGTGTACAACGTTCCCGAATTCAGCATCTCCTGACTCAGTTTACGTTCCGTGTACCTACGCAACAGCACCTTTAACAGGTTGGAATCCGTTAAGTTTGAGAAATGGTGGAGATGCAATTCAAGTAAGAGCACCAGATGGGTCATATTATCATGGTGTGTCTTATGGTGGATCAGAAATGACAGGTGGGCCACATAATTTAAAACTTTTTACTGGCTCTGGTTCTGGAAGAATGGGCTGGTTTAGCGATGGAGATTTCTTCGATGTTGCCAACTGGAACTCTGGAACGGTTGCAGGTAATCAAACCCCTGGTTTAGCAAATAATGCATTGAATGCCGCTTGGTTGAGTTTAATGCGAGATACAGCAGCAGCTACTTGCCCAGTTACTCCATTGCCAGTTGAAATAGTCTCATTCGAAGGGGAGAGAATAGATGAAGGGAATCTAATTTATTGGCAAACAGTAAGTGAACAAAATTCATCCTTTTTCACATTAGAACATAGTACAGATGCTAAGAACTGGACGGTTATTGTTAATCAACCTGCAGCTAATAATTCAACATCAACTTTGAACTATTCTTTTATTGATACAGGGTACGATCGTACAATGAACTACTACAGACTAAGTGAAACAGATACTGATGGCACAATAACGAATTACCCTAAGTACGTCGTATTATATAATGGCACTCAAAAGGTAGATCTAATTAGAATAATTAACATTCTCGGTCAAGAAATTGATGAGAACACTTCAGGTGTTCAGATTCATGTGTTCTCTGACGGATCTATTAAGAAGATCTTTAAGAATAATTAGGTCTTTTGTTTTTGAATAGTCTTTCATTTTCTGTTGTATAGCAGAGCGATGATTCGATGAATTGCACTGTGAAGTAGAACTAATTTTTTAACCCATTCAAATGGTTAAAGCAGTATCCATTCTAAAGTTATTCTATTTGAGCTTTAGGCATCTATTAAATGCTAGATGAAATTTTTTAATCCGTCTTTGATTTCTACTATTTTGTCTGCCTTCAAGAGATTGTTTTTGAGTTGAATTCTTGTTTTTTTTAGAGGACATACGAATCAAGATCAAAAATTGAGGACTAGTGGTGGATCATGACAAAAACCAGGGCAAACTCACACTTTTAAACCCAGAGCCTTTAACAGATACTGCTCGTCCCATCCTGCTTTGAGTCTTTCCCCTTTGATTCCCTGTTTTTTCGTTTTTCAATAAATTGAGCCCTATTTTTAAAAGGATAGAGTAGTTTTATGGGGGTCAGTCACAAAAGTTGGGGGGGGGGATTTAAACTGAAAGTGTTTTCTTTGTCAAAAACATAATTCGATTGGAGGCATATTTAGACCTATTAAAGCTGATTTTACCCACTATGTTGGTAGAACATTTTGAACTTGTTACATCCCAACAATTATCAGGGAAATTGAATTTGTATTTCGAAGAGAAAAAAGGTGTGACAGAAGAATTGAACTCAAGGCAGCTTATTTCTAAAGGGTTTCATAATGAGGTTATTATTCAGAATTTCCCTCTTCGAGGAAAGCATGTATCCCTTCATGTTAAGCGTCGTAGATGGACAGATAAGCAGACAAATGATTGTACAACGCGACTGGAATGCAGTAGCAAAGGGCACTCGAATGACTAACGAGTTTGCCTCTTTTTTTAAACAGATTAATCAATACTAAAGCCGTTGACTGTGAAACAGTCGGTTTTTTCTTCGGTGTTTCAGGTAAAAAACTGCAACCCCAATACAGGGATTATCTAAGCGATTTCAAAGAATGGGATCAGCTAAGTCACGCCACGGAGTGGTTGGTCTTCCCTGAGAATATGGGTACTCATTTATCCATTGATGAAACAGCCCTTTCTCAAGGAGAGCTGTATACTGTTGTTACCAATAAAAAAGCAAGAGGACGCGCTGGTTCTATTGTCGCCATTATTGAGGAGGACAAAAGCGGATAACGTTATTGGATGCTTGAATCAAATTTCTCACCACAAACGCGTCGAAAAGTCAAAGAAATCACCTTAAACATGGCCCCCAACATGAAGCTCATTGCCAAGACATGTTTCACTAAAGCCGTTCAGATGATTGATAGATTTCATGTTCGAAAATTAGCTTTAGAAGCTCTCCAAGAAGTAAGGATCAAATACCGTTGGGAAGAAATTGATAATGAAAATGAGGCAATTTTACTTGCTAGACGAAAGAATACAGAATACAATCCCGATATCCTATTGGCAGGAGACACCAGGAAGCAACTACTTGCAAGAAGTCGTTATGTTTTGTACAAAACCCTGATAAATGGACAATCAAACAATCTATTAGGGCACAAAGTTCTGTTTAAAGAATACCCTAAAATAGAAGAGGCTTACAGGCTCTCACAAGAGCTTCGTAATTTCTTTTAATACTAAAAAGGGAAAAGGAGTGCCCCTTACCAAACTTGCGTAGTGGTATAATAAGGTTGAAAAATCAGGGTTTAAGAGTTTTGCCACAATAATGAATACAATCAGAATCAATTATGATGGAATCATAAATTATTTTGAAAATAGAAGCACAAATGCATCCGCTGAATCTTTCAATGCCAAAATTAAAGCGTTCAGATCTCAATTTAGAGGAGTTCGAAACGTAGAATTCTTTTGATTCAGATTGAAGTAATTTTATGCTTAGTCCCCAACAATTAGTCTTGATCCCATCTATCTAAGAAGCCACTTGAATTACGTAGAGAAGTAGAAGAGATAGCCCTAGACATGTCGGGGAGCATGAACCTTATTGCTAAATAATGTTTTCCAA
>JAJRQK010000018.1 GCA_024280295.1 Bacteroidota bacterium
GCTCTCGGAAATGATCCTTGCAAACCTGTTCTGTTGGAAATTCTTCCATAAATTCTAGTATGTTCATCTTCTTTTTTTATTCAAAAGTAGAGTTGAACATCGTATTCAATTTACGTTCTGGTAAAATATGGGGGAATCAGAATTATTTTATCAAAACTTAAGAAGTAATCGATGTCTTTCATCTATAAAATAAAGGATTTATGACGTAGGTAATCGTTTTAGTGATGAACGCAATTTAGTCGATGTCGCGTCCTCAAGAGTTGGTCCATCCGATTCTATTGGGTGCACTTCGAATGAAACTCCATCGACATCATCAAGTGAAGTTTCGATCGTTTTTTTTTTACACATTCCGCAGTTTCTATAAACAATGATTTTTTTAGTTTCCATTCCTCACATGCTCTCATATGAAAGGATCACTACCACAAGAATTTCGAATGATCTAGCTGCTAATTTTTTCATTATAGTTCAATAACGATACCATTTTGATAGACTAATTTCTGATTTTTTTTACCCTTAGAGTTGTAGGTGAAATAGTTACCATCATATTCTCCATTTCGGAATCGGGCTTTAATTTTCTTGAAACCTATGATGTTATACCAAGTACAGGTTCCATGTAAATGACCTTTCCGATATTTTAATTTTGTTTTTATACTTCCGTTTGAATTGTATCTAATAACTTTGCGACTCCTAATAGAATCAGTTAAGTATTCTAGTTTTTCGAACTGTTTACGGCAATAGTCATCATCACTAATTACGAATTGATAATCTCCCTCATTGATCATTTTATATTTACAAATATTAATCTCTACAATTGATTGATCACTATTTAACCAACTTAATGGAATCATTTTCATGTTTACACTCGAAAAAGAAAAGTAGGGCTTATTATTTCTAGTGTTTTTTTCAGAATTTAGTAATTTTAGATCAAGAATTAAGGTTTGAGATAGGTAATTCTCAGCAGAATAAATTAGGTGTATAGGAGTCCGTTTATCAATTTTGGATAGGATCGAATAGCTACTATCAACTTGTTGAATGGATGCAATAACTAAATTATTCTGAACAATACTGATTTTGACTTCTTTGTTTAATTCATCTGTATCCATTTGCACTTTCCCTGCTATCTCTAACTCAACATTATAGTAGTGTGATTCTTCTTTTGCCTTAACTTCTTCTTGTTCACCTGAACAAATCAACAATGAATCAAACGCTCCAGATTTAATTACACGATCAGTTAGTAAACGATGCCCATCATCGTTCAAATGACAGCCATCACCTGAATCGAAATTTGAAACAACTCCATGAGATTCAGTCGCAAATCCCGTCCAGAAATCAATGTGATTATTGGCGAATATTTCACGAATGGAATCGTTGATTACCGCTTGTTGGTTTCGCTGTCGATGCCTTCTGAAATTTCTCGGTTGAACCGTACAAATCCAAATCGGAATATCCTTTACTTCGGCAAGCTTGGCAACAGTTCTGAAATTGTCTAGTTGTTCCTTAGTCGAGTATCCATTCGCAACATCATTGGAAGGCAAATTGACAATAATCCCATCGCAACCTAGTGATATCGCTTGAGATATATTTCGGAGTGAATCGCATTTCCTTCTTCGAGTGGGAGGATCGAAATCATCGGGCATAATGTGATAGGTGTTGTAACCTCCCACAGCTAAATTTATCGCTTCGTTCTCTGGGTGAAATGTTTTCAAATATGCATCATATTGATTAACCCAAGCACTATCTCGATCGCTTACTCCATAACCAGCTGCTGTGGAAGATCCCAACACCACAATTTTAAGTGGAGGATTGTTCCATCGAAATTGTTGTGCATTGACCGCACATACTTTAAGCAAACAAACGATGAGAATCGTGTTTCGAAACCAACTATTCATTTAGAGAAATTGATTGAGGTTGAATGGTTTATTGAAGACGTTAATGCTCAACGTTAATCTGATTTTTGAGCCATAACCAGAATTCCCGAATGAATCATTTAATTCCTTACTCATCCAAACAGGGAAGTAGAGTCCAAAAACATCACCGATTTTCATTCCAATTCCAGTATTAATAGCCGATTCAATTGATGTCCCATTATCAAAGACTCCAACATCTGCGAAGATCCCTAAAAAGTTAGGCAAGTAAGGCAATTGCATCCATAAATTTCCTGATGCTAACCAACGATCTGTTGTTCCATAATAACTGGTACTTCTAAATCCACCCATGTTTTCAGATCGTTGCTGTGACCACAACCCTTGCAAATTGTTTCTGCCGAAGAAATAGTCTTCAGTAAAAACATCCTGCTGACCATCTGTTCCAGAAAGTGACATGGAATATTGATACCCGCTAAAGTGTCCTGCAAGTGCACCGTTGGTATTGAAATCACTGTAATATTGATTTCCGTAAAAAGCTCTGAGTTCAACCCACTTTTCCTGTTTTTGTCTCATATAGCGAAACTTATAGTTGGCTTCAACGCGGATTCGGCCGACTCCATTTTCAATATTCGCATTTGTGATGTAGTCATTCCGAATCTGAGTATGAAATTTATGATCGGGTTTATCAAAGTTGAAATTATAAGCAATAAATCCTCCAACATGTTCAATGTGCGTAGGCCCGAATTTATCTTTTCGATATAATCCTTGAACGCGAATTGATTGATCATATGGTTTAGTAGCACCATTTCTATTCCCTATTTTTGCAAACCAATAAGGCGAAACTGTCACGAAAAATGACTCATTTTCCCGGAAGGTTGTATCATGCTTAAACGATTTCAACGAAATACCAAATCGAGATAGTTTTAAAAAGTTTTTTGGATGCTTGGTAATGCTCAATTCTCCCATTCCTGAGACCATTTTACGGCCAAAGGAGTATACTGGGGCGACAAAATAATTTACTTTCCCAAACGGGAGGCCGTAGTTATGGAAGGCAGCTCCCAACATAAATCGATCATAAGAATTGGCACCAATTACAGGAGTCCAAAAGACATTATTAGTTTCTCGTTCGTTATCTCCAATTCCCCATTCGAAATTTATAGGCTCTAATTTCTTAAACAGTCCCTTGGAAGCGAGAGTATTATTTTGACGATTGATTTCTAGAATGTTTTTGTAATAATCAATAACTATTTCTCCAGTCTGTGAGCCTTCAATATCAATTTCAGTCTTTTTTTGTCCAGGCTCTATCCACATTGTTCGAAAAACGGTATCGCCTTGAATTAATGAAACTGGAATTGGGCCATCAACTTGTCCAACGTTTTTAATTGTAACGCGTTGACCAGTATTCATTTTTTTAGATTTAACGATCTTGTAGTCAACATGATTGGTTGTTTTAATCAAATCTTCGAAGAGCCAACTTAAATCTTTTCCAGAGGTTTTTTCAATTGAAGCACGCATATCGTAAGGAGAAGGATGTTTGAATTCCCAGTCTTGATAGTACTGTTTCATGCAAATATCGAAGAGTTTTTCTCCCAAATAATCTTTTAAATAAAAAAAGACTAATCCTGTTTTCTGGTACATTATTACTCCATAATTTATTTGGGAGAAATCATCAGATTTGGTTTCTATAGCTTGATCTTCCCCAAGCCAAGCCATCATTCTGTATGAAATATCGCTTAAATCGTGATGATCGAGATCATTGAAATGAAATGCACCACCAAAAATCATATCAGACATTGCTTGATTTTCAGGATATTTGGTTTGAACATATCGAACTTCATTTAGTGTGTTCATTCCTTCGTCCATCCATCCATGATCACGCTCATTAGTCCCCAGTTGTCCGTAAAACCAGTTGTGACCAACTTCGTGAACGATTACAACTTCTAGTCCCATATCATCTCTAGCGTTTCCGATAACAGTAACATTTGGGTATTCCATCCCTCCACCAGCACTAATTGTTCCATCTACTGCTGTAACTTGGTTGTATGGATAATCTCCATTCCAAAGTGAATAATAATAGGTCGCATCATGTAAATATTCAGAAGCATTTTGCCACAAAAGTCCATTACCAGGAGTGTAGAGTGCCCAAGTAGTTACTTTTCGTCCAGAGTGAGGGAGTTCGACTTCACCTTTTAAAACTGAGTAGCGTTTGTCAGCAAACCAAGCAAAATCATGGACATTACTTTGCTTAAAATGAAGTGTCTTGAACTTCTCAGATGACTTTGGAAATCTGTTAGGATAAGATTCAGATACACCAGGGACTTTCCGATAAAGGTAGCCGTCTTCTATTCCTCGTAAGGTTTGTGAAACAAGTGTATCCATATATTCAATTTCACTTGCTGTTTGAAGATCCCCGGTTGCTCCAACGACATAATTTTCGGGCAATGTAATGCGAACGTCAAAGGAACCAAACTCTGAGAAAAACTCTCCTTGTCCTAGGTAAGGCATTTCATGCCAACCATTACGATCGTAAACTGCTGGTTTAGGATACCATTGCGTTATTTGATATGACTCATCAACGTGTCCCAGTCGTGAGATTGAACCAGATGGAATTTTTACTCGAAATGGAGTTGTGACTGAGATTCGTTCACCAGGTTTCAGTGGAGTCGATAATTGAAGTACACAAATATCTTCATGTTCTTTTGTGTAATACCACTTTACAGATTGATGATTGATTTTAAAATCAAGAGAATCGATATATCCTATGATTGAATCGGTGCCATACAGTAGTTGATCATCTCCTGAATTATATTGTTGCTTCGCTAACGCGGAAGTTCCATTTTTATATGCGTTTGGCCAAAGATGGATGTAGATTTCACTGAGATTATCATGAGAATTATTGATGTATTCAAACTCTTCAAATCCATGAAGAAAATTGGTTTTGTCATCCAGTTGGACATCAATGGTATAGTTCACCTCTTGTTGGAAATACTCTTGCGCATTTACTGTTCCTATAAAAAATGAAAAAATGATGGTCAGTTGTCTCATATTAATCGATATTAATCGCCCCCATAAAGATAGTCGGATTCTTTGAATCGGATTAATGTAAAATTGAATTAATTCAGACCTTAAAAAAAATAGTAGAGGAAATCTAAGCTTGTAAAGTGCCTAATGAATTTGCTCATCCTCTGGTTCTTCTTCAATTGGAAATAACTTCTCAAGATCAGCCATATCTTGACGTCGGTCAAGCATTTCCTCAATCTGAGAGATAGTCAAACTTTTTGCGATAATCCGTTTGTCCTTGTCCAGAATGAAAACTTTTGGAGATTGATATACGTCGTAAGTTTCTTGATAATTGAGCGATTCTATAGTAGTGTACTGAGGGATAAACTGTCGAGCATTTTCTTTTGCAGCAGTATAAAGTGAGTTTGTAACAGCGACATTAATAAATTCGAGGTTATTCTCTTTGATGAAGTCTTTCCAGTCTTGAAAATCATCACCAACAGCTTTGCCAACTGCAAATATTTCGATACCGCGCGCCTTAAATTTCTTCTCGTAAAGCACCTGTAATTTTGGAGTTACCTTCTTGCAGTGTCCACAATTTGGATCCCAGAAATATAGAATTGTATATTCACTTTCGAGGCTATAAAAATCAATCCATTTTTTGTCGGTAGTATCTCGTAAGGTAAGATTGGCTGGTTTAGCACCCATTACCAACCCTTGAATTTTATCAACGCGTTCTATCAATGTTTTGAGTTTGTCCTCTGGCATCCAATGCGCGACAGATTCACCATTCTCATCTTTTGGCCGGTAATAGCGGTTTCCCATGTAAACAAATACTTTGTCCATTCCCATGATTTTACTTTTCTCAAAATGACTCGTAATCCATGAAACACTGTATTGAAGCATGTCCGATTTGGCAGGAAGACGATCACAAAAATCGTACGCGTATTTGATGATAGTGTCCCAATGTTGAATCATCATCGTTTTACTAAAATAATTCTCAATTTTCCCATGGTAAATAGGAGTTCTAACCAATCGATCATCCATTAAATCAATATTATCGAAATAATGCTCTCTAAAATAACTGAAACGGAAATTTGAATCTAGTGGATTGCCTTCTTCATCGAGTGGAGGATTAGGAATAACAACATCCATCGACATTTTAATAATTCTTGATACCAACATATCCCATTTTGTATCTACTATATTTTGTTGATATGCAACTACTTTTTTTGAAGTCTCATTAATCAAATCTGTAATCTCTTTGTAACGATCATCCTCTGGTTTGAGGGTTTTCATTTCATTGCTCCAAACTGTTGTTTTTCCACGCTGCTTTCTAAGAAATGCCGTATAGCCATAGAAAATTTTATTTTCAGCTGATTTTTTAGCAACAACACTTGTCATTGGACTTACAGCTTTTGCTTCAATTGTCACGTCCTCATCATTGTAGATGAACTCTAATAAATTTTGTTCTGGAAGAAATAAAGCAAGAATTCCAGCTTTTTGCTTAGATCCATCAAATTCGATTACACCACCTTTCATTTCTGCGGTATCTGCGTAGTACAATCCTTGTCCGAAATAGCGGACAAGATTCAATGTTGTATCCTCTATGCCATCAATTTTAAACTTTATGGTTTGACCAAATGAGACGGTTGAAACAAGAAGAAGACTAAGGATGAATACGATTTTCATATAGGGTAAAATTTATCTAATTAAAAGTAGGCTAATTCCGATCCAAAAATAGATTTCCCAATTGGATTAACACATTTTTAACGTCTAATATTCGTTAAAGATGCCTTTTTTCGCACTGAAATAGCTTGCAAGACTAAATATTACGTATGCTATTAGTAGTGCCATGAAGCTCCAAAGGGAGAGATCTGTATCGATGTATATTCCACCTGAAATAAAGGTATCATCCAAGAAGTACTTTGTAATGAAAAATGCTATCGTTCCCATTATTGCTACAACTCCAAAGACTTTAATAAAGTAGATGAAGAACTTACGTATGATTTTATTGGGGTGATAACCAATCCGCATAAGTGTTCTTACTTCAATAGCATTTCGAGTCATTAGTAACTGCATGAATTGAATGAGAACTAAGCCAGAGACGAATACTGCTATGATAGAGATACACAAAACGATAAAGACTAATGTTCCAACAATGCTCTTCAATCTTCCAACAACCACCTGTGCATTTTTTGATTCTAACCCACGATTGTTTAAAAGCTGCTCAACTTCTCCAAACTTTCCTTCTTTTCCTTGAATCATGATCTGAGTGATTTTTTGATCAGAACCATCAGAGTATTTTTTATTCCCGTAATCCATGAAACTTTCTGGAACGAGCATCGCAGAAACTTCATTTGTAAAGCCAACAATTCGACAGTCAACCCATTCTTTATCATCCTCATTAGAAAGTGTGAACTTACATTTTATACTCATTACAACATCGTCCGAGATTTGTTTAATGTCATTGGCACTCATAAATGTATTTAGCATCACAACGAAGTCTCGTGGCATAATTAATGGAACGAATTCGTCACCTTCTTTCCATTCCCAAGATGGGATCTTAACATCAAGAAATTCTGGGTCAACGGTTTGGATGAAGACATCAGAACGAAAACGTGGTACAACTGGATCTGCGGTTTCGAATGAGACATTGAAATTATTTGAAATCACTGGTTTGACGTCATCTATAAATGGTTTAGCCTTGATTTTTTCAATTTCTGATTTACTGAAATCAGTTCGAGCGAGTCCTAATGTGTTTGAGTTCGACACCTTTTTCTGAACAATCACAGTGTTTGGTCCAAGAATTTCGGATCCTTCTCCAAATTGATTGACTTTGATGAGGTAGTGAATTGAAATAATAAGAAATGCGATTCCTAAAAATGCTCCAATCATGGCGACCACGAGTTGTTTTTTGTCTTGATTTTTGAAGAGTAATTTGTTCAGCATGATTAGAGTTTTAGTTCTTGATCGTAATTGTATCCGTGACTGTCTCCAAGAGTGGTAAGTACGAACCCTGCCTTTTGCTCTTCCGAACGTTTATGAATAAGTTTCATACAACGTTTAGCATTTTCAATATCTAAATGGGAAAATGGTTCATCCATAATTAGCCATTTGAATGGTTGAGCGAGTGCTCTAACAATTGCTACTCTTTGCTGCTGCCCCATGGATAAAAGTCCACATTTTTGATGCCACTTATGATCAATTTCAAGTTCTTCAAGAAATGATTTCAGTTCATATTCTGAATAGGTATCTGTTAATCTGTTTTTAAGAAGAAGATTTTCACCAACTGTGAGATTTGCAAACAATTGTAAGTCTTGAAATACGGCAGAAATAGTATTCATTCTAAGATTTGTCCAGTCATCGGGGTTGAAATTCTGAATGTCCTCCTCTCCATATCGAATTTCTCCTTTGTAATCATTTCGAAGACCATAAACGGTAGTCAAAAATGTAGTTTTCCCTTTTCCGCTGGAAGCATTTAGTAAGATATGTTTTCCAGAATTCAGTGTCACACGATTACCCCAAATCGAATCGGAGTCATGCTCAATCGAAGCAAGAGGTACTGGCATGATATGGTCAAGAGTAATGTCCATGAGTTGGTTTTAATGTGAGTTCAATCAATGAAATTCAAGAATCATTCCAAGTTTATCGATTTTGAAAAATAGCTCAAAATTTCCGAAGTCATTTCATCAGTGTTTGTCCATTTAATCCATTGTGTTTCAGTATGTCGTTTGATCCAAGTTATTTGTCGTTTTGCATACCTTCTTGAGTTCTGTTTTATGGCTAAAACTGCGTCTTCTAATTTGATCGTCCCATCGATGAATAAAAAAAGTTCTTTGTAACCAACGGTGTTCATCGAGGTTAAGTTCCGGTGATTAATTACAGACTTCACCTCATTTAACAACCCTGTATACATCATTAAATCTACTCGGAGATTGATTCTATTATAAAGAGATTCTCTTTCATGGTCAATGGCAAATCGGTGAACTTGAAAAGGTCGTTTTGTAGATTTAGCGTTTCGATAGCTTGTGAATGTTTTCCCTGTCGATCTCGTAACTTCAAGCGCTCGAAGGATTCGCCTCGGATTTTGCTGGTCTACGATTTTATGAAAATCAATATCTGCCATTTTCAATTCCTCTAACAGTGGTTTTAAACCATTAGTATCAAGTTCTTTTTGGAGTTGTTCTCTAATAATCCTATCTGTTGGAATTTTATCCAAGCCATTACATAACGCATCAATGTACATTCCTGATCCACCTGTGAGAATGATTACATTTTTCGATTTGAATTCGGTTTCTAAAATCTTCAATCCTTGCTCTTCGTAATTACCTGCGGTGATTTCTTCGGTAATGGAATGTGAATCGATAAAATAATGCTTAACTCCATCCATTTCATCCACCGAAGGTTTAGCTGTTCCGATGGAAATTTCTTTATAAAATTGCCGTGAATCTGCTGAAAGAACGCAGGTGTTAAAGTGTTTCGCGAGTGATATGCTGAGAGCAGTTTTCCCACTAGCTGTTGGGCCCGATATGAGGATTAAATGTTTGATGAGCCAAGTTAAGTAAACTATCAATTCTAGGATGATTCACGCAATAAAATTTCGAGTTTTGTTAGCGTGTTAAAGTTGAAGATTCATTGAAATTAAATGATTGCGGCAAAGATCCAGCTTCTGTTTTAGCCACAAAAATTTCATTGTATGTTAAGTTGACTTTAGTAAAATAGCTACTAAATAGAGCGCTAGAACTATCATGAGCGACCATGATGCGGTTTATTGGATTTGGATCGTTAATTGAGTCCCTAAATATTTTAAAGTTGAAGTACATGACGGAAGAATCATTAATGCTATTATTATTAGCGAAGTAGTGTGATACTTGAATGTAGATCGAATCATACCAAATTACTGGCGGCCCAGAAGTTGTTATACTTGTGGTCATCTCTCCTGAATATGTTCCTTCAAGGTTGTTAGCCCAATTACAAAGCTCACAACTAGGTTGAATTATTGAATCATGGTGTTCGAATTTGTTACATGAAATTAAAATGATAACACTAATAAAGATTTTTAATACTCTATTCATTCAACGTATTTATTAAAATAGTTAGTATGTTCAGAAAACGGCCAGACTTTATAGCTAATTTGGTTATCGTTGATAGTGAAGGTGGATTGATCCCACTTATTCCATTTAACTATGAAATTTGCGCTTGAACTCACAAACTCTGTGATCTTCCCTTTTAGTACCTCTTCATCATTTTTATAGAGAAAAACATTCCCATTTCCTTTAATGTGAATCCCAAATTTATCTTCTGTTTCTTGTGATGAGAAAGATTCAGCAAATCCATTATAGCTATAGTACCAATCATAAGATCCTTTAATTGCTTGCCTTTCAACTCTGGAAACTTTAGAACAAGAGAGTAAGATTAGGCATCCTAAGAAAGGAATAATTAGAAATCGTTTCATTTCAGTTAAACGAAAAATAAATGGAAATAGTATCTTAATGGCTGTTGAATTCACTACTCATAAATTCCAACCCATTCCAAATAACGGTCAGTTACTTGATGAACATAGTTGTAGGTGGTTTTACTACGAATCATTCCATGGCGTACAACAGGATCTTGATAGTATTCTTGCTTTCCAAGGTTTAGCAGCATAGTTTCAACATTGTCATCCCACACATTCGGATTCAACCCATGCTTTTTGGCTAAACGCTGCGCATCTAGAATATGGCCTCTTCCAGCATTGTAAGAAGCCATAGAGAATTTCTTTCGCTGAAATGGATCTTTGACAGCACTCCAGAAATTTTCATCAGCACGAAGTTTCATTGATCCTCCCATAATTTGTTCTGGTGGTGGAGAGTCTGGGTAAACATGATAGGTTGGACCAGTATTTGGCATGAACTGCATCATTCCATAAGCACCACCGAAAGAAAGAGCATTCGGATTGAATTTTGATTCTTGGTAAGCAATTGCAGCAAGTAAACGCCAATCCCAGCCAGATTTTGTTCCTGCTTGCTTGAAGAAATCATCAAACTCAGAAATATGATCACCATTTAATGTGATATAGCTGTTTTTTGAATTGTGAGTTATGTGCCGTTGCTCAAAATATTTCCGATGAATGTGTGCGAAAATTGCTTTTTTCTTGAATTTCTTGAGCCACTCATCTAATTTTGCTTTCAAGAGATGACTGGTTTTCCGCATGCCAAATGCCATCTTTTGATTCACTGATAAACTCAGCTCTGTGTCCAGGTTATTAAAGAATTGGGAATTGATTTTCGCCACATTGTCCTCAATAATTGTATAGTCGATAAGTCCTTCCGAGACCATTTCTATAAGTTCTTCACCACCGATGTTTCCATCTACTCCTTCAATGTTAATAGTGTCGCCTATTTCTTCCTGTAGGTGTTCTAAACGTTGATAGTAACTTGAGTTTTGCCAAACATGTACATTTTTTCCAGCAAGTTCATCAGGTGATTGGACTAACAACTCTTTCCACTCATATTCGTCCATTTCTTCCCAGCCATCAGGTCGACGTTGAACAAGTACTTGATGTGTTTGTATAAAAGGCTCTGAAAAGCTAATTACTTTGTTCCGTTCTTTGGTTATAGTATAATTACAAGCAATTAAATCGCCCTCCCCAGAATTAACCTTGTCAATGAGATGATCAAGGTTATTGACCACTTTTACTTCTAGTTCAACACCAATGTCCTCAGCGAAGAGTTTTAGAAGTTCATATTCAAAGCCCATTTTCTTTTCCTTGTAAATAAAATAAGAAGTGGAACTATTTTCAAATAGAACAGTTAGCTTACCATTTTGGATAATTTCTGGAAGGTCAATTGCAACCTCAGATCGTGTAAATGATTCCTTATCATGTTCCTTTTCCATAACGCAGGAAAAAGTCATAAATGCTATTGAAGCGCATAGACCAAATGACCGTATGTAGTGAGTAAACTTGATAGCTTATACTGGTTGATGGACTATTAATATATCGAATATTTCGGGAAGTATTACTGATTTTGCAACTATTAACTTCTAAAAGAGGCTTGACTTGTTTAGATTTCTTTCAAAAATGCCTTGTGGTGTGGGATTGCGTCTTCCATAAAAGTTATGAACGTTTTTTCGACCTTTTCACCAAACTGTCCATAAATGAGCGGTGCTTTATCTAAAACATTGCCGAAAGAAATTCGTTTTGAAACCCCCTGACACGCTTTTGTTAAGCCGAACATTGTTTTATAGTGTTCGAGCCAATTTCGTTTACGCATTTTCTCGAACATCAATAAGTATTCTGTTGAATAGTGATCTCTGGGTTCGGGTTCTGTAGCGTAAAAATTCGCAACAAATTCGTTTAATGGTAGTGCATGATAATTTCCCCATGTTTTAGCTAGGACATGATCGAAGTATAAATCAATGGCAATTCCGGCAACCTTAGGAAGAGGTTTGTAGAGCTCATGAACAAGTGATCTAACCACTGGGTGATTATCCACATAGTGATCAATTTCTCGGTGTAGTCGAATTCCTTTTTCAAGAATAGTAGGATAGCCACTTAAATCTCGACCCTTTACGAAGTCACCATACAAGTTTGCATGCATGAGCTGCGCATCATTGTTGGAGAAGAAAAGGTGTCCTAGAAAATTCATTTGTTTTAAGATAGAAAAAATCCCACACTGATAATCAATGCGGGATTTATGATGTTCATCACGTTTTAATATTCATCCTCATTGAAGAGAAAATCTTCACGGGAGGGATAATCAGGCCAGATTTCTTCGATACTTTCGTACGATTCTCCCTCATCTTCTAAAGCTTGAAGATTCTCAACTACTTCAAGAGGTGCTCCTGTTCGGATAGCGAAATCTATCAATTCATCTTTTACCGCTGGCCACGGTGCGTCTTCAAGATAGGATGCTAATTCTAATGTCCAGTACATATTCCTCTAATTTGTATTAATTGGCGCAAATGTAATTTTAAAATCTTGAAATCCAAATAAAAGTAGAGGAACTTTACTCACATTTTATAAATTTAGTTATAAATCAGTCTCTCGGGATCCATGGAAACTCACTAACACTGAGGTCCTTGGTTAGTTTTCGACTCAAAACAAATAGATAATCACTAAGACGGTTCAAATACTTCAAAATAAGTGGATCGACAGGTTTATCTTGACTTAAATCGACACAAACTCGTTCAGATCTTCGGCAAATACAGCGTGCAATATGTGTATAAGAGACGGTTGTATGTCCTCCCGGAAGAATAAAACGCTTCATTGGTTCTAGTTCTACCTCCATTTTATCAATCCAGTGTTCAAGATTCACACTATCAACTTCTCTGATTTCAGGCAATTTCATTTTTGAATTCCCTGGATCAACAGCAAGAAGTGATCCCAAGGTAAAAAGTCGATCTTGAATTTCGAGAAGTTCTTTTACGACAACCTCGTTAATGTCTTGATCACGAATTAGGCCTATATATGCATTCAATTCATCGACTGTACCGTAGGCTTCGATTCTCAATGAACTCTTTAACACGCGAGTCCCACCAATTAACTGAGTGGTTCCTAAATCTCCCTTTTTCGTGTATACTTTCATGTTTTCGGTGCTAATTGTTTTTTGTGCAATTCTCGAATTCTAGCTTTTTTACCAATATCTCTAATGTTTTGAGCGGTATCTGTATAGAAGTGATGTTTGTGTTCAAGGAAATCAAGCTGATATTGTAACCATTGATCTTCTGTGAGAACCTCACCGAAATTGACCATTTCTTTTCTCAGTTTATTCGCAATTGCATAATAATCTGGTCTTCCTAGATAGTCGTGATCAGCGTCACACATAATCTCTTCAAGAATGGTTCTTGGCTCAACACTCGATTTGGTTGCTTCAATGATGCCTTTAACAACACTAATTTGATCCTCTGTATATCCGAATTCTGGAAGCATATATTCAACCATGTTCATTGCAAAATCTTCATTGTCATCAGTTGAGTGAATATATCCTGCATCATGATACAAAACAGCAGTTCGAAGTAGTAAAAGTTCATCGGATTCTATGCCTTCAAGCTTTGCGTAGCGAATGGCTGCTTTTTCAACATTCAATGTATGAGGAACGTCGTGATACAAAACGTTTTCAGGAAGCAGAGATCGCAACCGTGTCAGAATATGCGCTCGCATTTGATCAAAATCAATGGAGGGTAATCCACAAATTTGCCTCAATTTAGTGGAAGGAAAGAGGCCATCTCCATCCATGGAGTGTTGATCCTTGACTTTTTTGAGGTAAAACATTTCAATTGATCCTCCTCGTTTATGAATATCGATTTTTCCCCGTGGATCAGCATCGAAATACGATCCGATTCCATCAAAAATATTTGAAGTGATCGTGATATGTCCACTTTTGGTAACTTCCTCAGCACGCGATGCAATGTTTACGGTATCCCCCCAAACATCAAAGCTATACTTTGAAGAACCAATTATCCCAGCGACTAACGGCCCCATATGAAGTCCAATTCGTATTTCCCAAAAATCCCTTCGAAGCGCGATTGCAATATCTCGTTCAGTACGCATAAAATCTCTAATCTCCAATGCAGCTAAACATGCTCTAATAGCAGGTCGAGGTTGGTTTTCAGTCACTCCTGCTAAAGCCATATATGCATCTCCAATGGTCTTGATCTTCTCTAAGTTATATTTCTGAATGATACTGTCAAACTTTGTGAAGTAGAACTCTAATCGCTTAATTAAGCCAAGTGGACTGATGTTTTTTGCTTTAGATGAAAAATCAACGAAGTCTGTGAATAATACAATGCCATTTTGAACTCGTTTTGGTGAATATTTACCTGAATTACTAAGTTCCGTTAGAATATTCTCTGGGAAGATATTCCCTAGCAATTGACCAATTCGTTGATCTTTGTAAAAAAGTGATTTGTAAACCTCAATTTTACTTCTGATCAAATTAGGATTAAAAGGCGTAGTAATATAATCGACGGCTCCTTGTTTGATTCCCTTTACGAGTTTCATGGTAGAACAGCCTTCATTTGCAATAAGGATAATATATTGATGATTGAAACCAATACGTTCTTTCAGAGATTTGAGAACAGATAATGCGCTTTTTGATTCTTCAATATTAATGATTACGATGCCAATTTCTTTCTTTTCTAGGGTTGGGAGTGCATCTTGAAGTGATTTGGCTAACAAAACGTTATTACCTCCTCCTGTAAGCATTTCTTTCAAACCAATCCTAATCTTACGATCCTCTTCTATGATTAATATGTTTATAAATCTTTCCATTAAAGTTTCAAACTCTCAATTGATATAGAGGATTCTGTTAGTTCCAATACTTTTTGAATTACTCCATCAACAGCTGCATCAGGACAACTTGCACCTGAAGTCAAGATAATTTTAATTTTTTCTTTAGCAGGGAGAAACACATCTTTATTTTCTAGTTCTTTCGAATGAATATTGAACGAACGAATAGTGGATAATGATATAAGTTCATCACTGTTTTTTATGAAAAAGGTAGTGAATTTCGGTTCTAAAAGTTCAACTAGATGTGAGGTATTGCTACTATTGTAACCTCCAACTACAATTGCGAGATCAGCTTCAACCTCCAAAAGTTTCATTGTGGCCGATTGGTTATCGTTTGTTGCATAACAGAGTGTGTCACGAGTATCTGCAAAATGATTTTTCAAAGAATCACTTCCGAATTTTTCGATCATAGCATCCTTAACTAAGTCAGCAATAGTCTGTGTTTCAGTAGCGAGCATCGTTGTTTGGTTGACAACTCCCACTTTATTCAAATCCTTGTTAGGATCAAAATTCAACGAGTGCTTGCCATCAAAAAAATGAAAAAATTCCTCCGTTGTTTTCTTTCCATGGATATATTCGACCAAAAAATTGGCTTCAATAATGTCTTTGACAATTAGCGAAGGTGCATTTTCTTTGCTATGTGAAAAAGTAGCTTTTGTTTCCTCATGCAAGTATTTGCCATGAATGATTATTGTATGATCTTGTTCTCCCAGTTTCGTAGAACGATTCCAAACTTTTTCGACAAATGGACAAGTTGTATTATATGTAGTAACATCAATTCCTTTTTCCGTTAGAATTTTTTCCGTTTCTAAGGTTGTTCCAAAGGCAGGAATGATTACGATGTCCTCTGGTTGTATAGTATCCCAAGGTAATAATTGATTACCTTCTGTATCTTGAATAAATTTAACTCCCATACTTTGAAGATCAGCATTGACAGTAGGGTTGTGAATCATCTGACTGAGCAAATATATTTTCTTATCAGGATTATTCTGAATCGCATTATATGACTTTTCAATTGCATTTTCAACGCCGTAGCAGAACCCAAAGTGACGACTAATAATAAATTCTACGTTTCCGAAATCGAGATAGGTAGGAGAAAAGTTCTTTTTCCGCGGATCCTCCATCAGCCTTTTGGCTTTAACCTTGGAGATTATAGGAGATTTATAGTGACTCGGAATATCGAACTTCTTCATTGTATTCAAATGTAGTAAAACAGTGGATGATATGATGCGAATAAATCACAATTTACCACCGATGAAGTGTTGAGAACAAAAAACCGACTCCTAAAACTGAAAATTGCAGCCTCGAAGTCGGTATGTTGTAGGTTAATCTTTAATTTAATGAGAGATCGACTTTAGGTCACAAGAAATTCATGTCAAAATCAAGAACTCTCAGCGAAGACTTGATCAATTAATTGATTGTTAAATTCTCATCTTTATCATGCTTCACTTTATATTTGAAAATGATGTCTTTTTTCCCTTTTGGCTTGATGGTATAACTCCATTCAATGATACCTGTTCTTTCATCTAATTTTCCTTTACTCAATTCCAATGCTACAATTTCTATATCTGCATTTTGTGTAATAGGAAGTTGATCTTGGATGATAATTTCGATTGATTTAGATTTTAAATTCTTCACCTCTATACTATAGGCAAACGTTCGTTCTTTCTTCGTTCCAATTACTTTATCTTTTAATTCCTTCTTCAATAGTGTTCGTTTTACAATGATGTTTGGATCTTTCCCAAGACTCAGTTGCAATGTATCATCCATGGTTGTTGGATCAAGGTAGGTTTCACCCAAGTAACTTCCATCAAAGAATATATTTGCTTTTGCAGGAACTAGTTGAAGCTCGTCAAGTTTAGTCAATTCAGCTACTAGGTAGGCTGCATTATCGTACTTAGGAACAGCATAATATTTGAAATTTGCATCTAAATCAACATTTTTAATAAGAACCATGTATTGCTCATTATTCGATTTGATCGTATAAGGTAAATCGATTCTAAATTCAGCAGAAATCATGTGATCAACAACTTCTACAAATTCATCGGCAAGTCGAGCCTCTTCTTCATAACTAATCTCTGAATCTACGGGTGATGAAGAACTTGGTTGATTAAATCCGTAGGACTCAGCTTTCTTTTTCAGTCCGTCTCTATAACTTCCACCATTTCCTCTGGCACGTCCAGTATTGTTATTGTAAACGTAGAAATCTACATACCAAGGGTGTAAGGTTGGTTTCGTCTTATTTTGATACGGGTTATTCGTTGAGATATTCAATCGTACCCCCTCCCAATCAACACCTGTATTTTGATAAACTTGTGCTTTGTAGTTCAAGTTGACCTTTCCACTAGTAATCTCTGTGCGAAGATCGTAAAGAGGAACCCATCCAGCTTGACTTACGAGGTAAGAGATATCCAACTTACCTTTTGCGTAGTCAATTGCTTTAAGTGTGATCGTAATTCGATGAATTGGTCCAGTTGGCGGAGCATTTAAATTTTCACTTGTCTGATGGTTTCTTAAGGCTGTCAATCGCTCTTGCATCTTACGAAGCTCTTTATTTTCTGAAGCTTTTTTTCGATTTAATGTTTGGAGTTTCTTATTGATTTCCATCATTTTAACAGTATAATATTCGATAGCCTCTTTAAGCAATCCGATCGAATCATTCACTTTTCCTTGACCACGAACGGCACCGTTATTCATCAAAATTTTCTTAGTAGCATTCATTACGGAAATTTCGTCTGAAAAATCTTGAATTACATAATTTACTAAAAGAATAGAATCCTCAAGGTCGATAATGCTGTTTCTGATTTTTAGAGGAAGCCCTTCAAGTGTTAACTCTGATGGTTTCGGGTAATATATGCTGTATTTTGAATCCAATAAAATTACATTTCCCGTTGCTTTTACTTGTAAGCTTTTCGGGTCGATTCGTGGACTGATTCCTTCAATAACAACCTCAGTAACACCTTTACTAATAGTATAGACTGAAGTTCTATAAATTTGAGCTCCTTGAGAATAAACAGTAACTTTTTTGATCTCTGATGGCACTACTTTTTCATCTCCTGCCGAAGCGTGTATTGTAATTAATAAGACGCAAATTAAACCTAATATCTTTTTCATGTGACGATTTTTAAACCTGTACATGAATGGTTAAGTTTGGTTCAATGGAATGTTCTTTTTTTTCGCTAATACTTACAATCACTGCAATAGTATTCAATTAGAGCGTAGGGATTACTATATTAACGCATGTATTTCATCCATAATACGATGAGCAAGGTTATTTGCCGCATCTAAATCTTTACTTTCAGAATAAATTCGAATGATTGGTTCAGTGTTGCTTTTCCGTAGGTGAACCCATTCTTTTCCGATGTAAATTTTCACCCCATCCGTTGTATCAACTTCTTCGTGTGCATACTTTTTCGCCATTTCACTTAGAACTTTGTCAACGTCGATTTCTGGTGTTAACTGAATTTTATTCTTTGAAATCGTGTATTTGGGGTAACTATCGCGTAAATTAGAAATTGAGATGTTTTTCTCAGCCATAAGCGACAAGAAAAGAGCAATTCCAACCAATGAATCACGCCCATAATGCAATTCTGGATAGATGATCCCTCCATTTCCTTCACCACCAATAACAGCATTTTCAGCTTTCATTTTTGTAACAACATTAACTTCTCCAACGGCTGATGCATGGTAAGTTTGACCAACTGCTTCTGTCACATCTCTCAATGCACGTGTAGAAGAAAGGTTAGAGACTGTTGCTCCAGGTGTTTTACTCAATACATAATCAGCAACGGCAACAAGGGTATATTCTTCGCCAAACATTGATCCATCTTCACACACGAAAGCCAAGCGATCTACGTCAGGATCAACGGTGATACCTAAATCAGCGCCTGTTTCTTTGATTTTATCAGATAAATCTGTCAAATGCTCTGGTAGTGGCTCTGGATTGTGTGGAAAGTGTCCTGTTGGTTCACAGTATAATTCGGTAATGTTTGTAACGCCTAATGCTCTTAGCATAGCAGGCACGAAGATCCCTCCAGTAGAGTTAACAGCATCAACCACAACAGAAAAGTTCGCCACAGCAATTGCTTCGCGGTTTACGAGAGAAAGTTCAAGAATAGCATCGATATGTTTTTGAAGATATGAGTTGTTATTTTGAATATTACCTAGGTCATCTACCTCTGCGAAGTTGAATGCTTCATCTTCTGCAATGGCAAGAACTTCTTTTCCATCTTCTCCAGAAAGGAATTCACCTTTCTCATTTAATAATTTCAGTGCATTCCATTGTTTGGGATTGTGACTTGCGGTAAGAATGATTCCGCCTTCAGCATTTTCCATCGGAACAGCGATTTCAACAGTTGGAGTAGTAGATAGTCCTAGATTTATGACATCAATACCTAAACCTACGAGTGTTGCACTGACTAAATCAGAAATCATTGGACCTGAAATTCGAGCATCACGTCCGATAACAATAGAAACTTTAGTCCCATAATTGCGATTGATAATCCAAGTTCCGTAAGCTGCTGCAAATTTCACTGTATCAAGTGGAGTAAGTCCTTCGTTAACTGCGCCGCCTATTGTTCCGCGAATTCCAGAAATTGATTTAATGAGTGTCATAATAGTATTTTGATTAAAAAGAGCGCTTCAGCTCAATCATTTTCATGCAGGCAATCGCACATTCGACACCTTTATTTCCGTGAATTCCTCCTGAACGATCAATAGATTGTTGTTCGTTATTATCCGTAAGTACACAAAAAGATACTGGCGTATTGTATTTCAAGTTAACTTCCATTAAACCTTGAGATGCACCTTCACAAACAAAATCAAAGTGCCGTGTCTCTCCTTGAATTACGACTCCAATTGCAACAACTCCATCAACCTTGTTGCTTTTACAAAAAAATTGAGCACTAAGGGGTAGTTCATAGGCACCAGGAACAAGTCGAACATCTATATTTTCTTCTTTCACACCATTGTCCATAAGTGTTTTCTTCGCACCTTTAAGAAGATTGAATGTGATAGCATTGTTCCATTCAGAAACAACAATGCCGATTTTAAAATCGGCACCATTTGGAATTTCTTCCTTATCATATTCAGATAAATTGCGATTTACTGTCGCCATACCATCTATGCTTTTATTTTGAAGTCTTTTTACTAGAAGCTCTAGCTAAGTATTTTTCAACTTGCTTTTGAGATGCATACTGAGGGAAATCATCTTTAATTCGTTCATATAGTTCTGCTGCCTTCTCAAAGTTTTTAATTTCTTCGGCGCACAATCCAGCTTTTAAAAGATACATAGGAGTAGTCAGATCATTTTCGATCATGTCTGCTGCTTTCATGTAGGTATTTGCAGCATCCTCATATTTCTTAAGTTCAGACTGACAATCTCCTTGAAGACCTATTGTCATAATCTTTACGTAGGTATCTTCTAAATCAACTCCTTCAAGTTGCGTCTGTGCTTTCTTAAACTCACCTTTACTCATTAATTGACGAGCATAAACAAACTGAGAAACTTCACCGCCGACTTTACCATCGTATTTTTTTGCGTAGCCCTTTAAATCGTCAATTGCCATATCAGTAGAATCTAATGCCGCATAGTTTAATGCTTGCCAGTAAACATCTTTTGATTTTTCATTGGCTGGGTTCCAAACAAACTGACGATATAGGAAATACCCTAATACGAGAATAACAATTGCCCCAACGACAAAAGTGATTATGCGTAATTTCTTGTTTGTCTTGAATTTTCTCTTTATTTCTTCTCCTGTAATATCTTCTAACATCCTAATGATTTAAGCGACGCAAAAATAGTTTTTTTTTGATTAAAATTACAATGCTGAGAGAGAATGAGAGATTTCCATTAATTTTGTTCCTATGCATTTGCAAAACCTCCATCTTGTCAATTTTAAAAACTACGATGAAGCGGATATTTCGTTTTCCAAAGGAATAAATTGTTTTGTAGGTAATAATGGAGTTGGAAAGACTAATATATTAGATGCAGTACACTATTTGAGTATGTGCAAGTCTTACATGAATGTAGTGGATCGGCAGAATATTCAGTTTGACCAACCTTTTTTTGTTATTCAAGGAGACTGGATTAAGGATGAGAATACTATTTCGATTCATTGTGCTGTAAAAGTGGGAGCAAAAAAAGTTTTCAGAAGAAATAAGAAAGAATATGAGAAATTAGCAGATCATATTGGCCAATATCCAGCGGTAATGATTTCTCCCTATGATCGAGATTTGATTTCTGAGGGAAGTGATCTCCGAAGAAAATGGATGGATGGTATTATTTCTCAATTTGACAGGAGGTATTTAGATGATCTTGTGAAGTATGGGAAAGTTCTTGCACAGAGGAATGCGTTATTAAAAAACATGGCAGAGCATCGCTTGTTTGACCGTGAATCAATAGATGTTTGGAATGTACAAATGGTGGAGTTAGGGCATCGTATTTATGATAAACGAAAATCTTTTCTTGAAGCATTTATTCCTGTTTTTCAGAAGCATTACAACGCAATTGGAAATGAAAGTGAACAAGTAGAGTTGAATTATAAATCACAGTTAAATGATACTCGACTTGATCAACTCTTAGAAGAATTTGAACGTAAAGACGCTCATACAAGGTATTCAAATGCAGGAACTCATAAGGATGATCTTCTCTTTGAAATAAAGGGGCATCCTGTAAAGAAATTTGGATCTCAGGGACAGCAGAAGTCGTTTATAATAGCACTTAGGTTGGCCCAATATGAATGGCTCAAGCAAAAGTTAGGAGTAACACCTGTTCTACTTCTTGACGATATTTTTGATAAACTTGATCGTATTCGTGTGAACCGATTAATGACTTTAGTAGCAGATAATTTCTTTGGACAAGTGATCGTGACAGATACTGATGAAGATCGAATTCGGGAGATATTTGCATCCAATGAATTGGAGTGTAAGATCTTTCATGTGGAAAATGGAGTAATTCATGGATGAATAATATTGGTACTATGTAGTTATTACATACTTCTATTTTTAGATCTTTAATTTTCTTGATACTATCGAAAAAAACTATCTTTATACCATGAGTGATCTTAAACGTACTGCCAATGAATCTCCGCTAAAAGATGTCATCGATCGATGGTTGAAAGCGTACGGATTGGATGGTAAAATGAAAGAACTCGATGTTATCAAAGCATGGCCTGATATGATGGGAACTGCAGTTGCGCATCGAACTAGAGAAATTACAATAAGAAATCGAACACTTTACTTAAAGATGGATTCCTCGGTAATGCGAGAAGAATTAACTCATGGAAAACAAATAATTATCCAACGTGTAAATGAAAAAGCAGGTTTTGAGATAATTTACGATGTTTGGTTTGGCTAGTAAAACCATTATAGGAATAAAATATTCTTCACTTAACCACCATTTTATGTTGTATAACGCTATTTGAAGTAGTTAATCGAACATTATAAGCCCCTGGAGTCAAGTCCAAAGTATTCAAAATTATTTGATCTGCCTTCTGTGTAAATGCAACTTGCATTTCTCTTCCAAATAGATCATGTACAATTATTTGATAATTTAGCGAAAGATTACTTGTCTTAATAATTGCATAATCATACGCGGGGTTAGGATAAATAATAAACTCCTCAATGTGATCCATAATAGCGAGACTAGCAGAAGCTTGATCCATGCCGAGCATATATTCCCAAACAGGAGCAAAGCGGACACTTCCAAATCCATCAATAGGAGTTTTACTATCCAAAATCATAACACTATGATTTCCTCCTAATCCTGTTGTGTCATACTTTATGTAGAGCTGTCGCGTATCATTGTAAGGGGATGTATTAGCATCAACATAGACGCTATCTCCAAAGGTTGCCATTCCTAAATTACTCCAAATCTCAAATTGTTCGGGAAAATTAACAACGTCATCATTCGTATTGTTGAAACCATAATAATTAGAATCAGCAACAATATGTGGGGCTGTTGTCCAACTTGCTCCTGCGTTGAAAAACACACTGTCATCATTCGGTGACGCAAACATTAATACGCGTTTCACTGGTTTGTTGATAGCAATTACTGCAGCATGTCCTCCTCCTTGTGAATGACCAGAAATAATTACTTTATCCCATGAAGTTGTAATTCCAGTGAAAAATTGATTCCAGTTTTGACTAGGGTCTGTTCCGCCTAAATAGATTAAAAGTTTGATTAAACGGTTGTAAGCACTATTAGGAGCGTCAACATTGACTTCAGTGCTATAGTTGATTCCTTCGAGAATTTCTTTTCTGAAGTTCAAATAACAATTTAGATCAGAACTTCCACCACAAGCCGATTGCGCAGCGGTACCATTTGGGTACTTTAAGACAAGTACATGGAATCCATTGTTTGCTGCTAGGGCAGGAAAAAGTGTTGTGCTCGAAGGGTTGTCGAATGATCCAACCAAGTGAACTAAGAGCGTGTTTTTAGAAGTGCATGTGGGATTAAAATATACAAAGTGACGGTTCAGCTCAAATCCAATTGCTGGATCTGTATCACTTGCCCTAACTTGTTGGACTACTAATGATGCTGGATCACAAAATTGTGCACTCGAAAATAGTGTGTGAAGCGCAAAGACTAACGGATTTGTATAAGGCTAGTTGCGTTTTTAAAGTTACAATTTTTCAGTTTAACTTTGAGTTTCTTTGTAAGGAAAAACATTTTTCTTAACCATCTTTAGCAATTAATTTTATACGGTGTTGTGTTTTCGTACTTTTTTTCCGCAAACTTGCTAGCGTTGGCGTTTAAGATATTTTATTTTTTAAGCATTGGCTAAAAGCGTAGGCAAAAAATAAATGTGCTTGAACAAGTGTTGGATTTTTAGATTTAGATTTGTAAAAGTCAAATATTGTTGTTAGATTTGCATACTATAATTAGCGAAAAAAATGAGTGCAGGAAGAACAGTAAATTCTAAAAGTCAAACTTGGGGAACTCCCAAAAAATATGTTGATACAGTACGTGATTTTTTTGATGGAACTATTTCGTTAGACCCTTGTTCGAACGAGTATTCAATTGTTAATGCAGAAACAGAATTTTCGTTACCTTCAAAGGATGGATTAAAAGAGTCTTGGGATTTTCCGACTATTTACGTAAATCCACCATATGGTTCAGATAGAGAAAGAGGAACAACAATAAAAAATTGGTTGGTAAAATGTGCTTTGGCTAAAGAAAACTATAATTCTGAAGTTTTAGCATTAATTCCAATAGCAGCTAATACTAGTCATTGGAAGCAAAGTGTTTTTGGAAAAGCCAATGCAGTTTGCTTTTTGTACGATACAAGGCTAAAGTTTTTAGAAAACGGATTGGATGTTGGTAAAGGTGCTCCTATGGCTTGTTCTATGGTGTATTGGGGAAATAATTATGACAAATTCTATGATGAATTTATAAAATTTGGTGCAGTAGTTGACTTGTCTCATTTACATAATGAAGCAATTGGCAAAGAAAGGTCAATGCTTAAACTGGGCTAAACTAAAGGCTTTAATCTTACTTTGTTTTTATTATTTTCCACAAAATGCTCAAATTCCATAAAGTTTTGAGTTCCCATTTCAAAGAGGGCTTTATTGTCAAAATGTTCAATTACAGCATTTACTAATTCTCGAACATTTTCATTAAGTCGATAGTTTGTTTTAGTAATCATTTCTTGGTAGTTATCTCCAAAATGTATTTCAAAGCCTCTAAATAATTTTACGAGAACTGCATCAGGTACAATTAAATTTAAATCATTACATAATCTAACCATTGACCTACTTTTTCCCTCCCAATGGGAAGCTTCTCCAATTACTAAAATAGAAATAAAATCATTGTTTTCTGTTTTATCAAACCTACCTAACACTTTTTTTCTGACGTCAAGTGAAACAAAAGATGCTTGTTTAGCTTTTTCTGGTGTTTGTGGACCTGGAAGAGAATCGTTAACGTGTATTGTTTTTATGTTACTGGCTAATAAGGATTTTATCTGAATTACAACACATTTTTTTATTGAGTTATCAATTGTAGATAACTGTTCATTTGGACCTAAAACAAATAAATTATTAGAGATATCGTGACCAATTAAAACTTGACTATTTGCTGGACAAGTAAATTCATAAGTTTCTGAATTTACTTCAACTTTATTTACAATTTTTGTAGTTGAAATTCTTATGTTATTATCGTTACTAATACCTAGTACGCTAATAGACCATTTAAAATTGGTAGCACTTGGTGAGATTGTAAAAGAATAGCCATTTGTTAAATGAAAATCCTTCTTATTTTCATTTTTAGCTTTCCAAGTCTTAAAGTTTTGCTTAACTGTTTGCTCAACTCCAACTTTTTTGCACTCTATAATTCCAAATAAGTCGTCTGATTCTTTTGTTGGTTTCCCATTATCATCAAGATTATAGAATGCAAATTCTACTTTATGTTTAGCTGTGGTTGCACCTTCAACACCATTCTCAATTTCCAAATACTTTGATAGTTCGGTATCTCTGTAAACCATTGCTAAAGTTACTAATTCGATAGCATCTCCAACTTTTCTACCTATTTGATGTCCTTTTTGACCAAGCCCTTGTGTAAATTTAAAAACGTCTGATAAATGCATATTAATCCTTCAATATTGTGATTATACTAACTTCAAGTGCATTAGCAATTTTTTTAATATTTAGAAGAGTTATATTTTTTTCCGCTCTTTCAATCATACCAATATAAGTTCTATGTAAATCCGCTTTATGAGCTAATTCCTCTTGAGAAAGTCCTTTTTTCTTTCGGATTTCACGAACTCTTTCTCCAAAATTTATAAGTATGTTTTGTTTTGTTTTCATTGCTAATTAAAGTATGCAAAGCTAACTTTAGTATTCAGTTAATACAACAGACTATAATTAGCATTTAGCATTGAGAGATTTTAGCTCTTTTGGTTTTTAGAGCGTTGAAATTGAGCTTTGGCAAAAACCGAAAGTGCTAAAATATGCGGCTGGTGTATGAAACACAACGAGAAAATATAGTTCATAGTAAATTATGCTTAAGGTAAAAGTAAGACATCTATTGGACTTATCATTTACATAATTATCCAACTTTTAGCTTAATTAAAGATGAATAGTATAAACCTAAAAATTAAGGTTCCAACATCTAGTGTGTGAGGATTAATATTAGGGAAGGTTAAGTCCATAGATCTATTCGAGTAAAGTTGTTGTGTTAACATCAAAGGTTAATTTTTCATCTCCTCTCATTACAGAAACAGAGAGAGGTCCTCCAATCTGTAAAATCTCACTATATATAACTTCACAATATCGATCGCGTGATATTTCATCATACTTAGTACCGTTTACTTCAATAATCTGATCACCAATTTTTAAGCCAGCTATTTCTGCGCTTGAGTTGTTGTAAATGAAAGAGACAACTAAACTATTTTCTGTTAAGACATAACTAAATCCATACGAGTTTATTGACGTGGTAATCTCTTTTGTATTTGGAATTAGAGTCATCTCTTTTTCAAACCAATCAAAGACAACGATGTAATTTTTTAGAAATTCCATTCCTACCCTATCTGATTCTCTATAAAATTTGATCATTTGACGATTCAAATCATGTTCGCCAATAGAGAAATTAGAAATTATAGCATGACGAACGGTATCTTCTGATAACTGCCCTGAAAGTCCGCTCCCTTTCGATCCAAATCCAAACATGGAAGAAGTATTTTCATCAGATACCTTTTCAAAAGTAGATGCAGGCATTGTAATCAAACCGTCAGAGCCTGTATCAATAAGTAAACTAACTTCTTCACCATTACACATAACCTTGATGTGTGGACTTCTTCCAAAACTTGGCTTAAACGAAACTGGTGTAACTTTTGTTGAAACACCTAATATTTCCATAGAACTCGCTACAGTCACAATTTCTTTTTTACTATCAATTGCCCAAACAGCTTTCTGCATTAAATTGGCTCCTAATATTCCATCTATACGCATACAGTTTATTGATTCCGATTTATTGAGATCCGTTATCGCAACCCCTGTATTAATGAAATCTAAATTACCAACGCTGAGTGTATCAAGTTTAAGATAACCAACCTTTGAAACACGCTCTTCTGAATCACGAACATCACTTGATTTTTTAGTGCTTAATTTTAGTCGATTAGCCGCTTCCAAAGAAATAACATTGGGCGCACCTGTATCCAGTAAAAAATTTAAGTATTGACCCTTAATTTTAACCTCAATGATAACGTGATCACCTTTCAAAGTAATTGGAATTACCTCTTTAAAATCTTTCTGTACAACCTTCCCTTTCTTCATTAAGAGAAAATCATTAACCGTGCTACATGATGAGAGAAAAACTAGAATTAAGATAATAAAAACATGTTGTTTCATCTATATTGATTTGTTAGGTTTTGATAATTAATAGGCTAAATTAGTATGAAATTAATCATATTAGCGTATCCTACAAGTAAAAGAAAGTCAACTAAAATGACACACCCATCTCATCCTCTCTTATTGCCGTAACATTTGTTACAACTCTATATATATCATTAATGTATCTTTGAAAAGCTTAAAATATACATCATGTCTTACAACATTTCAATTCTATCTATTGCATTCACTCTCTCGTCTCTTTTTAGTCTTTCCCAATCGTTTGAATGGATCACTAATGACACTATCCTATTAGAAATTAACGCAAACGCATATAGCGAAAGTGATTTTTATATAGAGAATGTCTCCATGACTTCGGTGAATCCTGGATTAGAAGTTGTTTACAATGACTTACCGATAGCTTGGGATGGTTCCATGTGCATTGAAGAATTATGCTACTATGGAATTCCGCAAATTGGCTATATGACTACAATGGTGCCTCTCTCTTCTCTTACTACAAGCTATATTAAACTAACTCTTCAGCCAATGGGCATTATTGGTGGGGGCACAATCCGTGTTCGAGTTTACAACCTTGATGATCCGACTGACTCCGACACTTGTACTTGGATTGTAAACTCAGTCTCTACACTATCACTAGTAGAAAAAAATTCTCCAGCAGCACAAATCTATCCAAACCCTAGCATTGATAAGTACATTCACATTGAATCAAGCATAGCATTTAATCAAGTTGAAATCTATTCAATGGATGGAAGAAAAGTGAGCACTAGAAATTTCACAGATGTCAAATCAGTTGAGTTAGAGATTCCTAATTTGAGACCAGGGAACTATTTTATAAATCTAAACGGAAACAGAACTCAAATTCAAAGATTGAAACTATCAATTAAATGAGGTATTACAAGCAAAGTTAAACCTCATATCAATGTGTCGAGTTTTAAAGGCATTCAAACAAATTATTTTCATTCTTCATTTCTATGAGTTAACTCTTCTCTATATTATTGTAACTTGGCTTACATGTAAAATAACGTTAGTCTATTTTAGTTTGCTTCTCTTTTCTCAAAGCCTACATTTAGAAGCACACACTATAGGGGAAAAGTACCCTTCGAATATAATGAACCATGGAAATCAATAAAAATCCCGAAAATGAAATTATTATCTATGAAGATAGTGAGCGAGGCATGCTAGTTGCTATTTATAGATCTGATCAGAGTCTTATCAAAAGGTATTGGAAATCAAATGGCAGCCAAAACCCATCTACTTTTATTAGCGGTCATCCTCTAATACATGATGATGAACAAAATTCACTAAAAATTGATTTCACACAAAAACAACAATTTCTAATTGCTAATCTTACAAAATTCAAATAATGGTCTATGACATAAGAAATGTATTCAACTTATGTTAAGTGAATTAACTATCCAATAGTTAGTAATCTCTAACAAATTTTAATCGCCTAAGACGATCAATGAATTGTTCAATCTGATATTTTTTTTCTAATCTATAATTTAATACCTTAGATGCAAAATACATGTATTATATGATTAAGCCCATACTGCTTTTGCTACTCACATCAATCAGTACTCAATGGCTAGATGCTCAGATAGTTATCAATGAAATATCTGCAGCCCAAAATACAGGAATTGCTGATGAAGATGGCGACTACCCAGATTGGATTGAATTATATAATGCTGGTAGTTCCACTATTGATTTAAATGGATATCGATTATCACTGCTTGATAATAATGAGGCCGATTGGATTTTCCCTTCGATTAATATTGAAGCAAATGATCATTTAATTGTATTTGCATCCGAAAAAGATAGAACTGATGTATTTGACCATTGGGAGTTGCCAGTTGTACCAATCATGCCTTGGAGATACTTTCCTGGAACATCTTTACCCTCAACTAACTGGAACACCCCTATTTTTGATACAAGTTCGTGGGCATTAGGCCTTGCAGGGATTGGTTATGGAGATGGCGATGACTCTACGATTATTAGCCCTGTTCCGAGTTTATATATGAGAACTGAGTTTAATTTAGCTGATACATCTGTTATTTCAATTGGCATCGTTGCATTAGATTATGATGATTCATTTGTGGCTTATTTAAATGGTGTTGAGATTGCACGAAACAATATTGGAGTTCCAAACATTACACCACTTTTCAATGAACTTGCCTACGAAGAACGTGAAGCCGTACTTTATGCTGGAGGCGATCTTGAGATCTACTTCATCAACCTAGAAGCAATGAACTCAGCGAAGCGATTGGGAACAAATGTTTTCTCGGTTGAAATTCACGATGTCGATGCTCTATCTGATGACATGAGTTCAATTCCATATTTTGCAATCGGTGTTCGAAATAGTACTATAACTTACCCTGCATTTGGTGCTGCAACTAATTTGCATACAAATTTTAATATCTCCAGTTTTCCATCTCGATTAAAACTTTACGATACTGGAGGCACTAAAATTGATGAAATCGTTATCAATGGAACTCACCTTAACAACTCCTACGGTAGAAGTACTGATGCAGGATCGAATTGGTGCATTTTTGATACCCCAACTCCTGACACTAGTAATGCACTAGTTAGTTGTTTTGCAGGGTATGCTCTACCACCTAACATTTCTCTTAGAGCTGGATTTTATACCACGGGACAAACTGTAATGCTTTCAAGCACACTTCCTGGTGATATATATTACACCTTAGACGGAAGCATTCCAGGAGCAACATCACCTATTTATACCAGCCCAATTTCTGTGAATGCTAACTTAACATTAAAGGCTCGACTTTTAGCACAAGACCCTAATTTACTACCTAGTAAATCGTCTGTTGCAAGTTATCTGATCAATGAAACAGTAACATTGCCCGTTATTTCAATAAGTACTGATCCAGATAATTTATGGGATTACACAACTGGCCTCTATGTTTTCGGTCCGAACGCTGATTCAATTAACTATCCTTTCCAAGGATCTAATTTCTGGGCAGGTTGGGAAAAAGAATGCCATGTCGAATATTTTGATCGTAATAAAAATCTTGGCTTCTCTCAAGCTGCTGGATTGAAAATTCACGGTAACTTCTCAAAAGCATGGCCTCAAAAGAGTTTTAGAATTCTGGCTAAAGATGACTACAACGAAAAGTGGATTCAATACCAGCTCTTCCCCGAAAAACCTTATCGGAAGCGCTATAAGAATTTTAACATTCGAAATGCTGGAATCGATTACAACACAACACATTTTAGGGATGCATTTATGCACAGAGCAACTGAAGGAATGGATATCGAACACATGGCTTACGAACCCTGCGTTCTCTTCTTAAATGGAGAATATTGGGGTGTTTATGGATTACGTGAACGCCAAGACGACAGCTATATCGAAGAAAATTATAGCAATACCAATAAAAATAATATCGATTTACTAAGGTTTGAAGGAGATGTTCTTGCTGGAGATAATTTAGATTTCTTAGCAATGGTAAACTTCCTTCAAACTAATGATTTATCGGATGATTCAACATTTAAATATGTTTCTGACAACCTTATAGATGTTGAAAATGTTGCTGATTACTTCATTGCAGAAACATTCTATTGTAATGTCGATTGGGTGAGCGAAATATCTAGTAACAATGTTAAATACTGGAAATCTAAAGATGAAGAAGGCAAGTGGCGCTATATCTTATGGGATACTGATTTAGGAACTGGACTTCTCTTTTTTGACGCGCTACTTGACTACAATTATTTAGGAGATATTCTGGGGCCAACTTATACAAGTGTACACCCAACAATTATTAAAAATTTATTGACGAATCAAGCATATCTAGATTATTTCAACACGCGGTATGCTGATTTATTGAACACTAACTTCCACCCTACTGTAACCGAAAAATTAGTGCGTAAGATGGAAGCTGACTTAGATCCTGAGATGGCTAGACATTTTGGAAAATGGAACGAGGGCTCAATCAATATATTTGGATTTACTGAAGATATTGCAAGAAGTACAGATCTTGCATCTTGGAGATTAAATGTAGATACGCTTATATCATTCACAGATCAGCGACCACAAAAGGTACGCGACCACCTACAAAGCATGTTTGGATATGTAAGTCAAGTGAATGTGACGCTAAAAGTTGATCCCCCTGGAGCTGGCTACATCAAAATTAATACAATTGTTCCAGATAGTCTACCTTGGACTGGACGCTATTTTAACGGACTACCTGTCACAGTAACTGCGATTGCAAATCCGGGATACACTTTTAAAAATTGGGAACCCTCATCAATATCATTAGCAGACTCTAGCTTGAATACTATTAAAGAGAATATTGTTTCGGACGAAACACTTAAGGCGAATTTCTTCACACTGGACTTCCAAGCTGAAGTGTATCCTAATCCTTTCATTGATGAATTTATCGTGAATTACGAACTCGCTAACCCAACTCAACTATCTCTTAAATTATACAGCGTAGATGGCAAACTTGTTAAGGAGATTATTTCCCATGAAACAATTCATCCAGAAGGAAAGTTTAGTATCACCATTTCGAAGGCAGATCTCAAACTCGCAGTAGGAATGCATCTACTGCGCTTCGAATCTAATGAATTCACAAAAACAATTAAACTACTTGCAAACTAATATTATCACATGAAAAAAATCGCTTTTATTGCACTAGCAATTTCACTTTTAGGATGTCAAAAATATGAAGGAACAGGAGGTCGAGCTTCTGTAGAAGGAACTATTCAAGTAATGGATTACAACACCTCTTTTACGCAACTTTTATCAGAACATCCAGGCTCTGAGGTTCGTGTTTACATAACTTATGGTAACAATACTGTCTACGATGATGACATGCGTGCTGGATTCGATGGAACCTTTAAGTTTGACTATTTAAGAAAGGGGAAGTACCGTATTTACGTCTACTCAAAAGATACAACTTTTACAATTTCTGGTGGTACCGAGCCACTTTTCTATGAATTTGAGATAAAAGATAAAAAAGAAAAGGTAGATCTTGGAGAGATTGTTATAATAGACTAAATTTTCATTAAAATATCCGTACTTTTGCATCAGTTTTTTTTGATCAACAGATCTAAATATTTAATAGTTACAACACTAAATTAAACCCACATGAAATCAACCCTACTTTTTACATTACTACTAACAGCATTTGGTGCAAATAGCCAATGCTCAGAATTATTCTTTTCGGAATACGAAGAAGGATCATCAAGCAATAAAGCATTTGAAATTTACAATCCAACAGGTTCTGCAGTAAACTTATCGGATTACGTCATTTATCGTGCAAACAATGGGTCTCCAATTGCTACAGATAGTCTTTTCCCTGTTGGTATGCTAGCAGCTGGCGATGTCTTTGTTACAGCAAACCCAAGTGCTAGTGCTGGAATTTTGGCCGTTGCTGATACCACTCACACCTTAACATTTTACAATGGAGATGACGCGATGTGGATTAAAAAAATCAGTACAGGTGACACTCTTGACATCATCGGAATTATCGGTGTAGATCCAGGTTCTGGATGGCCTGTTGGAACTGGAGCAACAAATAATAACACTCTCATACGTAGTATAAACATACAACAAGGACAGCTAAATTGGGCAATCGGAGCAACTGAATGGGATGTATTCCCAATCAACATGATTGATTCTTTAGGAACTCACTCTATGAACGCTTGTGTTGCATGTGTTCCAACATCTTCTACAGTACCTCTTTCCGCTTGTGATAGTATGGTATCTCCAAGTGGTAACTTTGTTTGGTCGGCTTCTGGACCTTACATGGACACAATCACAAATGCTTTAGGATGTGATAGCGTAATGTCAATTAACTTAGTTATCACAAACTCATCTGCAGGTACAGATATACTTTCTGCTTGTGATACACATACATGGATCGATGGAACAACTTACAATGCATCAAATACCACTGCTACTTTCGCATTAACAAACTCTGTTGGTTGCGATTCGATTGTTACTCTCAATTTAACTATATGGAACTCAGTAAGTGTTCCTGATGTTCAAGTAGCATGTGATTCATTTATGTGGATCAATGGAAACACCTATTATGCTGATAATTCGACGGCTACATTTATGTTGGGTACAACATCAAATGGTTGTGATAGTGTATCAACGCTAAACTTAACGATCACAATAGTAGATGCTACGGTAACCAATAGCAATCCGATCTTAACAGCGAATGGAGCAGGAACCTACCAATGGGTTGATTGTAACAACGGAAATTCGCCTATCATGGGTGAAATGAGTCAAAGCTTTACAGCTACTTCAAATGGTTCGTACGCTGTTGAAGTTACTCTCAATGGATGCACAAAAACTTCAGCTTGTGAAGTAATAACGGGGCTAGGAATTACTGAGAATACTGGAATTCCAAACGCTGTTCTTTATCCGAATCCATCAAATGGAAACATCACTGTGAGCTTTGGTGAAACACAAAATTCAGTTGAATTATTAGTTACTAATATGAAAGGACAATTGTTGTTAACGAATAACTATTCTACAGCAAATCAATTGAGCTTGGATTTGCCATTTGAAAATGGGGTGTATTTTATCCAAGTTACCAACCAAGATGGTTTACAAACTAGGTTTAGAGTTATACTCAACTAGAGATAGGCTAATCATAAAACTGAAGCCCGCTGGAATATTTCTAGCGGGTTTTTTAGTAAATTATAACTTTTAAAACTCATTTTCTACGTTGATTATCAGAGTAGAAAATACTATTCACTATTCTCAGCACCAAAATCAACAATACATTTAGATTTTACTACCTTTAATCTTGCAAAGCAATTAAAACCGAAAAAATGTTTAACTCTCCTCTTTATTTAGTCCCTTACGATTTTTCTCATGTATCTGAAAGTGCAGCTAGACTTGCAATTGATCTGGCTGTAGCAAATAATGGATTAGTCTATTTACTCCATATCGTTGGTAAGACATCTGAGAAATTAGACGCTAGAGCAAACTTCAAGAAAGTTATTGCTAGTCACAATGAGTCAGAACGTAAGTTGCTTACTACTAAGGTCATTGTTGGTGATCTTTTCGAGGATATGGGGAAAGCTGGTGATCTTTTGAAAGCTTCGCTTATAGTCATGGGAACTCATGGAGCAAAAGGATTTCAGAAAGTATTTGGTAGTAATGCGGTTAAAATGATTAGCAATGCGAGTTCTCCTTTTTTAATTACACAAGGTAAAAAATCAGTAGATAAAATCAACACAATCGTAATGCCTTTTAGTTTCTCGAAAGAGTCTATTCAAATTACAACATTTGCAGCTCGAATGGCTAAGAAATTTAACGCGAAAATTCATTTATTGGCGTGTCATGACAATGATTCATGGATTGAGCACAAAACACAGTCGAATCAATTAGTTGTCCGCAAACACCTCACAGATAGTGGTGTTGAACACGAAATAGTAAATATACCTAGCTCAAGACCTTACGAAGAGGAATTATTATCTTATGCAGCCAAAGTTGATGCAGACATTATTGCTGCTGCCTACTATAAGGAAAGCGTTTTGCCAACTCCTAATTCATTTATTCAAGGAATGATTGAGAATGAGTTACAGATCCCATTATTGACAGTAAACGCTGAGGAATTATCAGTTATTAATTCGAATTACTCATTTATGTCTGTTTAACAAAATTATTAATGAAATCTCAATTTATTATTATGATCGTCTTTGGATTCTTCTCATTCATGTCTAAATCACAAGTGAACACTTCAGATTCTGTTCCAACATCAATTTATGATATTAAGATTAACGCATTAGATGGCACACCGCTTGATTTGCACAATTTTGAAGGGAAAAAGTTACTCATCGTAAATGTAGCTTCAAAATGTGGACTTACTCCCCAATATGAAGACTTACAAAAACTTTACGATGAATATGGAGGCAAACTCGCTATAATTGGAGTTCCTTGCAATCAATTTTTAGGACAAGAACCTGGTTCAACTGATGAAATCGCGACATTTTGTCAAAAGAACTATGGTGTTACATTCCAAATGGTAGAAAAAGTAGATGTTAAAGGCAAAAATCAGCATCCACTCTATCAATGGCTCACCATGAAAAGTATCAACGGCGTAGAAAACTCAAAAGTCAAATGGAATTTTCAAAAATACGTAATTGATATTGATGGCACGTATCTTGCGGTTATTGGACCAAAAACATTGCCTTTGAGCGAAGACATTTTAAAACATTTGAAGTAACACTAATCAATTTTCACGGCTTATTAAAGAATTCTCATTAACTTTAATGGATTCACAAATTCTTGTGAACAAGCCACTCAAGGCATTTAAAAATAATCATTAACAATTTCGCTCAAAGAAGCGACCAACAAAATAATATGGATTTACGACTAGCAGTGCTAATAGATGGAGACAATATTCCTTCCGCACGCGTCAAAGAAATGATGGCAGAGATTGCAAAATATGGCAATCCTACCATTAAACGAATATATGGTGACTGGACAAACCCTCACCTTAATAAATGGAAAAAAGTTCTTCTTGAAAATGCAATCACTCCAATTCAGCAATACGGATATACGACAGGAAAAAATGCAACAGATTCAGCAATGATTATCGATGCGATGGATATTTTGTATTCAGAAAAAGTTGACGGATTCTGTCTGGTTTCCAGTGATAGTGATTTCACAAAATTAGCAACACGATTGCGAGAAGCAGGAAAAGCAGTGTATGGAATTGGAGAGAAAAAAACTCCTGAACCATTTATTGTAGCGTGTGACAAGTTCATCTACATCGAGATTCTCAAGAATCAGCAGGATGATGAAGACGACTCAGAATCGAAAGGCAAGAAACGACAAAAACAGGAAAATGTCGATAAAATCACACCAAAAATCATCAAATTTATCTCTGCTACAATTGAAGACGTGGCAGACGATGATGGTTGGGCGTTCTTGGGAGATGTAGGAAGTTTAATGCAGAAAAAGCAACCAAATTTTGATGCTAGAAATTATGGTTTTTTAAAATTGACACCACTAATTAAATCAATTAAGAACTTCGAAGTTGAATCAAGAGAAAGCTCAAAAGGTCGATATAAACTCATTTATGTGAGAATTAAATAGAAATAACCAAACAATTAGTCGGTCGAATTTTAAACTGATTCCAATTTAGAATTTATTTGCACTCAGAACACCTCTTCCTTGATTAGAGAGTTCATTGAGGTATATTAAGCACACTAAGATGTACCCCTTTTTACATGAAATAATTAAATGTCAGTCAATAAATCATACGTTATATTTACTATGTATAGCATGTAAATATAACGTATGACTTATTTAATCAAGAAAAAAAAGTAAGTATGTCAAGAATGGAAAATTACAGGAATAGGATCAAGGCTAAAACAAAAGAAAAAAAGTCATAAAACACAATGGGTTCACAAAAATTAAGCACTTCGAAAAATATCCACTAACATGATGTTATTCAGATGGTTATAGGTCTAACACACCAATTTCATCCAGCTTTAGATTAAAAAATCATTAATAAATTCGAGTTAGAAAACAGCAGTTACAAACAAGTATAGTAACTTATTTGGCGTCCATAATTATGTTGCAGGTCCAAAACATTACTGAAACTAAACACTAATTAAGAATCATAATCCATCGAAAATCGAAATTTATTGAGAACAGGATTGGCGTACATCTGCAAAAAAAAGGGCTTCAAATTATCTTCCAAATTTTCGTAGCGCATTTTAAACTCAACTTCTTTCTCATCAGAAATTGAAACATTCAAATCTTTAAGGCTAGGACCAATTGTAGGATTAACGTTTCGCAATCTTCTATATGCTAGATAATTTGATGGATGCAAGAAATAATTAAGAATGATTTGCTTATCAATTGCATGCGCTATAGTAACTTGATTATCACCTTCATCAGGACAAATTTCAGTTCCATAGGCAATATGCACATTTCCTTTGTTTTCATTTAAGCCTTTAGAAATACTGATAATATCACTTCTATTGTCCTTAACAAAACTTCCATTAGATGCTATTTCATACAATTCTTGAGCAATTAATTCATCGCATGGATTATACTCGTAAGAAATAGAAACAGGAATAATATGCAATCGACAAATCGCTTCTGGAAGAGAGAGTTTATCATCTCCACTTCGCTTGCCCATACTAAGCATCTTGATGATTGTTGGATCCGTCTTATCTAAACCGTCTTTTGCGCGTCCTTCTCGTTGTGCAATCCAAGCATTATTACCATTTTCGATAGAGAAGTGAATATACTTAGAAAGTGTAATTAGCGCTTCAAGTTTTTCACGTCCTTGCATTGACCTTTTAACGATAAAACTCTTGTTCAATCGCATGAGATCTGAGATGTATTCCTTTTTTAAAAGATTATCACCAATCGCTATCTCCATTGTTCCATGAACAGATAAACGAAGAAGATAACTCACCAGTGCTGGATCCATTACAATATCACGGTGATTGCTTATGAATAAGTGTGGTGTATCTTGCGGGAGTTCAGCAAGACCTATTTCGTGGAGTACATCAACGGTTCCATCAATAATTTTTTGCATGTACTTTGCAATAACTAGTTGAAATTCTGAAATCGAATTAATTTCCTTTAGATGCTTTTTTAGTGCTTTTTCAACCTTCTTTTTGGCCAGTTTCGGAAGAACCTTTTTTAGTCGAGGAGCTTGAAATCGTGCGATAGCTTCAAAAAACTCATCATTGCTTAGTAAATCTTGAAGCACATCGGCAACTTCATGATCTCGGTAAGGTCTTATATCTTCAAACTCTTCTATCAACGCCATTTTCATTTGGAGATCAAGGTTAGGAAAAAATCTGCTTCCTATTGCAATTTCTTGATATCATTTCCTTTAATGAGGAAAAAAACATTCTCAACTCACCGTTATTTTTACAAAAAAAAGCAAATCTGAGTTCGAATCTAAAACTCAAGTTTTAATTGTACAGAAATGGTTTTCTTTTCCTTAAGAGTATTCAATTTAGTGAGCGAAATACCAAGTAATCTAACCGATTTTTGAAGTTCTTCCTGTTTAAGTAGCGCAATTACAATTGGAAGAAAATCTTCTTTGAGAGAAACGAATTCATCGATCGTTTTGCTTCTTGTTTGCTGTGTGAAATCGTTATATTTAATCTTTAAAGTGATTGTTTTCCCCTTTACGTTTGAGTTCCTCATTCGTTTCTCTAACTCGATCGCAATTTTATCCAAATGTTCAATCAAAAAGACCTCTGAACGGACATCCTTACTAAAAGTCCGCTCTGCCGCAATTGACTTTCGAATATGGTTCGGCTGAACTTTACTGTGCTGAATCCCACGAACGATATTGTAGAAATGCTTACCTGCTTTACCAAAATACTGCGTTAAATACTCAAGAGTGTGTCGCTTTAAATCACTCCCTTGGAAAATTCCGTGTACTTTCATCTTCTGCGCAGTTACCTTACCTACTCCAAAAAAATTTTCAATTGGCAATTTTGCTAAAAATGGAATTACTTCTTCAGGTGAGATTGTTTTTTGTCCGTTTGGTTTATTTATATCCGATGCGATTTTTGCTGTAAATTTATTAACTGAAATTCCAGCAGAGGCATTCAATCCAACTTCTGTGGCAATTCTTTCTCTAATTTCTTGAGCTAGCAAACTAGCTGAAGGATAGTTCGCATTTTCTGTGACATCAAGAAACGCTTCATCCAAGGATAATGGTTCCACTAAATCCGTATAATGATGGAAAATAGCTCGAATTTTCTGAGAAATTTCCTTATACCGATCAAATCGTGGTTTTACGAAGATCAATTCAGGACATCTTCTCACTGCAGTAACACTAGGCATTGCAGATCGGACTCCAAATTTCCGAGCTTCATAACTCGCTGCCGCAACTACACCACGTTCTCTTGTTCCTCCCACTGCAATTGGTTTCCCTCTGAGATCAGGATTATCCATTTGCTCAACCGAAGCATAAAATGCATCCATATCGATGTGAATTATCTTGCGAATTGGAAAATCAAACTCCTCTGCTATACTCTCACCTTCAAGCATAACTACAAATGAATCAAGTTGCCTTCTGGAAACGGACTAAAAAGTGATGTTCTAATCTTTGCTGATTTTAATGCATTATTCGTCCAAACATTACACGTTCGAAATAAATGGTAGGATCCATGGGCTTCATAAAAATTATCCGTCAGTCCATATCCATGACCAACAATTAATTGTACAGCATCCTCTTTAGTCTCGAAGCATTCCTTAATATAGTTACACAACTTATGGTATTGATTACCTGATAATTTAACGCGCTTGCATATAGTTGATTTTTTAGGTTGATCGCAGTACTCAACATGCATTGCAGTTGCGCTTGGAAGGAAAACAGCTGTCAAAGCCGTCGAAATTTTTAACTCTGCCCAAGTAGGAGTATTTAAGAAAAACCCTTTGTCACCCCAGCCAATTGCGATATAATCGAGGTGAGTTATATCCTCAAAGCCAACCAGTGGAACAAATTCTTTCCAATTCTGATTTTCTGACTCAGTAGGCATGCAAATTTCGGTATGGACGCCATTAGATCGAACAAATATAGTGATCTCTCCATCTGAAGCAAGTGATCCAAAATAGAAAATCATTCCCCAGATAAACAGGATGTAGTACAAGAATAAAAAGGCTGAAAACACCTCAATAAACCTAAGAAGGTTCTTTCCCAATGATCTCAGAATTGTCTTCACCTGTTTCATTTGATCAGTCCATCAATTCAATATTGTACATTTTCCAATCACCTTCAAATTTTTTGAATGAAAAAATAGTACTACTCTCAAAATCTTCTCCATCGATTTCAGTAAAAGTCATTACAATAAGTATAAATGCCAATTCTCCAGATTCCTCTTCCGAAGGTTGAAGATCTCTAACATCTTGATATTTGAGATCTTTCAATAAATCTGTATTAAAAATAAAATCGAAATCAGATATAAAAGTGGATCTATTCCAGACTCCTTTGTAGGTATTAAGAGGAAAAACCGTTTGGCTTAACACTTTTTTTTTGTCTAGATCGAGAATAGCTTGGATGTTTGTTTCCCAGATAATTTCAGCTTCTTCCTCATCACTTAATTGCGAAAACGAGAATTGACTAACAGAGATAAATAGAACGAAAATATAGATTAGTTTCATAAAGTATAATATACTGCAAGATAGTGTTTATACTTAAAGCAATTCTTTACCACACAAATCAAATAATCAGTGATGAATAAAAAAAATCCGATTGAAAATTCTTTGACCATGCAATTTAGATAGACTTTTATCATTGCTAATGATTGAGAACTAGAAAACGCAATAATTATATCCAAAAAAAGAGGAAACACATGGCTTCCTCTTTTTCTGAAATACTCAAATAGTGGTTACATTAAGCTTTACAAAAATACGCCTCGTCCCATAATTAATCAAGAGAAGAAATACGAATTCTTCATGCGGAAACCCGTATTTATATCATTAGAAAACGTGCTTTCAGCTAATTAATTCAAAGAATTGAAAGGCACAGGAATAATCGTACGCGTCTTCACCCTTTCATTGTCGTGTTTCGCGGGGATCCAATTTGGCATTGATTTCACTACACGAATTGCTTCAACCTCAAGCACTCTTAACCCTCCCAACACAATTTGAGGCTCTAGGATTGCACCTTCAAAATCAATAATTACTTCAATAAAAATGGTTGCATCCTCTTTTAATTTCTTTGCTTCATCTGGATATTGTATAGTATTTAGAATGAATTCATCCCGTGCCTTCTCTCCTCCAGGAAATCTAGGTTCTACATCTGGAAAATCGACTAGTCCATCTATTCTCTTTGAAAACCGTTTATCTCCTAGCCCATCAAAAAACTCGAAATGTTGGTAGCCTCCAATCGAATCAGAAAAATTAAAATGAATTGCTGTATCCGCGAAATCCATTTCTTCAAACATTCGCTGCATTTTCTGCATCGCGTCGTTGATTTGGTTCTGAAAATTTGAGAACATAGAATCTGAACTCTCCCCAAAAAAGTTATCTAAGTCAAACATTTGATCAAAAAAATCATCTCTTGACGCACCTATTTCGGCATCACCAACCAAGTAGTTAAGCATAGAAACAGCAAACAAATTATTTCTACCCAGGGTATCTTGAAAAGCACCTGTTTCATCGTAACTAATCCATATTCCATCAACTTCTCCTTGGTGAAACTCACCAGCAATTTTCTTCTCGCCATTAGGATGATACATGGTGAACTTTCCAGATCCAGATCTAAACTTACCGACCGTCATTTTCTCGCCAGTCTCATAGTAAGCTACAAATTTCCCATTGATAAGCCCCTTTGAATACTTGGCAGTGTAGCGAATCTGTCCTTCGCGATACGTTTCTTGACTTACTCCATTAAGTTTCCCATATTTATACGACCTTGAATAACGATATCCTTGAATAGGATCATACCCTTCACATACACCTGAATAATTCTTTGAAATATGAGTACACTCAACCTGTCCATAAACTTCTGTAACTTGATGGAGAAGTAGCATAATAATCAATGCTTCTCGCGAAAAAAATAAATTGAAAATTCTATTCATAATCGTGTATTGAGCTACAAATATAGCGGAAAGCAGTAATTCAAACAAAGTCCGTTTAGTAGATTAATCTAGGAGGCAGTAATACTAATATAACTCACGAATACGGGATTCCGCACTCGTAAAATCGGATAACACCCGAATTTAGTTTTAATCTCAAATTGACACCTATTACAAACTGCTAATTATCAATGCACTATAAATTATCTTGTGAAATTTATCAATTACAGTAATTATTGCAATTTTTTCCTGAACAGATCATTTAGTATCTTCGTTATGCTTGTTCTACATAGCTGCCAAACCACAATAGGCATTCACTCACTGGAAAAGACGAATGTCTTTACTAATTAATTTAGCAAACAAGAACGACACAACATTGTGGAGTTTTTGTTGCTACGTTTTATTAATTTTGACAATCCAGTCATGGCACTTACACTTTCACCTTGAGGGAACTACTTACCCTCTTTCACTTTCAGCAAGCCTTATTGAATGATAAGGATTTAACTCAAGGAGTAAGTGTGTTAAATTCATTCTAAAAATACTATCTTCGCTTCATGCAACGCATTTGCGCCATCTTTCTATTACTAATTGTTTCTCCATTTCTACTTTTCATAATGGTTTTAATTTTACTGATCGAATGGAAAACTCCTATATTCGTTCAGCTTAGAATTGGGATAAACAAGACAAATTTCAGGATTTACAAACTTAGAACGATGAAAAATGGCAAGATCACAATGCTTGGGGTTTTATTACGAAAAACAGCTATTGATGAACTTCCTCAGCTTATAAACATCATCAAAGGAGATATGAATTTTGTCGGACCAAGACCTTTGACGCTCGCCGATATTACTCGACTAAATTGGAATAAAAATTCTCACAAGAAACGATGGTCAGTGAAACCAGGAATAACAGGAATGGCTCAATTAATAAACGTTTGTGATCCGAAATTATCTTGGAGGAAGGATATGGAATACATTGAAAGTCGTTCCGCAAAACTTGATCGAAGTTTGCTTTGGCAATCTATACTTGTCCCTTTTATTGGAAAACAACAAGTCAAACAACATGTTCATAAATCAACTACATGAAGGTTCTCGTAAATGGAATTGGTAATATTGGAACTACATTAATCTGTCTTTTAGCAGAGTACAAATCTCAATTGGGAATCTCAACAATTTATGGATTCAAAAATACTCCACAACCATGGCAGGAAGAAGATTTAGATTTTTTACGAGCATTAGGAATAATAATGTGCTCACGGAAAACTGGTCAAGGACTTACTTTTGTTGATTCTATCATTGATGATATTGACTATATATTTGATTGTACAAGCAATGGAGGAGGAATCAGCAACAAAGAATGGTACGTCGACCTACCAAACTTGAAAGGTGCATCTGCGCAAGGAAGTGAAAAAGATTTCGGTATCTCGTTTATGGCAGGAGTCAATGAGCAAATTCTTATAGGTAAAAAATTCGCACATATTGTTTCTTGTAATACACATTCGATCGCGGCTCTGCTATCAATGTTTACTGGTCACAATTTGGATGACCATGTCGAATCAGATTTTGTAATTGTTCGAAGATCGGAAGACTTAGGTAATCATGAGCGATTAGTCGCAGCAAATGTAGTTGCACGGCACATGGATGATCAGCTAGGTACACATCACTCGATTGATGTAAGAGACTTATTCGCTACAATAGAGCGAACGTTAAAAGTAAGTTCATCGGATATAACTACTCCGAGTCAACTCATGCATAGCGTTCGATTTAATATCACCTTGAAAGAGGCATTATCAGAAGAGCAAATTCAGGATGCTATTGCTCAAGCTAAATATATTTCAACCTCAATTAAATTTGATTCAAATGTTATTTTTGAACGCGGAAGGAGAATTGGTTTTCAAGGAAGAATCTATTCACACGCAATAATCATTGCTAACAATTTACTTATCACCCCAACATCGATTAAAGGCTGGGCATTTATCCCACAGGAAGGAAACACCTTGATTTCAACATTGAAGGCATATTTAGTTCAAATGAAGAACGAGAATGCGGAAGAGATAATTTCAGAAATCAGTAATCAATTGATTCGAAAGAAGTGGTAATGACTAATAGCTAAACGGATCAATTCAAAACTTAGGGAATTAATTCTTTTGAGCACAAGATGCAACTTGTAATGATAACGCAACAAGTTGCATTAGACAGAAGTATTAATCTGTAGACATATACTCGCTTACAGAAGCATCGCCACGGGGTTTTCCATGTACGTTTTAAACGTATTTAAGAAAGCTGCTCCAGTTGCACCATCTACCACTCTATGATCACAAGATAAAGTTACTTTCATAACATTCCCTGGAACCACCTTTCCATTTTTCACAATGGGGACTTGTCTGATCCCTCCAACAGCTAATATACAACTATCGGGAGGATTAACAATTGCCGTAAACTCCTCAATTCCAAACATTCCTAGATTCGAAATTGTAAATGTATTCCCTTCCCATTCAGAAGGTTGAAGTTTCTTGTTTTTGGCTTTTTCAGCAAGAACTCTAACTTCTGCTCCGATTTCGTCCATTGCTTTACCATCAGTAAATCGAACAACTGGAACAAGTAAACCATCGTCAACTGCAACAGCAATTCCAATATGGATGTGTTTATTTCTTCGAATAACATCACCCATCCAAGAACTGTTAACATTTGGATGTTCTCTCAACGCTAACGCTGAGGCTTTAACAACCATATCGTTATAGGAAATTTTTGCTTCGCCCAGTTCTTTAAGAGAATTTCGCATGTCAATTGCTCGATCCATGTTCATTTCAATTGTTAAATAGAAATGAGGAGCTGTAAATTTACTTTCAGCTAATCGCTTTGCAATTACTTTTCTCATTTGAGAAATCGGCTCTTCTGTAAACTGTTCAGTTCCAACATGCGCACGTTTCCCTCCACCAAGAGCAGGTATGTAAGGCACATAATGTTCAATATCACGTTTTGTTATTCTGCCAGCCTCGCCTGTTCCAATTACATTTGCAAGATCAATTCCTTTGTCGTTGGCCATTTTCTTTGCCAAAGGAGAAGCAAATACGCGACCATTACTATCTGCTATATGAGTAGCTGGTGTTACAACTTCTACTTTCTTAACCTTTACAGCTTCTAAAGGTGGTGTTGGTATTACGACTTCCTTTTGAGTTTCTTCTTTAGGTTTTGCCTCCTCAATTAGTTTAGTCACGTCTTCCCCTTTCTCACCAATAATTGCAAGTAAAGCATTTACAGGGGCTGCTCCACCTTTTTCAACGCCAATATGCAGTAGAACTCCGTCATAGAATGATTCGAATTCCATTGTTGCTTTATCCGTTTCAATTTCGGCCAATAATTCACCGTTAGAAACTTCATCACCCACTTTTTTATTCCAGTCCGCGACAACTCCTTCTGTCATCGTGTCACTTAATTTGGGCATTAATATAACTTCAGCCATTTCCTTGCTAATTTCTTAATTCTGATTATTCAACTATAAATGGGTAATTCGGTTCAGCATAGACATCATCATAGAGATCCTTTGCTTCTGGGTAGGGCGAATCTTCGGCAAATTTAACTGATTCTGCAACTTCATTCTTAACCCACTCTCCAATTTCATCAATCTTTTTAGCTGTCAGCCAATTGTTCTTTTCAATCACAGATTTACAGTGTTCGATTGGATCTTGACTCATCCATTCAGCAACCTCTGCTTTGGTTCTATATTTTTGTGGATCAGACATTGAATGTCCTTTGTAACGATACGTTCTTATATCCAATAATGTTGGTCCATCACCTCTTCTTCCTCGGTCTGCTGCCTCTTCAATTGCTTCATGCACCGATTCAGGAGACATTCCATTGACAATTCGCGATGGCATTTCGTATGAAAGTCCGATTTTAGATAAATCCGTTACGTTAGTTGTTCGTTCAACAGATGTCCCCATCGCGTAGTTGTTATTCTCAATAATAAAAATAACTGGTAACTTCCAGATCATCGCCATATTAAAAGTCTCATGCAAAGCACCTTGGCGAACAGCTCCATCTCCCATAGAAACACAGGCAATATTCTTTGTTCCTTTGTATTGTTCAGCAAATGCAACTCCTGCACCCATTGCAATTTGAGCTCCAACAATACCATGACCTCCAAGAAATCCAACTTCTTTGTCAAAAAAGTGCATTGATCCACCTTTTCCTTTAGACACTCCTGTAGTTCGTCCGTAAAGTTCAGCCATTAATCTTCTTGGATCAGTTCCAAGTGCAAGAGGGTGACCATGTGAACGATAAGCTGTCATGTGTTTATCACCTTTAATGCAAGCACTTGCTGTACCGGCAACAATTGCTTCTTGTCCAATATATAAATGGCAGAAGCCACCAAATTTTTGTTGAATATAAAGTTGTCCCGCCTTTTCTTCGAACTTACGAATAAGCAACATGTCTGTATACCACTTGATATATGTCTTCTTCGAGAACTTAGGCTTTAAAGCCAATTTAGATTTCTTAGTTGCTTTTGCAGGTTGTTTTTGCGCCTTCACCGCCATTTTCAATCTTCGTTAAGTAATAATGAGCAAATATAATAAATAATGAATTCCATTCTACGTCGCGAACTTGCTGAAAATTGAATTTACTGGCATTCTCATTTATCATCAGTTAACTTAGGTGAATAGCCAAAATGATTCTATATTATGATTAGCTAGGAGTTAGTTAACCCTAAACCAAATGCTAAGAGTTTTCATCCTTTAATTTAGTCAGTCACCCCAAATGCCAATGGTAATAAATCTTGCGCTGAGTCAAATACAATACATACTCCATTCTGACTCACCAAAATAATTCGATACTTAAGCTCTTGACGAACCTCAGTTTCGAGCATTACTTGGCGACAAGCACCACAAGGGGAAAGAATTTTTTCAATAGGAAGTAAATCTCCTTTCGCAACAACACACAATGTCTGAACCTTTTCATTTGGTAAATTAGCTCCAGCATAAAACAACGCTACACGTTCTGCACACAATCCTGATGGGTAAGCAATGTTTTCTTGATTACTACCTGAAATAATTTCATTATTAGTCATCCGAAGTGATGCACCAACGTGAAACTTACTATACGGTGCGTATGCTGATTTACATACTTCATACGCCATATTTATTAGATCTTGATCCTCTGGTGAGAGTTCATCCCAATTATCATAGCGTTGATACTTAACTTTTAATTCGTGTCTCATATAGTCTATTTATTCACTCCAATAACAAACGCAATATACTTACCATTACTGGTGGACGCTTCAAAATTAATAATCTTACTTCCAGAAAAACGAACGTTCTCATCATATTTCCTTCCAAGAGCATTTCGAAGCTTCTCTTCATAGGTCTTTCCAGCAGCTGCATCAATTTTTTTATTCATCACATTGTAATCAATAGGAGTTGTGGCAATAACCACAGCAATTTTATCCTTTACACCTAAATCATCAGATTGCATTGAATAATCTCTAGGAAAAAGTCTCGTACCTGTAATCCCACAATAAGGTGAATGTTTCTTTGTATGTGGAAACAAAACGTAACTCGACCCATCTGTTTCTTCTCCAAAAACATAAGTATAGCACTCGACATTATTAGTGAACTCAACTTTAAATTTATCGCTGCGAGAAAGTTTCTTTATCGTTTCGAAGTACATCCCGTCCTGTTGATTCAATCCTATCGTTTTGTTGCCAGAGTTAATTTCCAACCCAAAACTTCCCTTGATTTTTGAAACTTTCTTATCATCAGCATTACCCATTGGATATAATCCATACGACTCTACATTAAATTCTTTAAAATCAGAATATCGGATCCAGAAAAATCCATTGTCTCCCCAATTTTCACCCCAGCTATTCATTATTTCAAATGAACCGCCACCTTTGTAATCATCATAACCTATGATGCACATTGCATGACCTCCAAAATTTTGTTGATCATAATCTGACGGTTTAGGTTTCCATAAGTCTTTTCCAGACATATCAGTCATAAATGACCCTCCCACCATCATCCCAATAATCACTGGTGATCCTTGTGCAAGGTTCTGTTTGATTGACAGCATTTCCTCCGTTAGACTTTGTCCATTCTCCGTTAATCTCTGAAATCCCTTAATTTTATATCGATCAGCTTTAACTTTTAATGATGAAGAGGGTTTTCGTGAACAATTTGAAGGATCATATTTGAAATCCGCATATTGGACAGCTCCTTGATTCATCATATTCTCCATTGCCAATTTAATATAGCTCCCTTGGCAAGTTGAGTGATCTGTACTTATTTGGTTGTACATGAACGAAGGGCTAAACCGAACACTGTTTGGGCTTTTACCTGTTCTTCGAGATTCTAAAATAGTTCTTGCAGCATACGCACTTGCCCATGCAACACATGATCCTTGTTGTCCTTGACTTAAAACCTTTGGAGCATATTTCCGCAAAGACACTTGATTAGGAAGCGGATTTTTAACGTTATCAGCTAATGGCTCATAAATTTCTGTTGCTTCATATTTCGCTTTGTCAAAATTTCCGCCAGTAAAATAACTAGAAATCCCACCATCTTGAGACAACAGATTACCTCCACGGCCAAATATGAAATACACAATCACACCAACAACGACAAGTCCAATTAGTAACTTAGGACGTTTCATCAGCATAGGCAGTACAGAGCCAACAATACCACCAATACCTCCTCCTAAACCAGATAAACCAGAAGACTTTGATGAACTGGAGGACTTTGACCTTTTGCTCATTTTTTGCTTTTTATTTCCTTGAGGGTCATCCTCGACCATTCTAATTGGCATCTTTTTAAATTTTTAGTTAAGATAAATCATGCCAAAGGAATGAAATTTCGTTCGAATACACAATAACTTGCTAGAGAGAGACAATCTGAGTATTTTTGTAATCCAATGAATCAGTACAAGAAAATTACATTATATACACTCGGTTGCAAGCTAAATTATTCAGAAACATCAACTATTGCAAGATCGTTTGAAGAAGCGGGTTACGCAAGAGTAGATTTCGACGATACTCCCGATGTATTTATAATCAACACTTGCTCTGTAACTGAAAATGCTGATAAGAAGTGTAAACAACTAGTCAGAAAAGCGCGAAAGGTAAATCCGAATACATTTATTGCCATTATTGGTTGTTATGCTCAGTTAAAACCCAGTGAAATTGCAAAAATTGAAGGAGTTAATATAGTTCTAGGAGCGAATGAAAAATTCAATCTTCTTGAGCACCTAGAAAAAATTGATCGTACAGAAAAAACATTAGTCCTCAATTCAAACATTAAGCAAACAAAAGAATTCATTCCAGGATTTTCCCTTGGAGATAGGACACGGTCATTTCTCAAAATTCAAGATGGTTGTGATTACTTTTGTACCTTTTGTACAATTCCATTAGCTCGTGGAAAAAGCAGAAATGCTGACATCGCTTCTACTGTTTTAGAAGCTGAAAAAATTGCAGCAACTGATGTCAAAGAAGTTGTACTAACTGGTGTTAATATTGGCGACTATGGACAAGGTAGTGATGAAAATTTCTATGAACTTGTAAAAGCACTGGATGAAGTAAAAGGCATCGATCGATATAGAATATCATCCATAGAGCCTAATTTACTTTCAAATGAGATCATCGAATTCACATTGAATAAATCAAAACGATTCGTTCCTCATTTCCATATCCCCCTCCAAACAGGAAACGATCGCCTTTTAAAAATAATGCGAAGAAAGTATGAACGCTCATTATATGCTGATCGCGTGGCAACAATTAAGAAATTCAATCCTACTACTTGCATAGGAGTAGATGTAATTGTTGGATTTCCAGGGGAAACTGATCAAGACTTTCTTGATACGGTTAACTTTATCAAGGGCTTAGATATCTCTTACTTACATGTTTTTACTTATTCCGAACGTGCAAACACAACTGCAATAAAGCTAGGCGATGCTGTACCAATGAATGTACGAAAAGAACGAAGTAAGCAGCTTCACATCCTCTCAGATAAGAAAAAGAGAGCATTTTACGAATCAAACCTTGGGAAAACAGGAACTGTATTATTTGAGTCTGACAATTCGAATGGATGGATGAGCGGGTTTACTGAAAACTACATTAAAGTAAAGTTCCCCTTCGATGACAAATTATGCAATACCTTTCAGTATGTTTATATGAATACGATTGATTCTGATGGACTGATGTTGTGTGATATTATTGTTCCAGTTACAACTTAGTCGCCACTGTCATTTCTCTTTTTCCTGGCGGCCCGGGAAGTGCCTCTACTTTCATTCCTAATGATTTCAAATCGCGTTTAAACTGTCCCATTGCGCAGTATGTCGTCAATAGACCACCTGTTTTCAGCCCTTCAACCATTTTTGATAGAACTTCAATTTCCCACATAGAAGATTGCGCTCTTGGTCCAAAAGCATCAAAGTAAATGATATCGAAATAATCAGCGGGCATCGAATAGTCTTCAATCTTCATATTAATCTTACATAACGTAAAATCATTCGCTACATTGAAGAGTTCATTCCATGCACTATTAATCATGGAGTTATAAAGTTCAGAGTGCTTCCCTCCTATTTCTGCTAAGTAATTCAATTGAGAAATCAACTCCATTTCGACTGGATAGGCATCAATTCCGTGATATTCAATCGCCCCTTTTGAATGAATCGCAGTCAATAAGGCATTTAATCCCGTTCCAAAACCCATTTCAAAAATGCGGGTAATTCTCTTTGAATTCGCTTGAACTGGAACTAATCCATTCTTAATAAAAACATACTCAGCTTCTTGAATTCCTCCATGTGTAGAATGATACGTTTCATCCATTTCTGGAATAAAAATCGTTGTTGAGCCATCATCAGTAATAAGAATCTCACGTTTCACAGGTTAAAAGTATCAACAATTGTGGATAACCCCTATTAACATCGTCTTGATAAATAAAGATTGATGAATAGTTCATACGTCACAAAACCATACGTATCTTTGCTACATGGAGAACAAACCCGATCGATCTAGAAAGCCTGCAACTCGCGTAAATCGTGCTCAAAATATCTCAGCGGAGATGGGAGGACGAATTCCACCGCAAGCTGTCGATTTGGAAAAAGCAGTGTTAGGCGCGATGATGCTCGAAAAAAATGCAGTTACTGAAACGATCGACATTCTTTCTCAAGAAAGTTTTTATGATCCTAAGCATCAGTACATTTTTGCTGTGATTAAAGACTTATTTGGAACATCAAAGCCGATAGATATTCTTACCGTCACGGATAAACTCCAAAAAAACGGTGAATTAGAAGCTGCTGGTGGTGCCGCTTACATTTCTCAACTAACAAGTCGAGTTGCCTCTACTGCACACGTTGAATATCATGCAAGAATCATCTCTGAAAAACACATTAAACGCGAGTTAATTCGTATGTGCGGAGAAGTGATGAAAGAAGCATTTGACGATACTAATGATGTTTTTGATGTTCTTAATAAAGCAGAAGGTGACCTATTTAAGATTGCTGAAAACAACATGGGTAAGGCGGTTGATGTAATGCAAAATGTCATTCGAATTGCCATTGAAGAAATTGAAAAAGCAGCGCAAAACACAGATGGTATTTCAGGAGTTCCATCTGGATTCTTTGCTCTGGATCAAATTACTGCTGGGTGGCAACGTTCAGATATGATTGTGATTGCTGCTCGTCCTGCAATGGGGAAAACAGCATTTGTACTTTCCATGGCTAGAAATACAGCGGTAGATCATGGACAAGGAGTGGCAATATTCTCTTTGGAGATGTCTTCGGTTCAACTTGTAAAACGTCTTATTGCTTCTGAAACTAGATTGCCCGCTGAGAAACTTCGTAAAGGAGATCTTCGCGATGACGAGTTTCAACAATTACACACCCGGATAAGCAAATTAGCAACAGCACCTATATATATTGACGATACTCCTGGAATCAGTATCTTCGATTTACGTGCAAAATGCCGAAGATTGAAAATGCAATATGATATTCAAATGGTTATCATTGATTACCTTCAACTGATGACAGCGGGTGGTAAAGGTCAAGGAAATCGTGAGCAAGAAATATCATCAATCTCTCGATCTATAAAAGAAATTGCAAAGGAACTCAATGTCCCAATGATTGCCCTATCTCAGTTGAGTCGATCTGTTGAACAACGTGGGGGGGACAAACGCCCAATTCTTTCCGATCTTCGTGAATCTGGAGCGATTGAGCAAGATGCTGATATCGTATCATTTATTTATCGCCCAGAATACTACGGCTTCTTGCAAGATGAAGAAGGAAATTCAAATGCTGGAGTTGGTGAGATAATTATAGCAAAACACAGAAATGGTGCACTTGGCAGTGTACGACTTAGATTTATCGGTCAATATGCACGCTTCGATAATATGGAAACATTTGACGATACAGAAGCAGTTCAAAGTAATAAGGCCTTAATGTCGGCCAATACCGAGTTCGAGGATCAAGGAACAATGACGCTTCAGAGTAAGATGAATTCACTCGATGATGACCTCGATTTTGATCCATCTACAGACGGAGAGCCACCATTTTAATCCAAATTGTGTTAATAGAATCTCTAGTATGTCATCAATTTTCTATTTTTAGGTAAGATTGTTGTAGCTTTATTGACAATGAAGAAATTTTTAATCCTTCTCGGAATCATTTTTATCTCGTTCAGTGGAAAATCCTCGCAGATACTCATTCCGATGGACGAATCCCAGGCAAATCATCTTAAAGCTTACGGGTTAACTTTCTATTTATTAGAAAATGAAATCGTAGTAGATTGGCTATTGAATTATCGAGGAGGATCTTTTCTTACACCTCATTTAGCGGCAATTGAAGAAGAGTTATTATTACGCGGTGTTACTTATTCAATCTTGGCAGATGGTCAAGTTGCGAATATTAAACGTGAAATTGCGAGTCCAGAAGTGAACATGGAAATTGTACAATTAGAGAAAGCACCTAAGATTGCTGTTTATACTCCAAACGGAAAAATGCCATGGGACGATGCGGTGACACTCGTTTTAGAATATGCTGAAATACCCTACGATAAAATTTATGATTCTGCAGTTGTAATGGGATTGCTTCCAGAATATGATTGGTTGCACCTGCATCACGAAGATTTCACAGGGCAATATGGTAAATTCTATGCACGGTTTAGGGGTGAGGCATGGTATAAACAACAAGTACATGATTTAGAAACCTCAGCAGCAGGCTTAGGTTTCAATAAAGTCTCAGAAATGAAACTAGCTGTATCCTCAAACATCAAAAATTTTGTGATGGGAGGAGGATTCTTGTTCACAATGTGTAGCGGAACAGATAGTTACGACATATCATTATCAGCGCACAACACAGATATTTGTGAAACCATGTTTGATGGAGATCCTTCAGACCGAAACTGTCAAGATAAATTAGATTTTTCGCATACACTTGCCTTTAGAGACTTTCAATTGGTAAGAGACCCCCTTGAATATGAATATTCGGATATAGATGGTACAAGTTTAAGAAACAATCGAATACCAGAAGCTCAAGCAGCTAAGATTGATAAATTCACACTGTTCGACTTCTCTGCAAAATGGGATATCGTTCCAACTATGTTAACCCAATGTCACACAGACATTATAGATGGTTTCATGGGGCAGACCACCGATTTTAAAAAGGATTTCATTAAGCCAAATGTACTCATACTTGGAGAAACGAAATCACTCGGTACAGCTAAATACATTCATGGAGAATTAGGACAAGGTACATGGACTTTTTATGGAGGTCATGACCCGGAAGATTACCGACATATAGTTGGTGATCCACCAACAGATTTAAATCTACACCCTAATTCACCAGGATATCGTTTAATACTGAATAATATTCTTTTTCCTGCAGCAAAGAAAAAGAAGAGAAAAACATAAATTTACCATCAACACTGATTCAAATGAGAAACATACTTATAATAGCATGCATCGGAATTATCTCACTATCACTTGTAGCATGCAAAAAGAAAGGATGTACTGATTCTATTGCAACAAATTACGATTCCGAAGCAAAAAAAGATGATGGATCGTGCCTCTACCAAGTAACCATTCCTAGCACTGACATTACCTCAGTTAAAGGATTTGGAATATTAGAAAAAATATCAGGAATATGGAATGGACCTGTCTTTTCACCAACCCCATTAGGCAGTTACCCTGAATGGATAGTTGATTTTAGACCTATTTCCCCGTCTCAAATTTCAGCAAAAAACGAACTTGACTCACTCAACGATATATTTATGAGTTTCTTTGTTTGTAAATACAATGACGAGTATAAAATTGCCTTTAGAAATGGTGGTGGGTTTGCAGGTTCGGTGCGTAATTCATACATGATTATCGATAGCATAAGCGAAAGCCCATCAGAATCATTTTACCGGTTTATTGACCCAGTTTCAGGAGGAGATCGTGTTTATACTGATGTAACGTTCAAGCAAGATAGCTTAATCATGCATGTTTACACGAATCAGTTTGGCGCACTTTCTACACCAGTTACACATATGATTTGGACGGCTAACCTAAGAGATAATACATCTGCTTTGAACGCTATTTCACTCTTCAATTTCCCGCAAATGGAATTAACGAGGGACTTCTCAACAACATTCAATGGATTATCGGATGCGGTATTCTATTCATCAGTTGCTGACCCTTACCCAGAAGAGCAACAACCGTATTTAGGCAATTCAACCGTAAGTGTATCAATTACAAACCCACCATTTATCGACCCAAGCAAGAAAGTTCTATTGATCATTACTACTAAACCACTTTTTAGTGGTGTTGTGTTTATTCCTGCGAATTTAGACTCTAGATCGAGGTATGTTTTTGTTGATGCAGACAATCTTTCAAGTTTTAATTTCAACTCTATGCACCCTGGAAATTATTACGTAAATGCAATTTATGATATCAATGGTGATCTTAATTTTTCAAGTGGAGATTATATGAATAGTGGAACAGATGTACCACTGACATTAACATCTACGGGGAGTACGAATGTGAGTGTCCAAATTGATTTCCAAATCCCTTAAAGTTAGAACAACCTAACTCTTATTAGCCAACTGGTGAAATTTCAGAATAAAACTTAGGCTGGACAATTATCCAATAAGTGAAAGCCTCACTCAATCGAGTAAGGCTTTCACTTATTGGTTGAATTATCACGTATCGATATTCGCGTATTTAGCATTTTTCTCGATAAAAGCTCTACGCGGTGGAACTTCATCACCCATAAGCATGGAGAAGATCTGATCGCTCTCCGAATGGTTTTCAATTGTGACCTGTCGTAATGTTCTGAACTCAGGATTCATTGTAGTATCCCATAATTGTTCAGCATTCATCTCCCCAAGACCTTTGTAACGTTGAACGTTGACAGAAGATTCTGTTCCCGACCCTTTCATTTTTTGTATGAGAACATCACGTTGATTATCATCCCATGCATAATCTGACTTCGTTCCTTTTTTCACTTGATAAAGTGGCGGAGTTGCAATGTAGATATATCCAAGTTCGATCAACTCTTTCATATAACGGAAGAAGAATGTTAAGATCAGTGTCTCAATATGAGACCCATCGACATCAGCATCACACATGATGATAATTTTGTGATATCTCAATTTTTCAATATTCAAAGCGCGGGAATCATCTTCAGTTCCTACTCGAACTCCAAGAGCGGTATAGATATTCTTAATCTCTTCATTTTCGAAAATTTTATGCTGCATAGCCTTCTCGACGTTCAAAATCTTACCACGCAAAGGCATGATAGCTTGGAAGAATCGATCACGACCTTGCTTTGCCGTTCCACCTGCCGAATCTCCCTCAACAAGGTAAATCTCACTTTCAGCTGGATCTTTAGAAGAGCAATCAGCTAACTTACCAGGAAGACCAGATCCAGTTAATACGCTCTTACGTTGAACCATTTCACGAGCCTTACGAGCAGCTTGTCTCGCTTTCGCAGCAAGGATTACCTTTTGAACTATTGTCTTAGCCTCATTTGGATGTTCTTCCAAATAATTTGAAAGCATTTCAGAAACTCCTTGACTTACAGGTGCAGTGACTTCTCTATTCCCCAATTTGGTTTTTGTCTGACCTTCAAATTGTGGCTCTTGAACTTTCACAGAAACAACAGCTGTCAATCCTTCACGGAAATCATCCCCTTCAATTTCAACTTTTTCTCTTGTCAACATCCCTGAATCATTCGCATACTTCTTCAACGTATTTGTCAACCCACGTCGAAAACCAGAAAGATGCGTTCCTCCTTCGTGCGTATTTATATTGTTAACATACGCTTGAATATTCTCTGTGTATGAAGTATTGTAAGTCATTGCAACCTCAACAGGAATACCATCTTTCTCACCTTCAAAATAGATAACTTCAGAAATCAATGATTCACGATTTCGATCTAAATAAGCCGCAAATTCGCGAAGACCGCCCTCTGAATGAAACATTTCAAATAAGAATTTACCATCATCATCGGTTTCGCGTTCATCTGTCAATGAAATATGAATTCCTTTATTCAAGAAAGCAAGTTCACGCAAACGAGCCGCAAGGGTATCATAATTATATTCAGTTATTTCAAAAATCGAGTCATCTGGATGGAAAGTTACATCAGTCCCTCTTCTATCCGTTGTACCAATCTCTTTGACATCGTATTGCGGTTTCCCTTTCTTATATTCTTGTTGAAATAGTTTACCATCTCTATGAACAACAGCTTTTAAATCTTTAGAAAGTGCATTCACACAAGACACACCTACTCCGTGAAGTCCACCAGATACTTTGTAAGAATCTTTATCAAATTTACCTCCAGCGTGAAGAACCGTCATTACCACTTCAAGAGCCGAACGCTTTTCTTTTGTATGCATTGCTGTTGGAATTCCACGCCCATTATCTTTAACAGTAATAGAATTACCTTCATGGATAAACACATCAATAGTGTCACAATACCCTGCTAAGGCCTCATCAATAGAGTTATCTATAACCTCATAAACAAGGTGATGGAGACCTTTAGTACCAACATCGCCAATATACATGGCAGGACGTTTTCTAACAGCTTCTAATCCTTCCAATACCTGGATATTGTCTGCTGCGTATTCAGAGTTTTTATTTTCTTCGCTCATAGTCTAATTTCATTCAGAAAGTCGAAACTTTCAATAGCAGACAAAAATAGCGAACGAAGGGCGCATTTGGTAGTAAAAAGGACTCCGAAAACATGAACTTATCAACAGTTTGATTGCGGAATTGTTAATAGTGATGAATTCGGCTCTAAATTCAACGATTCAATCCCTAAAATCTTTGAATGCATGAAGGTCAATTATTTTTCTCACTTGAAAAGTGGAACATTATTTGATTAAATACGCTATATAATATAAACGTCTTCGATATACATGCTTAAATCAATTCTCAATATCTTGTTCTTGACCTTATCTATTTGCGCTTCGGCAAATGATAGATCATTATCTGGCACATGGCAAGGAGTTCTTGTTCAAAGAGGAATTGACATGAATAGCAGCTCTATCATTTACGTTGAATTTGAGGAGTCAAATGGGATAATATCCGGCACAACAAGAGAAGAGCGTTATGATTCTCCAAATTACTCGGTAAAATCACTTAGCGGTAAATTTGCAGATGGTAATTTAACGTTTAAACATATCGTGGAATTAAAAAGCAAGAAATCATCACGAGAGAAGTGGTGTCGTATTTCGGCTAATCTAACTTACAATGAAACAACAGGCTATTTAAAAGGTACTTATGTCAGCACTGACTGTAGAAGAGTTGTCGGAGAAATAATTCTATACCGTATGGACTTCGAAATGTCACAAGAAGCAGAAATGGAAAGCAGTCAAATTTGGTTTAAACGCTTCATTATAGATTACAAAGATGGACTCAATGCACCTGAAATAAGAAAAATTGAACGAGATAATTTCGTATTTGAACCAATCTTCTTCGATTTTGACAAGTATGACATCCGAGAAGAGCATAACGATTTCCTTAATCGAATGATAAAAATTGTAAAAGGGCATTCAGATCTGAGAGTAAGGGTGATTGGACATACTGATTCAGATGGTACTAATTTATACAATGACAGTCTTTCAATGAGACGAGCAGATGCTATAACAAACTACTTTGTCCGTCGTGGATTAAATACAGATAGACTTGAAATTGATTTTAAAGGTGAATCTCAACCTGTTGACACAAATGACACCCCCATAGGGAAACAACATAATAGGCGCGTTGATTTCAAGTTCATTTAGCAAAACAATAATAAAAAAATCCTGCTCCAACAATCAGAGCAGGATCAAATACCATTACTTAAGTTTAAAGTTTAAACGACCCTTACCCATTTTTGGGTTCTAAAAAACGGACCGATATAACCGCGGACATTCAAATTGTTTTTATTTTTTGGATCTAGCCACATTTTCACCTTGTAAACTTTACCATCCTCTGGATCAACAATAGTTCCTCCATGCCATTCTGAACCATCCCAGCTTAAACTTCTAACAAGTTGTAAGCCAACTAGCGGTTTGTTCTTTCTGTCGTCTTCGCATTTCGTGCATTTAGCATCTGGCTCACGGCCTTCCCTTGGATATAAGTAGGTTATTTTACCATAAAGTTTTCCATCTTTCCTGTAAAGTTCCACGATTGATTTTTTCTTATTTGTCTTATCGTCGATTGTAACCCATTTCCCAATGCATGATTGCCCAAAGGCTGTAACACTTATGAAAATAGCAAGTACTGCAATAATTCCTTTCATCTTTTTCCAGTTTTTTTTTAGTTAATTGTAAAAATACTATTTATGCATAACAAATTCTATTCCAAGTTGAGAAAGTTTTCAATGATTGTTCTACCCATGGGTGTCATAACCGACTCAGGGTGAAACTGTACACCATAAAGATTCTTTGTTTTGTCCTCAAGCGCCATCAGAATGCCATCTTTTGAAAATGCAGTTTCTCGAAATTTTCCTACATTCTCTTTTACCGCCCAACTATGGTAAAGACCAACTTCAATCTCAGATGGTAAATTCAAGAAAAGAGTACTATTATCTAACTGGATTTTCTCTTGAACTCCATGTTTCACCACTTGTTGATTATAAATCTCACCTCCTAAATGAATAGCAATCGCTTGCATACCAAGACAGACACCTAAAATTGGTCGCTTTCCATCCACCAGTTCAATAATCTTAAACATTTCTTTTCGATCTTGAGGTAATCCTGGGCCAGGCGAGAAAACAATCTTATCAAATTTCAAAGGGTCAACTTCTTCATCGCACCGCACAACAATTGCATCTGCACCAGCACTCACTATATAGTGGGCCAAATTGAAAGTAAAAGAGTCGAAATTATCGATAAGTAAGATTCGCTGCAAGAAGTATAATATTTAGTAAACTTGTGCAAAATTAATCAGTTGAAGAAAGTTATCCAAATTCCAGGAGCACCAGATCCAATCGGGCCATATAGTCAAGCTATATTAGTAAATGAAACGCTCTATGTTTCTGGACAAATTCCACTCGACCCGAAAAGCGGAGACATAGTCCAGTCAAGCATTGAGGATGCTACTCATCAAGTAATGAAGAACATAATGGCATTGGTTCTCGAAGCTGAAATGACATCAGATAATATTGTTAAATGTAGTATTTTTTTGAAAGATTTGAACAATTTCGAACAAGTGAATAAAATATACGGCACCTACTTTCGTTCTTTGCCTCCAACTAGAGAAACGGTTGAGGTAGCCAAGCTTCCAAAGAATGTTGAAATCGAAATTTCATGTATTGCCGTTAAGTAAGAACGTAGAGTGAATACCAACTACACATATAAATTAAGCGTCATTATTGTTAACTACAATGTAGAGCATTTTCTCGATCAATGCCTGCACTCTGTAACACGAGCAATTTCAAACTGTTCTGCTGAGGTTATTATAGTTGACAATGCTTCCGTAGATGGTTCTATCGAGATGCTAAAAGCAAAATATTCCAATTTTCAACTCATTGCGAATAAAGAAAATACTGGTTTTTCAAAAGCAAACAATCAAGCCATTCGAATTGCAAAGGGGGAATATGTTCTTCTTCTTAATCCTGATACTGTTGTTGCTGAGAATACCTTCTCGAAGGTTATTGAGTTTATGGATGAACACCCTAAAGCTGGAGGACTCGGAATTCATTCAATTGATGGAAAAGGGAAATTTCTTCCAGAATCAAAACGAGGACTTCCGACTCCGTCTGTTGCATTCTACAAGATATTTGGTCTATCGAAACTCTTCCCAAAGTCTAAGCGTTTCGGCCAGTACCATCTAGGACATCTTCCCGAAGATCAAACAAATGAAATTGACATTCTATCAGGAGCATTCATGCTGATGCGTAAGAAAACACTTGATGAAGTAGGGATATTAGATGAAGACTATTTCATGTACGGAGAGGACATTGATCTCTCTTATCGAATTCAGAAGAGTGGATACAAAAATTACTACTTCGCTGATTCAACTATCATTCATTATAAAGGAGAGAGCACAAAAAAAAGTTCAGTTAACTATGTCCTGATCTTCTACAAGGCAATGGTTATTTTCGCTAAGAAGCATTTCGGAGGGAAAAATGCCTTCCTTTTTTCTACCCTAATCAATTTCGCTATTTATTTGCGCGCATTTTTCGCGTTAATTAGTCGTGTTATCTCTAGGTCATTCATGCCTACCATCGACTTTATATATATTGTAGTTGGATTGTATGCCCTAACTAATTATTGGAAGATGTATAGCATCGAGTTCCCTTCTGATGTTATGAAATATTCAATTCCAATATATACTCTCGTTTGGATTGCAACTACCTTTATAAATGGTAGTTATGATTTCCCAATTAAGCTTTCTAAGTTTTTCAGAAGCATCATTTTTGCAACCCTTATTATTCTTGTTGCTTATGCAATTTTACCAAAAGCATACCAGTTTTCACGTTTGTTTATATTCATAGGAGCTGGATGGACCTTAATTTATTTTCTTCTATCTCGATTATTCCTTCATTTTGCGATAGGTGGTAAATTTAGACTCTTCACAAAAAATATAACTAGTTTCACTGTAATTTCGGATCAAGAGGAATTCCTAAGAATAAGTAGCCTATTGTCTCAGACTCAAACAAATTCAGGGTCGATATTTCACCGTTCTCCTACTTCAAATACCATTATTGAGCAAGACGAAATAATTTTCTCTGCTTTAGACTTATCTTACAAAGATATAATTAAACAAATGCTTAGTCTAGCGAAACAAGGGCATGACTTTAAAATTGCCCCACCAAATTCAACAATACTTATTGGAAGTAATTCCATAGATACCGCTGGCGATCTTTATGTTTTTAATAATAACGCTCTTGGCACTAAAGAAAACCGTCGTAAAAAGAGAATTTTTGACATCTTTCTTGCAATTTTCATGCTTCTATCTCTTCCGATTTCCATTTTTAGGTATGCAAATAAGACAAAGTATCTACGCAATTTATTAAACGTTTTACTTGGAAAAAGATCATTCGTAGGCTTTACCGATGTGGAAATGAAAACAGATATGAGACTTCCTAAAATGAAGGAAGGACTGATCTCACCAGCAGATATTATTGAATTAAACTCCCTTGGCGTGAGAGAAAAATTAAACATCCTATACACTCGTGACTATTCTATGCGGAAAGATTTGTCAATCATAATCAAATTATCTCGCAATCTCGACACATAGATACCTCTTGATAAAATCGAAAAATAAGCGTATTTTTGTGCCGTTAAAAACCAATTAGATTAATCTATTTTATGGCGCAATTTGAGATCAGACTTCCAAAAATGGGAGAAAGTGTTACCGAAGCAACTATTACAAACTGGCTTAAGAATGTTGGAGATACAGTAGATCTCGACGAGCCTTTAGTTGAAGTAGCAACTGATAAAGTTGACAACGAATTACCTTCTGAAGCAGAGGGAGCTTTGGTAAAACAACTTTTTGGTAAAGATGATGTCGCACAAGTTGGAGATGTTATTGCAATTATATCAACTGATGGTGACACTAGCGTTGAAGTAGCATCAACTACTACAGAAGAAGTGAAATCTACACCGAAAATTGCAACCGAAATTGCAGATACTGTTCAAGCTACTATCGCAGCAACCAATGGATCATCAAATGGAATAAATAAGAATGGTCCTTCTGGTAAATTTTATTCACCTCTTGTTCGCAGCATTGCAAGCAAAGAAGGAATTTCGATGGATGCCCTTGAAACAATAAAAGGAAGTGGACTGTCTGGAAGAGTAACTAAGAAAGATATCTTAGCATTTATTGAAGGAGGAAGCATTTCTTCAACTCCTGAGAAAGAAGTAGTAGCAACAACTTCAGCACCAAAAACAGTTGTTAGTACTAAAACTACTGGAAGTGGATTCCTTGCAAACATTAAAGAACCAGTTGTAGTTCCTCAAGAAGGCGATGAAATCATTGAAATGGATCGAATGCGAAAATTAATCGCAGACCACATGGTCATGTCAACCCATGTTGCCCCTCATGTAACAAGCTATGTAGAGGCAGATGTCACAGAACTAGTCAATTGGAGAAATAAAGTCAAGAACGATTTTGCGAAACGTGAAGGAGAAAAGATTACTTTTACACCAATATTCATTGAAGCTGTTGTAAAAGCAATAAAAGATTTCCCTATGATTAACGTTTCTGTTTCAGGAAATAATATAGTTAAGCGAAGAGATATAAATATCGGGATGGCTACTGCCCTGCCTTCAGGTAATCTTATTGTACCAGTAATTAAGCAAGCTGATCGACTAAATCTTACAGGATTAACTAAGTCAGTGAATGAATTAGCAAACAACGCAAGAGATAATAAATTGAAGCCTGAAGACATACAAGGCGGAACATACACAGTAACGAACGTTGGAACCTTCGGAAACGTAATGGGGACTCCGATAATCAACCAACCACAAGTTGCAATAATGGCACTTGGAGCTATTCGAAAGGTGCCTGCAGTAATTGAAACACCAGATGGAGATTTCATCGGAATACGCCATAAAATGTTCTTATCACATTCTTATGATCATAGGGTTGTTGACGGAGCATTAGGTGGTAGATTTGTTCGACGAGTTGCCGATTATTTAGAGCAATTTGATCCAAATAGAGAGATATAAACCAGACAATTAAAAAAGTATGAAGAGCACACTATTCAAACTGATTATTTTCCTTTTACCAGCTGTATCGATGGCTCAAATGAGTGAATTCGAAGTCCGAAAAATGGTAAATACCGCAACAGAGCGAGAACTCGTAGTCGAGTGTTCTAGAATGCTACAAGAAAATTATTACTACCACGCCGAAATTGTAGTTGACAAACTGTTAACGTTCAACTCGACAAGCCCAAACTACAATTACCGCAAAGGGTTTATAGTTTTGGAATCCAGAACTGATTATGAAGTTGCAATGCGTCACTTCCAAATTGCTGTGACAGATGTTGATAAGAATTATGACATGTATTCTCATAAAGAGACGAGTGCTGCAGTTGATGCATTCTACCACCTTGGGATTTGTTATCACATGAACATGGAGCTGGATAAAGCACGTGAAATGTACCAATCTTTTATTGATAATTCCTCTAAGAAATCTGAGAGAGTTCACGAGGCGGAACTCAGAATTAAGCAATGTGATATTGCCGATGCTCTAATCGCACGACCTAAACCTGTTTTGATTAAAAATTTAGGCCGTGAAGTAAATACAGCAGTTGCAGAGTACGCTCCTGTGATTTCCTTAGATGGAGCGTCATTATATTTCACATCACGCCGTCAATGGGAAGACGAAAGTTCTGATGAATTTAAAGATCCAAAGTTGAACAACTACCCTGAGGATATATATGTGAGTTACAAAGATTTCGAAGGTGAATGGACTTCCCCTGAAAAGCTAGACTTTTGTAATAATCAAATGAATGAAGCAACAATTGCTGTTAGTTCAGATGAGAAAAAAATCTATGTTTATCAAGATGCAACTGGCGGTGGTGACATCTACTATTCGAATTTTTCTGGTAATAAATTTGAAGGATTAGCACAATTAGAGTACAAAGATGTAAATACTAAATTCTGGGAAACACACTGCACAGTTACTCCTGATGGTGAAAACATGTACTTCGTTTCAGATCGACCAGGAGGATTTGGTGGTCGAGATATATACAGAGTTGTTAAGCTTCCAAATGGAGAATGGAGTCGTGCGCAAAACATGGGGCCAAGCATCAATACTCCGTATGACGAAGAGTCACCTTTCATTGACATCAACAATAAGACTCTCTACTATGCGAGTAATGGCCCTGCAAGTATGGGTGGATTCGATATTTTTGTTACTTTTCGAGATGCTGACAATAACTGGTCAAGTCCTGTAAACATGGGATATCCAATCAATTCAACTGGTGATGATTTATTTTACACAACTACACTTGATGGATTAAAAGGATACTTAACTTCTTTTAGAAAAGATGGTTTTGGAGAAAAAGATATTTATGAAATTCAAAATGATTATCTTGGAAACTCACCAATCAGTTCACTTCGAGGTAAATTCTTCGATATTAATGGCAATGACATTCCAGATGATATTAAAGTTGTATTGACTTGCCCTTCATGTGATATCGCAGAAAATAAAAACGCAGAACTTAGAGTTAAGCAAAATACATTTTTTGCAGTCCTTGAGCGATGCAAAGATTACAAGGTTGAATTCTTTGATGCTGAGGGAGTTTCATTAGGAGCAGATGAATTCGTAACAAAATGTAATGCTGAAAATGAAGAGATAAATAACATCAAGTACTTAGGCAAGTATCACTTAGTAGTAAATGTTGTTGATACTGAATCCAGTACTCCTGTTGACCAAGCAACGATCGAATTAATTGACCCTACTTCAGGAGATGTTGTAGCAAAATATACAACTGACAAGAGTGGGGTTATGAATTCCGATTATTTAGAGGATAAAGAATTTGGGGATAAAATGAAACTTGACGTTCATATTTCAGCTCCAAATTATTTAACTCAAACATTTGTAATGGAAGCAAAACTTGGAAAAGAAGGTACACTTACTTTTGATTATTTGCTTCACAAAAAAGATGTTGGAACTGATATCGGAAAAGTATTCGACCTAAATCCAATTTATTTTGACTTAAGTAAATGGAACATTCGTGAAGATGCATCTGTTGAGCTAGATAAAATTGTGCAGATTATGAATGAAAATCCCGATGTGAGAATTGAATTGGGATCTCACACGGATTGTAGATCATCTCGTGCATTTAACAAACGGCTTTCAGCAAAACGTGCTAAATCATCTTCCGACTACATCAAAAGCAGAATTACAAGCCCTGAACGAATCTATGGCAAAGGCTACGGTGAATCACAATTGGTAAACGAATGTGAGTGTGAAGGTCGAGTAGTAGTTGATTGTACCGAAGAAGAACATCAAGCAAATAGACGTACCGAATTTAAAGTCGTAAAATAGCAAGTTATCAACATTTTATATGTTAATAGTAATTTTTCATTAGAGTAGACATTCTTCGCTACTTATAGATTTTGTTAGAATTGTCAATATTCGTAACATTATCATTGGATTAGCGTACGCTAACACAATTGATTGATGAATTGAATCAGTCTAAACGACATTATATGAAATTATTGCTAACTGTAACTACCCTATTAAGTCTAGTTATTACCATGAATGGTTCAGCTCAGTTAACTGAATTAGAAGTTCGTGAAATGGTAGCGAATAGTTCTGAGAGTCAATTAGTCATGCAAACCTCACAGTTAACGCAGGAAGGTTACTTATTTTATGCTGAAATTGCTGCAGATCGATTACTGGAAATCAAACCTGAAAGTTCTAATTACAATTATCGAAAGGGTTTCCTTATGCTCGATATTCGTAAAGACTATGTTGGTGCGATACCTTACTTAGAAAAAGCAAAACTGGATGTTGATCCAAATTACGACATGTATTCTCATAAAGAGAAAAGTGCTGCTGTTGATGCAATTTATCATCTAGCTCAGTGCTACCATCTAAATGAGGATATAGGCAAAGCACTTGAGAATTATCAATTATTTGTTGAGACTACAAACAAGAAGTCTGAATTATTACCTGTTGCACAGCTCAAAATTCAGCAATGTCAAGAAGCTATCAAACAAATGGCCAGTCCAGTAAATGTCTACCTTACCAATATTGGTGATAAGATAAACACGGATATGCCAGAGTATAGTCCCGTTATTTCACTGGATGGATCAGCATTGTACTTCACTTCTCGTCGTGTTTGGGCTAATAATGAAACTGATGAGTACAAGGATCCTCGCATAAACCAATTTCCAGAGGATGTATATGTAAGCTATTTAGATTTTGACTCTTCATGGACTGAGCCTGTGCGATTAGATTTTTGCAAACCACGTCAGAACGAAGCAACGATAGCAATTAGTTCTGATGAACGAAAAATCTATCTATATGAGGATTCAACAGGAAATGGTGATATCTACTTCACTGATTTTTATCACGCAAAATTTCGTGACATTCAGAAGTTAGAAATGAAAAATATTAATACAAAATACTGGGAAACTCATGCTATGATGTCTCACAGAAAAGATTTATTCTTTTTTGTTTCTGACCGTCCGGGTGGGCTGGGAGGCCGTGATATATATATGGTAAAACTCAAATCCAATGGCAAATGGGGAGATCCTATCAACCTCGGATCAAATGTGAATGGACCAAATGATGAGGATGCACCATTCATTGCTGTCGATAATCAGACATTATATTTTGCGACAAATGACGCTAGAAGTATTGGTGGATTTGATATTATGCGCACACAATTACAAGAGGATGGAACTTGGTCAAAAGCAATTAACTTAGGGTATCCGTTTAATTCGACAAATGATGATATTTTCTACACCACTACTCTGGATGGACGAAAAGGATACATGACTTCCTTTCGGAAAGATGGATATGGTGAAAAAGACATCTATGAAATCCACAATGATTACCTTGGAATTAAAGATGTTGCTGTCTTAAAAGGATTAATTAAAACCGTTGATAACAAACCAATTCCAGAAGATTTTGCCATCAATGTGAAATTAGTTTGTGTAGATTGTGATGAAGCTGGAATCGATCGATACATCTTCCCAAGGTTACGTGATGGTGTGTTTATGACTGGGCTAGATCCATGTAAAACTTATCGCCTAGAATACACAAACTTATCTGACAGCGTGCTATTGGGTGAAGATACATTTACAACGCTTTGTGATACAAACTACCAAGAAATATACAGAGAGTTATTATTAGATGTTGATACACGTGAACTAATCTTCCCTCCAGATACAATCATAGACCTTCCTCCTGTTACTGTTGGGAACTTCGAGAACCTTGAGTTTATGCATTACTTTGCATACAATAAGAACAAGCTAACAACGAAAAAAGGAGACTTAAAAGATTTTGTGAAAGCAGTTGCGGCACAGTTAAAAGATGGACGCGAAAAGATTACAATTAATGTTTATTCTTCGGCATCTTATGTACCAACGAAAACTTATGGCACAAACGAACGATTGTCTGAAATTCGAGCTGAAAACATGAAATATGATATCATCTCCTACTTCGAGAAAAAAGAAGAATTTGCCGGACGTGTTAATGTGGTAATTGTGACAAAACTTGTTCAAGGACCAGCCTACGTAAAAGATGCAGTTAACAAAGAAAAGTACTTCCCTTATCAATACGTGGGACTTAAAACAGAATAATAAATTTTGATTATAAATTAAAAAAGAGTTCAGAATTAGCTGGACTCTTTTTTTGTGCTCTAATTTTCGATGGCTATATTTGAATCCAAACCAGAAAGAATGAATATTAAACTCACTTCTCCTCTAGCAATTTTTGACATAGAAGCTACAGGTCTTAGTATTACAACTGATAGAATAGTAGAAATTGCGATCGTTAAGGTTATGCCCGATGGATCCGAAGAAAATTTCTTAAAGAGAGTTAACCCAGGTATTAAAATTCCCGATGAGGTAATTGAAATTCACGGTATCACTAATGAAGATGTGAAAGACGAACCAAGTTTCAAAGAAATCATCCCCGAATTGGAGGTATTTCTAGCAGATTCAGATTTTGCAGGGTACAATTCTAACAAATTTGATATTCCTATGCTTGCTGAAGAGTTGATCAGAGCAGGTAGCACAATTGACCTTTCTACCAAGAAACATATTGACGTTCAGAACATCTTTCACAAAATGGAACAACGAACATTGATCGCAGCCTATAAGTTCTATTGTAGCAAAGAATTGGAGAACGCACACTCCGCTTTATCCGATGCAAAAGCCACATGGGAAGTACTCGACGCACAAATTGGAAAATATGAGTCAGTAGAAAACGATGTTGATTTTCTTGCCAATTTCTCACGTTACGGAGATGTTTCACGACTTGATTTCGCAGGAAGACTAGCGATAAACAAGAAAGGAGAAGCGATCTACAATTTTGGTAAGCACAAAGGGAAAACGATCAAAGCTGTTGCTGATTCTGAACCTGGATATTACGGTTGGATGATTGATGCTGACTTCCCTCTCTACACAAAAGAATGCCTACGAAAGGAAATGAAAAAAATTAAGGCAGAGCGTGAACAACTGAAAATAATATCTAAAAAACGAAATGAAGACAATTATCAATCGAAACTTTCGGATTTAAAAAACAAATTCAAGTAGAATGAAGATTATTTGTATTGGCAGAAACTACGCCGATCATGCGAAGGAAATGAATTCGTCTTTACCAAGTGTTCCAATGTTCTTTATGAAAGCTGACACGTCCCTACTCCGACCTGGAACGCCCTTTTTCTACCCTTCATTCTCTAGCAATATTCATTATGAGTGTGAATTGGTTGTTAAGATCAACCGTGTTGGGAAACATATTTCTGAGCGATTTGCGCATAAATATTATTCTGAAATAGGGCTTGGAATTGACCTTACAGCACGTGATCTACAAGAAAAATGTAAAGAAAAGGGTCATCCTTGGGAGATTGCAAAGTCATTTGAAGGAAGTGCACCAATTTCTAAAACGTTTATTGACAAATCAGAATTGCAGCTTGAAAATATACAATTTAGATTAGAGCAAAACGGAACCGAGGTTCAAAAGGGAACAAGTGCTGACATGATTTTTACTATTGACGTGCTTATTGCATATATTTCACAATTCATGACACTTAAGAAGGGAGATTTAATCTTCACAGGAACACCTTCAGGAGTTGGACCAATCGCTATTAACGATGTGTTAATTGGATATATTGGAAATCGAAAGATGTTTGAAGTGAAAGTTAAGTAACCTTAAGTTATTTCCCTGACCCTTTAAAGATTATTAGCACTGTATAAAGCATGATCTTAAAATCCAATGAAAGTGTTCGGTTCTTAAGATATAGCAGATCATACTTCATCCTTGCCACCATCTGACTCACATTTTCAGCATATCCATACTTAACTTGCCCCCAAGAGGTAATTCCTGGTCGAACTTTCGTTAACTGATGAAATTGCGGCTCAATTTTAGCAATCTGATCAATGTAAAACTGCCGTTCAGGTCGAGGACCTACAAGAGACATATCACCTAACAGCACATTTACAAATTGAGGAAATTCGTCCAATCTCGATTTTCGCATAAGCCGTCCAATCTTGGTGATTCTAGGATCATTTGAAGACGATAACTGAGGCCCTTCCTTCTCAGCATGGATGTACATCGTACGAAATTTGATGATCATAAATGGAATCCCATTCTTACCAATTCTCTCCTGAAAGAACAAAATTGGTCCAGGAGAAGTTGATTTTACCAAAATAGCCAAGACAAAAAACACAGGAATAAGAAGCATCAATGAAATCATTGATGCTACAACATCAAATACCCGTTTAGCAATTCGTTGCCAAATCGGCATTACTTCAGTATTAACATCGATCAAGAGTGCGCCAAAAATGTTGTTCATTTTCACAGAGCCTGCGAGAATATCATACATATCAGGCAATATTTTAATCTTAACATCACCTCCCTCTAATTGAGTAATTACGTCCTTTAACCTTTTATGCTCTACACTTTCAAGCGCAATTATTACTTGTTCAATTTTCTTTTCGCGGAGAATTCGTTCTACATCATCAATATGACCTAAATAAGTTAATCTTGATTCTAAATTACGATCTACCCCATTCAAATTAATAAATCCTATAAATTGAGATCCAATCCCCTTAGGTAAACCTTGAATTTCATCGTATATTTCAACTGCTTTTTCACTTCCACCAATTATCATTGTCTTGAATCCATCTTTTCGATTATGAATTCGACTCACAATCCAACTCACAATAATCAATCGAGGAATAAATGTAAAGCTGAAATGTATCCCGAAAAGTAAAAACACAGCAGTATAATACTGTTGATAGCCATTAATTTCATCATCAAGAAGAAAAAGGAAGAATAAGAAAATCACTCCTATAACAGTACTTACAAATGTTAGATTGAAGATCTTTATTCGGTGAAGCCTTCTTACATCATGGTAGGATCCTTGCAGACCGTAAAGCATAATCCACGCAATTGGAATGAAAAGGATACCGTAATAGAAAGACTCGTTTACAGAAAACTCGGTCATCTCTAATTTCACTTTTCGAACATAATAGAAAGTCCCCCAAGCTAAAGCTGCGGAGAGAAGATCGACACTTACCAATAAAATTGCCAGAAGACGTGAATTCATCTAAAAATGGATCACTTTAATGTTATCAATATTTATTTCACCAGCAGCTTCACCATCATCGATTAAAGCTGTAAATGACAACTCGAAATAATCTGCATTGGGAGACCCTGCTACAATTTCACGAAGTTCTATGTAAATTTTCTTCCAAACCACTTCTCCATCTTTTTGAGAATTAAGCTGAATATTAGGGTTGTCCACTACCCCATTAGTAGCGCTTATTCCAAGTAATCCTGTAGTCAATCGATTCGTGTTGTGATAATCAATCTCTAAATAAATATCCTTTCCCAATGGCAGGTTAAGACCTGAATCTGTTTGAGAATATCCTACATAAGTAGTATTTGTAGCATCCAGTGTAATCCTTCCGAACTTATTACCGTTAAACGGACCTAGTGTACTAAAATCTCCAGAAACATGTGTCATTGAGACAAGTGATAATGGATCATCCTTTATCTCATGTCCTGCAGCCTCAAAGTCTTCAATCCAATAAGTGAGACCTTTATAATATTGCGTGATTGGGTTGATCGTCACTGATTCATTCTGAACGAGATCAACAGTTAACTCATAAGGTTCCATGAAAGGATATATCTTCTTGGTTGCTGAAATCCCATTATTAAGGATTGCCGGATAGACTTTAACCACACTATTCCCAGACAAAATAAGAGGAATTTTACACGGCAATTCAAAGACACCAATTAACTTGCTGTCAATGTACACCCATGCATTTGAAATGTTTGAGGACAACTCTCCTGCGGCACCAGGAGTTTCATTTGGATTCTCAATGAGTTGCCAAGGATTTATTTCCAGCCAAGATGGATCTGGATTATTTTTAGTACACGCACTCACACAAAAAAGCAAGGCTGAAAGTTGGATAATTCTCTTCATAAACCAAGTAGTGTCGATATAACGGGATAGATTTGGACTTATTGCCCCATCACCATGGAAGCAGAACTTTTTAATTTGTCAACGATTTGCTGGGCAACTTCAAGAGCTTGATAACCATCCTCTAATGGAACAATTGGTGTTGTGTCTGTTGCTATTGATTCAGCAAAGGATGATAATTCTTCTTTAATCGCATTGGTTTGGGCAATTTCAGGTTTGTCAAATAAGATTTTCTTAATTGATTTCCCTTCTCCTAGATCAAAAACAACATCGAATGGTCCTGGTTCACCGTCGATGTCTTCCATCCGAACAACTTCCATTTCTTTTTCAAGAAAATCAACACTGATATAGGCATCCTTCTGAAAGAATCTAGATTTCCGCATGTTCTTCATCGAAATACGACTGGAAGTTAGGTTAGCAACACATCCATTTTCAAATTCAATTCGTGCATTTGCAATATCTGGTGTATCACTAACCACAGCAACACCAGACGCTGATATTCGTTTGACAGGTGATTTTACCACGCTCAAAATTGCATCAATATCATGGATCATTAAATCAAGAACAACGGGAACATCAGTACCACGTGGGTTAAATTGTGCCAAACGATGCGTTTCAATAAACATAGGGTTTGCAATATAGGGCACAGCTGCTTGGAATGCAGGATTAAATCGTTCAACATGACCAACTTGAACTTTTACTCCAGCCTTTTCTTTGAGTACAATTAATTTTCTTGCTTCTTCTACGCTTTCAGTAACAGGCTTCTCAATAAAAACATGCTTGCCTTTCCTTAATGCCTGCGAGGCACAATCAAAATGCGACAAAGTAGGCGTAACGATATCAATACAATCAACCTGATCTAAGAGATCTTCTATTGCAGCAAAACGATTGACTGACAATGTATCAATTACTGTTTGTGCACTCGCATCACTAGGATCATAGAATCCAACGAATTCGTACTTATCTGACAATTCTAGCAATAATTTTATGTGAATTTTCCCAAGGTGTCCTGCACCCAATACTCCAACTTTAAGCATAAAACGAATTAGTTTTTTACAAAAATACGAGAGTCCAGCGAAAAACACATAGTATCGATACATCTTTATCAACAAACATCCTTGAATTTACAACCGAAACCCGTAGCACAAGGCCATGAGGTTCGTATATTCTAAGCTACTGCTTATAGCTTTGATTGTGCTTATTCAGATTATAATCAGTGTAGAAACCTGTATCTTGCCCCGTATGAAGCTTCGTTAGTGTTGTGATCTGTCCTGTATGATAAGAAAAATGCTCAATCACATGAATAACGGTAGAGAATCCCGTAACTTGAAAACCTTGAATTGAATACACATTATTGAAATCTTCTTCAGATAAATCATCCATGCATCGCTTCAATTGACTTTTCATATTCTCCAGAAGAAAAATAAAATCACCTTTGCTGATATTATCTTGAGGAACAAATTCTTGATCACGATCCCGGTTATCTTTTGCTCCTCCTAATCCTGAGAGCATCCATTGACGAGCATTTCCACATAGATGCAATATGAGACAACCAACAGGTGCAATTTGATTATTTGGTGATTTCCAAAGTTGACCTTCATCAAGGAACTGCAAACATTTATAAATTCTCGCGTATGATTCCTCAAAGACACGTATATCAAATTCTCTAAGGACATGATTTTTAACTGACATAAACTTTCTTTCTTTGAAAGTAAAAAAAATCTATCAAGCTGAGAGATATTATCTGAAGAAATCTATATATTTGCCCCCGCGACTGGAACAACAGACGCGGAAAATAAATGGTGGTTGTAGCTCAGTTGGTTAGAGCATCGGTTTGTGGTACCGAGGGTCGTGGGTTCGAGCCCCATCTTCCACCC
>JAJRQK010000019.1 GCA_024280295.1 Bacteroidota bacterium
CGTGCTCCTTTTATTTCAATTTCTTTCTGACTCACTTGGCAATTTTCATTAAGTAAACCAAAGATAAAAAGGTACTAGAAATAACAAGTGAATTCAAAAAATGTTTTTAAAAAATTTGTGAATCCAATAAAAAGCGTTACTTTAGTTGTTCACATCAATTAAAAACGCGGAGCCTATAGCATAAATTTACTTTTAACAGTTTGGAATAAGTTGAACTACTAAAGAGTGAATTATGGCTATGAACAATTTCGAAGACCGCGATCTAGTAAGCGCATATATAAAAGGAAACGAGAAAGCATTTGAAACGCTATTATTGCGTCATAAAGATAAAGTTTACCGCTTTATTAATATGAAAGTGCGAGATGGAGCATTGGCAGAGGATATCTTCCAAGATACGTTTATTAAGATTGTAAGAACACTCAAAGCAGGATCTTACAATGAAGAAGGGAAATTTCTCCCATGGGCGATGAGAATTGCTCATAACCTAGTAATTGATTACTTCAGAAAGAAAAATAAAGTTCGATTGATTTCGGAATCTTCTTCTATGCGTGATGACTTCAATGTTTTTCATACAATTAAAAATGATGAAGAGAATATAGAGGATGAAATGACTCGGATTGAATTGGAGCAGCAAATGGTTGATCTTCTTGAGTTCTTACCAGAATCACAAAGCGATATTTTGAAGAAAAGAATTTTTAAGGAAATGTCATTTAAAGACATCGCCGAAGAGGAAGGAATCAGTATAAATACTGCATTGGGAAGAATGCGCTATGCATTGATCAATCTTCGAAAGCTAATTGAAAAGCATAAGTTAGTGACGCACTTTTAAGTTAAGTTACAAGTAATAGTTAGAAGTCCTGGTCGTAAGAAATATGATCAGGACTTTTTTAATGAGTATTTTTGAATAAATGATCAGAAATGAAAAAGCGAAGCGGTAAAAAAATAGTTAAGTACTTTTTCTTAGGATTAGTTCTTGTGTTTATCATAATTCAATTTATTAGAATTGATAAAACAAATCCCAAAGTGGATAAAAACAAAGACTTAATTTCAATCTATAAGCCGAATAAAGAGATTGAGAATATTCTACGAACTTCTTGCTATGATTGTCATTCGTTTGAAACAGTCTATCCATGGTATTCAAATGTTGCTCCAGTTTCATGGATGTTAAAAGATCACATAGATGAAGGACGTGAAGAATTAAACTTCTCTAAGTGGGGTGCTTACAGTGAAAAGAAAGCAAATCACAAATTACGTGAATGTACTGAGGAAGTTGAAGAAAAGCACATGCCACTAGATTCATATTTGATCACCCATGATGATGCTGATTTGAGCTCTGAGCAACGAAAGAAGTTAGTAGAGTGGTTTGAATCATTGATGACAGGGGGCGATGGAGGTCATGATGAGTAATAATTAGCTATCATTAGAGAGTAAATAGTGCTTCAATTAGCTGCAAATCAGAGATCAATTTTAGATTAGTAAATTAAGTACTCACTAGAAATGAAAGAAATTAAATTTTACTCTAAATATAACCTATCAGTGTATCTTGCACTACTGCTCTCAATTTCCATCACTTTTTGTAGTGGGCAAAACAATTCGACTACTCCGAAAAATGATACTACAATTATAGGAGTAAAAGTATTAGCGGATAGTATTCGTATTCCTGCTGATAATCTTCCTGAATTTAAAACAGATCCATATACGGTAGAATCACAAGGGAACCAAATATTTGCAGTTTTGCGGATTATGCTTCAGGATAAAAGTGGAGATTATTGGTTCGGTGGTCAGTCAGGACTAGGTAGATACGACGGGACTTCACTCGTTTACTATGACATTAAAGATAGTTTCGATAAGGGCATAACTGTAAAAACCTTAGTTCAAGATAAAACAGGCAATTTATGGATTGGATATACTGGTGGTATAACCAAGTATGACGGCAAATATTTCACCAACTATAGTGAAAAGGATGGGCTAATTTGTAATGATGTTTGGAGTATGGCAACAGATAATCATGGAATAGTTTGGATTGGTACTTTAGAAGGTGTTAGTTATTTTGATGGGGAATCGTTTACTGATTTTAGTATTCCTGAGGCTGAACCCGATTTAACAAGAGGAATTACAAGTGCTAAAATTGTTCATCACATTATGGAAGACAGTAAAGGTCAAATGTGGTTTGGTACAAATGGAGGTGCCTATGTCTATGACGGGGAGTTATTACTCAATATTTCCGAGGAAGATGGCTTGTGTGATAATGCAGTAAATGATATTTTAGAAGATAAGAATGGACAAATATGGTTTGCTACAAGTCATAATGGCCTGTGCCTTTTTGATGGTGAAAGGTTTATTAACATTAAAGGAAATGAGCTTGTGAAAGGTAAAGAGGTAGGTAGTATTTTAGAAGATAAGAATGGAGACATTTGGTTCAATGTTAAAGGCTATGGTGCTTACAGATATGATGGAATAACACTGACCAATTACCATACTGAACAAGGGCTGTTGAGTCATGCAGTTTTCGATATCTATGAAGATCAAAATGAATTTATTTGGTTTGTGGGATTCAAGGGAGCTTTTCGTTACGATGGAGAGTCATTTGTGAATGTTACAAGAGACGGTCCATGGACGAAATAAATCGCTAGTTGGATTTATCTTTCTATCCTAGTACTTCATGTGTCGTTCTTTCTTCTCTTCATAAATATCGTGGAGAGAAACTAAAATTCCTGTTTCTTCAACATTTCCAAATTCAGCATTAACAGCTGTTCCAAATGTCCGCATAGATGGTGATAAATTCATGTATATATTTACCAATGGAGGAATAAATTCTCCTCGCTCTTTTGCATATTTATTCAAGACTTTAAATCCTTCGCGGAAATCGAGTCCATCAATAAGTGCATCACATGCATCTGCATCGTAATCTTGAATAAGAGGTTGGTGTGGTTTCATCAATTCATCTGTATCAGGGAAGTAATGATGCATGAAGTGCAACAAAAAATCACGTGCTTCAACATTGTATGTAGGATACATCGTTACCTTACCAAAGAAATATTTAATCTCTGGATGTGTTCGAACCACAGCCGCAAGTCCATCCCAGATGTTATCCAATGCGAAAAGCCCTTTTCTTGGGTTCACTGCAGGTTGAAAATTGGGTTGTACCCAACTTCGCCCTAATTCAATCGTGTTAGGCAAAAACTCGGTAACAAATCGATCAGTAAACTTGAAGTAATGACTAGTCGATAATTCAATCGTATTAGAATCATTCAAAACGTCTTTGCACAAAATAAAGCGATAACCACCGATTATTTCTTGGTCTTTAGGTGACCAAACAATCAATTGATCATAGCAGTTTTCAGATGTGTCATATTCATCTAAATCGAGCTCCATTCCTGTTCCGCCTCCAGATGCTCTGAAAGTTATCTCTCGTAATCGCCCAATTTCTCGCAGTACATTTGGTGAATTATGAATGTTTACGCAATAAATTTCGTTACCCCCCTTTCGTGTAGTTCGCAAAAAACGCTCTCCCGATAGTTCTTGTTTTATTATCTCGCGATCAACTGGATCAATAATCGGTTCCATTATCTTTACTTATTCTTATTAGTTAACGCATAAACGCGCTGTCTTATTTTCTCTGTTGTGGCTCGATCTTTATTTGTTCCATGTATTAAATCGTGCTCAATTGGTTCACCGACAATAAATTTTATTGTCGCATTTTTTTGCTTGTACAATTCATTTGCAAGGTACAACATTTCTATGTTTGCTTTAATTCCGAAAAATTTACGAATGTTCGACAATCGATAGAAAAATCGAGACAATTTACCTTCAATGTAGATGGGGATAATCGTTCGGTCACTATTTTTTGAGTTGGTAACAAAGGCTTTCTTCCATTCTAAATCTTGTACTTTCCCTTTAATTTTCCGGCTAACTAATCCTGCGGGAAAAATACAAACTGTACTATCAGACTTAAATAGCCCTGTAACTTTTGCGTGTGCTTCACCTCTAATTTTACTTTTCTTGTCAATACCAACGAAGATATCGCTCAAATTTTTTAAGTTCATAAGGATGTCATTCACGATGAATTTAAGATCGTTTCGATGCCCATCTAGCGCAGCAACAAGTACCATCGCATCCATTCCTCCAAGTGGATGATTCATTACTAGACATATCCGCCCTTCGTTAGGTATTCGCTCAATATTTTTAACTTCAACATTGATATTTAAGTATTTAACTACTTCATGACAAAATTCGATGTTTTTAATGTCCTTACTCTCAGCTAAAAAATCATTGATATCTTTTTCGTGAATGATTCGTTTCAAATAACGTAACAGGAAGCCTGGCATCCATTTTAGAAGCTTCGGATTCTTTTCCGAAATTATTTTTTCAACATCAATAAATTTGTCTTGTGCCATTATGTGTGTAAATTTAGATTTAATTTCAGATTGAACTCGTTTAAATCACTGGAAATTATTCACGCAACACCGTGAAAAGAAAGCCATTTTTTGAGACTCAACTTGTACCTTTATCGTAAATTTGCACCTTCACTTTACTCGAATTAGAAAATGATAGAATTATCCGATCGAATAAAAGCAATGGAAGAGTCCGCAACCATTGCGATGTCAAGAAAAAGCCGTGAATTAATTGCGGAAGGAAAAGATGTGATTGCACTCAGTTTAGGAGAACCCGATTTTGATACTCCTCAGTTCATTAAAGATGCTGCGCTTCAAGCAATGAATGATAATTTCACAAAGTACACACCTGTTCCTGGCTATCAAGATCTTCGCGAAGCAATTTCTCATAAATTTAAACGAGATAATAAGCTAGATTACGCTACTGATCAAATTGTTGTGTCTACTGGTGCGAAACAATCCATAGCGAATGTTGTTCTTAGCTTGGTAGGAAAAGGAGATGAGGTTATTATTCCCGCTCCATATTGGGTTTCATATATTGAAATTGTAAAAGTTTCTGAAGGAACTCCAGTGATGGTGAATGCTGGAATTGAAAACGATTTTAAAATTACAGGAGCGCAACTCGAAGCATCGATTACAGATAAAACGAAGTTGGTGATTTTCTCTACACCCTGCAATCCAACTGGATCAGTATATAGTAAGGAGGAATTACGCGATTTAGCAAATGTTTTGGTGAAATATCCGCACATTGTAATCATTGCTGATGAAATTTACGAGCACATTAATTTTACTTCACAGCACACGAGTCTTGCTCAATTTGATGATATTAAAAACCAAGTAGTTACCATTAATGGTGTTTCTAAAGCTTGGGCAATGACCGGTTGGAGATTAGGGTATATCGGTGCGAGTAAAGAAATAGCTGCAGCTTGTACAAAAATGCAGGGACAGTTTACTTCAGCACCTAGCTCAATTTCTCAAAAGGCAGCAATTGCTGCTATGAATGCTGATCCTGCACTGTTAAAAGATATGATAGCTGCATTTAAAAGTCGCCGTGAATTAGTTTTGGAGGCATTGAATAAAATTGAAGGAGTTAAGACGAATATTCCTGAGGGTGCGTTTTACGTTTTTCCAGATGTTTCTTATTTTTATGGGAAATCGTACAATGGAACGGTCGTTAATAATGCGAGTGATTTAGCAATGTATATTTTGAATGAAGGATTGGTAGCGATTGTTACTGGTGATGCTTTTGGAGATCCTGCATGTATTCGGATTTCTTATGCAGCGTCTGAAGATACATTAACTGAAGCAATGAAACGTATTCGAACAGCGTTAGAAAAATTGAACTAATACAACAGATATCATCGCATGAATGTAGAAACGCTTTTTGATAAATTCAATGATAAACGAATTCTTGTCGTGGGTGATGTTATGATTGATGCCTATCTCAGGGGGGATGTAATACGCGTGAGTCCTGAAGCACCTGTTCCAATCGTTAACTTGAAGAAATCTGAAGAGCGATTAGGAGGAGCAGCTAATGTTGCATTGAATTTATTATCGCTAGGTGCCAAACCTATTATTTGTGCTGTTATTGGTGATGATAAAGGTGGAAGAACATTTTTTGATCTTCTTGAGAAACGTGGACTTGAATCCAAAGGAATGGTTAAAAGTGCCAATCGATACACAACCATAAAGACCCGCGTAATTGGAAATAATCAACATTTATTGCGAATTGACGAAGAGGAAGAGACTTCTTTAAATAGTTCACTTGAGGATGAACTAATAGGGCGTGTTTCTGATCTCATTTCCAGTGGTGTTGATGCGGTAATTCTTGAAGACTACAACAAAGGACTGCTTACAGAAAGAGTTATTTCTGAAGTCATTGGATTGGCCAGCGAAGCAAATGTCCCTGTAACGGTTGATCCTAAAAAAGATAATTTCTTTGCCTTCAAAAATGTGGCACTTTTCAAGCCCAACCTCAAAGAGTTGAAAGAAGGCCTGGGTGTTGATTTTGATTTAAATGAGACCAAAACTGGATTTGAATCAGCGGTTCAACAATTGGAGGATCGGTTGATGAATGAAATTACACTTGTTACATTGTCTGAGCATGGTGTATTTGTGAAGAAAGATGACACTGTGGATTATATCCCCGCGCATATTCGACGAATTTCAGATGTTAGTGGAGCAGGAGATACCGTGATTGCTGTAGCAACATTGTGCTTGGTTGCTGGACTAAAACCTAAAGAAGTTGCAGATATATCTAACTTGGCTGGTGGACTTGTCTGCGAGGTGAGTGGAGTAGTTCCAATTGATAAGGAACAGCTGAAAAGCGAAATACTAAAATTAATGACGGCATGACCATTCGGGAAATCCGGGAAAAAGTCAATTTGTTTTTATACGATTCCAAACGGAAAGTCCTTGGGGTCTTTTCGGCCTTGAATGTATTGGTTTCTCTAATTGGACTTGGAGTTCTCATCTACTATTACGGTTTCAAGCTAACACCAGAAACAGAGGAGCTTTGCTTCACAATCCTTGAAACAAGTTTTGGATTCTACATTATACGGTTCTTTACTAAAATATTATACGATTATAATCCAAGGGATTTTATAAGAGAGAATTGGTTTGAAGCAATAGTGATCTTTCTCTTGCTATTAGAAGGAATAGCTTATAATTTTTTCGATACATTGCTTATTGCCTCTATTTTTACTTCGATTGGATTTACTGATTTCGCTACTTTTTCGACAATATTTGTCCAGCTTTTTGTATTCATTATTATTATCAATAACTTATTCAAGGAGCGCAATTTTAAACCTTGGTTAAAGATTCATCCAGGTTGGCTTTTTACAATTTCAATTGCTCTGATGACGCTTTTAGGAGGGCTGCTTCTCATGCTACCCGAAATGTCACAAGTAGAGGGGGGAATGAATTTTATGGATTCACTTTTTCTTTCAATGTCTTCGGTAAGTGTAACTGGATTATCAACAATGGACATCTCAGAAGCCTTGACGTTTAAAGGTCAGATGATAGTTTTATTCCTCATTAAACTTGGCGGATTGAATACCATCGCATTTGGAGCTCTTATGCTTGTGGTTGCGAAATTTGGGGTTGGTATTAAATACCATGAGGTAATTGAAGATTTTGTAAATCGAGATTCAATACTCAAAGCAAGATCAATGCTGACTAAAATTGTTCTGTGGGCAACAACCATTGAAGTGATTGGAATAATCTTACTTTTTATTGGATTTGGAAACCAAGGCGTTTTCGAAGATACAGGCAATCGATTATTTCAATCTGTCTTTCATGGAGTTTCAGGTTTCAATAATGCTGGATTATCTACCTTGCATGGAGGTGTGATGCATCCAGATGTGATTAACAACACCTTTGTTCATACGATTATTATGATTTTATTCTTCCTAGGTGGACTTGGTATGATCTACATGTTTGATCTTTTTGAAGTGAAAAAATTACGTGAACGAATGCGTAAACCTTGGAAAACAATCGAGTTTGGAACGAAGATTTCATTGTATTTCACACTCGGACTTCTTGCCTTTGGAGCGCTCATCTTTCTTATTTTCGAATGGAATAATACATTGAGTGATATTGGTGGAGTGGATGCTGTTTTGCAAGCATTATTCGAGTCTATGACAACAAGAAATGCAGGATTCAATGTCGTTGATACAGCTAGTCTAACAATGCCTGTAATGATTGTGTTTCTGTTCTTAATGTTCATCGGTGCATCTTCTGGATCTGCGGGTGGGGGCATTAGAACATCTACTTTTGCAATTATGTGGGCTTCGGTTGTTTCTACAATTAGAGGTAAAAAACAAACGGAAATATTCAAGCGAACTATTGCAAATGACGTTGTTTTGAAGGCTTATGCAATATTTGTCTTCTTCATTATTGGAAATGTTGTTGGAATCTTTTCGCTGGCTATTTCGGAAGCAGATCTACTGGCATCAGGGCAATTCGACTTTATGGATCTTGTTTTTGAACATGTTTCTGCCGCAAGTACTGTAGGATTATCGACTGGACTTACCCCTGAATTGAGTGAAACAGGTAAATTTATACTCATTATTGCAATGTTTATCGGACGTGTTGGAACATTAACATTGGCTTATCTGGTTGGGAAATCAGTGATTAGCAAGAATTACAAGTACCCATCTGGTCATACAATGGTCGGGTAAATTGATTGAAATGGAAAAAGAAGTGAGCGAAAAAACTATTGTTAAGCCTTATAACAGAGATAAATCCTCAAAGAAGGAAGAAGTTGCAGAAATGTTTAATAATATTTCAAAGCGCTATGACTTCTTGAATCATTTTCTTTCTTTGGGAATCGATCGTCGTTGGAGAAAAAAGGGAATTCGAAGACTTCGAGAAATCGAGCCAAAGAAAATTCTTGATATTGCAACAGGTACTGGTGATTTTGCCATCGCAGCATTAAAATTGAATCCGGATGAAGTTATTGGCGTTGATATTTCTGAAGGAATGCTAGACGTTGGGATCGAAAAAATGAAACGAAAGGGACATGATAACGTTATTACCTTGAAATTAGGGGATTCTGAAGATTTGTCATTTGAAGATAATTATTTTGATGCATTAACTGTTGGTTTTGGAGTTCGAAACTATGAAAATCTTGAAAAAGGACTTGCGGATATGCTTCGAGTACTTCGTCCAGGAGGTAAGGCAATTATTTTGGAGTTCTCTAAACCGAAGAAGTTTCCAATGAAACAGTTATTTGGATTTTACTCTAAGCGTATTATTCCTTTCTTTGGAAAACGAATATCAAAGGATGAAAGAGCGTATGCTTATTTACCTGAATCAGTTGCCGCATTTCCCGAAGGACAAGCATTCTTAGGTATTTTGACGAAAGTTGGTTATTCAAAAGTTGAATTAAAGAAAGTTACTGGAGGAATTGCCACAATTTACTCGGGAATTAAAAAAGCATAACAATAAGCATGATAGGAATTCGTTCTCGAAATATGAAGATTTTGACACTACTTTTTGTAGTTATTTCCTGCAGAGCATTTGCTCAACCTGAAAAGCCAAAAAATTATCATCGCTTTGATGAAAAGACGTTTCACTTTGGATTCATGTTAGGTGGTAATGTATCTGACTTTACACTGTTTCAAGTAAATGATGTGTACGAGAAATATGGGATTACCTCAATTGAAAATCAATCTCAACCTGGCGGACAAGTAGGTCCTGTGATTACAATGAATCTAGGCACGCCAATTGTACGCTTAAGATTGATACCAACATTGTCTTTTCAAGAGCGATTCATTAATTATCAATTTGAAGATTCAACTGTAACAGGTGCGTTTTTTAATCAAGAGCAAGTTAGTTCAACAAGTTTGGACTTTCCACTGATGTTTCAGTTCCGAACAAATCGCTTAAATAATTTTGCGGCTTATGGTTTAATTGGATTTCAGTACAGTCTTGATTTACAGTCATCTGCTGAAGCAAGTCAAAGTTTCACAGATCCGTTTATCAAGATTAAGAAAAGTGATTATCAAGGTCAAATTGGCGCTGGATTAGAATTTTTTTCAACGTATTTTAAATTTGGAATTGAGTTGAAGTATTCACATGGAATTTCAGGGTCGTTGATACAAGATAATACGGTCGTTTCAAGGCCATTAGATAATCTCTACAATCGTACGTGGTGGATTTCACTAATTTTTGAAGGATAGATGTCACAGAGAATTCAGTTTCAGCTCACACCAGAGCAAGCAAAGGATGATGCTTTTTTAGAGCGAAGAATTCGAACGGAACTTCAGCTTAACGATGAAGATTTCACTTTTATTTGGGCTAGAAGATCAATTGATGCTCGCAAGCGTCAGATTAAAATCAACGCTAGTTTTGATGTTTTTACAAATGGTGAACAACCTAAATTTTTGGGTGACTTCCACCCAAAAGAGGTGCATGATGCTCCGGAAGTTGCAATTATTGGCTCTGGACCGGCTGGACTATTTGCTGCTTTAAGAGCACTCGAATTAGGATTAAAGCCGATAATCTTTGAACGTGGTAAAGATGTCCGAGAACGTAGAAGAGATCTTGCTGTACTGAATAAAGAGTCAATTGTAAATCCAGAATCGAATTACTGTTTTGGCGAAGGCGGGGCAGGGACTTATTCAGACGGAAAGCTTTATACACGATCTAAAAAACGAGGAAACATTTTACGTGCTTTAGAATGGTTTGTTCATTTTGGTGCTACCAATGAAATTCTCGTGGATGCACACCCTCATATTGGGACAAATAAACTTCCTCAGATTATTGTGAGTATGCGTGAGACAATCATTTCGTATGGTGGAGTCGTTAATTTCGAATCCAAAATGACTGATCTTATACTTGAAAATGGTAAAGTTTCTGGAATTGAGATCAACGGAGGTCAAAAACTAAAATTTGACAATATTATTCTTGCAACTGGGCATTCAGCGCGAGATGTGTTTGAATTACTACACGCTAAAAAAGTAAGACTCGAAGCCAAAGCATTTGCATTAGGTGTTCGTATTGAGCACTCTCAAGATCTAATTGATACGATTCAATATCACGGAAGGCTGAATGATGAATTTCTTCCTCCTGCATCTTATAGTTTAGTCGCTCAGGTTGACGGACGTGGAGTGTATTCATTTTGTATGTGCCCTGGAGGTATTATTGCTCCTTGTGCTACACAGCCAGGAGAAGTGGTTACAAATGGTTGGTCGCCCTCAAAACGAAATAATCCATATTCTAACTCAGGGGTTGTTGTGACTGTGGAGCCGAAAGATTTTTCAGATCACGAAACTAATCCATTTGTTTGCTTAGACTTTCAGCGTTCAGTTGAGAAAGCATGTTGGGAAGCAGCAGGAAAGACTCAAAATGTTCCTGCACAACGATTGGTTGATTTTGTGAACGGAAGAGTTTCAAAAGATTTGCCAAAGACTTCCTATCAGCCTGGATTAACAAGTGTTGACCTGAATAAAGTGCTCCCAAAAATGATAGCGAAAAGACTAAAAAAGTCATTTCAAATATTTGACCAAAAAATGCGTGGATATCTTACCAATGATGCCGTTCTTCATGCTCCTGAGTCGAGAACGTCTTCGCCAATTCAAATTCCAAGAGATGAATCGTGTCAACATCCAGATGTCGAAGGATTGTATCCTTGTGCGGAAGGTGCAGGTTATGCGGGAGGAATAATTTCGGCAGCAATTGATGGAATGAAGTGTATGGAGAAAATTAGCGAGAATTTTTCTTGATTATTTACTATGATCCTTTTTGCAAGAATCAGAGGAATTCCAATTCTCTTTCAGTAGTCGATACCTTCGATCGGTACATTTGTCATTCTCATTGTAAAACTCAAAATCTGGTTCAAAGAATTTCTCTAAGATTTTTACCGATTTGTCATTTTCGGTATTGACATCTGCAACGATTAGTTTTATCCCCAAATCTCTAAATCCATGATCAATGAGTCCCTTAACGATTTCAGTTCCATACCCAATTCCCCAAAATTTTTCTCGGAGTCGATACCCGATTTCATCCTCATTGTTTTCATTTTTCAGAAATGCTGCAAGACCAATAAACTCCTCTTGAGATTTTATCGTCACAGCCCAAACTTGCTTGGTTGAGTCTTTTTCTGAATTTGAGAATCTATGGAAATGTTCATCACTTTTAGCTCGGTTAAATACTTCCTGCGGAACAGGGTGCATGACATTTGGATTACTCATCATGTCAAAAAATAGATCTATATCTATTGGATGTAGTTTTCTGACTTGTAGTCTTTCTGTTTCAAATATTGTCGTGAATTCATTCATGCTATCGGCGAAATTCAGCAAGGATAATCGCCGTTGCTATTGATGCATTTAATGATTCTGCTTGTCCGTGTTGTGGAATTAAAATTGGATGATTGATACTTGGGGTTAATTCATTAGAAATACCGCTGCCTTCATTTCCGATCAAAAGAATTGCATCCTTCGCAAGAGTTGTTTCATACATATTCTCACCATTCAGCAATGCTCCGTATATAGGAAGTTGAGTTTTGTTGAAGTAGTCTTTTAAGTTGAGGTAATCAATTCGCATTCGAAAAATCGAACCCATGGTTGCTTGAATTACTTTTGGGTTGTAGCAATCAACTGTTCCTTTTGAGCAAATAATCTGATTTACACCAAACCAATCCGCTGTTCTGATAATAGTTCCCATATTCCCAGGATCTTGAATTCCGTCAAGAGCAAGAATTAACCCATCAGATGATTCTGGCAAATCAATCCGTTTAACTATAGCTAAAAGTGGTGACGGTGAAGATAAAGTGCTTAAATCCTTTATCGTACGATAATCTGTATGATATGTTTTTAATTCAAAATCTTCATCAGTTGTCGTGCAAATGAATTCTATCAGATCTGAGCGAGTGCTTATTATTTCGCGCACCATTTTATCTCCTTCAACCACAAAAAGACCTTCAGAATCACGATTTTTTTTCAATCGCAACGATCGAATTAATTTAACCTTATTTTTAGACAGAGGTTCCACGTTTGCTTTCACTATTTACTATTTTTGTTCAAACAAATCAGATTGTTGATACAAGGATTCAAACATACGACTATTCTCTTAATATTGATTGCAGTCTTTGCGGCATGCAGACAGACGAAGTATGTTCCAGAAGGTGAGTACCTTTTGAAAAAGAATGAGATTACTTCCTCTGGCGATAAAATGGATCAAGCAGGATTGGAGAAAATTATTCGTCAGCAGCCAAATTACAAGCAAGCTGGTGTCAAATGGAAGTTGTTATCCTATAATATGATCGATTCTGCGCGTGTGGCAAGGAAAAGAAGTCGAAAGAATATAAAGATTTATGCCAAGAACGATCGCAAACGTCTTAAGCAGAAGAAAATTAACCAAAAGCGTATTGGAAAAGCTCAAGCGAAGGGTGATAGTCTTTATACCCAGAAAATCAAGCCGCTCAAAGATACGATCAATCCTCGAATGTTTTTTCGAGAATGGTTTAAATATAAAATTGGAAAACCTCCTGTTGTTTTTGACAGCATTCCCTATGAGAAAACATTGGAACAACTCTCTGCTTACCTGAGAACGAAGGGATATTATTATGGAAATGTTTCAGGGTTGGTGAGATACAAGCCAAATGGTAAAGCTATTGTTTCTTATGATGTTATAACTGGAGATCGTTATGTGATTGATAGTGTTTATGTGGTGTCTGATAATGCTTCAATTCGCGGAAATTATAATAAGTACGTCTCAAAATTGGAATCTCCTCCGTTTATCGGTGAGCCATTTGATGCAGATGTACTTGATGATTATCGATTTGATGTCGCTACATACATGCGTAATTCGGCCTACTATGGATTTAGTTCAAGTCATCTTAACTTCCGTGCAGATACTAATCGCCAAACGATGAGAGTCTGTTTGGGAATTGTGTTTGAAGATCGCTTGATTCGTCCAGAGTATAACCCTGATACCTTAATAAGTGTGAAGCATAGAGTGACATACATACGGGATGTTTATTTTCATATTGCAGATACAACTTTGTTTGATGGTAATTTTGCGATGACGATGAGAGACTTGCAATTGTCGGTTGATGATGGGCAATTCTTACGAACCAATGATACACTTCTTTATAAATCCCTATTAAAGGAAGGGACAGATGAAATTAATCCACTTAGAATTGCCAATTTCACTTACAATGGAAGGTTGTTTTTGAAACCTGGAGTACTTGAATCACAAAATTACCTTGAAAGTTCAAATTATTACAAAGGCTACTATGTGGAGAGATCTTATACACGACTTCTTCAACTAGGTTTATTTCAGACGATAAAGACAGTATTGGTTGAAGTGGAGGGGACAAATCAACTGGATGCTCACTATTATTTAGTACCATCGAAACGGCAATCTTTCGGGATAGAGCCAAAAGCTACTAACTCAAATGGCTTCCTTGGTGTCTCCGCTTCCATTAATTACACGAATAGAAATTTATTTGGAGGAGGGGAGAAGTTGACACTCGCTTTTTCAGGTGGGTTCGAATCTCAACCTCCAATTTTTGATCAAACGCTCGATGGTAATTCTTTTCAGACCGCAGGACGGAGCTTTAATACCTTTGAGTTTGGACCAAGTCTATCTCTTGCAATTCCAGGTTTGTTGCCAATTAAGTTGACCAAGTTGTCAAAGCGACATCGACCCAAAACAATAGTATCAACGGCCTACAATTTTCAGAAACGAAATGATTTTACACAAGGAATTTTTCAGTTGAACTTCTTGTATGAATTCTTTGTTTCCAAGACTCAGATTTTTAATTTAGGATTACCATTTGCCTCTGTAATTAAATTTGTTAACATTGAGAAGAGTCCAGAGTTTGAGCAAACATTAACTGATTTGAATGATTTATTTTTGTTAAATACCTACGGTGATCAATTTGTTTGGCAGGATTGGAAATTTCGTTTTGAGTTTAATATAAATCCAGAAATTCGGAGGACGTTAAATAATGAAGGGAAATCAAAGCAAAGAGATCTTGACAGTAAAACATCAATTTATTTTAATTCAAATTTCGATGCCGCAGGAAATATGTTGTCATTCTTTAAAAAGACACAAGATACTTTATCGGATGGGCAAAGAACTTTCCTAGGTGTTGGATACTCTCAATTTTCAAGGATTGACAATGAATTAATTATTTCGCAGCCAATTGGGAAGGGTAGAAGTTTACATTTTCATGTCAATGCTGGAGGCGGTATTCCTTATGGCAATTCAACACGATCTCTTCCTTATGATTATAGCTTCTTTGCAGGTGGGGCAAATGATAATCGCGGATGGAAAGCAAGGGCACTTGGTCCAGGAACTTATAAGTATTATTTAGACACAAACAGGACTGCTACCCAAGTTGGTGATATACGTATCGGTGGTTCCGTAGAATATAGATTTGCGTTCACAGATGCCTTAAAAGGAGCATTCTTTATTGACGCAGGTAATATATGGACCATTGCCGAAGATACAAATAGGGTTGGGGGACAATTCTCAAAAGATTGGTACAAGCAATTTGGATTAGCTGCTGGCTTTGGTCTTAGATTTGATTTAGGCTTCTTTACAATTCGAGTTGATCTAGGAATTCCGATCCGAAATCCTGCTTTGGCAAAAGGTGCTCAATGGATTTTGCAACCTCGTACTCCTTATGAAACTGAAGGCGAATTAGCCTTCCCTGGAGTCGATGTTAACGGAGAACCACTCTATTTAAAATATCTCCCGAAGCCTTTTACCCCTCAGTTACACTTTGGTATAGGGTATCCTTTCTAAATGTATGATATTTTTAGATAAGTCTGAATGTCAGTCCAGGAAATAAACATTTTTTCTTCCCCCCAAGATTCCATCGTTTTAGATGTAAATTGGATGCCATTTGATTCAAAAACTGGATTAAAGTCATCGATTCTGAGTAATTCTAATGCTTCTTTCTCAATATCGGTCACTACAATACTCTTCGCTTCGATGTGTTTTTTAATTCTTCTGAGTAAGAATGTATTGAATTCATCTTCCACACGTTTATTTAACATATCCGAGACCTTACATCGAATCCCTGTTTCCAAGTCGTATAGATAATAATTATTATCGCTTTCATCCATATCTATACAATTGGCATAAATGTGAATTTGTATGAAACTCGTTTTTTGTATGAGGCCAGATTGACCAATACAAAAATCACGGTCTCTGTATTGTTCTACTTCCTTTTCTATATCTTCATTGATGGATAATTCTATGGCTTTATCACTATTAAATACGACAAGTGGATATTGATATCCATTATCGAATTGACCGTAGCGGAAAGTTACTTTTTGACTAAAAACTAGGAAAGGAAACAGAATTAAAATTCCTAAAAATAGACTCTTTTCCATGCGTATTAGATTGGTGTATTTATCTATTAGACGCTTAAAGTTATGAAAAGGTTAGATTAGTACTGGTTAACAATTAGTTAAATTATTTGAGCTGATATTTTTACTCAGTGCTTGTCAAAATATATCGATAGAAAAAATGCCAATAATTTGCTTCGAAGCCTAAGCTATTGAATCCTTTTTAAGACAGTAAATCGATACATTTCATGTCTTAAAATCTCTTTATCTCATCGTTTTAATATCTTATTCACTATCCAATACCTTTAACTTAGCAAATGTCAACAACATCGTCTTTGAACCATGCCTAGGGAAGAAAATACTTGCCTTTGTATCAGAACCAGAACCTTCAATCTTTGTCACTTTTCCTTTTCCAAATCGATCGTGTTCAACATTGTAGCCAACTTTTAAATGAATTGCTGCTCCAAAAGTAGTATCGTTTGTCTCATTTGAACTGCCAGATGTAACTGATTTCAATGGCTTTAAGGATCTAGAACTTAATTGACGGTTCAAGCCACCAGTAGAGGTTGAGCGATCAAATGACCTTCCTGATAATGATCTTCCGGCTGCTCTTGGAGGAGATTCATGCTTCAAATATTGCTCGTCAATTTCATCTAAAAATCGACTTGGCTCTGCGGTTATTAAATTGCCCCACTGGAATCGAGATGTTGAATAAGTAAGTGTACATGTCTGTTTTGCGCGAGTAACAGCAACGTAAAATAGTCGACGCTCTTCCTCCAAATCTGTTCGCGAATTTAGCGCCATTTGAGATGGAAAAAGATTTTCTTCCAATCCAACTAAATAAACGTGCGTAAACTCGAGTCCTTTGCTGGAGTGAATTGTCATTAAAGTGACATGATTTCGATCTTCATTTTCTGTTTTGTCAGCATCTGTTAGTAAAGCAACATCTAACATGAATTCTGAAAGTGCTTTAGATTCATCTTCTGAACGTGTAGCGGTAAACTCTTTGATTCCTGATAGTAACTGCTCAATATTTGCGTAGCGTTCAACTTCTTCAGGACCTTTGTCTTTATCAGTATGAAGTTCTTTTAAAATCCCACTGGTCTTTGCAATCTCTTGTGCAAGCACATATCCATCCATTTTGTCCATCTGAGCGCTGAAACTCTTGATCATTGTAGCAAATGCAGAAATTCGATTCTTCGCGCCAGCATTTATGTTAACGGGATACTGCACAAAGTTTGAAATGACTTCCCATGGACTCACGCCAAACTCCGCTGCTGCAATGATGATACTTTGAAATGATGTTTTCCCAATACCTCGTTTTGGATAATTGATAACGCGCTTTAATGCCTCCTCATCATTATTATTTGCTGCCAATCTGAAATAAGCTAGTATGTCTCTGATCTCTTTTCGCTGATAGAAGGAAAGTCCACCATAAATCTTGTAGGGAATATTCAATTTCCGAAGAGATTCCTCAAATGATCTGGATTGCTTATTTGTTCGATATAGGATTGCAAAATCATTGTACATTAAGCCTTCAGACTTACTCTTATCGTAGATTTTATTCGTGACTAGTTTCCCTTCTTCATTGTCAGTTAATGTTCGAATCACACTGATTTTTTCGCCGTCTTCATTTGAAGTCCAAACCTTCTTCTTGATTTGGTCTTTATTTTTAGCTATAACTCCATTGGCTGCCTCAACAATGTTTTTTGTACTTCGATAGTTTTGCTCTAGTTTGTATAACTTGAAGTTAGGGTAATCTCGTTTAAAATTGAGAATATTCTTAATGTTTGCACCTCTAAATGAATAAATACTTTGGGCGTCATCTCCTACTACGCATAGGTTTTCGAACACAGCAGCAAGTTTCTTAACGATCAAGTATTGAGCATGATTAGTATCTTGATACTCGTCCACTAAAATGTATTTGAACTTTTGCTGATAGTATGACAAAACATCTGGAAAATCTCGCAACAACACATTCGTTTTATATAGCAGATCATCGAAGTCCATTGCACCTGCCTTAAAACATCGAGCTGCATAGGTTTTATAGATTCTAGCCATCTCAGGCCGTTTTGCCATCTTGTCTTCTAATTTGATGTCCTCATTTATCGCATAAGCCTCTGGTGAAATCAAATTGTTCTTTGCAGCAGAAATGCGACCAAGAACATTTCCTGCTTTGTATACTTTATAATCAAGATTGAACTGCTTAACTATATCTTTCAATAAACTTTTTGAATCTTGTGTATCGTAAATCGTGAAATTGCTAGGATAACCTAGTCGATCTGAATTTATTCTTAGAATTCTTGAAAATACCGAGTGAAAAGTTCCCATGGTGATATTTCGAGCTTCACCCTGACCGACAATCGAGCCAATACGATCCACCATTTCACGGGCAGCTTTATTGGTAAATGTCAACGCCATAATATTAAAGGGGTCGACTCCCAATTTCATCATATGCGCAATGCGATAAGTCAATACACGAGTCTTCCCTGATCCCGCACCTGCAATTACCATTGTTGGCCCTTCTATATTCTCAACAGCAACACGTTGACTTTCATTTAACTCTTCTAAATAGCTCATTTAATCAGTGTAATCCAGATTCTTCACCTCGAAACTAGAGGTCTTTAACAAATGTAAAAAATTGATTTGAATCTACGCATTGTAAAAAGCAATAGTGAGTAGGCGAAGCTATTTGATTAATTGTTAGCTTTGCGGTCGATATTGAAATACACTTAATAGTATGAGTCACGGAATTAAACCAGGAGTTGCTACGGGAGATGAAGTTCAAAGAATCTTTGCTTATGCTAAAGAGAAAGGATTTGCACTGCCTGCAGTAAATGTTACAAGCACGAGTACAGTAAATGGTGTTATGGAAGCTGCATCTATGATGAATGCACCTGTGATTATTCAATTTTCAAATGGAGGAGCTCAATTTTTCTCAGGCAAAGGGCTAATTAATGATAATTATGCTGCCAGCATAAAAGGTGCAATTTTGGGAGCGAAGCATGTTCACGAGCTTGCTGAAATGTACGGTTCTACTGTGATTATGCATACAGACCATGCAGCACGAAAATTGTTGCCTTGGATTGATGGTTTATTGGATGCTGGTGAGAAGTTCTATAAAGAGCATGGAAAACCTTTGTACAGCTCTCACATGATTGATCTTTCAGAAGAACCTTTGGAAGAAAACATCGCGACGTGTAAAGAGTATTTAGAACGTATGAGCAAAATTGGAATGACGTTGGAAATTGAACTTGGTATAACTGGGGGAGAAGAAGACGGCGTTGATAATACGGATATTGATAGCTCAAAATTATATACTCAACCAGAAGAAGTTGCTTATGCATACGAAGAATTAAGTAAAGTAAGTGATTGTTTTACAATCGCTGCATCATTTGGAAATGTTCATGGTGTCTACAAGCCTGGCAACGTGAAATTAACTCCAAAGATATTATTGAACTCTCAAAGTCACATTGAAAAGAAGTATAAAACAGGTTCAAATCCAGTTGATTTTGTATTTCATGGTGGTTCTGGATCAACATTGGAAGAGATTCGTGAAGCAATCGGGTATGGTGTAGTTAAAATGAACATCGATACTGATTTACAATTTGCATTTACAGAAGGATGTCGTGATTACTTCGGAGAAAAGGTTGACTATTTAAAGACACAAATTGGTAATCCTGATGGAGATGAGGAGCCAAATAAGAAATATTATGACCCGCGTAAATGGATGCGAGAAGGGGAATTGACGTTCATCAAACGGTTAGAACGAGCATTTTCTGACCTCAATAACGTAAATACATTATAACCGCACTTGTTGAATCAGAATCCCTGATCAACAAACAAATAGTTAAGACAGCATGAGTTGGTTTAAACGAGAGAAAGAAGGAATTACAACTTCCACACACGAGAAGAAGGAAACACCTGAAGGGTTGTGGAAGAAATGTTCTAATTGCAAAACAATTTTTTCATCAGATGATTTAGTAAATAATTTTTACGTTTGTGATCGCTGTAATCACCACGAAAGAATTGGATCCCAACAATATTTTGAACTACTTTTTGATGACGGTAAGTTCAAAGAATTAAATCCTAAGTTGACGTCAGGTGATCCATTGAAATTCGAAGATTCTAAAAAATACACAGATCGTGTTAAGATGTCTCAGAAAAAAACAGGATTGAAAGATGCTATTAGAACTGCAAAAGGAAATTTAAACGGCGAGTGTATTATTATTGCTGCAATGGATTTTTCATTTATCGGTGGATCTATGGGCTCTGTAATGGGTGAGAAAATCGCGCGCGCTATTGATGCCTCAATCAAATCGAAATGTCCATTTATGATTATTTCTAAATCGGGTGGAGCTCGTATGATGGAAGCAGGACTTTCTTTAATGCAAATGGCAAAAGTTTCTGGTAAACTTGGTCAGTTAGCTGAAGCGAAATTGCCATATATTTCATTCTTGACAGATCCAACTACTGGCGGAGTAACTGCTTCTTTCGCAATGCTAGGGGATATTAATATTGCTGAACCAGATGCCCTGATTGGCTTCGCAGGACCTAGAATTGTAAAAGAAACGATTGGTCGCGATCTTCCAGATGGCTTTCAACGTTCAGAATTTGTCTTAGAACATGGGTTTTTGGATTATATTGTTGAACGTCCACAGTTAAAAGAAACGTTAGCGTTATCACTTACCTTCTTTCGGTCGTAATTAAAGTTACATTAGAAATTCACGGAAATTTGTAGAAGTGATCACTTCTGTATGTGCTTCGGGATACATGTTCGTAAATGCTCTACATACTCGGTTTTTCTTATGTGTATTTAATTTCAGAAGCGTAGAGTTCCCCGTTACATTCCTCAATATAATCTTCTTCACTTTGATTATAATTTCGCCAAAAATGATTGTTCGCAGTTGAATTGCCCATAGAATTTAATTTTAATCGCTCACTAATAATGAGATTTTCAAAGAGAGCACCATGGTCATTTCTATTACTTAGGTCTTTGTAGTTGTCAATAATTGCATTTCTAATTCCATTGTCCCAAAAAAAATATTTTACTCATCTTTTTTACTTCCTTTCTTGGATTGGAAGAATAAGGGGGCAATCGGAAAATTACGTAGGACTTCTCTAACAAATCAATATAACTTTCAATTGTCTCTGATTTGACTCTTAAACTTTTTGCTAATTCGTGAATTGAGACCTCAGAGCCTATCTGATAAGCAAGAAATTTTAGTAAGTTATCTAATAATTCAGGTTTTCGAATATCCTTCCAGATCAAAACATCTTTGTATAGGTATTGCTGTGCTAAATTTTTAAGTAACTCTTTGGCGAGATGTCTTTTTTGAGTTATTTCAGTATAGTTGCCATAAATTAAATGGAAGTCTAACTCATGCTCAATTTCAAGTGGTGATTTGTTTGTGTAGAGTTCTAATAGTGCAAATGGAAATAAATGAAATAGAATCAACCTTCTAGTTAAGGGCTCAAAGACCGTGTCAGAAATCTCAAGCGCTCATGATCCAGTAGCAATAAATTGGACATCCTCAAAATTATCAACCATCAGTTTTATCAGAAGTCCAGCATTATGAATTCGTTGTATTTCATCAATGAGAACTATGTTATAGTTCCCAATTACGGATTTAAGTTCTTTAATGGTAGGGTTTGTTAGTCTATCTCTAGTCGCTTTTTCGTCCGCATTTAACCACAGTGTATGGTAACTTTTATTAAAGAAGTTTCTAAGCAGTGTTGTTTTTCCAACTTGTCGCGCTCTAATTATTACTAGGGCTTTTTGGAAAAGTAACTATTTATTTTTATAATAAATTACTTGAATGATTTGCTTTTTTTTAACTAATTATGATCCCGTATCGATGATATTCTATTAGTTCGATACTCATTAGAAAAAATATAGTATCTTTGCCCCGTCTTAAAAGAGACAGTACATAAAAATCATTAAACAAATATTGGAATGTATTTAGATTCAAAAGAAAAAAAAAAGATTTTCAAAAAACACGGAGGATCAGAGGCTAACACTGGTTCATCAGAAGCGCAAATCGCATTGTTCACTTACCGTATTTCTCACCTTACTGAGCACTTGAAAAAGAACCGTAAGGATTATGGAACACAAAGAGCACTGCAATTGTTAGTAGGTAAGCGTAGAAGTTTATTGAATTATTTGGAGTCAACGGAAATCGCAAGATACCGTGCAATTGTGAAAGAACTTAAGCTTCGTCGCTAGGTTTAATCACATATAAAGAATTAAAAAGGGCATTCGAATTAATTTCGATTGCCCTTTTTTGAGAATATGAACATTGAGTGTTAGCTCATGCTCGATTTAAGACTATAGCAAGTTAATTGCGCGTCTAATTAAAATGTAAATAAATAAATATGAATATAGGAATAACTAAGTCCATCACTATCGGAGGTAAAGAAATCTCCATTGAGACAGGTAAGCTTGCAAAGCAAGCTGACGGATCGGTAGTGTTACGAATGGGCGACACAATGATTTTGGCAACAGTAGTTGCTAATCCAGAAGCGAGAGAAGGAGTAGATTTCCTTCCGCTTACAGTAGATTACAAAGAGAAATTTGCGGCAGACGGTCGTATCCCTGGAGGTTTCTTCAGAAGAGAAGCTCGTCCATCTGAACGTGAAATTCTTGTGATGCGTCTAGTCGATAGAGCATTGAGACCATTATTTCCTGAGGATTATCATTCAGGAATACAGTTAATGATGCAGCTTATCGCTTATGATGGCGTAAATAGCCCAGATGCACTTGCAGGTTTTGCAGCATCTTGTGCGCTTGCAGTATCTGATATTCCATTTAATGGACCAATGTCTGAAGTACGTGTGGCTAGAGTCGACGGAAAATTCATCATCAATCCAACATTGGAAGAGATGAAAGTATCTGATATCGATTGTATGATCGCTGGGACTATTGATAACATCGTAATGGTGGAAGGTGAAATGCAAGAGATTCAGGAAGCTGAAATGGTGGATATCATTAAGGTGGCTCACGAGTCGATTAAGGAACAATGTCAATTTCAATTGGATTTGGCTGCTGAAATTCCAGCATCACAACCAAAAAGAACATATTCTCACGAAGATCACGATGACGAAGTTCGTCAGAAGGTAATGGATTTTGCATACGAAAAATGTGCTGCTGTTGCTCGTCAAGGATTGGCTTCGAAAGATAAACGTGCTGAGTTATTCGGTGCGGTAAAGCAAGAGTTGATTGATTCTCATTCTGAAGAAGAATTGGCAGTAGTCGGTAAATACCTATCTGTTTATTTCAAAGCAGCAATGAAGAAAGCAGTTCGCGACGTAATGTTGAACGAGAAAATTCGTTTGGATGGTCGTAAATTCAACGAGATTCGTCCAATCTGGGCAGAAGTAGATTACTTACCAATGGTGCATGGTTCTGCTGTGTTTACGCGTGGTGAGACTCAATCATTGACTACTCTTACATTGGGTGGTAAAATGGATGAGCAGAGAATAGATGACGTTACCTTTACTGATAGCGTTCCTTTCATGTTGCACTACAACTTCCCACCTTTCTCGACAGGAGAAGAAAGAATGATTCGTGGAACATCTCGTCGTGAGATTGGACATGGTAACCTTGCTCTTAGAGCATTGAAACCAGTTCTTCCAGATGATAATTCATACACGATTCGTTTGGTATCTGAAATTCTTGAATCCAACGGTTCATCTTCAATGGCAACTGTTTGTGCTGGTACGCTAGCATTAATGGATGGTGGTATCCAAATCAAAGCGCCAGTATCTGGAATTGCTATGGGATTGGTTACTGATGGAGATAAATTTGCTGTACTTTCTGATATTCTTGGAGATGAAGATCACCTAGGAGATATGGATTTCAAAATTACAGGAACAGCCGCTGGAATCACAGCCTGTCAAATGGATATTAAAGTAGATGGACTTCCTTATGAAGTATTGACGGAAGCGTTGATGCAGGCAAAAGAAGGTCGTTTACACATTCTTGATAAAATCATCGAAACGATTGCTGAACCAAGAACTGAATTGAAACCGCAAACTCCACGTATCGAAGCATTAACAGTGCCGAATGATATGATTGGAGCAATTATCGGACCTGGAGGAAAAATCATCCAGCAAATGCAAAAAGACACGAACACGAACATTACAATTGAAGAATTGGAATCGGGTGAAGGTCGTGTTCAAGTTATGTCAAACAATGTGGATGACATGGATGCAGCACTTGGAGCAATTAAATTGATTGCATTCCCTCCAACAGTTGATGAAGGAGCTGAATACGAAGGGAAAATAAAATCACTTCAAGCTTATGGAGTATTTGTTGAAATCGTGGCTGGAACTGATGGATTGATTCACATTTCTGAATTCGCGCATGAGCGTATTACTAAAATGGAAGACGTTTGTAAAGAAGGTGATGTCGTGAAGTTCAAAGTAGTTGGTAAAGATCCTAAAACGCGTAAGTGGAAACTTTCTCGTAAGGTTCTATTGCCGAAGCCAGAACGAGAGGAAGCACCAAAAACGGAAAGCTAGAAGTTACTTATACTAAGTATATCATAAAAGCATCTCAAGAAATTGGGGTGCTTTTTTTTGAAATGAGGATAAGATTGTTGACGCGAATATGAAACTATTAAATACAAGTTCTCCAATGAACTAGCGATCCAACGATTCAACAACATTTCTCTCCATTCATCCGATTTCTGTTACTTATCTAGTATGCTGAATTATATTTACCTCAAAGAACTATCACGTGGCTGAAACAGTATTAGAAATAAAAGGACTTTCCAAGAAGTACAAGAAAGTTGGCGCAGTATCCGACTTAAATTTGAAGGTCGAGAAGCAAATGATTTTCGGATTACTTGGTCCAAATGGAAGTGGTAAAACTACAACACTTGGAATGGTGATGGGCGTAATTCGACCATCGAGTGGAACATATTCATGGTTTGATAATGGGGAAAAGGATGCGAATCGAAAGCGAATAGGTGCATTGCTCGAAACTCCTAATTTCTATCCCTATTTAACGGCTGTACAGAATCTTGAGATCACCGCGAAAATTAAAGAGATCACTAATGTTGCAGGTGAAATCGAAAAAGTACTGAAGGCTGTTGATCTTTGGGAACGAAAAGATTCTAAATTTAGAACATTCTCCCTTGGTATGAAGCAACGGTTGGCAATAGGAGCTACACTGCTTGGTGACCCTGAATTACTTGTTCTTGATGAGCCAACAAATGGACTTGATCCTCAGGGTATTGCTGAAATACGTCAGCTTATCATTGAGATTGGAAAGAGTGGTAAAACGATAATCATTGCGTCGCATATTTTGGACGAAATTGAGAAAATCTGTACTCATTGTGCGATCCTTAAAAGAGGAAAGCTTCTTCAGGTTAGCACAATTGATGAGTTAATCGGAAATCGTGATGTCTCTCTTATCGAAGTTGGAACAGATGATTTGAATGAACTTAAATTAATAGTGGATTCTGACGATTCTATCAGTATTTATAAAGAAGGAGATGGTACACTGATATTAAGTTGTAAATCTGGAACGAAAGCATCTGAAATTAATCAGTATTTTTTTGATAAGGGAATAGTATTGAGTCATTTGGTGAAGTTCCAAGAAAGTTTAGAAAATCAGTTCTTAGCAATCGTTAATAAATAGCAGAATGATAAATTTAATTACAATTGAATGGATGAAGCTCAGAAGGCTAGTAACGATGAAGATTATTTTGGTCATCTATATGTTACTAGTTCCATCAATTTATCTACTTCTGTCGCAAGTAAATATTTTTGGCTGGACGTTTCCTGATACTATTTGGAAATTCCCTGAGAGTTATCATTTTGCAGCGTATATTTCAAGTTGGTTCAATTTACTTATCGGGATGATAATTATTGTATTTACAACAAATGAACTAAAGTATAAGACGCAGCGGCAAAACATGATAGATGGTCTAAGTAAGGGAAGTATTATTATGGCGAAATTTTATGTTGTCATTGGATTTACAGTTTTTATTACTATTTACACGTTCTTTATTGGTTTTATATTCGGAGTGATAAATGGAGACATCTCAGATATGTTTGATGGAATTCATCAAATAGGAGCATACTTCATTGAAACTCTTGGGTATTTTTCATTTGCCTACTTCTTCGCCAATATGATTCGTCTTCCTGCATTAGCGATTATCCTTTACCTTCTTTCAACAATTATTGAAGCCATAGCTGGAAGTATTGCGTTTCAAGAATATGTGCAATTCCTACCGCTTACAACATTCTCAAAACTTGTTCCAATCCCAATAATTCCTACGGGTGGCGATTTGGAAATGATCTGGGGACAAGGTGGTAGAACAATTTTAGCTCTTATTTATGTCTTAGTTTTTGTTTTTATCTCTTATAAAGTGATTAAACGTAGAGACATATAGAACCTAACAGGATATCCTTATTTATGTAATACTTATGCATTTCTTATGTTGAAGTTACAATGCTACACTTAATTTCCTATATTTATCCTCAAACTCAATGAAATGGCTAGTAAAAGAAATGTAAAAAGAGGTATTCAGTCACGTGTGTACATTATTATGGATGCATGTGATGAAGCAATTAATGACGGAAAAGAGAATAAAACAGCGGATAAACTGATGGATGATGTGGTAGATTTCTACGAAACTATCATGCCGAAAATAAATAACGCAAAAGCAAAAGCAGATTTCAAATCAATTGGCGATGAAATTGGTAAATCACTGAGTGGCTTCGAAAAGAAAGCTGCTGAGTTGAATAAATAAAAGGAAATATCATACACTAACTACAAGAAAAACGAAAAATTATGTGGGCTTGGTTAAAGAGACTATTTAGAATTGGTAAAGCGGAAGCAAACGCGGCATTGGATAATTTGGAAGATCCAGTGAAGATGACAGAGCAAGGTATTCGTGATTTGAAGGCAAATCTTTCAAAGGCTCTAGTAGCTATGGCTGAAGTTAAGGCAATGGGAATTCGTGCCAAAGGTGAAGTCGAGGAATATGATGAAAAAGGTAAGGAATACGAGACCAAAGCGATGTTACTCCTAAAGAAAGCATCTGCGGGTGAAATGGAAGCTGAAGAAGGCGACCGACTAGCTTCAGAAGCCCTATTACGGAAGAAAGACAATGAGAAATTAGCAACTCAATCGAAGAAAAATCAAGATTACTTCGAGTCAAATGCAGCGAAACTGAAGGATAAAATTGACGATCTCAAGGAGAACATCGATAAATACGAAAACGAACTCAAAACGTTGAAAGCACGTGCTAAAGTGAGCAAAGCAACAAAAGAAATTAATAAAGATCTTGCTGGAATCGATTCATCTTCTACGGTAGAAATGCTCGAAAGAATGAAAGTTAAAGTGGCAGAAGAGGAGGCCTTGGCTGAATCGTATTCTGAGATCGCTAACGAAAGTCGATCCTTGGATGATGAAATTGATGACGCACTTGAATCTTCATCTGCTGAATTAAAGGCTAAAGATGAACTGGATGCATTGAAAGCGAAAATGGCTACTGAACAGCAATAAAATTTATTTGAATAGAGCGCTCTGGCAATAGTCAGGGCGCTTTTTAATTTATGCTATGCGCATTACCAAAAAACAGATTTTCTTACTCTTGGGGACACTTGCATTTATCATAGTCCTGCTTGTAAAAGGTGATTCAGATCTCTGGAAGGCAATCGCGTTAGGTGGTCTTATTGTCTTTTTATGGCTCGTTGAAGCATTGCCAATATATGTGACAGCGATGTTGCCTCTTGCGTTAGCTGTTCCCATGGGGTTATTGACAACAGATCAAATTGCTGGTGCTTATGCAAATAAGTTTGTGTTTCTATTTCTAGGAGGTTTCCTTTTAGCTCTTGCAATGGAAAAATGGGATGTTCACAAGCAAATAGCGCACTCAATTCTAAGTGTTGTAGGTAAGTCAAAAACACGTATTATTCTTGGTTTTATTATTAGTACAGGACTCCTGAGTATGTGGATCTCAAATACTGCTACTACTTTAATGATGCTTCCCATGGCAATGGCTGTGGTGAGTAATTTGAAGAATGAATCGAATTCAAAGTTTCCATTATTTCTCTTATTAGCAATCGCATATTCTGCGAGTATTGGAGGAATGGCAACCTTAGTTGGTTCTCCTCCAAATAGTGTTATGGCAGGAGTTCTTAGCGATAATTATGGTATCGAAATTACATTTCTTGACTGGATGAAGTTTGGGCTTCCTCTGGCTATTATCCTTCTAACAATGTTGTTTTTGTTCTTTCTAATTCGTTTACGTGGTGAACATAAAGGCGGTGATATTAAAATTGATATTGAAAAGAAACCATGGTCGAGAGATCAGATAAAGATCATCTTGATTTTCCTCATCGTTGTCGTTTTATGGTCTTTTCGAAAATTATTTATTGAATGGACTGGAATTAGTTATGGTGATGAGAATGTTGCTATAATCGCATCCATTGTTATGTTTATTATCCCAAGTTCAAATGGTAAACCTATTCTAGTTTGGAAGGATACAACTAAACTTGCCTGGGGAATTCTTATTCTTTTTGGTGGAGGATTAGCTTTGGCAAAAATGCTTGAGGTGAATGGGGTAATAGTGGAAGTTGCCGCAATGTTTGAAAGCCTTAGTAACCTTCACATTTCCTTACTCATACTGGTTGTTGTCTCAATTTCAATTTTTGGGACAGAAATAATGTCGAATACGGCATTGGTAACGGTCTTTATTCCTATAATAGCTGTATTCTGCACGAAAGCTGGAATTCCATTGGAAACACTTTGCTTTCCTGTAGCATTAGCTGCTAGTTGCGCGTTCATGCTTCCTGTTGGAACACCTCCGAATGCAATTGTGTTCGCTTCAGGACAAATTACAATTAGGCAGATGGCAAGAACTGGTTTTGTTCTAAATATCCTAGCAATATTTATTGTGGTAGCATTTGCAATGATTTTTATTAGTTAACTTCATAAAGTTTGGTATTCGATTACTGCCAAAGATAGATCAATTCAACGCCGTGCAAAACACCCAATAGTAATCATATTCCGATCCAGGAACCTTGTAAACACCAATTCCTACTTTTCGGCTTGAGGAGTTGAACATATTATCATAATGACCTGAACTGTTATACCATTGCTGATAGGTATCCACTGCTGATTCATTTCCTGCAGCGATATTCTCAGAATTAACGAATCCGTTAGAATAGAATTTTTTAATCCGCTCAAAGGTGCCCCCAACTTTAACTAATTTACCATTGATTCTATCGTAACTCCTGTGACTAAAATAATCTTGTGTCCCCAAATCGTATGCGTGATATCGACAAGCTTTTGCCAAATCTTCTTCCCAAACAAGTTCAACCATACCTTGCTTTTTTCGCTCGGCATTAACCAACCTAAGGACTTCTTGTTCACCTGCCTTGTTATAAGATCGAATTATCTCTGTACCAACAGGCATGCCGTAGAATTGCCTAGAAACCTTAACTATTTCAGCGGATGAATTTCTATCCATTGTTTCAGTCGTCGCAATCATTGGTGAACTTTCATTTTTAGGGTATTCAGCAATTAGAACGGTATTCATAAATTCATAAGCATTCATTTTTTTTTGTAATCGAATGCCTAAGTCACTAAATTCTGATTGAGATAATTCTGCTATTACTTCAGTAGCGGTTTCTTCTAGTTCGATGACTTCCAATTCCCAATCCACTCGATCCATAATCTCTTGGTTGTCTCTTGCTACAAATTTCTTAGCATAAGAAAGTGACTTATTGATGTGGAAGTATTTGCTTTTCGTATTTCGTGCTTTACCCACTTTATCCTTGTAAATAATTGCCGCGAAATAATAAGCTGAAGCATTGTCGGGAAGGTATTTCATATATCGTTTAGCGACAACTAGGCATTGCTTTACATCTTTTTCATAAAGTTTTGTTAATCGATTAAAAGTGATGTCTTTGGCAGATACTAAAGTCGAGTAAATCACAAAAGAGAGAAGGAGAATTACATTTTTCATACTATGGAGATTAGTTAGAACTATAACCTCATAATACAAACGAATGATTTTGGTACAACCTATCTTCAAAAAAGAATGAAAAGATACTACTGAATCTTCTTATTAATTATAACAAGATTATCAAAGTAGGCAGTATCTGTTGGACTAGAATTAAAAATGTATAGTGTGAAATCTTGATTTGCCATTTCTTCAGCTACGGTATAAGTTTGTGCTAATTTTGCCCAAGGTTGGTTGCCTTCATCACAGCTTTTCTTATCACCAATATAGATCATTTTTGGTTTAATCAAAATGACCACCTCTGCACCTTCACCTTGCGCCCATGCTTCTATGTATAGTTGATCACCTAATCGAAGATCTTCAGCCGTATATAAAATTCCATAAGGACTCTGCGGAGTTAGCATAATACTAGATTTTCCCTCGAAGCTCTTCATGCTAGAACTTTCCAGAATTATTTTAGGGTCACCTGTTTCAATTTCCCCTTGGTCATTTAATAATTCACCGTCACATGTGATTTTCAATTCTTTGTATTCTGTTGGAATGTAATAACGATCATAGATGACATGTAAAGAATAACTAAGACTTACAAGTGTAAATACCGTTATCATTGAGATCAATATCTTTTTATTGCTAAATCTGTTTGAATAGAATAGGAGAAAAAGCAAAGGAAAAATAGGGATGAAGTAACGTCCTTGAAGATTACTAATCATTGATGCTCCAATTTCTCCCCATGCTAAGTGTTGCATTAAAAACATTAGTATAAAAAGAAACAAAAAGCCTCCGAGGATGATTGTCTTTTGTTTTAGGCTTAAAATAAAATGTTTTGTACCATCAAGAATACAAGCAACTAGAATTACTAAGTAAGATATCCGAACTAATAACAGCGGAAGTTTTGAATCTAACCAGCCAAATGTTCCAATGTAACCATGAGAATACATGCTGAACCTCTCAATGATGGAGTCATATAAAACTGCAAAAATGTAAGTCCCATGATTGAGGATGTAGTTAATCTGATTTCCAATATTTGCACCGTAAGCAATATTTGCACCTGCTCGATACATTGTATTGTAATGATCATAGTCGATATATAGACCATTCATTTTCCATGACCAAAAAGCGGCTGTAAGTCCAGAAAGAAAGAAAAGTGTGCCTACCTTGATTAATCGCTTTTTAATAGTTTCAAACTGTTTAGTGGGAATTAATAGGAAAAGAATAATCAACGGTGCATAGGCAAATTTAGCTGACGTTAATAGAATTGCCAAAGTCAATGTGTAGAGGTATTGTTCGCGTGAAATTGTAGTGTCTGAAAAAGATAACTTCAGAAAATAGGCAATTAACAAAAATGACATACTATTGGTCATAACATCTGCACTCATTGCCATATTAGTAAAAATGGACATCGGTAAAAGTGCAAGAAGAACAAATAACCATTTGTAGAATGGGATCATTCGTATAGATATATAAATGCATAACACCCAAAAAAGTAAGCTGATTAATCGTGCTGAATAAAATAACAACAAAGGAGGCAATTGTAGGGATCGGGTAGAACTGATAGCAATTGCTTGAGGAAGATAGGAGAGGGGAGAATATACGGCAGCATTAGGGAAATCTTGGAATGTTTTATGCCCCAAATCTAAAGGAGTAGATAGTCCATGGTATATTTCCTCGGCGTTTACCTTTCTATCAACTTTCCCAATTATCTGTGCAGCTGATTCGGCTGTGGATACAATGCTATTTGGGATGTAGCCTCCAACTCTATTATCCTGTTTTATTGATGTCAGTTTACCTTCTGAAATTTGGTAGGCTCGATAAAAATGTACTACTTCATCTGGACTTTGATAGGGAGGTGTGATAACTAAAAAAAGTAAGCCATAGAGTAGAGAAACTAGTAAGAAGAATCTTTCAGGCTTGATATCAGTAATCGTGATTTTGCTAAAACTCATTATTGAAACCTACTTTTTAATTCGGATTCTTTGTTAATCCAAATGTAGTTAAATTTGACAAAAAAACTTACCTTGTTTTTTTGGAATCTAGTATATTATGAAAGTGCTTTTATCACCAGCCAAAGCGCTGGATTTATCGAAGGAAATATCATCCCCGATCTCAACTTCCCCCGTGTTTCTTGAAGAATCTCAAGTCTTAGCCAAAAAAATGTCTAAATTCTCTGCTCGAAAAATTGGTAAGATGATGTCTCTGTCAAAAGACTTAGCGAGTTTGAACTACAATCGATATCAGTCTTGGCTACCCATCAGTGAATTGAATGGTGATAACAATTATTGTGCGATCGCATTCAATGGTGAAGTTTATAGAGGATTTGATGCGGTTTCTCTTGATTCCAAAGGGATAGAAGTTGCTCAAGATAAAGTTCGTATTCTTTCTGGATTGTATGGTCTTCTTAAACCGTTTGATGTTATCTATCCCTACCGATTAGAAATGGGAACTAAATGGGCGGTTACATCTAAAAAGACAAATCTCTATAAATTTTGGGGAACTAAATTATCGGACAACTTGAATTTAGAAGAAGATGAAGTAATTGTTAACCTCGCTTCTCAAGAGTATTTTAAAGCAGTAGACCGCAAAGCATTGAAGCCAGAAGTGATCACACCACTTTTCAAGGAGTTTAAAAATGGTGAATACAAAACTGTCATGGTTTTTGCAAAGAGAGCTAGAGGAACAATGGCTCGATACATTGTGGATAACAACCTAAATGAGGTTGAGAAGATTAAGGAATTTACTGTTGATGGTTATCGGTACGATGAGAATTCATCAACGGAAACTGATTGGTTTTTTACACGATAGAGTGCTGTATATGTTCTTAAATTGAACGAATCCCTTGATTGGTTTTACAGGTTATTAATGAGAATGGCAAGAACAATAAGCATAGCGATTTTACTTCTTTGGAGTGTGATTGGATGTTCGCAAGGACAGCCAAATCAAATTGCGTCGCACAGTGAATTTCAAGCGATGAGTTCACAGCCACTTTACCAGAAGTATGGGCAGGTAACGTCTGTAAAAGTTGTTTTGGACACGCGAGATGATAAACTTTACTTTATCCATTCGTCTCAATATCAGTACCATCATGTTTTTTGTGAGAATAAATTAGGATATAGAAAGACGTTATCTGAATTCAATGATGAGAATTATTCGGGAGAACCAACACGTCAATTTTTACTCGCAAATATCAATTATTATCAAGCACTTGATAAATTTGCACTTGAACTTGGTCCATCAGATCGAATGAACCAAAAACAGCTGGAGCAACTTTTCTTCGCTATTGAGAAGGATGTCTTCTTTGCCGATAATTTTTATTTAATGCTGAATACAGCTCATGTGAATGGACTAAAATCATCATTGCCAAAAACGATTTCCATTTTAACGCCTGAGGAGGTGTATGCTAATCAAATGTATCAACCGATTTCAAAGAACACTAGATTTGGCAGAGTCAAGGTGATTAGAAATTGGGATACAGATTCGAAAGGTATTCGATCTACTGATATATTATTCCTTGAGGATATTCCTTTGACTTTTCCATTGGTAGCTGGAGTTGTGGTGACGAAATTCCAAACGCCTTTGAGTCATGTTTCGCTCTTAGGGCATAACCGAAAAATACCTGTTTGTGCATACATCAACCTCTTTTCGAATCAGGATTTGATGGATCTGGAAGGAAAGATTGTCGAGTTTACTGTGGAGCAAGATTCATTTTACCTACGCTTATCTTCAGTTGATCTAAAAGCTCATATCCGCTCAAGAAAACCAATTAAATTGAAATGTGATACATCAGTTGATACGATTATCCCCGCAGAATATTTACGCGAAAAGCACGGGAAGATAGTTGGCAATAAGGCGGCTAATTTTGGAGAATTGCTTCAATATTCAAAGAAGCTTGGTTTTAAAACACCAGAATCAGCGTTTGCTATTCCTTTTGGATTTTATGCGCAACACACAGAACGTGCAGGGATTAGGCAACTTTTGACACAATTGCTTCAAAAAGATAATCTGAATCGAAACTCAGAATCAATTGAGGCAGATTTGAAGTTAATTCGTTGGAAGATTTTAACCACTCCAATCGATCAAAATTTGTTGAGTTCAGTGGAGAAAATGATCCTACGATTAGGGGACTCTAAAAGAATGCGTTTTCGATCTTCCACAAATGCTGAAGATCGAGAAGGTTTCTCAGGTGCTGGATTGTACACTTCCAAGACAGGTGAAATCAATAATCCGAAAAAACCAATCGATCAAGCAATCAAACAAGTTTGGGCAAGCCTTTGGTCCTATGGTGCATTCATGGAACGTGAAGCATTCAATATTGATCATCGCTATATTGCTATGGGGATACTCGTTCATCGTTCTTTTCCAGAGGAAGAAGTGAATGGTGTTGCCATAACAACTAATTTGTACCGTGATAATTACATGGGATTTGTGGTCAATGCACAGTTGGGCAATGAGAACGTTGTTCAGCCAACCAGTGGAATAGAATGTGATCAGTTTATTTGCTATCCAGATGAGACAACCTCAACTTACGGCAAAAAGAAGGGGGGAATTGATATTATTACCTACTCAAGTTTAAATGATGGTAAATTGACCATGTCGGAATCAGAAATACAAGATCTGGCAAATATCCTTGAACAAATCAAGCGACGCTATCTTCGAAAACACTACACGGGAAAAACATACTTTAATTTTGGATTAGATTTAGAGTTTAAACTCGAAAAAAACTCTAGGAATTTATATATCAAGCAATTAAGAGTGTTTAATTAGTAGTTGTAAAATTGAAATAATTCAAAGATCTTATAAATTTTGGGCATCCGCGATTGTAATTAATTATAACCTACAAATTATCCGTAAACATATTTATTCTATCTTCTAATTTTGCAAGTTCGCTCAAAACCCTAGGACTACATCTTAGTGCTCGTGTTTTCGAAATCAATTCAAAGCATTTTGCTATATGTCCTCGTTCAAACTCAACACTAGCTAAATTAAATGTTGCTATGGCTCGATCATTCTCTGTTCTTAATCCTATTTCAAGTGATTTGAATAATGACTCATAAGCTCGCGTCATATCCTTCTCTTGCATTGCGATAAATCCATCAACGAAATAGTAGTATGATCGCTGTCCTTTTGTTAGCCATTTAGGATTGTACACCTTCTCAAGTAAAATTTTAGCCTTTGGAATGTTGAACTTTTTCATCTGACGGAAAGCAAGGAAAACAGTTCCGTTTCGAAAATAACTTGTGATTGTCAATGCTAAAGATACGAGAAGAATTAGCGCAGTGTTGTATCTATCATTCATAAAAAAGAAGACAGAGCCAACTGCCGCAAGAAGTCCAATAACTATTCGTAATAATGGAGTGTACATAAATTTCTATCCTTTTATGAATCTTTTTTGTTCCACTTTTCCATCTCTGATGATCCTAAGAATATAACTACCGGATGTTAGGCTAGAAATATCAATCTGCTGAACGAATTCTAAGGTAAGAGCTATGCGACCTTGTAAATCGATCACTTGAATGTTCGTAATCTCACCTTCTATATCCGTTAGACTGATTTTATTCCTAGATGGATTTGGATAAATTTCCCAGGTTAACTCACTGCCATATTCATTCAGGCCTGTGGTCATAAGCGCCAACTGAATAGCAGCATAGGCATTGACTTTTCCCCAACCCCATTTAGTGTCTCCAATTGAAGGAATCATTCCTGTATGTGAATCTATTCGTGCGGTCTGTTTGATGATATTCTTGACTTGTGAAGGCGCTAAGTATTGATTCGCATCAAGAATTAGTGCGACAACTCCTGCAACAACTGGTGAAGACATTGATGTGCCACTAAATTTCGCGAAGGGATAAGTTCTCCCGTTAAAATCCACGGATGTGAACGTCGAAAAGGAAGCATCTGTATAAGAAGAAATTGAAGATACAACTTGAACACCAGGAGCTGCAATATCGGGCTTCATTGAATCATTCATCAGTGGTCCAATACTGGTGAAATAGGCTGGAGTTCCTCCCACAATAGTTCCGTTAATTAGTGGGTATTCCGCAGTATATGCTGCAACTGTAATAGCTGATTTTGAACATGCTGGTGTACCAATACCGTATTGATCATTACCTGAAACGGTCCCTGGTCCAGAGGCAATAAATGGCATTCCCCAGTTCCCCACATCATTGGTCAGTTCGGTAACATTCCAATAATGAACTTTCCCCGAAGGTGCGCTTGATTTTAACACAATCTTTAATCCAGATGGAGGGAACTTGATCCGCATTCTAATTTGTGGTCGACCATTACTTGGGTAAGCATTGTCCGCAGAAAGGTTGTACCAAACAGTATCGACTGTGTTGACCACAATAAAACTATCGATGTAAGAAGTTGTCGTCAAAGTTGAGTAATCAGGGCTTTCGCCTAAATAGCCATTTGAATTGGTTAAAATTTTGAACCCTCCTGTAAATTCGTTTCCAGGCTGTCCCCAGATGTGAATGCTTTGTCCCCAAACAGTTGTTAATGTTGCTGATGAATAAAAATTAATCCGAGATTGTAGAGTGTCTCCAATAAAATCTTTCTCAAGATGAAAATTTACTTGACCATTATTTCCAGCAGAAGTTACAAATACGACATTTAGTGCAGAAAAATTATCCAATCCTTGACTTAGAATTGAAGTCCCATCAATTGCACCCAAGTGGTATAATCCCCAACTCATGTTAACAACTAGTCGTTTTCCTTCTGATTCTGCTTTATCAAACATCCACTGCCATGCATCAAGAACTGAAGCTTCATCCACAAGAAAGGTCGTGAATAAGTAATTCGCTTCAAATGCGATGCCTCGATATTCTGTTCCCGCGCCACTTCCTCCTGCGATACCAGCGACATGTGTGCCATGAGTAGCATAAGAGTATATATTTGATGTATCCGAACCTGCTGCAATAAAATCTGCTGGAGTAGAAAATTCTGTTCCATACGAATATCCTAATGGTGCTGGTCCAGAAGTCTTAAATTGATCCCAAGCTGCAATTATCCGAGTGCTGGTCAATGTCGTATCGTAAAACATTGGTGATGAATAGTCAAATCCCCAATCGGTAATTCCTATTATAACGTCCTTTCCTGTGTATCCCTGAGGAAGTCCAATACCTGCCCAAACGCTATCCGCTCTAACATCTCCAGGGGTTTTATTGAGTAGAGGTTTAATCATTCCTGCCATTTCTATACGCTCAAACCCTGCAATAAGTAAAACTTGATCAAGTTGACTCAATGGAAATTTAAAACTTACAACATCTCCAACATGAGCACCGACAAGAATTCCATTAGCCTGTAAATTACCTATATTAAAACTTGATGATGCAATCCCAAGAAAGGAGACATAATCTACACTATTAATCGTGTGAATTGGAAAGCGATTTCTAAGTAGAGTAGAAGCGGTCTTATGCTTAGAATAGCTATTGAATACATGCTGAATATCTGCTTTGGTATTATTGGATGCCGTAACTTGACTCATTCCAATCAGTGGAAGAAATAAAAAGAGTAAAAGAAGTTTCATAGTGTAATTTTGAAGTGTGAATTTACGACAATAATCAGTGAGATCATAAATGTTGATTGGTTTTGGACGTTTGGGTAGGCTTCCTGCTGTATTTTTTTTAAGTAATAGAATTGAAAATGATTAAAAAAGGATGCCGCTAAAATCCTTAGCGCAAGAAGTCACATCACAAAACTATTTCCAGACTTTCATCTCAACGTCTTCTTCGCTGATTTCAAGATAGGTGTCGTAGTTAATCCACTCTCCAAGATTATAATAGGTTGATTTTTTCCCAACACTAATTTCCAAAGGTAAATGACGATGACCAAAAATAAACCCATCGAAATGTTCTTTTTCAAGTTTTTCCTTGCAATAAAGCACTAGCCATTCGTTTTCATCACCGTGGTATTTCTCGTCGCTGTGACCATTTTTTCCTCGACTTTTTTTAGATGATTTCATTGCTAGCCAAATACCGAAATTAGGATGCAGCCTTGCAAAACACCATTGGCAAAAACGATTATTGAAGATCTTCTTGAGCATTTTATACCCTTTATCACCAGGACCTAGTCCGTCACCGTGACCAATAAAATACTTTTTCCCGAAAAATTCTCGTTGAATAGGGTCTCTATAAAGCGTAACTCCCAATTCTTTTGGAATGTAATCGAAGATCCACATGTCGTGATTTCCAGTAAATAGGTGGATGTCAATTCCGCTATCAGTCAATTCTGCAATTTTCCCTTGCAATCGAACGAATCCTTTAGGTATAGCACGCTTATATTCAAACCAAAAATCGAAAAGATCACCAACAAGGTAAATCTCTTGGGCTGAATCTTTGATTGAGTCGAGCCAAGCCACTACTCTTTTCTCACGAGCTAAACTGTCTTCGTAGTTCGGTGCGCCTAAGTGAAAATCAGATGCAAAATATATTTTCTTACTAGGAGTTTGTGCCATTACTAATGACCAAAGATACGATGTAATTCTTGTTCAAGTTCTTGTCCTCGTAATTTTGTTCCGATAATTTTCCCTTCCCGATCGATAAGTACAGTAAATGGAATCCCAGAGACGCCATATATTTTCCCAACTCTACTGCTCCATTGTTTTAAATCACTAACATGATTGGGCCAAACTAAACCGTCTTTTTCAATTGCAGCTGCCCATGCTTCCTTCGATTTATCTAGTGATACACTCATCACTGTAAAACCTTCCGCACCATATTTTTCATAAGCTCGAACAACAGTTGGGTTCTCGTTTCTACAAGGCTTACACCAAGATGCCCAAAAGTCAAGTAATACAACACTTCCTCTCAAGTCAGAAAGTTTCATCATTGTACCATCAATTTTCATTTCTTCAAAATCAGGGGCATCTTTTCCAGCACCAAGCGGATCATTTGCAGCGCGTTCATCACGTAGTTTTATGTAGTTCGCTTGAACAGATTTAACCGTTGGGGCTTCAGTAAAACCTATATTTAATTGCTTAACAATCGCTTCGTAGGATGCGAAATCATTTTTAATATCAATTTGAGATAATACAGGGTAGAGTGCTGCCGAATTTTGATGTTGTGATACAAATTTCTGCTGATCTCCTCTGAATTTGTTGAACTCTATAGAAGTAGCTTGATTGATTTGTTCTTTCTTGGCCGGATCAGCTTGAATTTGTGCTGTTGCATTATCTCTAATGCTTGTCCATCTTTGCAATATTCTCAGGTATTCATTAAGTGCGGTACTTTCGTCAGATCCAATAAAGTTAGAGAATTCATTGATGTTTGCGCCATCACCGTAGACTTTGATATCGCTATCTTGTCTCAATATCACATTTAAATGTTTCTGCCCAAATCGCAATACATAATAATCTGCGCTTGGTAGCGTTGTATCGAAAGAAAAACTTCCGTCTTCTGAAAGTACCTCACCAACATGATCATTGTATGTATTTCCATAGAGTTGTGAAATAAAAACAGAATCTTCTCCGGAGTTGAAAACCATTCCAGATAGGTTTATATTAATCTCTTGAGAGTAGACAAAAGTAGTTGCTAATAGGATGAAAAGTAAACTTGCGAATTTCATAGTATCTTATTTTTGAAATATCTCTTTCAATTTTTGTTCCAATTCTGCGCCACGCAATTTTAGACCAATTATTTTTCCTTCTGTATTAATCAATACAGTATGAGGTATTCCATTAAATGCATAGGTTTTCACCAAAGGAGTATCCCACATCAATAAGTCACTCACATGATTTGGCCAGATTAATCCATCTGATGCAATTGCTTGTTTCCAAGCTTCTCTATTTTTATCAAGCGACACAGAATAGACTGTAAACCCGTCATTTTTATATTTGTTATAGAGCTTTACAACATTTGGATTCTCCTTTCTGCATGGAGCGCACCAAGATGCCCAAAAATCGATCAGAACATATTTTCCTCGAAGAGATGATAACTTAATTTCTGTTCCTTCGGGATTTTTAAGTGCAATTTCAGGAGCAAGTTGACCTCCTGTTTTCATGTCAAGGAAACTTTGATATGCTCTTTCAATTTCAGAAGTTTGTTTCTCCATGTTAATTGCCATGGGAGAGTCAGGGTATTTCGTTAGAAATGCATTTGTAACTGCCTTTAGGGTTTCCAAATTTTCTGCTTCATAAGTTTCAAACCCCATAGCAGGAGTAGCTGAAGCCGAAAGCACAATGTTGAAAGGGTTTCCAGGGTCAGCCTTCATTGAGTTGATCGCGAAATTGTCCACTGGTCGTTTTAGATCAATGAATTTTTGTGAATAAGCTTCATCAGAGATTGTACCACGATTAGCTGCAAGTTCAGCTTGTCCAACATGGAATTTCGAGAAAATTGCCATATAGTTCGTCATCGTTTCTGACCATGATGTTCCCGATACAATGGGTTGTGTATCAAAAGTGCTAGCGTTTCCTTCTATAGTAACTTCATCGTTAGGAATCATTGTCAATGGAATATATTTGGCAGTATTACCGTCTCCCATTCGCAATTGATAAATTCCAAATCCAGGAATGTTTCCAACGATCTTAAACGATCCATTCGCATCCGCAGTTGCTTGTGAAACTGATATTGATCCTTGGTCACTAATTGCTTCTAGGTAAAAGTTTTGACCATTAGCACCTGAAATAGTTCCATTTACCGTAAAGTTATCAGTTGCAACTTCATCTGTTGTTTCGTCAGTTTCATCTAAAGTTGGCTGATCATCTCCGCAAGAAGTTAGTAAAGCTGAGATAAATAGAAATCCAAAAAAGTGTTTCATTATTTTTTGTCTAAAGTTTGGCGTAATAGCTGATTTGCTGCTTTTGGGTCTGCTTTCCCTCTTGAAGTTTTCATGAGTTGTCCCATTAAAAAGCCCATTAATTGTTTTTCACCGTTAGTATAACGTTCAATTTCCTCTGGGTGTTGCCTTATTACTTCCTCAATAAATGCTAAAATAGAGTCTTCGTTGGAATCCTGAATAAGATTCATTGATTGAGCATGTTTAAGAGGAGATTTACTTTGATCTTCCAGCATTGCAGGGAATACTTTCTGAGACGCAACAGTTGATGAAATCTTACCGTCGTCTATTATTTTAATAAGCTCGGAAATTGATTTTGCTGAAATAGGAAACTGACCAATTTCTAACCCGTTTAGATTCATAAACGACTTAATTCCTCCCATGAGCCAGTTTGCAGCACCTTTATGGTTCGAGGTATGTGAAATGATTTCTTCGTAATAAAGTGCTAAGTCCTTACTGTCAGTTATGTTGTAGGCATCGTAATCCGATAATCCCAATTCGTTCGTGTATTTTAAGAAGAGATCTCTTGGTAAAGATGGCATGGTAGCCTTCACGCGATCAATAAAATCTTGCTTCACCGTTATTGGTTGAAGATCAGGTTCTGGAAAAAAACGATAATCGTTTGCTGCTTCTTTCGAACGCATCGAAATTGTTCGATTATTTGGGCCATCAAATGACCGAGTTTCTTGTGAAATTGTTTCTCCGTCTTCAATTGCAAGAATTTGGCGTTCTATTTCAAATTCAATTGCTTTTTGAACATGTCGCATGGAGTTCATGTTCTTCACCTCAACTTTAGTCCCAAATTCAGGAGCATCAATTAAACGAACGGAAATATTGGCATCACAGCGAAGTGAACCTTCCTCCATATTTCCATCACAAATATCTAAATAACGCACTAGTTTTCGAACTTCAATTAGATAGGCATGAGCATCTTCAGACGAACGCAAATCAGGTTCTGATACAATTTCCAAGAGAGGAACTCCCGCACGATTAATATCAACCAAAGTATCGTATAGATCCATGTCGTGCATGCTCTTTCCAGCATCTTCCTCCATGTGAATACGAGTTAATTTTATTTCCTTCTCAATACCCTCAGCATTCTTAATGATAATGCGTCCGTTTGTACAGATAGGAGTTTTATCCTGAGTTATTTGATATCCTTTCGGCAAATCAGGGTAGAAGTAATTTTTACGTGCAAAATATTGTTCTGAAGCTATATCCGATTCACATGCAATACCAAGTTTAACCGCAAATTCAATCGTTTTCTTATTCATAAAGGGCAAAGTACCCGGATGTCCGAGTGAAATTGCACTCACATTACTGTTTGGTACAGCACCAAATTCGTTAACGTCATTTGAATAGGCTTTGGACTTCGTCAACATTTGCGTGTGGACTTCAAGTCCGATCACGGCTTCGTATTTAGCTCTAATTTCAGGTGTCATTGAGGACATTTTCTAAACTCTTGCAATCAATTCTTTCATGATCAACGTCATTTTAGGCTCGGCTTTAGTAGCTACAGCGATGACATCTTCCACACTTACTTCTTCAATTTTACCAGGCACTCCAAGGTCAGTAATAATTGAAATCGCGAAACAAGGAATACTCATGTGACGTGCAACAATTACTTCTGGTACAGTTGACATTCCAACAGCATCAGCCCCAATAGCACGAACGTAAGAATATTCGGCTGGTGTCTCCAAAGTCGGTCCAGTTAATCCAGCATAGGTTCCAGTAACAACACGGATGTTGTTTTCTGCTGCAATTTCTTTAGCTAATGCGATCATTTCATGGCTGTAAGGTTGACTCATATCAGGGAATCGTGGTCCTAGTTCGTCGATGTTCTTTCCAATAAGCGGATGCGCAGGAAAAAGGTTAATGTGATCATCTTGAATCATCAATTCACCAATCTCAAAATCTGGATTGACTCCTCCAGAAGCATTACTAACGAATAATTTTTCAATTCCGAGTAATTTCATTACACGAACAGGAAATGTACATTCTTTTAATGTGTAGCCTTCGTAAAAGTGAAATCTGCCTTGCATTGCAATTACGTGTTTTCCACCAAGTTCTCCAAATATGAGTTTTCCAGAATGACTTTGTACGGTAGAAACTGGGAAGTTTGGAATATCTCCATAAGGGATTTCATCAATAATATTGATTTCATTTACCAAACCACCTAATCCTGTTCCGAGAATAATTCCGATTGATGGTTGAACGTTTGTACGTGTTTTGATGTAGTCGTGTGATTCTTTAAACTTTTCTAACATATTGGTCTATGATCTGATTAAATGCTTGTTGATTGTCTATTTTAATTGTAATAGGTTGATAATGCCATGCAAAACTGTCATCCTTCACTTCAGAAAAGCTACGCAATCTCATGTAGTCTTTCTCGGTTGTGATGATCACTTTGTTCCGACTAGCAAAACTACCAAATTTTTCATGAATATTGGTGATATCTTTGGATGTAAAATTGTAATGATCTTGAAATCCAATATGAACAACATTTGTCTTCTTTTTCCAATACTCAATAAGCGGAGAAGGATTCCCAATTCCTGTAACTAGAAGAACATTCTCGATATTATTCTCAACTTTTTCAGAAACAGAGATGAGATCATCATATTTAATCGATGAAAAAAAGATAGGGCAATCACGTGTATTGATCTTTTTTTTAATCTGGTCAAGTTCTGCTTGACTGGTATTGTCAGGGGTTTTGCTGACCACAATAATATTAGCTCGGCGTTTACCTGATTTCCATTCCCTTAGGTTTCCAGTGGGGAGCATAAAGTCGCTTACGAAGAGATCATCAAAGGGAGTAGTTAATATGTTAAGTCCAGCTTTTACAGCACGATGTTGAAATGCATCATCCAATAAAATCAGTTCGTTTTCAGGGAAATCATGCTGAATTTTCCTTATACCGCCTACACGTTTTTCAGCAACAACTACTTCAATTCGGTTTATGTAGCGTGATTTATATTGCGTTGGCTCGTCTCCAATATCAGATGGAGTAGAATTTGTCGTAGCAACGATTACCCCTTTACTACTTCTCCCATAGCCTCGACTAAGTGTGCATAGTTTGATGTTTTGACTTAAGAAATGTTGAATTAAATAATCAATGTGTGGTGTTTTCCCGGTACCTCCAGTAGATAGATTTCCTACAACAATTGATTTCTTTGGAATTCTTAAGGTCTTGAATAATCCCCAATCATAAAATTTATTCCGTAGGAAAGTAATGACACCATAGATCAATGCCACTGGGAATAGAATCCAACGGAGCAAAACCATATGTGTAAATCAAGAACTAAATTCCGTGAAATTTTGGCTATCAGTAAAGAAATAAATCCTTACTTGTGCAGTATCGTCTAAGAAGTTGATTTTACCAATTTCAAAGCGACTAATGTTAAGACCAGTACGTTTTTGAAGATCATTCATCATTTCTTCGTGGCGTTCGGGCACAATCAGATCAATTTTCTCGTAAACAATCGTTTTTCTTGTTTCATGGCGAATCAACCATACTCGTTCAAGACCAAAGGTTAACAGAACAACGGTCAAATTGATGATCATCATTTCCGTAATACTAATCTTATTTGATGCAAGAGAATTCACAACACTAATTCCAATGACAAGGAAAAGATAGGTCATTTCCTTAATCTGTATAGCATCCGTTCGGTATCGAATAATCCCGAAAATGGCAAACAGTCCAAGTCCCATTCCAGTATCAATATCTAGTTTCTTTAATCCAAAACAGAGGAAGAAAGTTATCGTGCCAATGAGGAAGTAGGTGAATAAATAGTCTTTTCGTTTCGCAATTGGGTAATAGAGCATGCGAATAATGATTGTCAGAAACACAAAATTAATAACTAGTCGAACGAGGAGTTTATAGACATCTTCATCAAACCAAGTGAGATTTAATAATTGTTCGAGAGAATCAGGGTTGGCAGAACTAAGCAGCATTTGTTTTTATTTTAGCGATTTGCAATAATTTCTTTTTAAATCTATTGTATTTAACTGTTGGATCGAGTTGTATAATCCCGATACAGTATTTACTTAAACGGAGTGGTCGAATTTTACGATTCTTCATCAATTGAAAAAAAGGAGAGGTCCGTGTCACCTTCGATTGCTTCAACTCTGCGATAACAAGATAGTCCATAGTGACTTTCTTACCGTTCCAGCTAAAATTGAGATCGAGATCAATTGTCAACCGCTCGTTGATATCATGTCCAACTAAAGTGATTCGTTTGTAATTATTAGTGAGAGTTGCAACTAGGCTTCCGAAATCATCAAAATGTACAGAATCATTCACGAAGTCAATGTGATCCTTTGGCATATTCATATAAAGTTCGTCCGAAGGGATTCTCATCTTATTAGTTCGACCTTTATATTTATGCTTCACTTCAAGAAAAGAAATATCAGAGTCCAAATATTTCCGATATCGAACCTTCATTCGATTTAGTCTTTTCCGTTGATGCTCGTTGAAAAAAAGTAGATCTTCACTATCGTAGTATAGGCTCTCGTAAGCACTTATAGTTTTACCATCAATGGCAAGGGCCTTGTAATGTTTACTAAGTTCAGGTAGAAGTTCAATAAATTGTTCTTTAGAAAAGATGAACTTAGTATCCACACGGTCCATCAACTTTACATTGTCCATATCGTTAAGTCCGATTTTCTCGAAATTAGCTAAGATAGTATCAATGGATTTTGCTGACATTCAATCAAAGTTATCAATCTTATTGAAACCCTTGTGACGGATGATTAACTTTTTAGATCTTAGGTTGAATATAAATGCGTATTCCTAATAATTGAACAGTTCTAAACGATTAGTTATCAATGAGTCCTAGGCAAATTTTCATTCGGATAATTCGTTTTGATGCAATGTCAACTTGTTTTTTGAAATTAGCATCAGAGATGTATTTTGCCAGAATCTCTCTGTGAGCTTTCTCTGTATCTTTTGGCATGAGAAGAATATCACACCCAGCAGCAATTGCTTTTATAGTAGAGTTAGGAACTTTGACAACACCCCCCATGCCCATTGCATCTGTGACGACTAAGCCTTTAAACCTTAGACTGTCGCGCAATAATTCTTTGATTATTACCTTTGAAAGAGTAGAGGGGGTTCCATTAGTCCCGAAAATCGGATTGTTTTGAACTGCAATATGAGCTACCATAATTGATAGCACACCACTCTCGATCAATTCTGGATAGTATTGAATTTCTTTAAGTTCTCCGTCTATTACTTGAAGTGATTTATGTGTGTCACCAGATACCAAACCATGTCCAGGGAAATGTTTCGCAGTTGCAATAATATTTTGTTTTTGAGATTGCTCGATGAATGCCTTTGAGAACGGAATGATATTCTTAGGATCGGTACCAAAACCTCTATAGCCAACAGTTTTATTTGGAGATAAATCTACTACGGGTGAGAAATTATAGTTTATTCCGATGTCATTCAAATCATTTGAAATTGTCTCCGAAATTTGTCGCGCTTCTTCAATTGTTTTTATTTTATTTGCACGAGTGACGGACGTTGATCCTAGAATTTTTCGATTCACCAATGATGGTTCCGCATCAGCTGAGTATAAAAATGGTAAATTTCCGAGTTCAACATTCATCTGCTCATATTCGATAACCCAATCCTTAAATTGCTGCTTTGTGCCGTTCAATAGAATCATCCCTCCGATGTAGTGATTTTCAATTAAGAATTGAATTCGTTTCTCAGATTTACCCAATCTTCCTGCCGCTGGCATCAAGAGTTGTGCAACGATGTCCCGATCTTCCATTGTTTTGAACACACTGTCAACTTTTTCTTGCAGTCCTCTGTGCTTAGTTAAATAAGCGTCTAAGTTAATCGGGGGCTCTGGTTTCGATTCCACCAAATCTTTCCAATAATTTAATTTTGTGGAATCATCATCTTGGGCACAAGAGGTGAAAATGAAAAGTGATAGTGAAATAAGAAGACGAAAATTCATGTAAATGATACTTTAGGTAAAAATAATAGGTCTATGTACTCAAACGAATCGTTGAACCTACACTTGTCCACAAAATCAGTGTCAATAACTATACCATCTGATTTGTGGAATCAAAATGAATTGACTAACTTAATCTTAAATTCGATTGTTTTCGGAGTTCATAAACCAAATACCTAACCTAATGTCAACAATCAAATCCTGGGCAGCAGAAGATCGTCCGAGAGAAAAACTACTTCAAAAAGGAAGATCCGCAATTACCGATGTCGAATTTCTGGCAATTTTAATTGGTTCTGGACCTCGTGGAACTAGTGCTGTTGAGCTGGCAAGAGAAATACTGCATGACTCCGATAATGATCTTGCGATTCTATCCAAACGGTCTATACTCTATTTTCAAAAATTTCGTGGAATCGGAGAAGCAAAGGCAATTACAATTTTTTCAGCTTTAGAACTTGGTCGTCGCCGTGCACCGTTACTTAAAAAAGAGGTGAATCAAGTTAAATCGTCGCAAGAATCATATAATCGACTTTATCCAAGCTTTGCAGATTTGGATCATGAACAGTTTTATGCGATGTATTTGAATCGTGCAAATGAAGTAATTTCAATTCAGCAAATCTCTAAAGGAGGTAGATCTGGAACAGTAGTTGATGGAAAAGTAATATTCGAAAAAGCGTTAGAGTTGAAGGCAACTGCGCTAATTATTGCACACAATCATCCAAGTGGTCAATTGCAACCTAGTAAAGCTGATATTAATTTAACCAATTCTCTGGTGAAGTTTGGTGGATTGATAGACATGCAAATTTTGGACCATCTTATTATTACTGACGATAATTACTTTAGCTTTGCGGATGAGGGAATATTGCAAAATTAGTCATGAAGAAAATCGTTACAATTATTGGTGCACGACCGCAAATCATTAAATCTTCTGCCATAAGTAGAGCGATTCAATCAGATTTCAAAGAAGAGTTAAATGAAGTGATTGTTCATACTGGGCAGCATTACGATGAAAATATGTCTAAAGTGTTCTTTGAAGAGATGAATATTCCAACACCTAACTACAATCTTCAAGTTGGAAGCGGTTCTCATGGATCTCAAACGGCAAAAATGATTGAGGGGCTTGAGGCAATATTTCTTAGTGAAAAACCCGATGGAGTTGTTGTTTATGGCGATACTAATTCGACAATTGCAGGCGCACTCGCTGCTGCAAAAATTCATATTCCTGTTATTCACATTGAAGCAGGACTCAGAAGTTTCAACAAATCAATGCCTGAGGAGTTGAACCGAATTTCGTGCGATCACATGTCAACACTACTATTCACTCCTACTAAAACGGGAATTGAAAATTTACAGCGAGAAGGGTTTAGCCTGGAGCATTCTTCAGTAGCAACCATTGATTCTCCAAATGTTTACCATTGTGGAGATATCATGTATGACAATAGTCTTCACTTCGCAAAAGTGGCTAACAATTTTCAAACGGTAATGGAAGCCGAAAAACTGTCTGAAAATGGATTCATACTAATGACTGTTCATCGTGATTCAAACACAGACATAGCCGAAAATATGGAAGCAATATTTACCTCAGTGGATGAGCTTTCAAAAAAGTATCAAATTGAGTTTGTACTACCGCTTCATCCTCGAACTAAAAGTAAGCTGAAATCACAATTGAGTGACTCAACTTATGATCAAGTAATAGAAAATGAACGAATAAAGATCATTGATCCTGTTGGGTTTATGGATATTATCACATTAGAAAGGAATGCTCGAATGCTTGTTACAGATAGTGGTGGACTTCAAAAAGAATCCTTCTTCTTCGAGAAGCCTTGTGTCATCTTACGAGAACAAACCGAGTGGATTGAAATCGTAAATAATGGCAATGCAATTTTGACTGGCGCAAATGCCGGAAGAATAATGAGTGCTTTTAGTACATTATTTGAACAAGATAATTTTACATATCCTAGCTATTATGGTGATGGTAATGCCGCGAAATTTATTTGTCAAAAAATAGTTGATGAAATAGAGTAAATGCTGATAATTGTTGTTGATAAAATAACGCCCCGAATAAAATATACTCTTGACTTTATATTCAAGTTGCGAGGTCTCAGCTATAAATTTGAGTTGAATGAACCAAAGAGCATGGAATTATCCAACGTAATTTTCTATTCATCAGTAAAGCGAAAAGGCAAATGGATTCAGCAAGCAAAAATAATTACAGAGAGTACTATTTATTCACAAGAAATCGGAATTTCTCAATTTGGTAGTGAGGAATGTTATTCATTTGATGATGTTACAGATCCAATTTCGTCGATTTTCTATCATTTAACACGCTACGAAGAATACACATCAATCAAGAAAGATCAGCATGGCAGATTTCAGTTCTCTCTGTCTAAATTATCTGACAATTGGATAGAAAAAGTTATGTGTGATCGCTGGGCTGAAGAAGTGATTAGTTTCTGTGGACTTAATCTAAATCGAACTGAGGGAAAACCTTTAATTGTGCCAACCTTCGATATTGATAATACTTATGCTTATAAGTTGAAGTCTGGAAAACGAAAAATCCTCTCCACACTAAAAGATATAGTAAAAGTAGATGGATCTCGACTCAAAGAACGAAGGACGGTGAATAGTGGAAGCCGAGACCCTTACGATACATATAGTGAAATTAGAGAAATTTATGGGCGTTTCCCATCTACGAGAATGTTTTGGCTTGTTGGTTCAAAAGGTAGATATGACCGCAATATTAGCATCAAAAACGAAAAACATCGTAGATTGATTCGAAAGATGAAAGCTAAAGGATTAAATATTGGACTTCATCCGAGTTATGCTTCTTTCAATGATCTCGATAAATTATTGCAAGAGAAATCGAGACTTGCCATAGTTGTTTCAGAGAAAATGAGGAGCTCAAGGCAGCATTACTTGAGATTCGAATTGCCTAGAACCTATCAAATTTTGCAGGAAGCGGGATTTGAGCATGAATATTCGATGGGATTTGCAGAACGAGCAGGGTTTAGATGTGGAACTGCACGTTCACATTTATGGTTTGATCTTGAAAAGAATCAGGAATCAAAATTAACAGTACACCCTTTCGCATATATGGATGGGACATTGAATGAATACATGCAATTAACTATCTCTCAGAGTAAAGAGTTGATTCGGAAATTATATAACGAAGTTAGTCGTTTTGGAGGTGAGTTTGTGTTCATTTGGCACAACGAAACTATCGGTGATTATGGAATTTGGAAAGGTTGGCGCGAAGTATTGGATCATTCACTAAATTTGGAAGATGAATCGTAACAGTATTATTAACGGTGTTATTTTAATTGTGTTCGCAATTGTTCTGGGAGCATTTGGAGCCCATGCTTTGAAGGAGAAACTCTCAATCACAGAATTACAAACCTTTGAAGTTGGTGTGCGTTATCAAATGTATAGTGGTATTACCTTGTTGGTTGTTGGTCTTAGTTCTAGTAATTTAAACTTCTCTCTGAAATTATTTGTTCAACTTCTATTAGCTGGAGTAATCCTATTCAGTGGTTCAGTTTACTTTTTAGCAATCCAAAATATCTTAGGTATCAAAATGAGTTTTCTTGGCCCAGTTACTCCGATTGGTGGTTTACTAATGATTTTGGCTTGGATTGTATTTCTTGTTAAAGTTCTCAAGAACTCATCTAAATCTGGAGTGTCATGAAAGTGACGATCCTTGGTTCTGGCACTTCGCAAGGTGTTCCTGTAATTGCATGTGAATGTAGGGTATGCCAATCCAACGACCCTAAAGATAATCGTCTGCGTTGTTCTGTTCTTATTGAATTTGAAGGAGATAATTATGTGATCGACAGCGGACCAGATTTTCGTCAGCAAATGCTAAAGCATAATGTGAAATCACTCTCCGGAATTATTTTCACACATGAACATAAAGACCATGTTGCAGGATTAGATGATGTAAGAGCGTTTAATTATCAGTCGAAGAAAAATATGGATCTCTACTGTGATGCAAATGTTGAAGCTAAATTACGCGTTGAGTTCGGTTATGCATTTGGTGCGAATACATATCCAGGAGTTCCTAAATTGAATATCATACCAATAACCAAGACACCCTTTAAGCTGAATAATAACTTCAAAGTTGTTCCGATTGAGGTAATGCATTTTAAATTAGCGGTACTCGGTTTTAGATTTGGTGATTTCACTTACATAACTGACGCAAAAACGATAACTGATGAAGAAAAGGAGAAGGTCGTTGGTACAAAAATACTTGTAATTAATGCCTTGAGAAAGGAAGATCATGTTTCTCATTTCACACTAAAAGAGGCACTAGCATTTATCGAAGAAATTAACCCAAAGAAATCTTATTTGACACATATATCGCATTTGTTTGGCACACAGAAGGAAATTGAGAAACTTTTGCCGAACAACGTCTTTGTTGCCTATGATGGGTTGGAAATTGAATTTCAAGATTAAGTAATTAGATCATAAGATTATTCTAAATTTGTACACCTAAAGTTGATATAATGGCAAATAATTTATTAAAAGGAAAAAGAGGAATTATATTCGGAGCGCTTAACGAGCAGTCAATCGCTTGGAAAGTAGCCGAAAGAGCACACGAAGAAGGTGCAACATTTGTATTGACAAATGCTCCTATTGCTATGCGAATGGGGGAAATCAATAAATTGGCAGAAAAAACAGGAAGTCAAATAATTGCTGCCGATGCAACGGATGTCGAAGATTTAGAAAAATTAGTTGCTGAGTCTATGGAAATTCTCGGAGGCAAACTAGATTTTGTACTTCACTCTATCGGGATGTCAGTTAATGTACGGAAAGGAAAGCATTATACAGATGAGAATTACGCCTGGACAATGAAGGGATTCGATGTTTCGGCATTGTCATTTCATAAAGTTCTTCAGACAACTAAGAAGTTGGATGCAATGAACGAGTGGGGATCAATTCTCGCATTAACTTATATAGCAGCTCAACGGGTATTCCCAGATTACAATGATATGGCTGATAATAAGTCGTATTTAGAATCTATTGCGCGTAGCTTTGGTTATCACTATGGTGAGGCAAAAAAAGTACGTGTGAATACGATCTCACAATCTCCAACAATGACTACCGCAGGGTCAGGGGTTAAAGGGTTTAATGAATTTCTCAACTTTGCTGAGAGCATGTCGCCATTGGGTAATGCTTCTGCACTAGCTTGCGCTGATTATTGTGTTAGCTTATTTTCGGATTTAACACGTTATGTGACAATGCAGAACTTATTCCACGATGGAGGATTTTCGAATGTTGGAGTAACACAAGCGGTGATTGATAAGTTTAGTGATTAGCTTGTATTAAATGAAGATGACTTTAGAACGATTTACATATTTGATTTTATTATTTTTACTACTATCTTGTTCCAATACAAAAGAACAAATTGATAATCCAAATGAAAATTTCACAGAAGATGAAGCAGCGGAATTATCTAACCTACTAAATACTTCACCCGATAGTAGCAATATAGGCATTGTCGAAGAAAAATTTATTGAGTCAAAACCATCCTATTCAGATTCAATGTTCATATCGAAATTTTGTGGTAAAAATCAAGATATAAAAAAGCGGGAAATCTGATAAAGAAATCCCGCTTTTAAAATGTTTTATCGGGCACTAATGATACAAAATAACTTTTTTCTTGCAATTTCAGACATCAAAATTGAACATATTTTCATCACAACTCGTTGATAACTAATTCTGTTGAATGAATTTAAGGAGCGACTACATAGTTACGGCTGACAGATCGTCATTCCTACTCTTATGCAAGTTATTGCTTGGTTCAATGTGGATAAGTAAATCAATGACTGGCGAATAATGGAAGATCAAGGCCTATTTTTGATATATGACTCGCATTAGTATGATTCGATTTCTTTCTTTTATTTTCCTCGCCTCTATTGGTGTTATTTCAGTTTCTTATATTAATTCGAATGATGAGAAGGTTATTAGTCTGCCTCCAAGTCAATCTCAGTGGGTCGATTCTAAAATAAATCAAATGAGTTTGGATGAAAAGATTGGTCAATTTTTTATGTTGGCTGCATTTTCTAATCGAGGAGAAGATCATTTTAAATCACTTGATTCTGCGGTAGCTATGAACAATGTAGGTGGATTAATCTTCTTTCAAGGGCAACGAATTAATTTGAAATCTGTTATTAATCGATTTCAGAATGAAGCAGAAATACCATTATTAATTGGTATGGATGCCGAGTGGGGTGTGCAAATGAGACTTTTTGGAGAAGAACGATTTCCTTACAATTATACGCTCGGTGCTGCTGATGATCCAAAGTTAACCAAAGAAATTTCGCAGATGATCGCACAGGAATGCCGAGATTTAGGAATACATCTGAATTTCGCTCCTGTTGCTGATGTGAATAGCAATCCAAATAATCCAGTGATTGGATTTCGATCGTTTGGCGAAAATCCTGCTAGAGTTTCATCTCACGTTAAGGCAAGTGTTATTGGAATGGAATCACAGGGAGTCTTGACTAGTATTAAACATTTCCCAGGTCATGGTGATACCGAAATGGATTCTCATTATGACTTGCCCTTAGTTGATAATTCATTTCAGCATATTGATGCGATTGATTTTGCTCCGTTTCGAGCGGGTATAAAAGCTGGGGCTAGTAGCGTGATGATTGGACATCTTAATGTTCCTGCTTTGGATTCTACGGGTACTCCAAGTAGTTTGAGTTCAGAAGTAATTCGAAAGTATTTGCAAGATGAATTAGGGTTTAAAGGACTCGTTATTAGTGATGCGTTAAATATGAAGTCCGTTTCGGATCGATATGGGAAGACGGAAGTTGTTGTAAAAGCTTTTCAGGCTGGATGTGATATTCTTCTATTCCCAGAAAGTGTGTCTGAAGCAATTGCTGCAATTAAATTGAAGGTGGAAAGTGGTGAAATCAGTATGGATGAAATTGATAATCGCTGTCGAAGAGTGCTTAAAGCGAAGTACAAGGCAATTGTAAATCCGAAAAAGTATAAAACTTTTTCAAAGTATGAGATAGAATTCGTGAAGAAACAAGTGTATGAAAGAGCAATTGTAGTTCTTAAAAATGAAAATGAAGGATTTCCAATTAAACGATTTGACCAGCGAATTGCATGTGTAAGCATTGGTATTCACACGAACCCTCTTAAAAAATCGATGGACTTGGTTGGCCCTGTTGATCATTTTCATTTTTTCACTATCGAAGAGGCAAAAGAACGAATGAAGGATAAGTTGCAATCCTATGACATGATAATAACAGCAATTCATTGCAACACCGTACGCTCGCGAAATGAGTATGGTATGCCGAATGCTTGGATGAAATGGTTGAATGCAATTCCAGAGTCTAAGCAGAGTACGCTTTTATTATTTGGGAATCCTTTGGCACTTAAAGATTTTGATGACTCTAAGGTAGATGCGATTGTTGTTGGCTACGAAAATCACAAGTTCGCTTTAGATCGAATGGGTCAACTTTTGATGGGGACTTACGCTTCAAAAGGAAAATTACCCATGACAATTAACGATCGATACCCTCGTGACCATGGTCTTGAAGTTTTATGGGCTGGTAGATTGAAGGAGTCTCAGCCTGAAGAGTTGGGAATGAGTAGAACAAAGTTGAGAGAAATTGATCGGATTGTGCAACGTGGAATCAGCGAAGGAGCTTTCCCAGGATGCCAAGTAGTTGTTGCTGTAAAAGGTAAGGTAATTATGAGGAAATCTTATGGGTATCATACCTTTGATGAGAAACGGAAGGTGAAAAATACTGATTTGTATGACATTGCTTCGATAACTAAAGTTGCGGCATCAACGGCATCATTAATGGTGCTTAATTCTCGTGATCAATTCTCGTTAGATGCTCGGCTTGGTGATTATCTTCCAATTCTTACAGACAGCACACAGTATTCGAAAATATTAATGCGACACATGCTGACCCATCAAGCTGGATTAGTTCCTTGGATTCCATTTTATGTCAAAACACTATCGAAAGGGAATTTAAGCCCAAGATGGTATTCTTCGATAAAATCTGCAGTAATGAATACCCCAGTCGGAACAAATTTGTGGATGAAGGGAGAGTACACGGATGTCATTTATCAAAGAATATTGAGTACACCATTGAAAACAAGGCGCTACAAATATTCTGATCTGGGATATTATTTTGTCCGAAAAATTGTTCAGAAGCAATCTGGAAAACCACTGGATGAATTTGCTATGGATGAATTATACTTACCAATGGGGTTGAAACATCTTCGATACAATCCGCTGAATTATTTTTCATTGAACCAAATCACCCCAACGGAAGATGATACGATTTTCAGAAAACAGTTAGTTCATGGATATGTCCATGATCAAGGTGCCGCTATGATTGGCGGAGTTGGTGGACATGCAGGCTTATTCTCCAATGCAACTGATCTAGCGAGTTTGATGCAATTATTTTTAAATAAAGGTACGTACGGCGGTGTGCAGTATATTGATCCGGCGGTGATTTCCGAATACACAAAATGTCAATATTGTCCTAAGAATAGAAGGGGGGCAGGATTTGATAAACCAACGGTAAATCGCAAAGGTGGGCCAACAACGAAGAAAGTTTCACTGGCAAGTTTTGGTCATTCAGGATTCACTGGAACACTTGTTTGGTCTGATCCAGTCTACGAAGTGAATTATGTATTCCTATCAAACAGAGTCTATCCTAGCGCAGAGAATTGGAAAATCGTGAGTATGAATACTCGAACTGATATTCAGCGAGTAATTTATGAGGCTTTGGAACAGGCGCGTAAATGAATCGGACTTGGATTTTCATAACAGCGCTTATCTTTATCACCTGTTGTGGTGTTGCGATAGCGTTTTTTTTACCACTACACGAAATTAGAGCGGACGCAATCAATTGGCAATTGAACGATTATGCATTTAAAATGCTACCAGCAATAGATGTTTCAATTCCAATTTTCTCCATCACTTATGGTGTGATTCTAATCTATGTTTTAAGTAATCACAAGCGACCGATGTATCTTAGTAGTGCTTTTTTCGCTTATGGTTTTTTACTTTTATTAAGGATAATTACCTTAACATTATTCCCTCTGAAAGAACCTGATTCGATTATCTTATTAGAAGATCCTTTTCTGAATAATATAATATATAGTGCAACAAGTGGTGGTGATTTAATAAATGCTGATTTATTTTTCAGTGGTCACACAGCATTGATCTTTAGTCTTTATTTTCTAAGCGGGAGGAAACTGATTTATTTATTACTCGGAATTGTACTTGCAATTCTACTCTTGTTGCAACGAGTTCATTATTCAGTAGACATTATATTTGCAATACCATTTGCCTATTTCGCTGTAAGGTTGTCAGAATATCTCGTCTTAAGACTAAGTAAACGTTCATAATTAACTATTTTCGGGCGTGATCAGAAATAAATTAATAAAAGCATGAGAATCGGGATTGTTTTGTATCCAACATTTGGTGGAAGTGGAGTTGTAGCGACGGAGTTAGGGAAATCACTCGCATCCAGAGGACATGAAGTCCATTTTATTACTTATTCTCAACCAGTTCGATTGGGTTCGTTTCGAGAAAACATCTCTTACCATGAGGTTTCAGTTTCTGATTATCCACTTTTTGAATATCCACCATACGAAACTGTTTTGGCGAGTAAAATGGTCGATGTTGTAAAGCGTGAAAAGCTTGATATTTTACATGTTCATTATGCTATTCCTCATGCTTCTGCTGCTTATATGGCGAAGATGATTTTGAATTCTCAGAATATTGAAATTCCTTTTGTAACAACATTGCATGGTACAGATATCACTTTGGTGGGAAAGGATGCTTCTTTTGAACCTGTAATTACATTTTGCCTAAATGAATCTGATGCTGTGACTGCGGTTTCTGAAAGCTTGAAGGAGGATACGTATAGTCATTTTTCAACAACACGTCATATCAATGTAATTCCAAATTTCATTCCATTACAAGATGATTATAAAGAACCAGAGAGTAGTATTCGATTAAGATATGCAGACCCAGAGGAAAAGATTATTTGTCATATTTCAAATTTCCGAAAAGTTAAGCGTGTTGAAGATGTATTATTAACCTTCAATAGAATTAATGAAAAGATACCTTCAAAACTTCTTCTTGTTGGAGATGGCCCCGAACGTTATAAGTTAGAGGAATTGTGTACTAAGTTAAAACTCTGTGACCGAGTGAAGTTTTTAGGGAAGATATCAGATACACTCGGTATGCTTAAGATTGCGGACTTGTTCTTGCTTCCATCAGAAACAGAAAGTTTTGGTTTGGTTGCACTTGAAGCAATGGCTGTTGGTGTTCCTGTGATTTCTTCTAATACAGGGGGGCTTCCAGAAGTAAATGTTCAAGGTGTTTCAGGCTACTTATCAGATGTTGGAGATGTAGAAGACATGGCAATCAATGGATTGAAAATTCTAGGAGACCCCGAAATTCTTTTGCAATTTAGAAAGAATGCTCAAGAACGTGCACGAGAATTTGACCTCGAATCAATTGTGAAGCAGTATGAGGATGTATATCGCAAATTTGTGAAAATTTCTTAACTTTAAGCGAACTAAAAAAAATAAGAACCATGAAATTATTTTGGGCATTAGGATTATTTTTGACTGTATCAGTGAATTCAATCGCACAAAAGACAATTGTTGAGGCAGAGTCAAAAGAGCAAATCGTTGAAACTTCTTGCGGGATTTGCCAGTTCTCCATGGAGGGGGAATCGTGTGATCTTGCAGTTAGAATTGATGGAAATGGGTATTATGTTCAAGGTGCAAAAATGGATGATCACGGTGATGCTCATTCTGCACATGGCATGTGTAACGAAATTCGTCAAGCTAAAGTGACAGGTAAGATCGTTGGTGATAAGTTTGTAGCTACATCGTTTAAGCTTCTTGAAGTTGAAGGACACAGCCATGACCATGAAGGCCATGAGCACTAAACGGTAATTCCCAATATAGCAAAATATAAAAAGCCTCTCTATAATAATTTCAGAGAGGCTTTTTCGTTCTAATTGAATATTAAATGTTTTCGATGATCATAGCGGAAGCACCTCCGCCTCCATTACAAATTCCAGCACCTCCATATTTACCACCGTTTTGCTTCAATACGTTAATCAAAGTAACGATAATTCTTGATCCTGAACTTCCTAGAGGATGCCCTAAAGCAACAGCTCCTCCATTAACATCAACCTTTGCTGGGTCTAATTCGAGTTTTTGTGTGTTCACAATACCCACAACTGAGAATGCCTCGTTTAATTCCCAATAATCAATATCTGAAATTTCTTTTCCTGCGCGTTTGAGTGCTACTGGTATTGCTTTTGATGGAGCGGTGGTAAACCATTCTGGCTCATTTGCTGCATCACCATATCCAACGATCTTTGCGATTGCTGTCAATCCCAGTTCATCTAATTTTTCCTTACTCATTAAAAGTAGCGCAGAAGCGCCATCATTTAAAGTCGATGCGTTTGCTGCCGTAACAGTTCCGTCTGGAGTAAATACTGCTCGCAATTGAGGTATTTTATCCATTTTGACATTTGTGAATTCTTCATCTCTATCAACGATAATAGCATCTCCACGTCTCTGCGGAACTTCAACAGGAACGATTTCGTCGTTAAATTTACCTGCATTCCAAGCAGCTGAGGCTCTATTATATGATTCAATTGCAAAGTTATCTTGATCTTCACGAGATATTCCATACTCAGTTGCACATTGATCAGCACAAACTCCCATATGGACTTTATTATAGACATCCGTAAGTCCGTCTTTAACCATTCCGTCAATCATTTTTGTATCTCCGAGCTTCGTTGCTTTTCGTGCATTGTAATAATGAGGAACACTACTCATGTTCTCCATTCCTCCAGCAATAACAACATCATTATCTCCAGCAAGGATTGACTGTGCAGCCAAACTGATTGCCTTCATTCCAGATGCACAAACCTTATTGATAGTTGTACAAGGCACATTATTATTTATTCCTGCAAAAATTGCAGCTTGACGAGCAGGTGCTTGACCTAAACCAGCCTGAAGGACATTTCCCATAAATACTTCCTGAACGTGATCAGCTGAAATGCCTGCTTTTTCTATTGCTCCCTTAATTGCAGTCGCACCTAATTTCGTTGCGGGAACTGAAGCCAGTCCACCTCCAAAGCTTCCCATTGGGGTCCTTACTGCTGATACAATGTATACTTCTCTACTCATTTAGTCTAGTTTTTAGTGGCACGAAAATACGAAAAATAAGTGATTCAATTTGTTGTAGAAACTCTTGAAATATAGTCTTCTGAAGACTGGACTCCAATCGTTTCAGTAAGGATGCTTTTTATTAGCTATGTGATTGGAATTTATGGTTGACCGAGTATATTTGCAGAAAAAAATAGAAGATGAAAATTATTCAGCTATTATTTGCTTCACTATTTATAGTATCCTTTAATGGAGTTTCCCAAGACACTGATACTAGCTGGAGACTCAAATCGATTTATGGTGCCAATGGAACTCAAAGTTCGTTTGTTAACTGGAATGCTGGAGGGCGTAATAATATTGCTGTACTCGGTTACATTGTGGCATCAGCAAATTACAAGAAGAAATCTATTAAATGGGATAATGATCTAGGAATTGCTCTTGGTGGAATTCAGTATCTCGATAAAAATAAGTCTCAGGATTTACAAAAAACTGATGATCGTATTGAATTAGCTTCTAATTTTGGATATAAAATTAAGAAGAATTATTATGCTTCACTTCTGGCATCCTTTAGAACTCAATTTATGGATGGATTCACAGATTTAAGTCAGCCAAGAACATCAAAATTTATGGCTCCAGGTTATATCAATATTGCCTTGGGGATTGATTACTCAGCAAATAATCATCTGAGTTTCTTTCTTTCTCCAGCTTCAGTTAAGATGACTTTCGTTCAAGATGAAACTCTTGCTAATAATGGAGCATTTGGAGTTGAACCAGCTACCTATGATGCAACAACTGGCGATGTAATTACTGCTGGAAAGATGTTTAGAGGTGAATTTGGAGCTTATTTCAGAATGAAATATGCAAAGGAGATAGTGAAAAATATTGAGATGAAAACTAAACTAGAATTCTTTTCTAATTACCTAGATCGCCCAGAAAATATAGATGTTAATGCTGAAGTATTATTCACATTTAAAGTCAATAGCTGGTTTTCGGCATCACTCAATTGGAACCTTCTCTATGACCATGATATTAAAATCACAGACAATGACGGAAATACTGGACCAAGGACTCAATTTAAATCTGTTTTAGGATTAGGTATTTCTTATACCATGAAAAATTTCAAGAAATAATTCCCAATTTTCTTTAATAGTAGCTAAATTCACTTGGCTGACATCAAATTAATAGCGGTGTTGTCTGCTAGTTTGTTATTTTCGTAGTCGTGAAGTTTTTTTCCGACATATCGATTTGGTGGTTGATTCCATGGGGACTTTTCTCCACCCTTTTGGCTTATTGGTATTATAGGGGGCAGAAGGGGTTAAGTGATCTAAATCGTTGGATAAAACCATCCTTAACCATTTTGCGTGGCTTCAGTTTATTCTTGATTGGGGTACTTCTTTTAGGGTTATTATTAGAATCAATTGAGTATAGAGCAGAAAAACCTGTATTTATTACACTGGTTGATGACTCTGCATCTATGCTAAATTATAAGGATAGTAGTGATGTAGCAAAAAGAATTGATGATTTCCGAACAAAGCTTGAGGATCAATACTCTGAAAAATTCGATGTAGTTCATTATTCTGTGGGAGATGGGGTTGAAGCTATTGATCCACAGTATAAAGATCAATTATCTAACTTAGATGAAGGTTTTGAGCAATTATACACACAATTTTACAATCAAAATGTTGGTGGAATTTGTTTTATTTCAGATGGAAATTTCAATAGGGGAAGTAATCCTAATTACTCAGCTGAAAAGATCTCATTAACACCAATTTTCACTGTTGGAGTTGGTGATACAATCAGAAAAAGAGATCAAGTAATTCGTAATGTCGCAGCAAACGATATCGCCTTTTACAAGAACAAATTCCCTGTTGAAATTGACATTCAAGCAACTCGCGTCGGTAAGGTTTCTTCTAATGTCACGATATCGAAGAATGGCAAAAAGATAGCAACCGAATCGGTCAGTTATAAAGATGGTAAGCTAGATTTCGCACATGTTTCTATCATGCTTGACGCCAATGAAATTGGTTTTGTGGAATATACAGTCGAACTTCAAGCCGTTGATAATGAATCTTCTTACGAGAACAACCGTTGGTCGTTTTATGTTGAAGTAATCGATTCTCGCAGTAAAATATTGATGCTTTCTCATGCTCCTCATCCTGACGTTACGGCAATTAAATCTGTAATTGAGAAAGATGAAAATGTAGAGGTGACTTCGATGTTAACCTCTGAATGGTCAGGAGATATTAATGAATTTGCATTGCTGATATGGCATGAACCTGGAGTTAACGGCAATTCTGAATTAGCTGCTAAGGTTAAATCATCTTCGATACCCGTTCTCTACTTAATTGGCAATAGAAGTAAAGCTTCAAACGTAAGAAGGTTAGGAATTGGTGTTACACTTCCGCCATCCAGAGGTGCGCGTTCTGATGAGGTACAGGCAAGTCTTAAAAGTGGATTTCAACTTTTTGAAGTTTCGGATAATATTCAAAATGCTTTGCAATACTGGCCTCCAGTGAACGTGCCTTTTGGAAATATTTCTACTCAAAAGGGATCAACACTACTTACTCAGCGTATTGGGCAAGTTGTAAAAACTGATCCAATCTTATTATTTACAACAGGATCGCGTAAGCAAGGGGTTTTTATTGGTGAAGGATTATGGCGTTGGAAACTATCCGAATATGCGCGAACAAAATACAATAAAGGTTTTGATGAATTAATTCAAAAGTCTGTACAATATTTAGTTGTTCGGAAAAACACTGATGCATTACGTATAAACATGCCTAGGAGATTTAGTGTCAATGATGATGTGGTCATCAATGCTGAGTTTTACAACTCTTCTTTAGAGCGAATAACTGAACCTGCAATCTCATTTGTATTGACTAACGAAGATGAGAGCAATGTTAATTACGAATTCGCAAAAGGATCACTAGACTATAAGTTATCTCTTGGAAAGTTGAAAGCTGGAAAGTACTCTTGGGTTGCGAAAACAAGTTTTGACGGCAAAAAGTATGATAAATCAGGTGTATTTGTTGTAACTGATATCTCAATAGAGAATTTAGAGTCGAGTGCAAATCACAATCTATTGAACCAAATGGCAACGAAATCGAATGGTGATTTCTATCGTTTAGATCAATTGGATCAACTTTTGAAAGATATTGGCAAGCGTAAGGATATTGTGAAAATAACCTCGGAAGAGTCTAGCTTCATTAACATGATTGATTATAAATGGATATTCTTCTTACTTATCTGTTTACTCAGCTTAGAATGGTTTGTTCGAAGAAGAGCGGGGTCCTATTAACATTTATTTTGTTTTTGTGTAGATCAACATAATAATTTAGAAAGACTTACGTTCTAATTATAGACCAAACAAAAATAAATGATGCCTATGTTAAAAAAATACCCTGAATTTATTGCTCCTAACGAAGAGTTGAAAATCGAACCAAGTATAACTAGCATCAACGCTATACTTAACTACAGTAAGTCGTTGGAGGTTAAGAGTACTAAAAATAATAAGACTAGATTCCTTATCCATTTGAACTAGGACTAGATCAAGTAATTAAAAAGCCCTAACATTCTAAAGAGTGTTAGGGCTAATACTTTATAATCAATTTAACCTACCAGATATTAGAGATCTTATCCGCTGAGTTTCGCATTGGATCAGATTCTTGAACATTGAACTCCTTAAAGAAGTAAGGACAATTCATCAATGGACCATTCACTCTATACATTCCTGGTGAGTGAGGGTCATTCGCTATACGATTTTTCAGTTCTTCCTCGGTATAGTTAATTTTCCAAAGTTGTGCATGTGCGATGAAAAAGCGTTGTCCTGGAGTAAATCCTTTCTTTATTTCTTCAGCTTTGTACTCATCCGTCATTGTGTAAGCTTGATATGCAAGTGTCAATCCACCTAAGTCAGCAATATTTTCACCCATCGTCAAGCTTGAGTTAACACAATGTCCATCAATAGGGCAGAAGCCATCATAGGTAACGCCTAATTTTGCAGTTCGCTCTTCGAAAAGTTTGCGATCGTTTTTTGTCCACCAGTTTTTGAATGACCCATCTGCAGCGAATTTCGATCCCATATCATCAAAGCCATGTGTGAATTCATGTCCGATTACCATTCCAATACGGCCGTAGTTCACAGCATCCTCATAAGAATCACTGAAGAAAGGTGCTTGCATAATTCCAGCAGGAAAGGCAATTTCATTCAATAAAGGATGATAATAGGCATTTACCATGTGTGCTGGCATTCCCCATTCATCTTTGTTAACGGGAGTGTTTAATTTCGCCATGTTTTTTTTGTGGGAGAACCGTTCGGTGATTCGGATGTTTTCAATGTAGTTATCTCTTGTAAAGGTGATTGAACTAAAATCTTCCCATTTTGAGGGGAATCCTAGCTTTCGACCAATAGAGTTTAGTTTTTTAAGCGCTTCGTCTTTTGTTATTTCCGACATCCAATCTAGGTTTTTGATTCTTTTCCGAAATGCTTTCAAAAGGTTATCAACCATAGTGTTTACCCGATCTTTTGCTGTTTGAGAGTAATGCTCCTCTACAAATGCTTTACCTAATAGTTCACTGAATTCAGCCTCTGTAATTTCATCAATTGCTCGCTCATTTATAGGCTTCATTTCCTTTTTTCCACGTAAAACTGATCCATAGAATTTAAAATGTTCATCAACCAGTGTTTGGTTGAGATGGCCAGCAAAATTATTGATCACTTTCCACTTTAAGTAGTTTTTCCAAGCCTCTAAAGGTGTATTATCAACCAGCGAAATCACTTTTGACCAAAATTCTGGCTGTCCAACAACTAAAGAGTCGAATGATTGGCTTCCAATTTCCGATAAATAGGCTTCAAAATCAAAGTTTTTAGATGTTTCGAGGACATCGAGTATAGCCATTTTATTGTAAGTATTTTCTGGAATTCTCAATTCAGCTGGAGCCATAGATACACTTGCTAACTCGGTTTCAAAGGAAATAACGCTTTCTGCGAATTTCATACTTGCATCAGAATTGAAATCATAAATTAGTGTGGACATAGTCGCTATATGCTGACTATACTGTTTTAAAATTTCTTTCTTATCGTCTTTGATATAGTAATCGCGATTGGGTAATCCAAGTCCACTTTGCCCTAGGTATGAAATGTTATTATCAATATCTTTTAAATCTTGACTGACACCAAACCCAAAAACTGAGGGAATACCAAGAATATGTTGATTAGCAATCATTCTTGAAAGGTTCTTTTTGGAGTTCATTTTATCGATGGAAGCCAATTCGCTTTTGATCGGTGTAAATCCTAATTTATCTCGCTGATCCATATCAATGAATGAACCGTAGTAATATCCAAGGATGTGATTTTGTTGACCAGCCGCATCATCTATACTGTTCGCTTGGATGAGAATTTTTGTAAGTTTCGCTTTGTTCGCTTGATCAAGCTCATTAAAACTTCCCCAACGAGATTCTGATGCAGGAACAGGATTCTCTTTCACCCAAGTACCATTGGCAAACTCAAAGAAATCATCTTGAGGTCGAACTGATTGATTCATATAACTGATATCGATTGTTACTCCAGTTTCAGGGATTACAACCTCTTCAGAAATTTCTTTTGAAAGCACTTCTGCAAGTTCCTTATTGGTTTCACAAGCAAACAATGAGATTGACACTATTGATATTGATAGTATTTTAAACGAATTCATAAGGGATTAATTTTGAGAAGGATCGAAGAGCATTTCTACATGTGGGATACCATCCTCTAGATATTCCTTTCCCGTTGAGTTAAATTGATGCTTGTTGTAATAATTTTCAAGATGCTTTTGAGCGGATATACGAATGGGGGCTTTACCAAATTCTTGCATCGAGAAGTCAACACAACGATTCATAAGATCATGTCCAATTCCTTTTCCTCGGATATCCTCTTTAATTACAACACGGCCTATTGCTGTTTCATTGTAAATTAATCCTGGTGGGCAGATCCGAGCTGTTGCCACAATATCACCTTTTCCATCTCGACAAATTGAGTGATAGGATTTTTTATCTTTTCCGTCAAGATCGAGGTAAGCACAATTTTGTTCAACAACAAATGCTTCCAATCGTATCGCAATAATGTCGTGAAATTCATTGAGAGTTAAATCTCTGTAATGTTTTACTTGCCAGTCTAAATGCATAATTATGTATTCGTATTAAGTTTGGATTACTCCAACGTTGTAAGGTTTTTCGGCTTTCTTGTGATTCGCCATGTCAATTCCGAGTGAGATAATTTTTCTAGTATCAACTGGATCAATTATTGCGTCTAGCCACAAGCGGCTTGCTGCATAATATGGAGAAGTCTGTTCATCATAACGATTTTTGATTTTATCAAATAACTCTTTTTTATGTTCAGGAGTAATTTCTTCGTCTCGTTTTTTCATAGAAGCAACCTCAATTTGAAGAAGAACTTTTGCAGCTGAAGCACCACTCATTACGGCTATTTCTGCAGTAGGCCAACCAACAATAAGTCTTGGATCGTAAGCTTTTCCACACATTGCGTAATTACCTGCACCGTATGAATTACCCATAACGATTGTGAATTTCGGCACAATTGAATTAGCCATTGCACTGACAAGTTTGGCTCCGTCTTTAATTATTCCTCCATGTTCACTTTTAGATCCAACCATGAAACCAGTCACATCTTGTAGAAAAACTAATGGAATGTTTTTTTGATTGCAGTTCATTATGAATCGTGAAGCCTTATCAGCAGAATCTGAATAAATCACACCTCCAAATTGCATTTCTCCACTAGCTGTTCTTACAATTTCGCGCTGATTTGCTACGATTCCAACACTCCAACCATCTATTCGAGCATAAGCACAAACAATAGATTTTCCATAATTCGCTTTGTATTCCGTGAATTTCGATTCATCAACAATACACTTTAATATGTCCTTTACATTGTACGGTTTTGATCTTTGTTCGGGCAATATCCCATAGATATCTTTAGGGTTTCGAGCAGGAGGAAGGGAATCTTTCCGATCAAATCCAGCGGTTTCTGTAAACCCAATTTTATCCATGAGGTCACGTATTGTACTCAAACACTCTTCGTCAGTTTCCGTTGAGTAATCACAGACACCGGAAATCTCAGTATGGGTTCTTGCTCCACCTAGAGTTTCATTATCAATAGTTTCTCCAACAGCTGCCTTCACCAAGTAGGATCCTGCCAAGAATATAGTTCCTGTTTTGTTGACAATTAAGGATTCGTCAGACATGATTGGCAGGTATGCACCTCCAGCAACACAGCTACCCATAACAGCAGCAATCTGAACAATTCCCATTGAACTCATTACGGCATTATTTCGGAAAATTCGACCAAAATGTTCTTTGTCAGGAAAAATCTCGTCTTGTAGCGGTAAATAAACACCAGCAGAATCAACAAGGTAAATGATTGGAAGTTTATTTTCCATTGCAATTTCCTGCGCTCGAAGATTTTTTTTCCCTGTAATTGGGAACCATGCTCCAGCTTTTACAGTAGCATCATTTGCAACAACGATACATTGTTTTCCTTGCACATAGCCAATTACAACAACCACTCCAGCGGATGGACACCCTCCATGTTTCTCATACATTCCATAACCTGCAATAGCACCCATTTCAAAGCGATCAGATTCAGGGTCAAGTAGTAGGTCAATACGTTCACGTGCGCTTAATTTCCCTTTTGCGTGTAACTTTTCAATTCGTTTTTTGCCTCCACCTTCGTAAATTATAGCAAGTTTTTGTTCAAGCGTGGAAATTTTTAGACGCATTTCATCGTCGTTCTTATTGAATTCTAGTACTTTCTTTGATATAGCCATTAATCGTATCTGAAATGTCGCTCAAATATAGGGAATTGAATGGGAAAGGGTATGGGGAATAGTTTGGTTTATTTTAAATAGCCCGTAGTAATCTGGCTAAAATGATGTACGCGATTTATCTTTTGTTAATTTTCACTTATTGATAAGTTGTTTTTATACATTTGTTAGTGGTAATTGTAATTAGAAACAAAATGAATAAGATTCTATTGGTAATTCTAATTTGTGTCACAAATACACTTTTTTCTCAAGAAGTGGATACGCTAACGGTAAGTCAAAATGACACTTTAGTTTTCAATATAAATGTTTCTTGGATTCAACGACCTTGTCAAAAACCGAAATGGAATACAAGTTATAAATTGAAAGCTCCGAAAGATAGCACCTATTACTTAATTTTCAATGATACTGGACAACTCGTTGAAGAAGGACTATATACTTCTAAATACACCATTGATAATAAACATTATTCTGGTTTCTATAATTCTAAATATTACTATTACAAGGATAATGGAAAACTATCTAGGGTTTATTACCAAAAAAATGGACGTAATGTGAAAACTGAATATTATAAAAGAGGTAAGCTTAAAGAAATGAGATTATCGTTAAGAAACGAAACGCTACTGCTAACACTATGTAAAAAGCATTAAAACGACTTTTTAGATTTAACGTTGTAAATCATCAAGAAAACAGAAGATGAGCACATATACTTTTTAAGTATAGAAATCTAATCACATTTGGAATTCCATTGATTCTAAATCTTGTCAGTAATTGTGTTGGCCGATTCTTTGGTTTTTCAATTACATCCGAAAGAACTTTCAATTGGAATAACTTTTGACTTAATACTTGTAATTCCCGCTATTTATTTTCTTTTAATTCAGAAAAAGATATTCCTAAAATTACAATAGTCCCAATTTTCATAGCAGGAATAATTATTGCAAGTTTTATTGTGCCTAAGGAGTTTCAATTTTATTTAACTCAAGTAAAAAATTGGATATTACCGATTGTTGAAACGGCACTATTTTTTCTAGTAATGTACAAGGTTCGACAATTAAATAAACCATTTCTCAAAAGACTAATCTTTAACATTGTGCATCGCATTTAACTGTTCACAGCCATCTGTTCGAAACTATACCTCAATTTTTAGATAGAATGGTTTAACTTCGTAGCATGCAAGACTCGTTCAAGTATAAAGGAATGCGACGTCAACTTGTTCGAGAGTTGAAAGATAAAGGAATTCAAGATCAGCGTGTTTTAGACGCATTTGAGGCAATACCACGTCATTTCTTTTTAGATAATGCATTTGCTGAACAGGCATATACGAATATGCCATTTCAAATTGGTTCTGGACAAACAATCAGTCATCCATATACCGTTGCATTTCAAACAGAATTACTAGAAATAAAAAAGGGAGATAAAATCCTTGAGATTGGTTCTGGGTCTGGATTTCAAACGTGTATGCTATGTGAAATGGGGGCTAAAGTGTATAGTATTGAGCGACATAAGGAATTGCACATGAAGGCAAAACTAATGATCCGTAAGTTGAACTATATGGCTAGAATGTCCTTTGGGGATGGATACAAGGGATTACCGACTTTTGCTCCATTTGACAAGGTAATTATTACATGCGGCGCGCCTGATATACCAGATGTCTTGATGGATCAATTGAAAGTTGGAGGAGTGATGATTATTCCAGTTGGAGAAGGCGAGGAACAACAAATGAAGCGTATCACGAAAAGGTCAGAATCGGATTATAATGTTGAGGATTTAGGAGTGTTTAGCTTTGTACCAATGTTAGAAAATAAAGTGAAATAATTTTAATGCGTATTTGGGACTTTACGAGTGATAAATACCAAGTGGATGATACAGTGACAATCAGTGCCCATTCAAAGGCTTCACCTCCATAATATCTTCTATTTGTTCTTAATTTGAACATAAAGTCTTTAGGGAATCTCCGCAAATGTCTTTTTACCTGTCTTATGAGTTACATTGTTTCTATAGTATATAAATTGCAAGGTCATCATCTATCATTACTTATTGATTGCGAATTAAATGGACTTCACGAACTATTCGCTCGTTTAGAAGATTTGGTTGTTAAGTTATAGTGTTGCTAGGTTAACTCTCTATTTAAAACAATGAGAATTATTTTATTTCACGGCATACTTTGTGTACAATAAATTATAGGCGTTAAATTAAGCTAACATTTATCAAAAGCGATTGTCGTTTGAGAAGAATCACTAACTTGGTGTGATCTATGAAATTTATATCAGTCCTTATAGCTCTAGTAATGTCAATAACTGCCTTTTCTCAATCTAAAAACATTGAATCAATGACGCTTACATGGTCATTTATGCATCCGGTGAAAAAAAAATGGATGGATCTCGGAGAAAAGGGATCTGTTCAAGAAGCTCTTATTGAAATGGGGGAATTACCTGATCCATTTTATGGGACGAATGAGAATAAATTCGGATGGATCGAAGAGCATGTTTGGGAATTCAAATCGATATTCTTTATTAATGATGATCAATTGGAAGGTGAGTATTTAGAGATTGAATTCCCCTCGATCGACACTTACGCTAAAATATACTTGAACGATTTGCTAATCATGGAAACAGGTAATGCATTTATTCCTCATCGTTCTCAGATTAAAGAATTTTTAAAAACTGGCATGAACGAAATTCATGTCTACATCACTCCACCTGTTATTTATCATAAGGATAGCTATAAAAAAATGGGATATCAATTACCTGCTCCAAACGATGTTCATACCATTGCAATTGCTCCACTAACGAGAAAGCCGCAGTATCAATTTGGCTGGGATTGGGCGCTTAGAATGAATACAATTGGTTTTAATAAAGCAGTTACGATTTATTCGTATGACATAAATAGAATCATTAACTCTTCAGTTAATACTGTGAAGATTAACGCAAATGATATTGCCTATATTGATCTTACTGTAGAATTTGCGGTGAAATCAAATTATGGAATTCTATGGAAGAGTAAAGTTTTTGGAGCGGCAACTGTTATGATTGCAGATGGAAAAGCAATTCGAAGAGAGAAAATTGAGCAACCAGAGCTTTGGTGGCCACGTGGGCAAGGTAACGCTCACCTTTATGATGAGGAATGGGAGTTTGAGTTTTCGGAAAAAAAAGTTGACTCTAAGAAGTTTAAATTTGGAGTAAAAACATCTGAACTTATTCAAGAGATAGACGAATGGGGAACGAGTTATTACTTCATAATTAACGGACGCACAATTTTCTGTAAAGGAGGAGATTATATTCCACAAGACATTTTCCCTGCGCGTGTCACTGATGAGTCGATTGTAGAACTCGTAGAAACAATGGCAGAAACAAATTTCAACATGGTTCGCGTTTGGGGGGGGGGCTATTATCCTGATGAAATATTTTTTGAAACATGTGATGAACTCGGATTGATGGTTTGGCAGGATCTTATGTTTGCATGTGCTATGTATCCTGGAGATGATGCATTCATTGCCAATATCAAAGAAGAATTCGAATATCAAGTACCTAGAATTGCTGCTCATGCTAGCGTTGTGCAATTCAATGGTAATAATGAAGTTGAAGTCGCTTGGGGGAATTGGGGATTCCAAATTAAATATGGATTATTCGGGAAAAGCGCGAAAGAAATCGAAGCTTCCTATGATCGTATTTTTAAAGAAACTGCACCAAATGTGATTTCTGCGATAACGAGTATTCCATATATTCACACGTCACCTTTAAGTAACTGGGGTAAAACTGATTTTTACAATCACGGTTCTCAGCATTACTGGGGTGTATGGCATGGCAAAGATCCAATGGAGGATTTCGGGAAGAAAATAGGGCGATTTAACGCTGAATACGGTTTCCAGAGTTTTCCTGAATACAGTACAATCAAAACTTTTTCGGAAGAAACTGATTGGGATTTATCGTCTGAAGTAATGACGCATCACCAAAAAAGTTACGTTGGAAACGATATGATCCTCAAACATGCGAAGAAATTATATGGCAAACCAGTTGATTTTGAGGAATTTATTTACTTTTCGCAACTAACTCAGGCTAAAGCAGTTAGTATGGCAGTTGCTGGGCATCGAATTGATTTTCCGCGTTGTGGAGGTACACTTTATTGGCAAATAAATGATTGCTGGCCCGCGCCTACTTGGTCAAGTATAGATTATTTTGGAAACTGGAAGGCTCTGCAATATCAAATGAAGAAAGATTTTGATGGAGTAGCAGTTCTAGCCAAATACAATGATTTGAGTGATATTGATTACTATATCACATCAGATTTACCAGATACATTTCAATGCCAAATAACTTGTGGGATATATGACCTTAAAGGAAAACTAATTTCTGAAATCGATCTTAGCAGAACGATAAATGGCCATGAATCTAAAAAAATGGACTTAAGCTCATTGAAAACTGGTCTAGCTGAAGTTAACTGTCATTTGATCTTCTCTTATAATGATGAAAAAGGCAATTCTAATCAACGGGTTTTTGATCATATACCACAAGAACGTAGTAGAGCAATAAGTGATGATGTTTCTATATCATTTGTTGATGGAGAAAATGGGCATGGATCTAATAAGGTGATGCTTATTGTTGAGAATAAAGCATTTGTTAAAGATTTATGGATTAGTTCAGAAAAACACAAGATCCACTACGATAAGAACTTTGTCAGCTTTTTACCAGGGATACATCGAATTCTTCTTGAATTTGATGATGATTTCAAATTTGATGATCTAAGAGTGTCTGATTTCACATTGAAGTGGTTGTAATTAATTTTTCTTAATTGACCAGATCATTCTAATTCATTTTGAAATAAAGAAGAAATTGCTTTGAATATATTACCACGGTATTTACTTTTACGTATGAAAATTGACGACGAAATCCAATCTGAGTTTAAATCCTCTATGCATAGAGCAATAGTAAATGTTAGATATACCTCTAATGTACTAGCATCTAGGCAAAATAAATTCATGAACCAATTCGGATTGAGTATGCCTCAATTTAATATTTTGAGAATCTTAAGAGGCGCTAAAAAAACAATTTCTATTAATTCGATTAAGGATCGAATGGTTGAAAAGTCGCCAAATAGTACGCGTCTTATGGATAAATTAATTGAAAAGGAATTGATTAGCCGAGAAAGGTGTGATTCGGACCGAAGAATTGTTTACGTTAAAATAGCTAGAAAGGGATTGAAGCTTCTTAAAGAGATTGATGTACGATTTGACGATGAAGGAGCAAATTATGAGATGTTCCCGTCTAACTTATCTAATGCTGAAGCAGATCAATTGAGTCTTCTTTTGGATAAACTACGATCTTAAAAATGAAATATGTAATTCTATTATTGCTTTTAATTTTAACTTCTACGACATTCTCGCAGACTGCTAAACTTACTGGTAGAGTTGTCCTTGAGGATCCGGAAATGATTGAACTCGTTAAAGTTCGGTTGTTATATCAATCTGATTCTAGTGTTGTTGATGGGGCTATTCCTCAGTTAAATGGAAAGTTCTCAATCAATGCTCCTCTAGGTGATTACTTACTCAAAATTACTTGCCCAGATTACGAGATTTTGTTTTTGAATGACATTTCATTGAGTTCGTCCAAAGATATAGGTGACTTAATCCTTACTGTTGATAAATCACTTAGCCTTGATGAAGTTATAGCTACAGGAAACTTAGATGTCCTCAAAGCTGGGATTGATAAGAAAATTTATTCTGTTGATGACGATATTTCTGTGCGAGGTGGTTCAGTGAGTGATGTTTTAAATAATATTCCGTCAATAGATGTGGATCAAGATGGAAATATTAGCCTTCGAGGTGATGGAAATGTTACTATTCTTATTGATGGAAGACCAAGTGCATTAGTTGCTGGAGATGGACAGAATTTATTAGATGCATTGCCCGCCAATTCTATCGAGCGGATTGAAGTGGTAACGAATCCTTCTGCTAAATATGATCCCGATGGAACTTCAGGGATTATTAATATTATTATGAAGAAGAATAAGATTAAGGGAGGCAATGGAATTGTTTCGGCTACTGCTGCAACAGGGAATTTGTACAATTTCAGTCTTGGGTTGAGCTATCGAAACAACCGTGTGAATGTTTACACAAATTATTCAATGAATTATTATGAAGGTTATCGAAATAACTTCAGTGATCTCATTCAAGATTTTGGAATGGATTCATTGAATTACCTCGATCAAGGTCGTGTTGGTGCTGATTTAAAGTTCACGAATACCATCGTCATTGGAAGTGACTTCTTTATTAATAAGAGAAATGTTCTTGGCTTTTCAATTACTGGTGCATTGGAAAAAAGAGTTAGAACAGGTGAACTAGAAAGTCGATTGTACGATCAAAATAATGCATTCATTGATAGCTGGGATCGAAGCTCTGAAGATCCAATCGCAAATAAAAATGCTGATGTTAACCTAAATTACACACATTCACTTAAAGGTTCGAAAGGGAAATGGTCTATGAATGCAAATCAATCCTTTGGTAATCGAGATACAGAAGGTTACTACGAACAATATTTCTTAAATGCATTTGGCAATTCAACTGGACAATCTGCACTTAATCAGCAATTATTTAATGCTTCAAAACTTAGAATTACAACTGTTCAAACTGATCTAGAATATATCATTGAGAAGATCAGCGCACGAGTTGAGACAGGTATTAAGATGATAGTGAGAAATGATGAAATTTCCACATTTTCTGAAAAACTTGATACACTTAGTAATTCTTATGGGGCAGATACTCTTTCTAATTTTGATTATGCTTACGATGAACAAATATATAGTGGCTATGGAATTTTTGGTCAAAAGCGAGGTAAGTTTAGCTACCAAGGAGGAGTGAGAACTGAATATGCACTTCAAATTCCAAATTTACTTTCAACAGGACAGATAACTAGCAATAAATATTTTAATCTTTTCCCATCTGCACATGTTAAATATGAACCGAGCAAAGCGGTAGAATTTCGCCTTAGTTATAGTCGACGGATTAATCGCGCTAAATCAAGACAGTTAAATCCGTTTACAAGCTATGCAAATCCGTTTAATATCAGAACAGGAAACCCTAAACTACAACCTGAATACATTGATTCGTATGATTTAGGTTATTCTATCACTAAAAAGAAATTAATACTTTCGGTGAGTGTGTTTCATCGAAAAACTACGGATGTAATTAATCGTGTTAAGGTGTATAATTCTGACAATAGTTCTGTTGTAACTTATGATAACATTGATAAAAGTGTTAGTACAGGATTGGAAACGATCATTATTTATAAACCTTATAAATGGATGAAAAATCAAGTTTCATTTAATGGCAATTACATTGGTTATACAAATGCTAACACAACGGTTGATTGGAATAATGATGGTTTCAATTGGAATGTGAAATACGTCTTGAGCATTGATTTCTGGAAGAAAACAGCTTCGTTTCAATTAAATGGAAATTATTCCGCACCTAGAGTGACACCTCAAGGAATCATCCTATCTCGTACACAGGTTGATGCATCTGTTGAGAAGAGAATGTTGGATAAAAAATTATCGCTGGGATTTAGAGTAACAGATATCTTTGATACAAAAGGTTTTCGAATTGAATTGAATCAAGAAGGGATTGAACAAGATATTGTCTATAAATGGTTGACACGCCGATTCTATGTGACGTTATCTTATCACTTCGGAAATTTGGATAAGAAAATGAAAGTACCGAGGGTTGATGCAGGAGGAGGTATGTAGAAGATTAAAACAGAAGAATTAAGTGTTATTTTTTCTTGAAATCTTTCTTTTTCAATTTCCGCGCGACTCCTAAACCAAGAAGCCCAGTATCAAACCCAGAGGATTTAACTTTGAATTGTTTTTGTTGCTTTTGCAAAATCTTTGCTATTTCTATTGACGTAATCATAGTATTAAAAATTAGTTATTATCTCAATATAAACAAAAGCTATACCACAAATTGGATGTAACTACTGAACTGTGCCAGTTATTTATTAAATGGTTCAATTGATTTCACTTCACCAACTGCTAGATTTGCTAGTTTATATTCATCTATAGAAATACGAATTAAACGTAAAGTTGGATGTCCAACTGCAGCTGTCATTTTGCGGACTTGTCGATTTTTCCCTTCAGTAATTGTTAATTCTATCCATGAGGTTGGAATGGACTGACGAATTCTTATTGGTGGATCTCTTTCTTCAATTTCGGGACTGGAAATTTTCTTGCACTTTGCTGGTTTTACACCGTATTTATTTCCCTTGTGACTGATTGATATTGTTCCAGATTCTAATTCTTTTATTGATTCATCTGAAATTTCTCCTTCAAGCTGTACCCAATATATTTTTGATTTATTACTTGATGGATCAAGTAGTTTTGTCTTTAAGTCATTGTCATTAGTTAGGATTAATAGTCCTTCACTGTCTTTATCTAGTCGTCCCACTGAGTAAACATCCTTCGGGAAATCATAAAGAGATCCTAAAAGGAAATCTGTTGATTCACCTGAGAATTGGCAGAGGTAACCATAAGGCTTATTGAGTAAGAAATAATGGTATTTATTTAGGCCTTTTGACATGAGTAGACGAAAGCAGGAGGGAAGTTCTTTACTGTAAATGTAATCTTAACTGACTTGTAGATGCCTTCTAGAAATTTCTTCGATTGAAGTGAATATTGAAATTGAACATATTTCCCTTTTGGTTTGAGGCAGTTATAAGAAGCATCTACAACCGATTTTCGGAGAGGAGCTGAGAAAACCATCAACGGAAGTGAAGAAATCACTACGTCTTGTTTGTTTTGTAATTCTTCATCTAAGTATTTTGATATATTTTCAGCAGAATCGTGTATGATTTGTACACGGGGATCATCAATGCGGTCATGTAGTTTGTGAAAGAAATCATCATTCAATTCAAGAACAAGTAGTTTAGTGTCTTTGTGCATTCTTTGCATTATAAGATCAGTGAAAATACCAGTTCCAGGCCCTAACTCTACAATGTGGCGTACTTTTTCAAAGTCTATGCTTGCTAACATTTTCTCTCCAAGAAATCGTGTACTGGGACTTACAGCACCAACGACTTTTCTGTCTTTGAAAAACTGTTTAAGAAAATTACGCTTATTAGCCATTAATTAAATTATTCTTTGATTACTAATTTACCTTTATTAATTACGCCAACTATATACCCTTTGAGGAGTTTATTCACATAGGGAGTGTTAAATGTATTTGATTCGATTTTAGATTTATCTAAAGTCCATGTTTTACTAGGATCGAAAAAAGTTAAATCGGCTGGAGATCCTTCTTTAATTTGAGTAGAATCAAGTCCTAGAATCGATCTGGGGCCATTTGTTAACTTTTCAATGATGGAAGTTAGTTCAAATTCAAGTAATTCACTCAAGGAAGCAAAAGTTGATTGCAAACTGATATTCCCAAAATAAGCGTGATCAAATTCAACATCCTTCTCTTCTTTATTATTTGGGCGATGATCTGAAACTATCGCGTCAATAGTTCCGTCTTTAACTCCTTCCCACAATGCTTTTCTATCACTTTCAAAGCGAAGTGGCGGCATAAATTTGTAGAGGGAATCAAAGCCTAAGACAGCTTCTTCGTTATAGATCAAGTGCGATGAATGAACATCAGCAGTGATTGATAAACCGTCTTTTTTTGCCTTCCGTATAAGTTTAACTCCTTCCGAAGTTGAAATCCCTGTACAGTGCAAATTTCCATTTGTATATGCGAGTAATCGGATATTTCGTTCTAATTCTACTACCTCAGAGATCGAAGGGTCTGCTTTTAGTCCAGTTTTAGTAGAAGCCAATCCTTCGTTAACCATTCCGCTTCCAGCCAAAGACTGATCTCTGTTGAAGGCTATGATTTTCCCTCCGAAATTACGAGAGTAGAGCAGTGCTCGGTACATTATTCCCGAAGAAACGGGATGGTGATCGTCGGAAAAGAGTGTTACTCCTGTTTGGTGCATATCATACATCTCTGAGAGTTCTTTCCCGTGCATTCCTTCGGTAATTGAGCCGATTGGATGAATTTGAGTGACATGATGTTCCCCTTTTCTGCGGATATATTCAATTTGACTTTTTCCATCAATCACAGGTTTTGTAATTGGTAGTACAGCAACGTGTGTGTACCCTCCGTATGCAGCAGCATCGAGTCCTGAAAGAACGGTCTCTTTATGTTCGTAGCCTGGATCACAGAAGTCTGACTTTAAATCAACCCATCCAAGTGATACATGAAGATTGTCTGAGGAAATTTCGTTGTCTGAATCTTCTGAGATGTTGTCGGCAATTCGTTGAATTACTCCGTCATCAATGAGAATATCTTGTGTCTTTCCATGATGGGAAGAGTTCGAGTCGATGATTTTCGCTTTCTTAATGAGAACTTTCATAAGGCATCAGTTTTCACGATTTCCAGAAACGCACAAGTAGCATTTCAGCGAGCACAAAAATAAGAGTTAAAACAATACAAAGTTTCCAATAATCAAATGGTTTTTCAATAGTGATTTGAGATACCGGACTGCTCATGCTATCCATCTCAGCAAAAACAACGTTTGTAGCTCCTTTTTTGTCAAATATACCAAGTACTTCAGCTTCCGTGAAATAATCTAGAATAGATTCTACTCGACTGTAATTTAATGAAATATTCCCGATAGGTTCTTCACTTGATAGGCCATAATTCCCCGCTAATAATTGCTCAAACTTATCAAATTGATTCAAGGAAATATAGCTCACGCCTGAACGTTCAGTTGTCTGCGGAATAAAATCGAGTTCTTCTTTGGTCAGATGAATGACTTCTTCTTGATTTAATTTTTTATGAATGGGATATACGCTTTGATCACCAATTGTCATTGCTATGGGTTGAGTTCTTTGGCTAAGTTCACTCATTCTAAGTACAACTGTAGAAAACAGAGCATCACGCGAAAAGCTTCCCCAATCTGGGTGGATGGCACTGTAAAACATGTAGACATTTCCTTTCCCAGATGAGTAGGCGAGAAGAGGGAGGCCATTCTGCATGGTTATAAGTGTGTTGTAATTCGTCGTATTGCTTACTATGGGACGAAAGGAACTGCTTACGCTCGGTAAATTTAATTCATCAGATCGGTCTTGAAGAGCTCCTTTGATAAAATTATCATCAAAATTCAAGGATTTGATACGAGTTCCAGAAGAAATGCGAGTACCTATTAGTGGGAGCTTAACTTTGCTTAATAACTGATTCCAGGAGCTGATTGATGGAGTTTTACCAGGAAATAAAGATAGAGATCCACCATTCTCATAGAAATCAGTTAAGTAGTTCTGGACTCCGCTTGATAATTCATTAATCCCATTTAGAATGACTAAATCTTTGCCTTTGAAATTGTCTAGTGTGATTGCCGTAATTTTATTGGACTCAACAACATAATAATCCTCAAGGTCTAATACAATTCCTACATTTTCTATTGCATCTTCACCATTTAGGATCAAGACATTTGCATGATCTTTTACCTCATAAGCGATATAATAAGTGTCGTCAAAAAGGACATGATCGTCGGCAACTGTAATTTGTCCAGTTTTAAATCCTTTCGATTTATCTGTGTAAGTAAGTGAAGTTGATTTTTTTCCATTCGCAGGAAGGTCGATGTAAAATGATTTTTGAAATTTCTCAATACTAACTGTTACCTCTACATTTTGAAGAGGCTCTGATCCAGTATTAACAACGCTAACGTTAATTTCGTTTTTTAGTCCAATTTTACGAATTGGGGTTGAGAACCATGCAGAATCTATGTAGATGTTTTCTCTTTGCTCTGGTGCTAACTGCACTGCATGAAATTCGAAATGTTGGAGTTTGAGTTTGGATGATTTTGAAATTTTATGCCTCTGGAAATCGCTAAGTATTACACTTTGCACGAAGCTATGCTCATCATCTTCTTCAGTTTCAAAACCTTCTGACTTGGCAATTGCACGTTCTTGCCATTCAATAATTTCATCAAGTGTCCTTGTAAGTGGTGAATAAGTAATTTTATCCAATTTCTCAAGTGCGTCGATTTTCGAAATTCGACGTTGTTCAACACCTGACATTTCATTGGTTCCAATAATAAATTGTGTTCCCTGTGGTGCTTCATCTATAATTGCCTGTGCAGATTCACGGGCTTCAGACAAAAGTTCTCCCTCAATTCCACGGACTTGCATGGAAAATGAGTTATCAATATAGATTGCTAGAACAGTTTCTTTTTTGAGTGCAGCAGAATCTGTATCACTGAAATAAGGTTGAGCGAATGCTAGAACTAAAAAAATAAAAGCTAATAGTCGCGAAATAAGTACAAGGATGTGTTTTAGTTTCTGTGTTGAACGAGTTTGTTGATCCACATGTTTAACGAACTGCAAGCTCGAAAAATAATGGGTCTTATACCGTTTGAAATTAAATAGGTGAATGACAATAGGAATAAGCAAGACAGCAAATGCCCATAGAAATTCGGGAAACAAAAACTTCATGCACCAAAAATAAGATTTAACATGAAGTAATCACAAGATTGAGCTTCGAATTAGCGGAAATTGTGATTTGTTCAAGTTTTCCTAGTGCCTAGGAAGAGCAAACTCTATCAGGGTTCATAATTCTCAGTCAGATATTGAACGTCAATAAGATCAAAAACTCTCATGAGGATCGAGTTTATCAGCTGGAATTGATTTAATACTCTCAAAACTAGTTGCCTTCTTAATTATTCCCATGTTGTTGTACTCAAGATCGATCCCCTTCCATATCCATCCTTCGATGTTATGCGATTTACTCTTCCATCCACTAGTTTGTTTTCCAGCAACCATCTTATCTCCTATATGATCGTATGAATAGCTTAATTGAGTAGCATCTCCATGTGAAAACATTGATAACTCAGTATCTTTAGGACGTATGAATGGGTTTTCACTTGAATTAACTTCTTCACTCATGCTGATATAATTACAATTGTACGAAGTCCTTTTATCTCCAGTCCAAATCATCTTTACCTTATTATGATTTTTGGAAGATTGATGAATGTCCTGTTCGATTACCACACGCTTTCCATATTGATCAAACCATACTGTCTCGGATCCAGTCCACTTACCTAAATATTCGAAAGTGATTTTTCCTGAAGCAACTTCAAAGAGTTTGTCAGCATCGTTGATTTCCTCAATCGCGTCATTAATTATGTCTTTTGTATCATCTGAGTCATTGGACATGTCATCCATAGCTGATTCAGCTTCGCTGCAGGAGAAAACCATAAGTAAAATCACGGGTAATAATAGCAGAAGTACTTTCATTGAAACTATTTTTGGTTGAGCCTTATTGTTTTTTAATATACGGTTTCTTTATGAGGAACATGAAATTCAGTGGGTTAGTTATATATTGACGGTGTATCACTGAATATTGATAAAATAAAATAGGGTTTGATCAGATGTTTTGCTTTATCGCTTCGGCTTTTTTGATCTTTATTGTAATTTCGTCCACATGAAGATTGCTCTTTTTTCGGCTTTTTATCCTTACCGTGGCGGAATTGCTCAGTTTAGCGCTATGTTGTTTCGTGCATTGGAAAAAGAGCATTCTGTCAACGCGTTTACGTTTAAGCGTCAGTATCCAGGATTTCTATTTCCAGGGTCGTCTCAATTTGTCTCTGAAGATGATACTGCGGATTCAATTGAAGCAACAAGAGTTCTTGATTCAATAAACCCTGCTTCTTTTAGTGCTGCTGCAAAAAAAATAAACGAAACATATCCTCGATTATACATAGGTCAATATTGGATGACATTCTTTGGTCCTTCTATGGCTGGAATGCAGAAACGAATTACCAAAAGTGCGAAGCGAATAAGTATTTTACACAATGTTATTCCACATGAAAAGCGTTTCTTTGACAAGAAATCCAATCGAATGTTCCTTAAGCAGAATGACGGTTTTGTTGTTCTTAGTGACGTCGTTTTAAAAGATTTACTTTCATTGCAGCCAGATGCCAACTATTTAAGGATAGATCATCCAATATACAATCACTTTGGTCAGAAACAGGAACGGTCTAAAGCATTAGAATCTCTTAAATTAGATCCTCACAAAAAGTATTTACTCTTTTTTGGCTTTATACGAGATTACAAAGGACTTGATTTATTAATTGATGCACTTAATCTACTTCCAGATGATTATCATGTAATTGTTGCTGGTGAGGTCTATGGTTCGTTTGATAAATATGCGAAACAAATAGAAACGCACGGGCTTTCTAATCGAATTCACTTGTACACTGAATATATCTCAGACGATGAAGTAAGTACTTATTTTTCAGCATCAGATGTTTGTATGCTTCCGTATAAAAATGCTACTCAATCTGGAATCACAGCGATTTCTCATCATTTTGATTTGCCAATTATTGCTACGGATGTAGGTGGATTAAAGGAGAATACAAAAGATGGCATCACGGGTCTTATTGTTTCGAAACCAGATTCTTCGCAAATATCTGATGCAGTTCAATACTATTTCGATTCAAATTTAAGGGATGAATTGAGTAAAAATATAGCTATTGAAAAAGCTGAAAATAGTTGGGAGAATTTTGCTCAGAAAATTGTTGAGTTTGGAAGATCACTCTGATCTTATTGGATAGAGAAATTACTCAAAAGCACCAATTCCAAACAACGCGAAATCATATTTACAAGGATCAATAGGATCGAACTTTCTGAGATTAGTCATTAATTCTTCGAGTGCCTTCCAATCATCTTGTTTTCGTGTGATAAGTCCTAGTGATCTAGCATGTCGGCTTGTGTGAACATCCAATGGAAGATAAAGTTCTGAAGTAGGAATTGAGTTCCATATTCCGAAATCTACCCCTTGATTATCATTTCTGACCATCCAACGAAGAAACATATTGATTCGCTTAGTTGCTGAATTATTTTCGGGATTTGACACGTGTTTTTCTGATCGTTTTTCGTGCTCAACTTCGAGAAATTGATTTCTGAAATTGATTATTCGCCCCTTAATACCTCCAAATTCATTGTGCTCTCTGAATGCTGCCTCAAGTCCTCCTGTTTCGTAGATATTTCGGAGGGATCTGAAGAAAAAGTCAAGGTCGATAGCGTTAAATGTACGGTGAACGAAATTCAGAGGCTGTAATTCGTAATTTAGAATAAATTCGTAAGGAGTGTTGTTCATAATTTCAATCAGCCGCCTTCCATTCTTGATGATTGTTGCTCTCTGACCCCAAGCAATTGTAGCGATAAGAAACCCGACAATTTCTATGTCTTCCTTTTTTGAAAATTGGTGGGGGAGTTGTATAGGATCAGTTTCAATAAATGATTGTTGATTGTATTGTTCTGATTTAAAATCGAGGTAGTCTTTCAATTCATTCTTAGTCATTGCCATCTATTCAATGATCATTCCGTCAGCCATTTGAAGTTTTCTATCCGTCATGTTGGCCAATTCATTGTTGTGAGTAACGATAATAAATGTTTGCTTGAATTGATCCCTTAGGTCGAAAAATAATTGGTGAAGTTCTTTTGAGTTTACACTGTCTAAGTTGCCTGATGGTTCGTCCGCTAAAATTACTTTAGGTTTATTAATCAGTGATCGAGCTACGGCGATTCGTTGCTGTTCACCACCAGATAATTCATTCGGTCGATGCGTTGCTCGTGAGGTTAGGTCAAGCATTTCAAGAAGTTCCATTGCTTCCATTTTTGCATCCTTCATAGGTCGCCCTTGAATAAGTGCTGGTAGAATGATATTTTCTAATGCTGAAAATTCAGGGAGTAATTGATGGAATTGAAAAATAAATCCAATTTTTTGATTTCGAAATGACGAAAGTTGACGTGCATTTAAGCTAAATGGATCAACTCCATCAAGTGATATCATTCCTGCATCAGGAGTGTCTAGCGTTCCTAATATTTGGAGTAAAGTAGTCTTTCCTGCTCCGGAAGAACCAACTATCGAAACGATTTCACCTTCATTAATCTCAAGATTTATTCCTTTCAGAATTTCAAGTGATTCGAATGATTTAGTAATTTCTTTAGCAATCAACATCTATTTATCGAGTTTGAGTAAATGTCCCATTTTGTCGCGTTTTGTCTTCAAGTAACCCTCATTGTGTTTATTTGCTGCAATTTCCAAAGCAATATTATCTACAACTTCGAGACCATAGCCAATAAGTCCTGTTCGTTTTTTAGGATTGTTGGACATCAGCATCATTTTAGATACTCCGAGTTTGCGCAGTATTTGTGCGCCAATTCCATAGTCGCGCTCATCTCCCTTAAATCCAAGTTTGATATTTGCTTCTAAAGTATCGTATCCTTGTTCTTGAAGTTTGTATGCCTTTAACTTGTTTGTTAAACCAATTCCGCGACCTTCTTGATTCATATAAACGATAACACCTTTTCCTGCTTCTTCAATCATTTGCATTGATTTAGTAAGCTGCGGTCCACAATCACAACGACAAGAACCAAAAATATCACCTGTCATGCAAGATGAATGAACACGAACTAAAATTGGTTCATCCTCTTCCCAGGTTCCTTTGACAACTGCGAGATGCTCTTTATCCGTATTTACTTCTTTATATAAATAGAGATCAAAATCACCATGCACAGTGGGTAGTTTAACATCAATCACTTCTTTGATCAATGATTCAGTTTGAATTCGATATTCAATTAGATCTTCAATGGAGATAAGTTTTAAGTCAAATTTCTTAGCAATAACAGCCAACTCAGGAAGTCGAGCCATCGAGCCATCTTCATTCAAGATTTCTACAATCACTCCAGCAGGCTCAAATCCTGCAAGTCGTGCTAGGTCAACTGCTGCCTCAGTATGTCCAGCTCTACGTAGAACACCACCTTTCTTTGCTCGAAGTGGGAAAATATGACCTGGTTTACCAATTTCTTCCGGTCGAATGTTAGGATCTATAAGGGCATGAATCGTTTTTGATCGATCACTAGCACTAATTCCAGTTGTACATCCATGACCATTAAGATCAACAGATACAGTAAATGCTGTTTCATAGGCTGCGGAATTATTTTTCACCATCAATTTCAAGCCTAATTGATCACATCTTTCTTCAAGAAGAGGAGCGCAAACTAATCCTCTACCATGTGTAGCCATAAAATTTATTATCTCTGGTGTTACATTTCTTGCTGCTGTAACGAAATCTCCCTCGTTCTCACGATTCTCATCATCTACTACAACTACCACTTTGCCATCCCGAATGTCTTGGATAGCCTCCTCAATCGTATTTAATTTAATCTCCATAGGGTAAGATCCTTATTTAGTGTAAAATTACAGGAAATATATATGATAAGACGTCTGGAATCACGAAAAATTACATTGGATTATGAATCAAATTAATTAATTTACTGGTAGTTGTTGTCCAACTATATTTTTCTTTTACAAATGACATTGCGTTCTCTTTAATATTAGTGTAGAGTTCGTCATCACAGAGTAATCGATTAATCGCAGAAATGAATTCATCCTCATTATTCGCTACGAGTATTTCTTTCTCATTAGTTGTTCGAATGGGAGCATTGGCAAGTGAAGTTGTAATACATGGGATACCTATTGCCATTGCCTCAAGGATTTTATTTTGCATTCCAGTACCGATCATCATTGGGGCAAGAAATATTCGCCCTTTCGCATAAGATGTTCTAATGTCATCGACCCAACCTGTAACCTCGATTTGCTTCGAAATTTTACCAAGTTTGTACACTTCTAATGTTGGTGATGATCCTGAAACAAGTAGCTTACTGCTAGGGAAGTGTGATAAGATTTTTTCGTGTATGTATGATACAGCTTCAATGTTTGGCGGGTAACTCATGTTTCCAACGAACACAAAATCATGCGTTTTTTTCATTGAGTTTTGTTCGAAGAAACTTTTATCAATTCCATTTGGGACACATATAATTTTTGATGCTTCAGGATGAAGAATTAAGAGTCTATCCTGTTTGCTAATGATTGTTTTGTTCTCGAAAAAATCGAACATTTTACTCTCATAAGATCTTAATCTTTTTGCCTCGGACTTAAATAACCATCTTTTATAGAAAGGTTGATTTTGAATACGTCTTTGAATTCCTGCACTTAATGCATCTTGGAAATCAATTGTCTTTGGAATAGAATGCTCATTTTTCACATACTCAGACATTCTAATTAGTTGGCAGTAAATATGATTAAATGATTTTTCTTTAACTAATTGTTTAATTCGAACATGTGCTTTTTTGCTATAAAAATATCCAACCTGAAAAGGCAGATTATTGAAAAAAGAGCGAAAGGTATTCCAACCTATTTGGAGTTTAGTTTGTCGGTGAATAACTAATTCATTACAGTAGTTCCTAACAATGGATTGATGTTCAGCAGACACATCGTGATCAGTTATGGCAAATAGGGTTACTTCGAAATTTTCACTTAGTTCCTTTAGTTGATGAAATGCACGCAATTTATCGCCCTTATCCAATGGGTAAGGGAATCGGGAGACGAGCATGAGAATTTGAACTTTATTTTCCACGGAGGATTTCAAGAAGTTTTTGACTTACGTCCTCAATAGTATGATTTTTTCGAATATAATCAATTGCATTCATGCCAATTTTTTGTCTCAATTTTTGATTTTTAATCAGTTTCACAATTCCGTTCACGAATTCTTCATCAGATTCAGCAATGAGCAAGCATTCAGTATTTTCATAATCGATTCCTTGAGCACCAATTCTCGTAGTGAGTACAGGTAAACCAATAGACATGGCTTCAAGTATTTTTATTCTGATTCCAGATCCTGATTGAATGGGGGTAACAAGAATTCCATGTTCACTACCAAACGTGCTAATTTTCTGCACAAACCCGTGAACAACAATTCCGTTTGCTTGGTTTGATCGAACATAATTATCCGCGTTTAAACCTGCTACATGTAGTTCCATATTAGGAATCAATTCCCTTACCTTAGGTGTGATTCGAATCAATCGCTCTACTGCTTCTTGGTTTGGAATCCAGTCCATTGATCCTAAATGATAAGGTTTGTTGTTGATGTAGTTGTGTTGTAAGTTTGAACTTTCAACAGCCACTGATATATCGTGAATTTGGGTATTGACACCCATTTCCCTAAAAGTTTCAGAATCTATTGATGAAATTGAAAAGATTCCGTCAACCTTAGCTAGTGTTTCTATTTCATATTTTTTAATATCGCGCGAAAGTCGATTTAAATACCATTGTTTGATTCCTCTTGCGTCTTTAGCATATCCTTTCCATAATTCATATTCAACATTGTGGGTACGAATAAATAATTTACCACTAAATTCTTTTTTGATCGCATCGAGATAAGGCGTGCTAAAGAGGCTATCGAAGATTACGGAGTCATAATTATCTTTAGTAAGTGTATCTAATATCAGTACCAGCATTTTTGGATCGTAGAAGCGATCAACATTGTATGATCCTTTCTTAAATAGGTGTTTGAGTACCCCAAAAGGAGTGACTTGAGTATTAACCTTGATATGTTCGGGCTGCGATTTTTGATAGACTTCGTCTGGATAGGCACTTAGCTTAAATCGATGTTTATCGGTTTCAATCAACAAATGTTTGACTTCGATTCCGGCTGCAAGTAGTGAGGCGAGAAATCTTTCCATTGCAACACACCCACCGTCAATGGTTGGAAATATGGGTTTACTTGTAATATATAAAATCTTCATCGCTTTTTGAGTCGAAAGAATTTTAACCAAGCATCAGTGCTGAATACTGGTGAATCGTTTGCTGCTGAATGCATTAGCCATAAGGCCACTGGAGTTAGAATCATTGATGCCATCCACATCCCCATGAAAGGGGAGATAGATCCTGATTTTGCAAGACCATCTCCAATTGTAATGAGTACAAAGTATACCATGAAAAGTAATGCTGCAATAACAACAGGCGCTCCGAAGCCACCTTTTTTGACAATTGCACCTAATGGAGCTCCGACAAAGAATAGAATAATAATTGCAAAGGTGAGAGCAAATTTTCGATGAAATTCAATGAGATATCTCTGCTGATCATTCTCCATTGTTCCTAAGAAGTCATTTTGACTCTCCAAATTTTGATTTTTATTCCTAAGCTGAGTTTGTGCAACATTTATCGCAGCAATTTTCTCTTCAACCGAAAGGTTCTTAAAAGTAATAACTGTGTCAATTGGAGTTATCATTAATGCAGGATCCTCATTTATTTTTTTCTTATTCGAATCGAAATTAATAGAGGCGAAGTAAGGATGTTTTTCTTTTAGTTTAAGCAGGAAATTGTCAAGAATATTTTGTCCGCTTTTCTGAATCGAATCCAGCGTGTATTTAATTTGAAAGACATTGAGCATTTCATGTTTGTCTTTAAACATATCCTCGTCTGAGCGATTTAAATTAAACCCGGACAGGTCTATTTTATATGTTGCATGATCAAATGTTGATCGTCTAGCAGGTCTAGTGTTCGGGCTTCCATGCAGCTCTCCATTCGGGAGGAATTGTGGGTTTTGTTTCGATAATTCTTCAACAACTGTACCGTTTAGTAGGTCAAAAAAGAGATACTTTCCATTATCCGATTTGTACACATTTCCACTTTCTGCCCGAACGGATTTAATTACAAGCGGATCTGTATGGTCGTGAATCAAAATCCCCTTGAAGGTATCATCAGTTCCTTCATCTATTTTTATTGCGTATCCATCCAATTCGGTGCTGTAAGTCCCTGGTGTAAGAATTGAAGAAATTTTGGTCTGTTGAATGTCCCAGATTAGTGAATGCCACTTTAGATTTGCAACGGGTATGACATAATTTGCAAAGTAAAAGGTGCAAATGGCAATAATTATTACAATCCCCGTGAGAGGTCGAAGTATTCTGTACAAGGATAATCCGCTTGATTTTAATGCCGTAAGTTCGTTATGCTCTGAGAGATTACCAAGCGTCATTATTGATGACAGAAGGATAGCAAGGGGTAGAGCTAATGGAATCAAACTAGCCGAGACATAAAAGAGTAATTCCAGAATAACCGAAATCGATAGGCCTTTGCCCATAAGGTCATCTATGTATTTCCAGAAAAATTGCATCACAAGGATGAACATGGAAATCACAAAGGTAACCACAAACGGACCTGCAAACGATCGTATGCTAAATGAGTAAAGTCGCTTCAAGCCAACCGTTATTTATCGTGCTAATAATTAGAACGACAGTAGTTTGTTAATATTTTATGCTCCTAGCTTTTGTTTAAGCGTACCAATCTGCTTATCCCAAAGTCGCTGAGACTCTTCTAATTCATCATCCTCTGCAAAATCTGTAACCATTAAGATAACTGATTTTGTCATTGGGTCAACTTCATATCTGAATTCGAAGAAAGTATCTTTACCATCCTCTTCAGCTTCTAGCCATCTCCATTTAACTCGTGCGTTAGCTTTTCGACTTAAAAGTCTAGCATCTTCATTTGCTCCCTCCCAAAAAAACGAATAAATGTCATCTTTGATATTAACGTCATCGGCGAACCACTCGCTCAATCCACTCGGAGTATTAATCATTGTATCGAGTGACTTCAAAGAAGTTCTCAATAAAAACTCCATCTCATATTTTTCCATCTCTGCTATTGTAGTGATCTAATTCTATTAATTTCGTAGTACGAATCCGGCAATATACACATTCTTTTTCAATGGCTTTAAAGCACTCTTTCGAAAAAAAAGGCAATCAACTCTTTAAGTTTAGAGGACAAATTCCAGTTGTGTTATTTCTATGTGCAATACCAGCAATCTATTTATCAAAATTAGAGTGTATAGAGACTTACAGCTGGATTGAGGATGTACTTTTGGTTATTGGGATTTTACTTTCATTTCTTGGTCAAATCATACGGTCGATAGCGATTGGGAAAAGTTCTAAGCAAACTTCTGGAAGGAATATTTTGGAACAGGAGGCGAAGACTTTAAATACAACAGGAATTTATTCAATTGTTCGTCACCCGCTCTATTTAGGGAATTTCTTTTTATGGATGGGGATTGTTCTTTATGCGGGTAATTTTTGGTTTGTAATTATTGTAGGTCTCCTTTTCTGGTTGTATTATGAGCGGATTATGTTCGCTGAGGAGGCCTTTCTCGAAAGAGAGTTTGAGGATGAATATTTGAATTGGGCAGATAAGACTTCAGCATTTATACCATCATGGAAGAATCATTCAAAGACTGAAGTGAAATTCTCAGTGAAAACGATATTGAGAAGAGAATACCCTGGCGTCTCTGCAACAATTATTGGTTTTGTTTATGTGGACTTTGTTCGCAATTGGATTGTAGCTGGTGAACCGATTTGGCTTTGGCTGCATGGAGGAATAATTCTTTTTGCTCTTCTGCTTTCACTTGTGTTAAGAACTTTGAAGCATCACACAAGCGTATTAAAAGAGGAAGATCGCTCTTAATATTCTCTGATGTTTAGTACAAAAAAAGCCCCTCCACCAGAGAGGCAGAGGGGACTCACTTAATTTATTTTTTATACTTCCGCGTGATCATGATCTGAATCACCTTCATGATTGTGACCAGCTTCATCGTGTGCTGTACAACCATCTTTGCATTCATCTCCACAAGCATGAGCTGCATGACGTTTAGCTTTACACTCGTCACCACATGCTTCTGTGCATTCGTGATCGGCTTTACATTCATCACCACATTTGGCGGTACACTCGTGCTTGTCTTTCTTACAACATTCTTTTTCACAATCTTCAGTACACTCTTCTGATTGCTCGGTGTTTGCAGTGTCATCAGAATCAGTTGTTTCGGCTGAACATGCAATAAGTGCAATTGACAAAATTCCTGGGATAATTAGTTTTAAAATTTTCATAGTAAGTTTATTTTTTGCACTAAAATACATATTTATTTGATTCGAAAGATGCAATTATACAGTATAATCCGAAATATATGGCAATCCTACTTTTCGCGATATTCTTCATTAAGAATCATGCATTTTTGCTGTAATCATCAACTCAACCCCGTTGTTTTTAGTGACATCCTTTTGATCTAAGATCTAGTTGAACTTTGAGAAGGTCATTTAGTTATGATAACCTTGACAGTACGTTCAATTTCCATATCACCGCGGTACCAATCTTGAATTGTGATAGTGGTTTCACCCTCTTCTAGTGCTTTAAATATATATGTTTCAGTTGCACGATCTCCTCCTGCACTGCCTTTTGCAAATTTATTGTTGTATTTCAACTTCTTGTGGATCAACTGTAATAATGATTCGTCTTTTGACCAACATTCCTTTTGGATTCCAACAGACCCGTGAACTGTTCCTGTGTATGAAACTTTCTCACCAATTTTTAGTTCAATTTCACTTGTAAATGGAGTGATAGTTTTCATGCCCTTTGAGTCCTTAACTTTATTGGTTACCTGTGTTTTTACTGCTTCTTCAGATTTCACTTCTGAATTAACTTTTTCAACTGGCTCTTTAAAATCAGTGTGCACAGTTAAATCGATTGATTCATTCAAATCTATTTCTTCTGGTGCTTCAGACTGTTCTGTTACTTCAGAGCAAGAAATAAAAAACACTCCCAGTATTAGCGTTAATATAATTGATGTATATGCTTTCATAGTTTGTTTTTTGTGGTTCGTGAAATTAATAATCTTTGATGAATTGATTCAAATTTGGTTAGATTAATCATGCTACGATATTCAATTCTAGAATGAGTATGCAATTTTGATACCAAAATTATGGATTGCTGACTGGCAGGATTCTCTATACGTTTTTATAGAGCTTTCTCTAAGCAAATAACTATTATTGTAACAATAATTACCTATATGTATTATATTTAAAATCAATCTTCAAAATATGAAATCACTCATCCTATTTCTATTTTTCTGTATGTCGACTATCTATGCAGCGGCTCAATTTACTTATACGCTTCGAATAAAAGATACTCAAGGCAGGCTCATGAATAATGTTGAGGTAACTGCCGAGAATAAATCCCAAAATATTACATTAAAGGCTACAACGGATAATCAAGGGAAGGCAATTTTTCAATTGATTGAACCTGGAAATTACTCCTTTAGTTTTCTAGAATCTAAAGATATAGCCTCTGCTGAAGTAAAAGAAGGATTCTCTGGTAAATTTACACGGTCAGTGACCTATGATCCAAAAGGAGTGTTTGTTGAAAAACCGAAAGCTGATCGCTCTAATATTGTCTTTATAACAGGTGACCCATTCAAATTACGAAATGATCGCTCTGCTTGTAAGGTGAATATTTTGGTAAAAACAACAAAGCGAGCTCTTGTTCCTCATGTTAAAATTTCGATAGTTTCTATTAAGAATAAAACAGTCTATTCAAGTAAAACCAATGCATCTGGAAAAGCGACATTTTACCTTCCAGCGAATCAAGAATTCGAAATTGATGTTGAAGATCTGGTGGCGTACGATCATCTCTTTATTAAGAATTATGGAGGGATGGAAATGTCAGAAGTGATTTTCTATGAAAGAACTAAAGTCAATGAAATTGAAAAGGGAGATACACTGGTTCAAAATCGTATATCACAAATTTCTGGTACATCGAGTCACATTCTTTACACGTTAAATTTAAAAAATTTCAATGGCGTTCCTCTTGTAGATGAGCCCGTATATTTGAAGGCAATGAATAGCGATCGAGTAGTTGAAGGAAAGACGAATTCGCAAGGAGTTTGTAAGCTTATGCTACTTAAAGGTGATGATTACATTTTAAATTTAAAGCATGAGAGTGGGTTGTTACTCGTAAATGCTCCATCTTCAAAAGGATTTAAAACAGAATCTTCTACACGAAGGTATCGCGGCTCGAAACTCATCGAACAATTAATTGCTGAACAGAAGGCTGAGATGGATGCAATTATGGCAAGGTATGATAGTGATTTCAACAGTGCAAATCAAGAAATGACATTCCACGATACGCCAGTCCAAAAAATTGATGCCCCTAATGATTATCTTACGTTAACTAGTCAAGGATTTGATATTAATTTTAATAATTCGGGACGGGCAGGAACACCAACTGTAATTGATGACAAGATGTATTCTCAGCAAGGCTTGTATTCTTCAAATTATTTTTGTCTAAAAGCAAACACAGGAAGTTTTATTTGGGGATTAGAGCTTGGAGAGTCAGGGATTTCACCAGCAGTTTATCATAATGGAGTTCTCTTAATTAATACAGCGTCCTGCACATTATATGCGATTGATGCAGATTCAGGTGAATTATTATGGAGTCGATGGCTGGCAAGCTATGTTTACTCAACTCCAACGGCTGATGATAATAGTGTTTATGTTGTTTACAGTCATGGTGAATACCCTGTGATAGTGAGTTTTGATCTTCGAACAGGTGAATTTAATTGGATGCAACCGGTCGATAATGAAGCGATTGCCTGTCCTGTTGTTGCAGGTTCAGAAGTGCATTTGGCATCGCAAAGCGGAATTTACTACGTTTTTGATAAAGAATCAGGTGATAAGAAACTAACATCATCATCTGTAAAGGTAGTTTCATCTCCAACGATTATTGGTGATAAAATCTATGTTACTGCTACTTTCGGTGGGACTGAGAAGTTAGTTGTCTTAGATCGGAAAACATTAAAACTGAAGAAAGCATATCCAACTTCGCTTACTTCTTTGAAGACTTCGGGGATTCGTAATGCAGATGAAACCGATCAAATGAATTTCAACGGATCACATCCTATCGTCTATCAGAATAAGGTTGTGGTAGTGACAGACCGAAACTCTATTAGGGCGTTTGATACTCAATCGGAAAAACTAATTTGGGAAAAATCAATCACTACAAATTCAGATCAATTACCAATAGTTGCAAATAATCGCGTGATTATCACTTCAACTTCTGGAGATGTAATGTCCTATGACATTATGACGGGCAATTCTAAGTTGATTAAAAAGATAGATGGTGAAATTGAAGGTCAACCGATTGCGCGTAATGGCTTGTTGTATATTGCTACTGGAGGTATAATTAAAATTATCAAATCACTCCATCTTTTTGAGTGGAATCAATGGAATAAAGATGCGAGTCATAATACCGTTTGGAAGTAGATTGAATCGTAATGATTGTCTTAGATTTATCTGAACAATGTTCTTAAATTAGTGTGAGAATAAGATATAGTTAAACTATGAGACTTGATTTTTTATCTGATATTATATTAGAAAACGCACATGTTCTTTTGCGCCCATTAGTTGCTTCTGATTTTAATGAACTGTTGCCATTCTCTCTCAATGAACCTGAATTGTGGTTTTATTCACTGGTTTCCGGTGCTGGAGAGGATAACTTGCAAAACTATATGCAATATGCATTAGGTCAAAAGGAAAAACAAACTTCATATCCTTTTCTAGTAATCGATAAGGTTAGTGGTAGGGTTGCAGGATCAACTCGATTCTATGATTATCAAGAGCATCATAATACTATTCAACTTGGATTTACTTGGTATGGGGAAAAATTTCAAAGAACAGAATTAAATAAAAATTGTAAATATTTATTACTTGAATACGCATTTGAAACATTAAACCTTAGTCGTGTTGAATTTCGTGCTGATAAAGATAATCAGCGTTCAATTCTAGCGATGAAGAGTATTGGATGTACAGAAGAAGGCATTCTTAGAAGTAATTGTGTAAGTCCAAATGGAAGAAGAGATAGTATCGTCTTAAGCATACTGAAATCGGAGTGGAGAGAGGAAATAAAGAATCGACTTGCCATGAGGATTGGCTAGACCTATTCTTCAGAGTAGAAGTTAAAGTAGGTTAGGTATTTATAATTCAAGAAAGTTAATCGAAGTGTATTGTTATTATGGAAGATCGACATCCTCATCAGGTTAAATTATTAAAATTACTACTTCAAGAAATGAAAGGACAGGAGAAGATATATTCTCTCGGACCAGAGTCTAGTTTGAAGCACTTGAAATCGATTGGAGTAGTACTTCATCCAATAAGTGTTACGCGTAAAAAGTTTGGCTATGCTGAATACCCAGAGATTTCCTTCAAGCTTCCGTTTGCATTGGAGGCTGCACTTTTTCGAGACAACAGTGCGATCGAATGCTTTATCGAAGGAGAAGAATCAGTAAAAGGAGTTTTTCTTGGTATGAACGGCCGAAAGGGAGATTTTCGATTATACACCCCCGACTTCCCTCATTGGGTTGAAGATGAAGGAGTTGGTCTTAAGCTTGCGCCAGATCATCGAACATTTGAACGAATGCAAGGTGCTATAAAGAAATTAGATGAGAAGTCGTCAACTCAAGCTGTTTTCAAGCAGATTCATGGAAAGGAGGACTTTGATGATTCAGTGTCTGTGTCCCAAGCGATTAAATTTCATAATCAATCACTGAATGAGAGTCAGCAAGAAGCTGTTTCTAAAATGACGGAAGGAAAAGGACTATCCGTTTTACATGGCCCGCCTGGTACTGGGAAGACAACAACTTTGATTGAAATCATTGTGCAAAAGATCGAGAGAGGAGATCGGATTTTGGTGACTGCTCCAAGTAATGCTGCTGTGGATCATATTGCTGGAGAGTTAGTATCTGTTGGATTAAATATTTTGCGTGTCGGAAATACATTAAAAGTAAACAAGGATATTTATGCGCATACTCCAGAAGGTCGGTTAATTAATGCAAAAGAATTTAAAGAAATAAAAAAACTTAAAATTCGATCAGAGGAACTTAGAAAAATGTCTTACCAATACAAACGCAATTTCGGAAAAGCAGAACGAGAACAGCGGTCACTCTTAATACGGGAGTCGAAGAGTATACGCAAAGAAATTCGGGCAATAAAGAATTATTTTGATGAAAAGTTAGTTAAAAAAGCTGATGTTATTATTGGTACTCCTATTGGGCTAGATGGATTTCTTCCCGAAGACGCTTTATTTGATGCGTTACTATTTGATGAGTCTGGTCAAGCTATTGAACCACTAGCTTGGGTTGTTTTCCCTTATGCAAATTCATGGATCTTGGCTGGCGACCCATTTCAATTACCACCAACTGTAATCTCGCAGGATGCCTCTAATAACGGCTTAAATATTTCAATATTAGAGCATGCATTTAAAAAGTGTAAATCAATTTCATTTCTTGATACACAATATAGAATGTTAAAGAATATTGCAGAATTTTCCAATCGTGAATTTTATGAGAATAAATTAAAGTCCGCAGCTGGGTTAGAGAGTGCTGGAAATGAAGTTATTTTTATTGACACAGCTGGAACGGAATTTGAAGAATCCCACGGAAAGAATGGAATGAGTCTGCAGAATGAAGGGGAATTAATCACTCTTAGAAGTCTAATACAGGCTGAGAAGATTGATTTAAAAAAGGCGGTACTGATTTCTCCGTATGCAGGACAAACTCAGTTGGCAAAGGAGTTACTGCCTGATAAACTCCAAGTAAGTACTATTGATAGCTTTCAAGGTCAAGAGAAAGAAATCGTTCTAGTGTCTTTAGTTCGCTCAAATTCTGAGGGTATCATTGGTTTTTTAAAAGATTACCGAAGAATGAATGTGGCATTGACACGAGCCAAATCTAGGTTGATTGTTATTGGTGATAGCTCTACAATTGGCCATGATTCTTTTTACGCTTCATTCTTATCCTACATAGAAGAAATTGATGCATATAGAAGTGCTTGGGAATTTATGAAATAAAAAAAAGCCTATCATAATGATAGGCTTTCCAGTACTAAAAAAATTTATGTTGCAAAGATTAAATTACTTTAACATTAACAGCGTTTAATCCTTTTCTACCTTCTTCGAGTTCAAATTCTACATCATCACCTTCACGAATTTCATCGATCAAACCTGACACGTGTACGAAATGTTCTTTTCCAGACTCATCTTCGCTTATGAAACCAAATCCTTTAGCTTCATTGAAGAATTTTACTTTACCTTTACTCATTGTATTGTTTTTATATAATTGATGCAAATATAGTAAAATAAATCGTGAACCTTGCGAAAAAATATTTTTTTAATCGCGATAGCCTAGTCAACGGGCTTATCATCATCTATTCTTGGATCACTGAATTCTTTATACTGAAGTAATTATTGGGGAAATCGATCGCATTTAGCGAATGACTTTCTGCTTCATATTCCCCTTCGGTACTACGATAACAATCCTTGCCTAGCAATAAATTCTAGTTGCTTATTAGCCTTTTCAAGCGCGATTATGAGTTGCTCATTTTCTTTTCTCAACGAATAAATTTCGTAAGCTTGCTTAATCACAAGTAATAAATCTTGCGCATCCCATGGTTTGGCTATATAGCGATATACTTGTCCTTGGTTAATCGCTCCTATAATAGCTTCGATATCTGAATAGCCAGTGATTAGTATCCGAATTGTATCAGGATATTCATTTTTTAACTTTGAAAGGAACTCTACACCAGTCATATTTGGCATTCGCTGATCAGATAATACTACTTGAATATTGTTTTCTTTCATTATCTCCAAACCTAAAGAGGCACTTTCTGCAACATGAATAGTAAATTCTCTTCGGAAAGTTGCTTTAAACGATGTTAGGTTGTGTTTTTCATCATCGACATATAAAACATGTATATCTGGGCTGTTCATAGGAGGGGAGTTAGCAAATGCAATTAGCACAATAGAGCAGGAAAATACGAATAAATTGCCGAATTATTTAAACTGTAAACGATATTCTGATCTATCGCCGACAGTTGATTGGCATATTCAACTGAAATTTTCAGTTGAAAATTGATTTATATAGATTAAGAATTAACAAATGATTATCTTTGTTGACTGATTTGTTGCTGAAATTCGAATCAATTGCTTGATGATGAAAGAGAAACTAACATTGCAAGCTAGCGTAACCGCTAAGATGGACTTTACTTCTACAGTGCTACTGTATCGCTTAAAGAGCGAGTCAGACCAGTTGGAGGTGACCGAGTTATTAGAAAATCATCAACCTAGAGTACGGGATGAATTGAATTCACAGCTTCATGAACTTATTAAGTTACGTTATCCTAAGCAGAAGCTATCAAATCAGAAAACAAAATTATTAATTAATCAACTTTTAAACTCGACTCCATTACATCAATATGGTGTATGGGCGTACTACCCTTGGAGTAATAGTTTAGTTCATATACTAGATGAAGCTGAATTCATTGAAGTTAAAACTAACAGAAACAAGCATAAAATCACTGAAGCAGAGAGTAAGATCTTAAGTAAACAGATTGTTGGTGTTGTTGGTCTTTCAGTTGGTAGAACGATTTCTGCTACAATGACTATGGAGCGAAGCTATGGTGAAATTCGCTTGGCTGACTATGATATTTTAGAACTTAGTAATTACAATCGAATTCGTTCTGGATTATTTGATCTAGGTCTTAATAAAACGGTCTCACTTGCTCGTGAAATTGCGGAAATTGATCCTTATCTCAAAGTAACTTGCTTTCATGATGGCTTGACTGAGGGGAATATGGATGAGTTTTTCACGAAAAACGGAAAAATAAATGTCTTAATCGATGAGTGTGATGGGTTGGATATCAAGATTTTATTGAGAGAAAAAGCGAAAAAACTTCAAATTCCAGTGATCATGGATATGAACGATCGTGGAACAATGGATATAGAGCGTTTCGACTTGGAGCCAGATCGCCCCTTGCTACATGGGTTGATAGGTCATTTAGATTCAACTAAACTTAAGGGATTGACTAATGAAGAAAAAATTCCATATATCATGCCAATGCTTGGCGAATCAACAATCTCCACAAAGTTGAAAGCATCCATGCTCGAAATTGAGCAAACGATCACGACCTGGCCTCAATTAGCTTCCGATGTTACGCTAGGTGGTGCTGTTACAGCAAATATTTATAGAAGAATAATACTTGGTGAGTTTACAGATTCTGGACGTTACTTTGTGGATATAGATGATATTATTCGTAATAAAGAATCAACTCCGTTTAAGATTTATGAACCAACAATTTATGAAAGGAAAGACGATCTTAATGATTCAAATATCCTCCAGTATATTGAAAATTTAGATTTTGCTATTCAGAAGAATCAACTTGATATAAGTAAGGCGCAAATTGAGATTATACTAAAAGCGGCTACTTTGGCAAGTTCAACCGCGAATGCTCAACCATGGAAATGGTGTTATTACAAACAGTCATTGATCCTTCTTCATGATGCATCTGTTGCAAACTCGTTTGGTGATTTCGAGAATTTAGGGTCCAATATATCTTATGGTGCTGCTCTTGAAAATCTTGTGCAAAAGTCACAAAAAATAGGTCTGTTTCCATTAATAGAATCTACTCCCCATAAAAAGAAGGGATCACATGTAGTAGCAGTCATAAAATTTTTCGCACTAAATAATTGTGTTGAGGAACTCATCCAAGATAACCTTGCTGAATTCATAGAACTGCGCTGTACAAATCGTAGAGATGGACATTATTCATTACTAGAAGATGAGGATCTCAATCAGCTTGTTTCATCAGCAAATTCTGTTGCGGGAGTAAAATTAAAACTTTTTACAGATCCTGTAATAATTCGAGCTACTGGAAAATTGATTGGTGAAAGTGATAAATTTCGATTTTTAAATGAAAGTGGTCATAAAGATTTCTTTATACATGAAGTGCGTTGGACGAAGGAGGAAAGTGAGAAGACTCGTGACGGCATTGATTTGAGAACAACAGAACTTTCTGAAGCTGCAATTGCTGGATTGAGAATGGCTAGTGATTTTGATGTTATTGAGCATTTAAAAGTTTGGGATGGAGGAGGTGTCTTTACTAAGGCTGCAACCCAAGCATTTGAGCAAACTAGCGCAATTGGCCTGTTTTGTGTCGATAAATGTTCTCCTGAGAATGCATTATTAACTGGGAGAAGTTTAGCAAGGACTTGGCTGAAAGCAACAAAATTGAATATCGCTGTACAGCCTTGGATGAGTATGAATTTTAACTTCAACAGATTGATTTCAGGATCAGGAATAGGAATGGATGAAGATTTTGCCGATTCAATGAAAAAAATTCGCGCCTTATATGAAGAACTCTTAGGGTTTGATAGTCAATTTAAAGAGTTGTTTCTTGTCAGATTTTTTAAGGGAAATGCGCCGAGCATTAAATCAATGCGAAAACCAATTAAGGAAATATTTTTTGACTTAAGATCTCATAGGCGTGAACTTTAAACTTAGAGCTTTTCGTGCAATCGATGAACCTGAAACTTGCGGTCAATACCTTGATGAGCACCTTGAAGTCTTGCGTATTTTCGGAATCACTAAAATAACTTCTGCAAATGATGATTGGTTAAGAAATCCATCATGCTATGTGATTATCGCTGAAGATCCTAAATCAGGGCAAATAGTTGGAGGAATTAGAGTTCAACAAGTTGGAGGCACTCAACCTCTCCCGGTGGAAGATGCAATTGGTTTTATGGATTCCGCGATACACTTACTGGTTAAAGATCATCATTTTAATAGAGGAGCAGGAGAATTATGTGGATTATGGAATGCTCGCTCAGTAGCAGGACTAGGTCTTAGTAAAATATTGATTAGAGCTGGATTGTCTATCACAAACCAATTAGGTATCAAAACGATGTTCGGGATTTGCGCCGAATTGACCTTGCCAATGTTCAAAAGTGTTGGTTACGAAATTGAAGAATCACTGGGGAATTGTGGGACTTTTTATTATCCCAATGAAGACCTTGTTGCGTATGCCTTAATTATGGACGCAAATTCTCTTCCACAAGCGGAAGAAATAGAAAGATCAATTGTACTTAAGTTAAGGGAATCACCTATAATTCGTACCGTAGAGATAGGTCCGAAAGGTGAAATGGAAGTAGAATATGAATTATAGAAAATCATACTAATTAAGATTAATTTCTTACTTTAGCGTTCACTAGCTGAAGAACTTCCCGTTGAATTATTATGAAAATCGGATACATTCTTACCACTTGGTTAATTACTACTTTCTGCTTGCATTCTAATGCAACTGGTTACTATGACTTCACGTCGAATAGTTCTAATGATTTTATTGGCAAAAGTATTCTGATTTTTGAAGACAAAACAGCGCAATTAAACATCATGGAAGTGTTAGCTTCCTCAAAATTCAAGTCTTCCAGGTCAAAAGTCCCGTTTTTAGGTATCACAAACTCTAATTGGTGGCTTAAGTTTGAAGTGGGAAATTCAAGCGATAAGAATTTAATTTATCTTACACTAGATCAACCAACTATTGATTTTATAGACTTTTATGAACTCAAGCAAGATGGAACTTACAACCAAATCGAACTTGGTGAATACAAACCTTTTACAGATCGAGTATTCAAACATCAAAAATATATATTCAAACTAAACATCAAGCCAGGCAACAAAAAACAGTACTTAATTCGATTGAAAAGTGGTGAGCAAATACTAGTGCCACTTAAGATAAGTTCTGGAGATGCCATGACTCAATCTTTACTTACAAATGATCTCTTCTACGGGATTTATATTGGTGTCATTCTAATAATGCTTGTATATAATTTATTTATATATCTATCTGTTCGAGATCCTGCTTACATATGGTATGTCATTTATATTTTGTTAGTTGGCCTCACTCAAACATCTTTAACAGGTTATACACATAGATTCCTTTGGCCTAATAATCCTTGGATAGCAGAACAAAGCGTCTTCCTGTTCCCGTCGCTTGTTGGTGTAGCAGGAATTTGGTTTATGAAGGTGTTTTTACATACAAAAGAACATGTTCCTAAACTAGATAAAGTAATTTATGTCTTTATAGCACTCTCTTTAGTGAACATCGTATTGGCAATTATGGGGCTGCATAATTTGAGTCAACAAATGATTCAGATAAATGCCATGTTAATTTCTTTTTACATGATATTTGTGTCAGCTGTAATTTCTCGGAAAGGATACCGGGCAGCACGTTTCTTTTTGTATGCATGGATCATTTTCTTGATTGGAGTATTCATTTTCGTATTAAAAGATATTGGAGTACTTCCATACAATCAACTAACAATATTTATGATGCCAATAGGTTCAGGGATTGAAGTTGCATTGCTATCCCTAGCTCTAGCCGATAGAATTAATATCCTTAAAAAGGAAAAAGAAGAATCTCAAGAACAAGTATTATTAACTACAATCGAAAATGTTAGAATAATTAAAGAACAAAACAGCGTACTTGAGCATCGTGTGAAACACAGAACGCTAGAATTAGAAAAGTCGAATGAAGAGTTAAGTGTTACTTATTATGATTTAAAGCACACTCAATCGAAACTCGTAGAATCAGAGAAAATGGCATCATTGGGTCAGTTAACCGCAGGGATTGCGCATGAAATCAATAATCCAATCAACTTTGTAACAGCAAATGTTGAACCACTCAGAAGAGATATTAAGGATATTATTTCACTAGTTTCGAAATACGGAAATTTGGATCATGACAAAGATCTTGATGCTCAAATTGAAGAGATAAATAAATTTACTGAAGAATTAGATCTCAGTTTCTTGAAAATCGAAATGGATGAACTTATTTCTGGTATCGCGGAAGGAGCTAATAGAACTGCCGAAATTGTTAAAGGACTTCGAAACTTCTCAAGACTCGATGAGGGGGATCTTAAATATGCAAATATTAACGAAGGCATCAAATCAACATTAAAAATTCTAGAAACTAGAACAAATGAACTGGAGATAGATGTAGTTCTGAAATTATCTCAAATTGATGCTATTGAGTGTTATCCAGGTAAGCTAAATCAGCTATTTATGAATCTATTATCAAATGCCATTCAAGCTCTTGAATCTAATTTAATCGGTGATCGTCAAATAGTTATTGACACCAAAGAAATCGATAATAGTATCGAAATCAAAATAAAAGATAATGGAGTCGGAATGTCTGAAGGAACTAAAATCAAAATTTTTGAACCTTTTTTCACAACTAAAGATGTCGGAGAAGGTACTGGTTTAGGACTTTCAATTGCGTATAGCATCGTAGAAGTGCACAAGGGGTCGATAGTTGTGGAATCTAAAGTTGGAGTAGGTACTGAATTTATTATCAAAATTCCGATGCAGTTCGCATAAGTTAAATATATTGGACAGGGAAATGAATAAATCATCAAAAATATCAATTCTTTATATTGATGACGAACATATTAACTTGCTCGCTTTTCGGGCTAATTTTAGGCGTGAATACGAAGTGTTTACTGCTGTGTCAGGAATTGAGGGAAAGGCTTTAATTGAGCAGAATGATATAAAAATTGTTGTTGCTGATCAGCGAATGCCAAAGATGACAGGAATTCAATTTTTTGAGTGGATTAAAGAAGACCACCCAAACACTATTCGAATATTACTAACTGGCTTTACAGATGTCTCTGCTGTAGTCGATGCAATCAATAAAGGACAGGTTTATTCTTATATTTCTAAACCTTGGGATGAAGAAGAGTTAAGAGGTACGTTTGAAAAAGCATTTAAAGAACATCAGAGAAAGGCTTACTCATTGAGTATTGAGTCACGTTTCAATCAGCTGTTTGACTATTCATCGGATGCTATTCTTGTAATGAATGAAATTACAGGGATCGTCAATGCCAATAAAGTTGCATTGGAACTTTACAAGTATGAGTTAGATGAAATAGGAACTATTCCGCTCGATCAGCTAGTTATAAATGTGAATAATTTTGAAGAGCTGATGAAGGTTTTTCTTTCAGGATCTGGAGAAATAATTGATAAATTTCAACGCAATATTTCGTGCGATTTTTCAATTATGAAATTTGACCCTCATGCCGATTCGTCAGAATTCTTTCAAGTTTTGATAAAAAAAACATAGCAACTTAAGTGTTTTTTTTATTAATTCAGATAATCAATGCCTTCTCTATTTATTGAACTATGCTAATCAACAATTTACTTGGTCAACTGGATGTGGTTCAAATAAAATCTAATCTCCCTAACTTATTTACCTAGCCAGCGTTCTTCTTTCTTTTCTAGACTTCTGATCTAACTATTTCTGCTAACTTTGAATAAAACCAGAATAATAGATTATGTCAGACGATAAAAAGGTCATTTTTTCCATGGTTGGAGTGTCCAAAAATACACCACAAGGAAAGCAAATCATTAAAAATATATACCTCTCATTTTATTATGGAGCGAAAATCGGAATCATAGGATTAAATGGTTCGGGTAAGTCAACTGTAATGAAAATTATTGCAGGACTTGATAATTCCTATCAAGGTGATGTTGTCTTTTCGGATGGTTATACTGTTGGATATTTACCTCAAGAACCTGAATTAGACGAGAATAAAACCGTTAAAGAGGTTGTCATGGAGGGCGCGCAGGAAACAGTGGATGTATTGAAAGAATTTGAGGATATCAACAACTCCTTCATGGATGAGGAAATTTTGAATGATCCTGATAAAATGGATAAATTGATTACGCGTCAAGGGCAAGTACAGGACCAAATTGATGCACTAGATGCATGGGAATTAGATACAAAACTAGATCGTGCAATGGATGCGTTAAGATGTCCACCAGATGATCAGAAGATTGGAACACTATCTGGAGGGGAAAGAAGACGAGTTGCTTTATGCCGTTTGCTATTAAAAACGCCAGATATCCTTCTTCTTGATGAGCCTACTAACCACTTGGATGCTGAATCGATTGAATGGTTGGAACAGCATTTACAGCAATACAAAGGAACTGTGATTGCAGTTACTCACGATAGATATTTCTTGGATAATGTTGCTGGTTGGATTCTCGAACTTGACAGGGGCGAAGGGATTCCATGGAAAGGAAACTACTCGTCATGGCTTGAGCAAAAAGGACAGAAACTTAAAGCTGAGGAAAAACAGGAGTCGAAACGACAGAAAATGCTTGCTCGCGAACTGGAATGGGTTCGGATGAATCCAAAAGGACGGCATGCGAAAAATAGTGCTCGACTTAATAACTACGATAAGATGCTCGCCGAAGATGTTAAATCGAAAGATGCAATGCTAGAAATTCCAATTCCTAACGGACCGCGATTGGGCAACAACGTAATTGACGCAGAACACGTGTTAAAAGCATTTGGAGATAAGCTACTTTATGGTGATTTGAACTTTAAACTTCCTCCGGCGGGAATTGTTGGAATTATCGGACCTAATGGTGCTGGTAAAACAACTATTTTCAAAATGATCATGGACGAACTTCAACCAGATAGTGGTAATTTTAATGTCGGAGACACAGTTAAACTTGGGTATGTAGACCAAACCCATGAAGATCTTCATCCCGATAAAACAGTTTTTGAGGTTGTTTCAAATGGGCTTGAGTACGTAGAAATTGGTAACCAGAAGATCAACTCACGCGCATATTTGTCAAAGTTCAACTTTAACGGTTCGGATCAAAATAAAAAAGTTGGAGTTCTATCTGGAGGAGAGTTAAATCGATTACACTTAGCAATGACATTGAAAATTGAAGCAAATGTCTTGATGCTTGATGAACCAACCAATGATATTGATATTAATACACTTCGTGCGTTAGAAGAAGGGATTCAAAATTTCGCTGGATGTGCTGTTGTAATTTCGCATGACAGGTGGTTCTTGGATCGAATTTGCACCCACATTTTGGCTTTCGAAGGAGAGTCGGAAGTTTACTGGTTCGAAGGGTCGTACACAGAATACGAAGAAAATCGAAAAAAACGATTGGGCGACAACGGACCTAAAAGAATTCGCTATAAAAAGTTAGTGAAGTAAATGAGTGATCAAAAGAATAACCCACTGCACGGGAAGCGTTTAGATGCAATACTTGAAGAAATGGTTGAACATCTTGGATGGGAGAACATGGGGTATTTGGTGCCAATAAATTGCTTCTTGAAAGACCCAAGTATTAAGAGCAGTCTTAAATTCCTTCGGAAAACGCCATGGGCAAGAACTAAAGTAGAAAACCTGTACCTTGAAAGAGTGCATGAATTTAATATTAAACCAGAGGATTGATAATTCATTAATTCGACAATTCATTA
>JAJRQK010000020.1 GCA_024280295.1 Bacteroidota bacterium
GTCGATTATTTGGCTCTCACATTCGGAGTAAATCCTGCGCATAAAAGCATCTTGTTTTAGTTGAATTATTCTTGGTGCAACATCATAAACACTCCGAAAAGCAACATGACGGTTCTCCACACAGCTGCATGACTGCCAACGACTACAGCTACACAACGTGCGACTCTTTACCAAGGTTGTATTCCCGAAGTTAAGAATAGATTTGTTAATCCAAAATTGATCTCTCGAAGCGATAACCCGTATGGGGTGTAAGGTGATGTTATAAGTCTTTTATCTTGAATCAAAATTGCATTAATTATGGAGTAGATACTTTCCCCGCATTATGACCAGATGGAACAAATCTACCAGTTCTAATGTCGTAGTCGGATCTGTTATCCTTAGTTCTGAAAATAAAACTATCTCCTAATCGGAAGTCCGTGGTATTCTTTTTGAAATAATCCTTTCCATCAATTATCACTTTAAGCTGGTCAGATTTAATAGTGTTTCCAGAATCATCAACTCCTTTTGCAGTTGTCGAGTCCTTTTTGTGTGAACTTTGAATCAAATCTTGTGGTTCAATTGAATCTACTTCTGTTTGAATTTGATCGGCTTTAGAATTTACTTCCTTCTGGGTACATGAAAGAAGCATTGAACTAAAAACTATTATTATATATTTTAAATGTGTCATAATTACCATTTTTGAAAATTGTTGTTACAAAAAATATTCCATTCATTTTATCAAGTTGTAATTGCAAGCGGTCAGATGATACTTTCGAAGACTGAAATGCGGTTGGCCGACCCATGACATCTACAATTTGTATTTCCAACAATTGATTAGATAAGTTTTCACCATCTAGATAAAACAAGCCGTTGTTTGTAGGGTTCGGGTGTAATTTTAATGCAAATTGCTCATTGGTTTCGTCAATTCCGACACCATCTCTTCCAACCTCAGCCACCCAAGTATTTACGCCAGAAGTCGAGCCAAAATGATTTGGAGATGAGCCAAAAGGAAAAGCACCAATCAGCCAACAAGTAACGTCATTGTATTTACGCTGAATATCCGAGTAATCTCCAATGCGTTCCAAAGAATCCCAAGGAGAAACAACGTCATTTGCAAGGTCTAATAATCCAAGACCACTTTTTACAACAGTAGTTAGTGGCGACCATCCGTTTTCATAATTAACTACGCAAATTTCATTGTATATTCCGGGTCCTGTGCGAGTAAATGTTATCATGGCATTTTCTTCAATTGGAGTATTGCCAAAATGTGCAATCGAGGGATACATGTAGTTCATGTTTGTGCCATCTCCACCCCAAGTATTGTGTTCGAAAGTATTCGAAGAAGAAATAATACGACCGTATAAAATCTCTGACCAACCATTATCACTTCTATGATGAACAAAATGTAACTTCCCATTTTGAAAATAGCCGTTTTGAATTCTGGCATCAATAAATTTTATCCTGTCGTTTCCATTCCCGCCCAATTGAGATGCAAAACTTGGCACACTATAAAATTGTGTAGTCGAAGTTGTATGAGGATCAATGATTGCGGATGATTGATTGATTGATGTCTCCGAATAAATCAAACCAGTAGTATGTGGAGCTGTTCGATGAATTGTTTGAGACAAAATACATTGTGTCTTCATAAGAATTTAGTTGACTTGCTTCCATTAATGGTACAATCGAAAAGGCATTGTCCCCAGGTGATACTTCAACATCTTTCCATTCTTTTACAATAAGATTAGGTAGTCCAATGACGCCCTCGGATTTATTTATTTGTAAAATTATTGCTTCTTCGAAAAGACTCGTGCTTCCGATAAAGTCGAAGACGTTCAACGACACGAAGAATTCGTTTTTATTGACGGAAATACTTGGGTAGTCAAACCAAAAATCAGCTTGTGTAGGTAAGGTGTATACTGAATCACAGTGAATCTGATAATGATTCCAACTGATACTATCCACACCGATGTTGTTTTGTGAAAAACTCAATAAAATTCTTGAATCAGTATAGGCTGCATCTTTCAGTAACGTAACTAGAATGAATCGATCATCATAACTGTCATATAAAACTTTTGGATCAAAAACACTTAAAGCTGATGAAACTCCATAAAAATCATTCCATGCTAATCCGAATTGAACAATTGAATCTCCATTTTCAGAAAAATAGGCTATTGACGAATTGTCGACTGACACAATTTTTCCAGAATTAGATATTGCCAAATTATTGTCTGCTGGATATCCACCGAACAAATGGTTGGTTTCAAAATTCCTACCAACTTGCACGTCAATTCCCTGTTTTTCTAGTCCGCAATCTTCCCAACAATCTTCATAAATAGTTGGAATGGTGGTATCATAGATTTGTTGTCCATCACGAGACATAGGTGCATGTTGTTTAGCACATTTTTCATGTGGCCAATTCAGTTTATTGTCAGGTAATTTTTGTGCATTGCTCAACTTTCCCGTGTTTTGAGCATTTAGATTTATCGAGAGTAGAATTGCTACTACCGAAGTGAAAATGGTTTTATTCATAGTAATTGGTTTTTAATGACTTATAACGTTCAGTATATGAAGCGTAGCATCCCGTAGGGTGCTATGATTTCATATACAATGTTAGCTGTTGCGCCTTTATTATTTTGTCATTTGAGTTACTGTTTCACCATCATATTTCCAAAGTCCATTTTTTCCACCGAACCAAATATTTCCTGTATTATCTTCAATAATAAAACGGATTCTCTCAAATTTTCGACCATCTTTAGCCTTAAATTCTATAAATTGTTTGCCATCATAGAGAC
>JAJRQK010000021.1 GCA_024280295.1 Bacteroidota bacterium
TGATTTAACCACCGGATGGCAATATAACTTTAATAATGTCTGCAACTTCTCCACTTCGATTCCATTTTGGTGGGAAAAACTTTTACAAGACCCAGGATATGCCAACGGATTAAGATGTCGCTGGGATGAATTGAGGCAAGGTCCGCTGAAAACAACTACAATTAACAACTTCATTGACTCAGTTGCAAACTATATTCAAGAAGGCAGAATTAGAAACTTTCAACGTTGGCCAATTATTGGAGTGTATATTAATTGGAATGGATTTGTTGGAAATACCTATCAAGAAGATGTTGATTATCTGAAAAATTATATGGAGCAACGTTCACTTTGGATGGATGCAAATATTCCTGGAAATTGCAATTTAGCTACACCGGAAGTTGAATTTGAAGCAGAATATCATCGTGCGTGGCCAAATCCATTTACAGATAATGTAAACATAGGGTTTTCGTTGTTTAACTCAGGGGGGGTCGCAGTGCAAATCATTGATTTATCGGGAAGAGTCATCAAGACAATTGATGTTGGCTTTAAAAGTGGTGGAGCGCACGCAATAAATCTCCAAAATTTGAATCTTGGGACAGGGAATTATCTATACAACATAAGTGTTGATTCAGAGGTATTGTATTCTGGCAAATTGGTGAAAATGTAATGCTGAAATTACTTCAAGGATTCGTACATGCCTTTCGAGGAATATCGATTGTTATTCGGTCAGAGCGTAATTTTCAGATTCATCTGATTGCATTTTTAGTTGTAATTTCTACTGGGGTCTACTTTCAAATTTCACGTTTTGAGTGGACTATCTTGATCTTTGTTTCTTCCCTTGTTATGGGGTTGGAATTGGTAAATACCGCTGTGGAAAAACTGTGCAATGAAATTACGGAAGAGCAAAAATCAAGTATTCGAAACATAAAAGATATATCAGCTGGGGCAGTATTAGTTGCGGCAATAGGGGCATTTATAATTGCTGCCATCATTTTTTCAGGGCATATTTAGCACTATTAATTTGTATACTTGAATGAAAATTTCTAGCTCGTTAGTTGCTACGAAAAATTTAACAGGAATTCTATCGACTGATTCTTTATCATCTACAAACTACTACTATGATTTCAAATTTTAGGCTAACTCTTTTATTGCTATTGCTAAATGGGATGAGCAATGCCCAGACATTAACATTACAACCTGATGCAATTGCAGGTAAAGATGCTCTACTTGGAAGTTTTGCGAATACAACTAATTATGGTAGCCATCCAGATCAAAATGCCGTTGCTTGGACGAATGGAGGGGCTACTTCAAACCACAGTCAATAATTGATTTTGATCTTTCAACAATCCCTCCAGGATCGACAATTACGAGTGCAACATTGACGCTATACCATAATCCGCTTAGTGTAAATGCGAGTGCTATCCATCAATCTCTCACTTCATCAAACGCAGCCGTTCTTAGCAGAATAACAACAGATTGGGACGAAAATATCGTTACTTGGGATACACAACCTTCAACGACAAACTCTAATGAAATTTTACTTGCAGAAAGTACTTCACCAACAGAAGACTACATGATTGACGTTTCCCAACTGGTTCAAGACATAATTGATAATCCATCTACAAGCTTTGGGTTCATGATTCAACTTCAGAACGAAACTAATTATGCGAGCTTAGTTTTTGCCTCTAGTGATAATTCAGATCCATCCAATCACCCAAAACTAGAAGTCACCTACACTTCAACGGCTACAATTTCAGAGCTTAATCCAAGTAATAAGGAACTGGTCAAAATTGTTGATTTGCTTGGGCGGAACACATTTTTCCATTCAAATATTCCCTTGATTTATGTATATTCAGATGGTTCAACTGAGAAGGTTATGAAAATCGAGTAAAGCTCTGAATTCAAAATCCAAATCCAACATGCAACCCGGCACTTAGGTGAATATCTTCAGGGTCATAGGCAAATTCTAAAACTGGACCAATATGAAAATTAGTGCCCAATTCAAACTCGTATGAAGTCTCAAGGTGAAGTGCAAAGACAGGATTAGGATCAGCCGCTTCAATAGTTATTCCAGGAGAGGCATTAAAATTCCACCCACCTAAAATCGTGTAAGCGAATACAATTCCATACGTGCTATGTTTATGCTCATCAAAAATCCGCTCATATCCAAGACCTATTCCAAATCTAGACTCTCCAAGTCGTCGCACAAAATGACTATGCAGTCCATAAGCGAAAGCCTCCTCTTTGGCAAAATAGACAAGAGAGTTTGCGATACCTATCTCGTTTTTATGGTGATCATGTTGAGCCAACAAGGAAAGTGGCAAACAAAATACACTACACAATAACCTATTCAACATAGACGTTTTTTTATCTTAAATCCAATTAGCGGACTTTTACATATTTCATTGCGGTGAAACTTTCCGAATGTTTCTCATTAATTTCCTGTTCGAAAAGCGTCTCAACCCTCCACTCCATCAGGTTGAATTTAGGAAAAAATGTATCAGCACCATACGAATGATTGATATGCGTGATGTACATTTCGTCAATGATGTCGCCACTCATCGCTTGCTGGTAGATTTGACCGCCACCAATAATAAAAACAGTGCGGTCAGTTTCATTTTTAAATCTTTCTAGTGCTTCTTCTAATGAATGAAAGATTTCACAGTTTTCAGCAGAAAAGGACTTGTTGCGAGTCAGAATAACATTTAATCTATCTTCTAATGGTCGATATTTATCGGGGATTGAGTCGTAATTTTTGCGCCCCATAATCACAATCTGTTCTTTTGTGATATTCTTGAAAAAGCGCATGTCATTTGGCAAGCGCCACATCAGATCATTATTTTTTCCAATTCCACGATCATGATCCATCGCAACAATAAGAGCTACCTTCATTCAACAGGGGTTATTCCTTTCGGAGTGACTTTTACTAGTTTCGGATTCTTCACACCGCAATCTCTAAGAAAATTTAAATGTCCTTGAGCCATCTTAGGATCGTTGTAAAATCCAGATAGATAATGATGCGCTCCTTTTAGATCAACCGATCTTCTAAAATAGTGTCCCAAAATCTTATTTCTCATCATTTCAGCACCATTTTCTGTTGCATCGATGCTGTAATGCCATGATAAATGATGTTTAAACCGCTGTGAAATCATTGGATCATTCTCTACGATTGACTCTTTTACGATTCCTTTGTTTTCGGCTCCGTATAATTTTCGACTGTCAGCAAAGAATTCCTTCATCTTAGCATATTCACTAGTAGAAATGAAGTCTGATCGATATGCGTTGTAATTGAAATCGGGCAGAATATAGTACTGCTTGATTTTACCTTCTTGTCGTTTAAGAACATATACGAGATGGTAATCTACCTTGTCCAATTTCACCTCTGATCCTTTCTTTTTAATCTGAGCACCAACCATTACACCTCCACGCGTATATCGAATTTGCATATTCGAGACAAAATTACCGAGTGACCAAACAGTCAATTTCTCTTCGCCATTAATTTTCTTTTTCTCAATAGGCTGTACAACATGTGGATGTCCACCAATTACCATATCAGCTCCAGCACGATAACAAACTTGCTCATACGTTTTTTGATAACGATTAGGCAATGGTTTATACTCTTTCCCCCAATGCATATTACATATAATATAGTCTGCCTTGAGTTCTTTCGCTCGTGCAATATCTTCTTTAATCACAACACTATCAATGTAATTGATGATTAAAGGTTTCGCCACTGAAAGACCATTTGTTCCATAGGTGTAATTCAAGATTGCGACATTCATCCCATTTTGTTCAACCATTAACGGATAGTTGGCATCGCGTTCTGCTTGATTTCTAAAAGTTCCCGTATGCATAACGTCCAATTCATCGAGGACATCAAGGGTTCTGATTACGCCTTTCGCACGACCATCACACGAGTGATTGTTAGCTGTTAGAAGCACATTAAATCCTGCATCAACAGCTGCAGAGGGTAATTCATCTGGTGCTGAGAATTGTGGATACCCTTTGTAAGGTTTACCTGGGTGAGTTACTTCAAGATTAGCAATTCGAATATCATATTCTTCAACAATAGGTTTAATAAACTTCCACCCATCATCATAATCGTAAGTTTTAGTGGTGGGGTTGTAAGCAGCATTGATTTGACCGTCATGTTGCATAATATCACCCACGAACAGAAAAGACAAGGAATCTACCTGAGCAATTGTATTAAAAGGAAGTGCAAATAAACTAAACAGCCACAGCAGCCTTAATTCCTGGATGCGGGTCGTAATTGATAAGTTCAAAATCTTCATAGGTGAATGCAAATAAGTCTTTAACATTAGGGTTAATCTTCATTGTTGGCAGTGGTCGAATGTCTCGGCTCAACAATAATTCTGTTTGCTCCATGTGATTACTGTACAAGTGAGCATCCCCGAAAGTATGAACAAAATCACCGACCTCCAAATCACACACTTGGGCAATCATCATAGTTAATAATGCGTACGAAGCAATATTGAATGGTACACCTAAAAAAGTGTCTGCACTACGTTGATATAATTGACAGCTCAATTTACCATCAGCGACATAAAATTGAAATAGCGAATGACAAGGAGGTAACGCCATATTATCAACATCAGCTACGTTCCAAGCAGAAACAATGTGTCGCCGAGAGTTTGGATTGTTTTTGATTGAATCTATGATTTTCGTAATCTGATCAATCGTTCCACCTTTTCCGTCTGGCCAACTTCTCCATTGCTGCCCATAAACGGGACCTAAATCACCATTCTCATCAGCCCACTCATTCCAAATTGAAACTTTATTATCTTTCAGGTACTTGATATTCGTATCTCCTTGAAGAAACCAAAGTAACTCAATAATAATAGAGCGTAAATGCAATTTTTTCGTTGTTACACACGGAAACCCTTCTGATAAATCAAAACGCATCTGATATCCAAATACAGAAATCGTTCCAGTTCCAGTTCTATCACCCTTTTGAGTTCCATTTTCCTTAATGTGATGAAGTAATTCATGATACTGTTTCATGGCCTTTGCCTAATTTTTGTCCTTCAAAAGTAGCTGTTTTACATGGATTGATGGAAGGAATGTTCGTAACTGTTAGTGATGTTGAAAAAATGACTCTGAAAATAAAGCAGGTTTCTGTTGGTGATCCTCGAATAATGATAGTCCTAAAATTGCTATCTTCGCTCTATGAGGATATTACTTGTCTTATTGATTATGCTCCCATCCTTGGCTTCTGCTCAAAAAGAGATTGAGTTGAAGCGCAGGTATTTTGGAAGTTATGAGGGGATTGTTCCAGCTTATAAGCTGGGAACTGCTCTTGACGTTGTTGATGTTGAGGAATCAGTGATTCAGATTATTCTTAATAAGGGTGAGATTTCTGTGACTGTTGGAAATCGGAAAATTTATGGAACTTATGAAGTGATGTTTCAGGCGGATAAGTATTATTTGTTAGATGCAAGCATGAATGGTCAGTTGGTCAATGAGCGAATTCTTGTCTATAAGCGTGGAAAACGAATTGCCAGAGATGGTCTTTATCCTCAACCTGTTTCAACTATGAAAAAAGTGAAGCGATTTAATAAATAGGCAATTTGATATAGAAGGTTGAGCCTTTACCTAAGACACTTTTAACTTGTATCTCCCCTTCATGCTCCTCTACAATTAGCTTTACGTAATGTAATCCTAGACCGAAGCCTTTAACATCATGTAAATTCCCAGTAGGAACACGATAGAATTTATCAAAGATCATTTTAAGGTCGTCTCGTTTCATTCCAATTCCATTATCCTCGATCTCCATATAGAACCAACGATTGTCCGATTTCGTTCTTATTTTAATGCTAGGTTTCTCTTTACAATACTTTATAGCATTGTCTATTAAGTTGTAAACCACGTTCGAAATATGGACAGGATCTGCATTAATACACTCGCTTGAAGCATTCATCTCCAAATCAATTTCTCCTCCACTTTCATTTTGATTAAACAAAAAGTTGTCCTTTACCTCTTCTAACAACTCATGAACTGCAAACTTCTCTTTCGAAAGAGTGATTTTATCTTTCTCTAATTTGGCAACGTTCAATACACGTTCCACTTGATGCTCTAGTCGTTTATTTTCTTTAAAAATAATACCTGCATATTGCTGAAGTTTTTCAGAATCGTTTGTGAAATCCGTTCGCATGATCATTTCTGCGGAGAGACCGATGGTGGAAATTGGTGTCTTAAGTTCGTGAGTCATGTTATTAATGAAGTCTGTTTTAACCTCAGACAGGCGCTTTTGACGAATAATAACACTCACAGCAAACATGAAAAAGATGAGTACAACAACAACAATAATAATCAAATAATAATAAGGTGAATACACTTCATCAATTTTACTTTCGAAAGATGCCGTTTCTAAGTTTGGAAAGAAGACGGTGAAATAGTGATCTTCTTTAGATTTCATCATTTTCTTATGCAACTCAGCAGAGACAGGATCTGGAATGGATTTAAAAATCGTATCGAATTTAATCAGTTCTCCAAATGCGAATTCTTCAGAAAAACAATCGTAAATTCCATAGCGAAAATCTTGATGGACTTGCTGTGCATAAAATTGCCGCTTCAGAAGATTTTCCAAATGAAGGGGGATTATTTCTTTACTAATTTGGACAGAAAAGTAATTATCCTCAATCTGCTTTATAGAGCCATAAAGGTCAGAACTATCTTTAATGTCTGTTGAAATATCTTCGAGGACATTGTGAAGTGAAATAGTTGTTTGTTTTATAAAACTGATGAGATTCAAGCTGTCTTCCCGCTCTTGAAGTTCAATATTAGTTGCTTGCATTGCTCCCGTTTGCTGAATCCAAAGAACCTGAACGATCATAATGCTGATCAAAGAAACTGCCCCCAAGATAATTACGGTGTTGATCGTTCTTCTATTCACGATCTAAAAATACGAAAAGAGAATGATCAACTGATAAGATTAAGAGTATGTTAACAACAAAGTGAGTGATTTTACTGCATTCTCACTTGTTCCCCAAAAAAAACTACTTGTAAATTCTGTTTTATAGCGACTCAGCAAGCGATAGTACAAACTCTCAAACACATGCCAGTCTCTGTTTTGTATGTATTGGTGTAGTTTTCAAGAGGCCATTGATGTGCCTAATCCAATATTTGCCTAATAAGTGGTTTGTTGGTGTTTTTGTTTCGTCGGAAGTGTCCTTTATATTTATATAAAAATTTGTCGAACTCAAAAACAAGAGATTCTGAATACTTTTTAAAATTTCGACTTCCGGATGCTAGTGAACTAAAAATTAGCGTTTTAATTTAAGTGTGTTAAAGATAAGTAATGATGATTCCACTTTTTGATAAAATATTTGGAGTAAAAAAAATAGGGTCTACTATATAATAGTGACCCTACTTTTAATACATCAAAAATCAATTACTTGATCACGCAAGTTGTTGATGAAGTTGTACCTCCAACTGAAGCTGACGACTCAAGTCCATCACACGCATCTTTTGCTTTCTTTTTAGTGTTATTGATTGTTAAAGACGTTGTTGAAGAAACACCTCCAAAATCCGTAGTACACTCACAAGTGTAATCTTTCTTACATGACATTAAACCAAATGCAGCGAATACCGCTACTGCTAATACTTTTTTCATAATGGTAAATTATATTAAGTTGAAAATTACAAGCGAATATATTACAATAATACCAGTTATACAAAAAACCAAAGGATTAACAACTACATCGGTACATATTGCACTTAATTTACGATCCCCTCACCAAGAATGTAGAATAATAACTATCTATACATCAAAGATTTAACCGCATCAATAACGCGCTTTGAATTTGGTAGCGCTTCTTCTATTAATGTTGGCGAAAACGCTAAAGGAGTATCAGTCTGCATAACACGCATTACAGGAGCATCCAAGTAATCAAAAGCATATCTTTGTAGATGATAAGCCATTTCGGAAGCTATCGAGGCAAGTGGCCAAGATTCTTCAACGACAACACATCGATTTGTTTTCTTTATTGACTCAACTACCGTTGGATAATCAATAGGGCGTACTGTTCTTAAATCAATTACCTCACAACTGATTCCTTCTTTCTCTAAAAATTCAACCGCTTCAGCAACTACTTTAAGAATTTTTCCGAATGAGACAATAGTAACATCCGTACCCTTTTTCGTTACATTAGCAACTCCAATCGGGATCATAAATTCACCTTCGGGAACCTCCCCTTTATCACCATACATTTTTTCAGACTCAAGGAAGACAACGGGATCATTGTCTCTAATGGCAGCCTTCAATAAACCTTTCGCATCTGCAGGGTTAGCTGGTGTAACCACCTTTAAACCTGGGACATGAGCGTAGAACGCTTCAAAACTTTGTGAATGAGTCGCTGCCAATTGCCCTGCTGTACCATTTCCTCCGCGAAAAACAATGGGACAGTTGTATTGCCCACCTGACATTTGCAACATTTTTGCCGCGCTATTAATAATTTGATCTGCAGCAAGAATCGCAAAATTCCATGTCATAAACTCAACAATTGGTCGAAGACCATTCATTGATGCACCAACTGCGATCCCTGTAAAACCAAGTTCTGCAATTGGCGTGTCAATTACACGTTTTGATCCAAATTCATCCAACATTCCTTGAGAAACCTTATATGCACCATTATATTCAGCAACTTCTTCTCCTAAAAGGAAAACATTTTCGTCACGACGCATCTCCTCTGACATCGCCTCACGTAAAGCTTCTCTAAATTGTAATGTTTTCATGTTCAAATTATTTAAGCTCCCAACATTAAGGGTCGCCAAATGTACTAAAATTCGATATTAAGTAGAAACTTTTTCAGAGAGAGACGCATTTTTCTCGGCTGAGGCACAACTACTGTCAATCTGGCCAGAATAGTCGAGCGAATTCAAGAAACGTTTCAGTATTGCTTAGACCTATTTTATTTTTCTTGGAATTATATTTTTCATACATTTACAAGATGCTAATTAAACAAGGGAATCCTATTAGGTCTTTGCTCCTTTTAAATTGCCTACTCTTATTTTTCGTCTCAAACGCACAAGAAAAATTTACAGACAATCTTGTTGTTAGTGGTAATTATCAAATTGGCTACATTATCCCTGAATATTCTGTCGTTGGATATACTGTAGATAGTCATATTCAATCATTTGACCTATCATTTCACAAAGAGAAGACTGGCAAGGATATTTATGAACAGCTTTATCATTATCCTCAAATGGGGCTAGCGCTGTTTTATACAACGCTTGGAAATAGAGAAATCTATGGACAGGCTTTTGCGGCCAACTACTTTTTCCGAATAACTTTAATTTCAGGTAAAAAGTTTCGACTATTTAATAGGATGGGGATTGGGTTGGGTTATCTAACAAAAACATTTAATCTAGAAGATAATTATCTTAATGTAGTTATTGGTTCTCATCTCAACATCCATTACAATCTTCGATTTGGATCTTCTTACCAAATTTCGGATCGGATGAGCATTAATGCGGGCGTATCACTTGACCATTATTCTAATGGCAATACTAACGAACCCAATATTGGACTTAACTTACTTGCAGCCTATACAGGGTTGAACTATAGAATGGGCAAGAAACTAGAGCGAATAGAGAATGATATCTCTCCATTTGGACATGGTCATACTTTTGAAGTTTTCACTAGCATTGGTGCAAAACGTACACGATCTTTTCTGTCTAATTATTACGTTGCACTTTCAACTGCTTTTGAATATAATTATAAACTTTCTAGATCTGTTAACCTTGGAGCAGGTATTGATGTTTTTTATGACTCATCCGTAAAACCTCAACTTGAAGCAGAAAACGAATCTATCAGTCCAACAGACAACTTTCAAACTGGCGTGCATATTTCTCAGACTTTGGTTTACCGAAATTTTCGATTTACGCTCCAGGAAGGTTTATATGTAGGTCTTACCAATCAACTTCACCACAAACCTATCTATAGTCGAGGAATATTAAAGTACTACATCAATGATAATTTCTCAGTCCGTTTAGCAATGAAGTCGCACCTTCACATTCTAGATTACCCCGAAATTGGTTTTGGTTACAAATTTTAAAATGCACATATTCAACTACATACTAATAATTCTACTTCTTGCGTCCTGCGCTAAGGAAAAGAATCAGATTGAAATCACTACAAAACTTGCACCGTTTTCACATGTCTACTTAAACAGTTCATTTGACGTGATTTTAGTTGAGGACACCGTATTTTTTGTAGAGATTCGCGGGAAAGCAAAAATCATTAATGGAATTGATTTAATGATTAAGGAAGGCATACTACATATAGAACGAACCTCAAAAAACGACTGGCTCTCGCCAAGAAATAATAAAGTCGAGCTCATCATTCATTCCTTACCACTAGAAGGTGTAAATGCAAATGAAACGTGTAGCATCAAAACAAGAAATCCAATTACATCTAACGAATTTGGACTCACTCTAAAAGAAAAAGCAAGTGAGGCAGTCTTGGAATTAAATTGTACAACTTTTTTCTTTTGGAACAATGCTCCAACTGGTGGTAAAGTCACCTTGACAGGCCAATGCCACGCTATGAAGATTTGGACAACAGCCTTAGTCAGTGTAGATGCTAAAAATGTAACTGCCAACTACGGAATTCTTGAGAATGGCTCTAAAGCCGACTGCAGCATTAACGTAACCACACTCTTTGAATACAGCATCTCAAATGACGGAAATGTACACGTTTATGGTAATCCTACACAAACTAATTTATTGAATGATACAGGAGCAGGCAAACTCATAATTCACTGACTGAGCACAAACGAGAGTTCCTACTAGAAACTCTAAAAAAGATTTGATCAAGAATCCAAATAAAGCTCTTCTAATCACGAAAACTCGTCAATAAATTGTTAAATTCGCGAACGATTTAAAGAAATTATTCCTTATGAAAATATTAGTTTGTATCAGTAAATCTCCGGATACGACTTCGAAAATCGCTTTTATTGATGGCGATTCGAAATTCGATGAAAACGGAGTTCAATATATCGTAAATCCTTATGATGAGTGGTATGCTTTAGTTAGAGGACTCGAACTTAAAGAAGCGAACGGCGGCACGGTCACAATTTGTACGGTCGGTCAAGCTGCAGATGATGCCATAATGCGCAAAGCCTTGGCAATTGGAGCAGATGATGCAGTTAGAATCGATACTGAAGCTACGGATGCCTATTTTGTCGCAATGCAAATTGCAGCGTATGCAAAAGATGGTGGCTACGATCTAATTCTTACCGGTAAAGAAACGATCAACTATAATGGGTCTCAAGTTGGAGGGATGCTTGCCGAAGCGTTGGATCTGCCTTTTGTTTCACTTGCATCAAAGTTAGATATCAACGGATCAACTGCAACGATTGAGCGTGAAGTTCAAGGAGGGGTTCAGACGGCTGAACTTGATCTTCCTGCAGTTATTTCTTGCGCAAAAGGAATGGCCGAACAAAGAATTCCAAATATGCGAGGAATTATGGCGGCTCGAACAAAGCCGTTGAATATCATTCCTGCGGCTGATGTTCTTCATTTGACATCATTTGAAAATTACGATCTCCCAGCAGCGAAATCTGTATGTAAAATGATCGACCCAGAAAATATGGACGAGTTAGTTGAATTATTACATAACGAGGCGAAAGTCATTTAATCCGAAGCAAATTATGTCAACATTAGTATATATAAATAGTACAAACGGAATTTCAAAGAGTGCTTTGGAAGTTGTGACTTATGCAAAAAAATTAGGCCGTGACGTGATCGCTGTCACTACAGGAAGTGCAGATGATTCTACTTTAAGTGTTCTTGGAGAGTATGGCGCGAATAAAGTTTTAATTGATCGATCAGTAACTTCAGACGATGCACAACAATTAACACGTGTGATTGCAACAGCAGTTGAAGCCACTGGATCTGACACCGTTATTTTCTCACATGATTTAGTTGCTAAAACTGTTGCACCTAGATTGTCCGTTAGACTTAAAGCTGGACTTATTTCTGGGGCAATTGATATTCCCTCAGGAGATACTATTAAAGTAAACGTCTTCTCTGGAAAAGCATTTGGAAATGTTAAGGTTTCGTCTGATAAAAAAATAATATCACTCTTACCTAATAGTCTTCAACCAGAAACTGGAGGAAGTGCTTGTAGTGTAGAAGACTTCGATGGCGAGGCTGGAAAAGCTACTATCAAGGTATTAGGAACTAAAAAGCCAGATGGAGACATTCCATTGCCAGAAGCTGAACTCGTAGTATCTGCGGGGAGAGGATTGAAAGGACCTGAGAACTGGGGAATAGTTGAAGATTTAGCGAAATCATTAGGAGCTGCAACTGCATGTTCTCGTCCAGTAGCAGATATTGGGTGGAGACCTCATCACGAACATGTTGGGCAGACAGGAGTTGCAATTCGACCGAATCTCTACATCGCAGCAGGGATTTCTGGAGCGATCCAGCATCTTGCCGGAGTAAATGGTTCTAAAGTCATTGTTGTTATTAATACTGACCCAGAGGCGCCATTCTTTAAGGCAGCAGATTACGGGATTATTGGGGATGCTTTTGAAGTATTGCCAAGCTTAACAGAGGCTGTTAAGAAATTCAAGGCATCCAATTAAGAAGTAGTAAAGAAATCGTATTTTTACGAAACAACTAATTCTCGAAGAGGTGAGAAGACTTCTTCGAGAGTTAATATTTGAGGAAAAGGAACGCGGAACATGGATAAAATCAAACTTGAGATTGTAGGTCTATCATACAGTCAAACTCAATCAGGTGCATACGCATTGGTCTTATCTGAAGTTGATGGGAATCGACGTCTTCCAATTATAATTGGTGGCTTCGAAGCACAAGCTATAGCAATAGAACTTGAAAAAATGGTTCCGACACGTCCTCTCACACACGATCTATTCAAAAATTTCGCAACAACATTTAACATCACTGTTAAAGAGGTGATCATATACAATTTAGTAGAGGGGATTTTCTATTCAAAACTTATTTGTGAAATGGACGGGAAAGTCACTGAAATTGATGCAAGGACTTCTGATGCAATAGCAATTGGAGTTCGCTTTCAATGTCCAGTTTACACCTATGAAAGCATTCTTTCAAGTGCTGGTATTTTATTGGATGAATCCACAGATGAGGATGAAAACCTGTTCGCTGAAATGACGCAAAGCGATGATGAGGGAACTAATACATTGGAAGGACAGTCGGTTGAAGAACTCGAATCTCAGTTAGCTGATGCTCTCACAAATGAAGATTACGAACTTGCATCAAAATTACGAGACGAGATTAATAAACGTAATAGTTAACACCACGACTAACGAATTTCGCTTCATATTGAAGCACCACACTAAATACAACTGCTGACTATGGGAATTAAATCACGATTAACAGTACTTAATTTTCTCGAATTTTTTGCTTGGGGTGCATGGCTTTTATCTGCTGGTGCTTATATGTTTGTGACTCTTGAGTTTACAGGACTTCAAATTGCAGCCTGCTATGGAACTATGGGATTTGCTTCCTTATTCATGCCTGCAATAATGGGCATTGTTGCTGATAAGTGGATTAGTGCAGAGAAACTTCTAGGAGCATCTCACCTCATTCTTACCGGAATTCTAATTGCACTCGCAAATGCTACTGAATTCAGTTCGTTTTATGCCCTCATTTTCTTGGTCTCGATGTTCTACATGCCAACCATAGGACTTAATCGATCCATATCTTTTGCTACACTAGAGAAAAATGGAATGGATATCGTTAAGGTATTCCCACCAATACGCGTTTGGGGAACTGTTGGGTTCATCCTAGCAGCATGGTCTGTTGATTTTCTTGAATTTGGGATTACGCCAAATCAGTTTTATATAAGTGCTGCTGCATCTGCAGTTTTAGGTGTTTACTCTTTCACATTACCAAAAGTAGGAACCCAGAAAACATCTGAAAAGAAGACGCTAATTCAAGCAATGGGACTTGATGCATTTTCACTTTTTAAGAATAGAAAAATAGCACTCTTTTTAGTTTTTTCAATGCTCTTAGGTTGTGTGCTTCAAATCTCGAACATGTGGGGAGATGGTTTCTTACGTGACTTTGGGAACAATTATCCAGGATCTTTTGTTGTAGAACACTCTCTTGTGTTTTTATCTCTGTCCATGATTTCTGAAGCATTATTCATTCTATCAATCCCATTCTTCCTAAAGAAATTCGGAATTAAGAAAGTCATGTTGATGAGTATGGTGGCGTGGGTGCTTCGATTTGCATTCTTCGGAATTGGAGATCCTGAAAGCGGGTTTATCTTCTTAACATTGTCTATGATCATATATGGAATGGCCTTTGACTTTTTCAATATTTCTGGATCAATGTTCATGGCAAAAGAGTCATCTCCTTCTATTCGATCAAGTGCACAAGGACTCTTCATGTTGATGACAAATGGAATAGGCGCAATTATTGGTGCTTATGGTAGTGGTTACATCGTGGATTTATATACAAATGCTGAAGGAATGAAAGATTGGCCTACAATCTGGTACATTTTTGCAATTTATGCATTAGTTGTGACCGTTGCATTTGCCATAATATTCAAATACAAGCATGATCCAAAGGAGATCGGTGAGGTAGAACATTAATTATTCATGGGTCTAATAGAGCGAATATTTTCAATTAAGTCTAAATCAGATTTCGAGAAGGTAGCTCTAGCTGTTTACGCGTTTCAAGCGGAGAATTGCCCCATCTATCAAGAATACATTACTAATTTAAATTGGAAAACTCCAACTTCTATTGACGAAATTCCATTCCTTCCCGTTTCGTTTTTCAAGACGCATCAAATACAATCTACATTATACGAACCTGAAATGATTTTCAAAAGTAGCGGTACTGGAGGTGTTCGCTCGAAACATAGAATCAAAGATCTTTCTGTTTACGAGCGATCATTCTCTACAACCTACGCCAATTCAATCGGTAAACCAGAGGATCAAGTCATTTTAGCACTTTTGCCAAATTACATCGAACAAGGTGAGTCAAGCTTGATTTATATGGTCGACCATTTAATAAAGCAAACAAAAAATGATCTCTCAGGATTCGTTCTTGAAAATTTAACATTACTGATTGAGCGATATGAAGCTGCTCAAGCGAGTGGAAAGCAGGTAATCATATTTGGAATTTCTTATGCCCTACTCGATCTTTGTGAACTCAATCCTAATTTGTCAAATGCCACAATCATCGAAACTGGTGGTATGAAAGGACGTAGAAAAGAACTCACAAAAAAAGAACTACACGCTGCTTTGAGAAAAGGTTTAAATTGCTCAACTATTTCATCAGAATATGGAATGACGGAATTACTTTCACAAGCCTACAGTCGAGAAGATGGCATCTTTTCCTTCTGCCCTTGGATGCAAATTCAAATACGAGATGTGACGGATCCCTTTAGTCGAGTTCCTTACGAAAAAACGGGAGGTGTAAATGTTATAGATTTAGCGAACCTTCACAGTTGTTCATTCATAGCAACTGAGGATTTAGGAAGAATTACTGATTCGGGCTTTGAGTTAATGGGCCGATTTGACAACACCGATGTTCGAGGTTGTAATCAATTAATTCGTTAAATTGAACTCATGGAAAAATTTGATTGGACCCAATTCACACAAAAGATTGCGATAAAAGCATCAATTAAGACTCTCTATTCGGCATGGGCAGTACCGAGAGAAATAGAAAAGTGGTTTTTAAGCGATACAATTTTCAAAAGAGATGATGTCGTTCTTGCAAAAGATACAAATGTGGAAGCTGGGGATAGCTATCTATGGAAGTGGCATCTATACGATGGAGGACAAGAAGGTAAAATTACATCTGCCAACGGAAAAAATCATATTCAATTTACATTTATCAGATCTATCGTCGATATTAAATTAGAAAAAGTAGGTGATCATGTTGTTGTCCATCTTTCTCAATCAGAAATACCAACAGACGACTTATCTAAGCAAGATATTCGTTTAGGATGCCATACTGGGTGGTTATTTTTTCTCGTCGGATTAAAGGCATACTACGAAAATGGAATTGACTTAAGAAATAAAGATGCACGGTTTGCTGGTTCTGTAAACTAATCAGCAAATTAGTATCTTTGACAACAATCATGACGACACAAACGATCATTATATTAATTATCATTGGCCTAATGGCAGGAGCCTTGAGTGGCTTTGTTGGGGTAGGCGGAGGAGTTGTGATAGTTCCAGCTCTAGTTTATTCACTTGGGATGTCACAGTTTAATGCACAAGGAACAAGTCTATTCATCTTACTATTGCCTGTTGGGATAATGGCATTTTACAATTACGCTAAACATGACCATGTCAACTGGAAGTTTGGTATGATAGTCGCTCTCAGCTTTGTTATTGGAGGCTTTTTTGGGTCCAAAATCGCCTTAAAAATATCACCTTCGGTTATTAAAATCATTTTTGGAGTAGTCATGGGATATGTATCCATCCGAATGATTATGTCTGGACTAACATCTCTGCCTAATGACTCCTGACTTAAAGCAACATATCCTAGATCACTCTAATGAACTTTATGAAAAAATAAAAGCGCATCGAGAACATATTCATGCACACCCTGAATTATCCTATCAAGAACATGATACGATGAAGTATGTCTCAAATGCACTTTTTGAGTTAGGAATTGAACACACATCGGGTGTAGGTGACACTGGTGTAGTAGCAATAATTCGTGGTCCTCATCACGGAGAACAAGATTCATGCGTTTGTCTTCGTGCAGATTTAGATGCTTTGCCAATTGAAGAAGAAAACGAGGTGCCTTATAAATCAATTGTTTCAGGCGTAATGCATGCCTGTGGCCATGATGTTCATACCTCTATCCTCTTAGGGGCAGCAGAAGTTTTACAAGGATTGAAAGACACACTTCCGCAACCCGTTAAATTGATTTTCCAACCTGGTGAAGAGAAGAATCCGGGCGGTGCTACCTTAATGCTTCGCGATGGAGTTTTAGACAACCCCAAGGTTGACCGTATGATGGCTTTACATGTCTTTCCAGATATGAAAGTTGGAAACGTTGGCTTCAAGGAAGGGATTTATATGGCATCTTGTGATGAAATTTATATTACCATTCACGGAAAAGGCGGACATGCAGCAACCCCACATAATTGCATCGACCCGATTATGATTGGAGCTAATATGCTTCAGCAAATGCAACAAATAATTAGTCGGCAGTGCGACCCAAAAACACCTTGCGTACTTTCGTTCGGTCATTTTGAAGCAATCGGAGCAACCAATATAATTCCATCTAAAGCAGATCTCAAGGGAACATTCAGAACAATGAATGAAAAATGGAGGGCTGAAGCATTGCTACTAATTAAAAAAACGGCAGAACAAATTGCTGAAGCATCTGGAGGAAGGGCAGAAGTAGAAATTAGTAAAGGTTATCCATACCTAGAGAATGACCCAGCAACGACACAATCTATGCGTACTATTGCACAAAAATTTTTAGGCGAAGAATGTGTGGAAGAACTGCCCATCCGATTAACAGCAGAGGATTTCTCTTATTATTCGCAAGAAGTGCCGGTCTGTTTTTTTCGATTAGGAGTTAGAAATGAGTCCAAAGGAATTACCTACGGTGTTCATCATCCCAAATTTGATATTGATTCAGAGGCATTAAAGATTGGGGTTCAGATGATGTCACTCGCTCCTTTTTCATAAAGATTCCAGAATTAATCAGATGAAACTAACGCTCAACTTAGCATTTATTTTACTAATGGTAACTTTAGTTAGTTGTTCTAAACAAAAACGAGCGCACACTAAATTATCTGGCACATTTCAAATCACTCAATATCAATACCAAACGTCTGAAGGTTTTAGTTACTACCCGTCTGTTTCTGGATCAATCTTCTTTCAAATGCATGATGGTACACCGAACACTTATTCTATTGCAATTTCGTACTCACATATTCAAATTAATGGCGATAGAATTGAAGCGGGAACTTATTCTTTAAATAACGATGCAGATGAAATGATTCTAACTCCAATTATCAATGGAGTATCACAAGAAGGAATGAAGCACAGAATTCTTATACTTACAAAGCACGACCTAAAGCTTGAATATTCGGATTTACTCGGCGTTAGACATTTTTTTATCTTTGAGAAATAACCCTATTCAGAATTGAACTTTTATCAATTGTATTTGTATTAAGAATTAAATCTCAATCATTGGAGTTATATGAAAACAAAAGCAAGACACATTTTGACAAGCATCATACTACTCGCAAGTACCACACCAGTTATTTCTCAAGATACGTTGATGACACAGCAATTTGAAATGAATAATTGCATCCAAATTTATCACATTGAAGGCAAACGTATCGTTCGCACAAAATCCGACTTAGATTCATTAGTGCGACAAGACATGTCAAAAAACAAATGCAACAAGCAACTACAGCAAATAGACCTAGTACACTATTCAATATTGGGCATTAACCTAAATAGTGGCTGGTGTAAGACTCCGCTCGGGTTGGAATTTATCACTACCAAAAACGACATGGACAAAAAATATACGCTCACAGTCAGCTATCAAGCCCCAATTGGAACATGCAGAGCAAGGAGTTCATATAATTTGTGGGTGAAGGTGCCAGCAATACCTAATGGATACAAGGTAGAATTCATTGTAAATCCTAAAGAGCCTACGCAGTAATAATTCACCTATTCCGGCCCATGAAGCACTGTTACATTACCATGCTTTGTTGCAGTTGTTCCATCTACTAGAAGTCCAGATAATTTATAGAAATATACCCCATCTTGAACAGGTAATCCACCTTGAGTTAAACCATCCCACAATTCAACACCTGTTGCACCTTGACGCTCATGGACTACATTTCCCCATCTATTGAGAATAACAATATCAAAAGACTCAAATATTGAGAATTCCAAAGAAAAATATTCGTTTGTACCGTCACCGTTGGGAGTAAAGACATTTGGTGGATGGAAATCATTTGTGACAATAACAGAAGATGAGTATGTATCAAAACATCCATTTACATCTGTAATCACAAGAGTAATTGGATAAGTACCTGGAAGGCCGAAAGCAGTATTAACGTCAATACCTGTAAAGTTAGTCAGTGTATCTCCTAAGAAGTACCAATCCCACGTAATAATTGGTGCAGCCGTAGAGGTTGAACTTTCAATCAGATTGAAAACCGTTCCGATTGAACCTTCTATTGGGGAAGGGATAAAAAATGCATCTAGTCCATTGTTAATTATTGTAATTGGAGGAAGAGGTATAGTTATTTCACAGCCTAGTGAGTCACTTATTATTGCAACTGGATTATAGGTATTATCTGGCAAATAAGTGTATGAGAACTGATTGATGTCGTTTATGGTAACACCATCTCCCAACAACCATTCAACATTATTTATGTTCACTTGATTATCTGTCTGGAAAATAACTGTTTGACCACAAATATCACCTTGAGATGTCCAAATTGGATCTCCACTTGGTCCAAATATTGTCAGATAATCTATTAGCGATGTATCAGCAGTGCATCCAAATTCATCAGTTATTGTTAGCATTGCAGAATAAGTGCCTGAAAACACATAGGTATTATCAGGATCTTGAAGTGTTGAGAACTTCCCATCTCCAAAGTCCCAAGCCCAATTTACGATCGACCCATAAGAGCCACTATTATCTGTAAAACCTGCAAATACTGGAGGGCAAGTAAAGTCACCTGCTCCATTCACACTTGCTCCTGTCAATGTATAAGTAAGATCGGCATAGGGCATTGAAACTATTATATCACGGTCAACTGTATCCATACATCCATTTACATCTGTAGCGATCAGTTCGAAATTATGAGAGACAAATGTTGATGGTGGGTTAGTCGTTTCATTAAATGAAGTTGTGAAATCTAGTGCATTTGAAACTGAAACCCCATCAATAAACCACTCGTAATTAGTTGCACCAATTGTTCCATTAACAGCAGTGAATAACTCTAAATCACAAACTACTGAATCAAGAGTGAAACTTACCGTTGGCTTGGTTATTGTCATATTGACAGAAAATGGCGGAGATACACAACCAAATTGATCAGTCGTAGTTAATGTTGTGGTGAAATTACCTTCCGTAGTATAATTGTAATTCGTAGTAGTCCCGATGTTTACAGTTGTTTGGGTTGATCCATCTTCAAACACCCAATCGAAATTTGTCAAAGGCACACCATTTCCAATTACCACCGAACTATTGGTGTAGGTCACAGTGATTGGAGCACAACCAACAACATCAGAAGGAGTAATTAACGCGGAAGGTAAGGCTAAAGCATCCATCCCGATGAATGTTGAATTATCAGCACAACCAACACTGTTCGTTGCAACTAAATCAATATCGAAAGAACCAAAACCATTATACGTATAGGTCGTAGGTAATCCTGAAGTCGATCCGCCATCTCCCATGTTATAAACATAAGTCCCAAATGGATGAGATGATGTCGATGTACTTGTTAATGTAATTGGGTTTCCAACACAAGTTGAGTCATTGGAAAGTGTAAAACTAGCAATCGTTTGAGAGACATGAATCGTTTGAGTTGTGCTATCCGAACATCCAGTGGTTGAATTGTAAACAGCTTGCTGAATCGTATAACTCCCATAGGCATTATAATTGTGTGAAGTGTTTCCTTGTCCAATTCCGTCCAAAACAGGATCATCGAAGTTTGTAAAAGTTCCATCCCCCCATGTATATGTCATAAAGACATCATCTGGAATAATACCTAAAATTGCTTGATCTGCAATATTTACCGTTACCGGTAATGAACCAGGATTGCAAAACAATAATTGATCTGGAGTAAATATTGAAATCGGTGCTAAAATATATACAGCTTGATTCATTATGAAAGTATCAATACAACCGCGCCACTCAACTATTAATTGAACATCAAAGAAACCAGTATCCGATGGATACATATAAGTTGGACTCTGCTGCGAACTCATTCCACCGTCTCCAAAATCCCAACTATAAATTACTTCACCAGGGTTTGGTGTACCATTGAAAGTTGTTAAGTCAATAAAATCAATTGGAGTTTTGGCACATTCTATAGTAGGTGAAACAGAAAAGTTTACATTAATAATTGAACCCACTTGAATGGTATCGTTCATCGTTAGCGAAGCTTGACATCCATTAGCTGTGATCACGGTAAGCATTACAGAATAAAGTCCAACATTGTAACTATGTGCAGGTGGAAATTCACCCGAAAAAATTGGACTTCCATCTCCAAAATCCCAAAGCCAAGTAACAATTGGATCACCAATTGGATCAGGTTCGATTGAAGCATCGGTAAAAGTTACGACTACAGGTTCGCATCCATTAGTTTGATCCATTGTAAATGAAACGACTGGGGCACTCACCACAATCATATTTGTATTTGTAATTGTTCCTACACATCCATTCGCATCTGTCATTGTTAGAGTAACAGTATAGGAACCATCAGCAGTGTACGATTGAGTGCCGGGAGAAGTCCCGCTAAATGTTGATCCATTTCCAAAATTCCAGTTAAACGTTCCGGCTCCAGACGTATTCGTAAAATTAACTGCCAATGGTGCGCATCCTGTTGTAACATCAGCAGTAAACGAAGGAACTGGCAAAGGATTAATTGTGATCGATTGTGTGATCACGTCAGAGCATCCAGATCCTGTATTTTGTGAAGTTAGTGTGATGGTGTAGGTACCAGGAGAAGTGTATGCATAAGAAGGATTTTGTTGAGCAGATGAGCCGATACCATCACCAAAGTTCCAATTCCAACTATTAACACCAACAGTTGAATTATCTTGAAATGAAATTAAAGTTCCCACACAACCTGAAGTTGGAGCAACCATATCCGCAGTGTAATCAGAAACTACTAAATTTTGCGTTGTTGTATTAACACATCCTGTCGTTGTATTAGTCACAACAAGAGTCACAACAAAAGTACCAGCAGAAGCATAAGTCACTGGCGCAGGATTTTCAAGCATTGAATTTTGGCCATTCCCGAAATCCCACGCATAGGTAATATTAGCACCTGTATCTGATGAATTCGTAAATGCCACTGCGAAAGGAACAGTACAACCATTACCAGAAGTGGTAAACGCTGCAATAGGAAGTGGATTCACGGTTACATAGAGAACTTTTACTTCCGCATCAGCTTGCCCATTTTGAGCAGTAACAACAAGCGTAATAGTATAAGATCCTACAGCGCTATATACATGTGAAGTATTTTGAGAGGTAGATGAATTACCATCTCCAAAATCCCAAGTCCAGGCATTAATAGGTGACCCACCTACAACAGATAAATCCGTGAAATTGATTTGGTCACCAATACAAACCTCTATTGGGTTTGCAGAAAACTCAGCTGTGGGAGCTTGAGAAAATGAGTATAGTGCATACAGCACAAATAGAAATGTAGTAATAATTTTCATAAGAGATCTTTGAATTATGAAGGTAGTACTATTAAGACGAATAAAATAGCTATTTAGTACCGTATAAATCAATTTTATTTGCGATCCAGCGAGGATTTTGACCAATTCGTCGAATAATTAAGAATGAAGAACTTAAACCCTAATCGATTTGGCGAAAAAACTATGCAGACATAAGATGAGGTAAGCTGATTTTTCACAAGAACTTGGGTGCATTAAAACCACTAATTGGCCATCTCACTCATGAATTTAATTCTCATAAGTCGTAATTCTTCCTCTGAAAATTCACCATCAAATTCATTATACGCTTCTGTAAGATCATCAGATTCTGCTTCGCCAAAATATTCATAGATTTCTTCCTGAACTTCTTCATCCAAAATATCATCAATGTAGTAGTTGATGTTCACGCGGGTTCCGGATACTACGATTGATTCAATTTCAGTAATAACTTCATCAACCGATTTACCCTGTGCGCGACCAATGTCTTCAAGTGGCAATTTGCGATCAATATTTTGAATTAACTGAACTTTTAGACCCGATTTATTCACTATTGACTTTACAACAACATCTTGATGACGCTCAATATCGTTATCATCAACGTATTGTTTTATTAGTGCAGCAAATGGAGCACCGTAACGAGTAGCCTTTCCATTACCAACACCTTGAATGTTCGTCAACTCATCGATTGAAATCGGGTATTGAAAACACATATCACGAAGAGATGGTTCTTGAAATAACACAAATGGAGGAATATTCTTCTCCTGCGAGATTCGTCTTCTCAATTCGAGCAATAGATCGTATAACTCTTGATCCAACACAGCATTTCGACCGCTAGATTGTCCATCATCAGTATCAACATCAAGCACCAAATAATCACGTTCCTTAATTAAAAGAAATGATTTTGGCTTTTTAATAAATGCTCTACCTTCGTCCGTCAACTTTAACACACCATAGGATTCAATATCTTTTGAAATTAATCCAGTAACCGCAGTCTGACGGACAACAGCATTCCAAAAATGTTCATCTTTTTCTTTTCCAATACCAAACAAAGGGCTTAGATCATGCTTATAAGCTTTAATTTCAGCAGTCAAGTTCCCGTGCAAGAAAGAGCAGTAATGCTTAGATCGTTGAGTTTCTTTAAGCTCTTCTATTGCTTGCAGTAAATGAAGTACGTGATCTTTCCCTTCCTGTTTTTCTTTAGGATACCTACAATTATCACATAACTCACCACAGTTTTTTTCGTCGTAAACTTCACCAAAATAATGGAGGATCATTTTTCGTCTACATACCGATGTTTCTGAGAAAGAAGCAATCTCACTCAATAGTTGACGTCCGATTTCTTGTTCTGCCACAGGTTTACCTTGAAGGAATTTCTCCAATTTCTCAACATCCTTATAACGGTAAAAAGCAATACACTCGCCTTCTCCTCCATCACGGCCAGCTCGACCCGTTTCTTGGTAGTAACTTTCAAGTGATTTTGGAATGTCATGGTGAATCACAAAACGTACATCAGGCTTATCAATCCCCATTCCGAAAGCTATAGTTGCCACAATGACATCCACATCTTCCATCAAAAACATATCTTGATGCCTTGCACGTGTCCCAGCGTCAAGCCCGGCATGATACGGAAGTGCCTTAACACCATTGACTTTTAATACTTCAGCCAATTCTTCCACTTTCTTCCTACTCAAACAATAAATTATGCCACTTTTCCCTTCTTTGGTACGGACATACTTTATGATTTGCTTCTCGACTTCCTTTTTCGGAAAAATTTGATAGTAAAGATTATCTCTATTAAACGAAGATTTAAACACAACTGCATCAAGCATGTTTAGGTTCTTCTGAATATCATTTTGAACTTTTGGTGTAGCGGTAGCTGTAAGTGCAATTATTGGAACGTTAGAAATCTCACCAAATATTTCACGCAATCTTCTGTATTCAGGTCGAAAATCATGCCCCCACTCAGAAATACAATGTGCTTCATCAATTGCGAAAAAGGAAATTTTTACCCCAGTAAGAAATTCAATATTCTCTTTTTTCGTAAGTGACTCTGGAGCAACATAAAGTAATTTTGTTTTACCCGCAACAATATCTTCCTTAACTCTTACAATATCAGATTTGGATAGTGATGAGTTTAAGAAATGTGCAACAGAATCATCATTTGAAACATTGCGAATTGCATCCACTTGATTTTTCATCAGAGCGATTAGTGGTGATACAATAACCGCTGTGCCTTCTGAAATTATTGCAGGCAATTGGTAGCACATTGATTTTCCGCCACCAGTAGGCATAATAACAAATGTGTTTTTACCGTCTAGAACATTCTGAATGATTTCCTCTTGACTGCCTTTAAAACTATCAAAACCGAAAAACGACTTGAGGGAATCTTTCAAACTCATTACTTCCATGTGTGATCAATTATTGAAATCCATACCTAAAATACAAAAAAATCCATGAAACTAGATCGTATAGGTTTGCTATTTTTGTGCAATATATGGAATCAAGTAAGAACATGTCATTTTTAGATCATTTAGAAGAGCTTCGATGGAGGCTCGTTCGATCTGCAATTGTCATTGTTATTGCTGCCGTGGTCATTTGGATATTTCAAGAATGGATTTTGAACAATCTTTTCTTTTCGATGAAAGAGCCTGGTTTCTTTACCTTTAGAATACTCTGCCAATTACTTGGTGTTTGTGTTGAAGAAATTCCAATTAATTTTCAGTCTACTACTGTTACAGGTCAGTTTTCTTATGCGATTATGATGAGTATACTTGGAGGAATTGTTATTTCTTTTCCTTATTTATTTTATCAAATTTGGTCGTTTATTAAACCGGGACTTAGGCAAAATGAACGTGGGATAGCTAAAGGGATTGTGTTTTATGTGAGTATGCTTTTCTTTTTAGGGATTGGATTTGGTTACTTTGTTGTTGCCCCACTTTGCGTTCAGTTCTTCGGGAATTATAAAATGAGTGAAAACATTGAGAACATTTTCACAATTGGTTCCTATATGAGCTTGGTTTTATCCACCATTTTTTATTCTGGATTATTATTTCTACTTCCTGTTATAACCTACTTATTTACAAAACTCGGTATTATCACTCCAGAATTTCTCAAAAAGTACAGAAAACACGCAATTGTTGGAATATTAATTCTCTCTGCATTTATTACACCTCCAGATTTAATAAGTCAAGTAATTGTTGGTGTTCCTATCTTAATATTATATGAAGTTGGAATAATGATTTCTAAACGCGTGGTGAGAAAAAGAAAAAAAGAGGAAGAATCCTTACCTTGATCCTTATTTCTTCGTTAATTTAGTACTAGCTAATATCCATGAAAATTCTATTTCTTTTATTCATTCTATGCACCCCAATGTTATCATCTGCACAAAAAACGCAGGTGGAAGGGATTGTTATCGATGAATTAACGGGTGATGCCATGCCTTTTGTTACGGTACGATTCCAGAATTCAAAAATTGGAACCTTTACAGATTCAGTGGGGTACTATACTTTTGAGACCTATTATGCTACCGACTCACTCGTTTTTTCTTACTCTGGCTATTTAAGAGTGATAATACCTATCGATCTTGATGAAGTTCAAGAAATCAATATCTCCATGCCAGTTCTAACATCTGAATATGACGAAGTGACTATTACAGCACCAGATGAATTCCCATCAACTACGCTTCATAAAAAAGTAATTGCAAACAAACGGATCAACAATAAGGAGAAATTAGATTCCTATGAATATGAAGTCTATAATAAGATACAGTTAGACCTCAATAATATAGGAGAAAAATTCACAGAAAGAGGAATTGTTCAGCGGCTTGATGTCGTTATGGCCTATCTAGACTCCTCTGATAATGGAAAAAGTTTTTTACCTGTTATATTAAGTGAGAATGTCTCCAACTTCTATTTCAAAAATAAGCCGAAGAAGAAAAAAGAGACTGTTGTTGCCACAAGGATAAGTGGAGTCGAAAATCTTCAACTCAATCAATTTTTGGGGGACATGTACTTAGACATTAATATCTATGATAACTATATTAACATCTTCAACAAGAGTTTTATTAGTCCAGTAGCTAACTCAGCAAGGGCATTCTATCGATTTTACTTAGAAGATTCTACGTTCATTGGTGATCAATGGTGTTATAAACTCCGATTTGAGCCTAAACGTTCAGGGGACATGACATTTGTAGGTGAAATGTGGATTCACGATACTACTTATGCCGTAAAGAGATTTAAAGCTGATATTGCGCCAAATGTAAACATTAACTATGTTCAAGGCTTATACATCGAACATGAATTCAATTTAGTTGCCCCTGAAGTGTGGATGTTGACTGAAGAGAAAATGATTGCCGATTTAAAAATAACAAAGAAGACAGATATTTACGGTTTTTATGGTAGACGACATTCATTGCGGAAGAATTACGTAATTAACGAGCCAAGAACACCCGAATTTTACAAATCAAATAGTACGGTAGAGATGCTCGAAGGGGCAGATCATAGGAGTGATGAATACTGGGCACAAATTCGACACGAACCATTATCAATGCAAGAAGAAGGAATTGACAACATGATAGATTCGCTAGAAGATATGGCATTTTTCAAGTTCCTCAAGAAAGCCATTTACATGGCTTCCACTGGATATTATCAAGCTGGAAAAATTGAAATTGGCAGCGTATTTTCACTAGTGAGTATTAATCCTGTAGAAAATATAAGGGTCGCATTATCACTTAGAACAGCAAATGCTTTCAGTCGTAAAATCGAATTAGGAGGGAAAGTTGCGTATGGGTTTGGGGATGAACGCTTCAAATACGGAGCTACCGTTCGCCTCAACACTTCAAAGAAAAAAAGAGGCCTATTAAGTGCATACTATAACTACGATATTGAACAAATCGGGCAATCACCAACCGCTGCGAGTGTAGGATCAACTTTTGGTGCGTTATTGAGGACTGGTCCATTAGATAAACTAACTTTTGTCCAGAAAGCAGGTCTTACTTTTGAAAAAGATGTCAGAAAAGATATCATCTTATTTGGCGGTTACTCCTTGAAGGAATACACTGCCTTAGGAACTGCAAACTACTTGCGACCAAACCCTATAACTAGTTTGAATGATACAATAAATACAATTCGAACAGGGGAATTTATTTTCCGTTTTCGATGGGCAAAGGATGAGGAGTTTATCTCTGGTGCTTTTAATCGTACTTCCGTTCGTTCGAAGTATCCAATAATTGCTATTCAAGGAATTTTGGGGGTGAAAGATTTTCTCGGTGCGGATTACAATTATCAAAAAATTGATCTGTTCGTGGAACATACAAGGCAAATTGGATTCCTCGGTCGAATTCGATACGGGTTTAATGCAGGTTATATTTTCGGAACTACTGCCTACCCATTTTTAAAAATTCATGAAGGAAATCAATCATACTGGTTATTTACGAATGCATTTAATAAGATGGACTTTTTCGAATTTATTTCGGATAAATACATAACTGGCTTACTTGAAAATCATTGGGATGGATTGTTTTTCGATCGTATTCCACTGGTTAAAAAATTAAAATTTAGACTTGTCACAACCGCTAAAATTGCCTTCGGAAGTATTGATACAAAGCATAATGCCGAAATGTTGCTTCCTTCATTCACAAAACAATTTGGTAACACTCCCTACGTTGAGGTAGCAATGGGAATAGAGAATATACTCAAAGTTGGTCGCGTGGATGTGTTCTGGAGATTAACACACAATGAACCTGGTGTGGACGTGACTGATATTACAAATTTCGGGATACGCGCACGCTATTCAATCAATTTCTAGTTAGACATGAAATTACATACAGACGGTATTCGCAAGGCGTATAAAGGACGTGAAGTTGTTAAAGGAATTAGCGTAGAAGTAAATCAAGGTGAAATAGTTGGTTTACTAGGACCTAATGGGGCAGGAAAAACAACTTCCTTTTACATAATCGTTGGACTCGTAACACCAGATGGTGGGAAAGTTTACCTTGATGATACAGATATTACTAATCTCCCAATGTATAAAAGATCTCAGATGGGAATTGGATATTTGCCCCAAGAAGTCTCCGTTTTTAGAAAATTGAGTGTTGAAGACAACATTTTAGCAATTCTAGAAATGACTGATTTAAAAAAACCAGAACGGCTAGCTCGATTAGAGCAATTACTCGATGAATTCAGCTTGAAGCACATTCGAAAAACACGCGGAAATAGACTTTCTGGAGGCGAAAAGCGAAGGACTGAAATTGCTCGTGCATTGGCAACTAAGCCTAAATTTGTTCTATTAGACGAGCCCTTCGCAGGTGTTGATCCAATTGCAGTTGAAGACATTCAGGGCATTGTTTCCGAACTTAAAGAAAGAAATATTGGAATTCTAATCACTGATCACAATGTACAGGAAACATTATCGATAACAGATCGTGCTTATTTGCTCTTTGAAGGAAAGATTCTAAAGTCAGGAACCGCTGCTGAATTAGCGGCAGACGAACAAGTTCGAAGAGTTTATTTAGGGAAAAATTTCGAGTTAAGGCAAAAATAATTTTTTACGTCGGTAAATTTCTCTAAATTTGGCTATTACTATATAATCTAATTGATTGACTATGTACAAAAAAGCACTCTATACAACTACAACGTTATTCTTCGCTTTCTTGGTTTTAAGCCTCACCTATTCATGTAAGAAGTCGTGTGTAATCGAAACTATAGATATTTCATCAGGAACAATAAATGAAAGTATCTCTTTATTTCCTTCTTCAGGAGGAATGACAGGATCAATGCAAGGGGTTTACCATATTACATCAGTGCATAATTTCGCGACAAACTTTGAAATGAGCCTTGATAATGGGGTTACTAAAATTCCTATAGACTATTCATCTTACAGTATTCTTTGTTTCCCAATGATTGTGAATTGTGAAGTTTCATTTGATCGTGAAGTTTCTGTGAACGACATACTAGGCACAGCAACTTATAGAATTCGTGCATTCCAGTGTAAAAATGCAAAATGTGATGAAAAACGATCTGTTGAGAATTATGTAATTGTTCCTGCTATTCCTGCATCTTATGCTATCATATACGATGTAGATATTATTGAAAGCTAGAAAGTAAATAACTTAATTGTAAAACCGTCATTAAGTAATGGCGGTTTTTTTATGCTCTATTATTTCATTGTCTCTCAATCAAAAAGTTTAAGCATAAAAAAAGACCACCCTTAAAGGTGATCTTGTAAAATAGTTGGAGATGCTATTTACGAAGGAATGTTCATGTTATCTACTTGGTTAGAAGTAGCGTTTGAGTTTCCGTACGCATCACAATGTCCTCCTTTTGATGATCCACATGCAGCCAATAGTGCTGTGAACATCAAACCTGTTAGTGCTAAAGCCAATACTCTTTTCATGGTTGTCTGATTTTAATTAATATAAGGTTCTACTTTGTTGTTGCTTATTCAATATAACGACAAAATTACGATAAATTACACGATAACAGAAAATTTATTTTTCCACAATGACATGGTTATTCTATGAAATAACGTAATTTTCACTACGTTATAAACACTGATGCGCTCACTCTGTTTGATTTTCATAGTATTATTCGCCCTCTCATCGAAGGCGCAAAAAAAAATTCATCTTAACTATCAAGAAGGAGGTTACGAACACTATATCAAGCATCCAAAGACAGATTTCAAGGATAGTGTTGCACTAATTAGCTATGTCAGAGCACTTCAAATCGATGCTGTTTCAAATGGTTTCCTCCTCGCTTCAATTGATGAATTAATCGTTGAATTCAATACAGCTACTTTAAATTTTCAAGCTGGTCCAAAATTTGAATCTGCATTGCTCAACATTAAATTCGAGGATTTACGTTTTTTACGCAAAAACTCCTCGGTAAACGAACGCTTACTGGCAAATTTACCCTTCACTCCAAAGGCATTAGCTCAAACATTAAACAAAATTCAATCTACTTTTTTAAATAACGGGTATCCATTCGTCTCGTTACAATTAAAAGAGGTCACCTTTGTGAATGATAATCTTGAGGCCGAACTTATAATTAACCGTGGTCCACAGTATTATTGGTCGAAACTGCATGTTAAAGGAGATTCTTCAATCGCACTAAACTATGTGTCAAGTTTGATCGATGTTAAAGTTGGTGATTATTACAAAGAAGACTTCCTCGCTAAAATATCAGGTAGAATACAACAGGTTCCATTCATTCAAGAAATCAAGCCACACGAAATTCTATTTACTAAAGAAGGCGTAGAACTCTTCCTTTACCTAAAAAGCAATCCGATTAGTTCAGTGAATGGTGTTATTGGTCTCCAGCCAAATCCTTTGACAACTAAACTTTCCGTTACTGGAGAAATCAACTTAAAGCTACTAAACTTACTCAAAAAGGGGGAATTACTCGATTTACGATGGCAGAGTATTCGCGATCAGACACAATCACTAAAAGCACGACTCAATTATCCATTCTTGTTCAAATCAGATTTTGGAATAGATGCAAGTTTTAATCTATACAAGCGTGATACATCATTCCTTGAGCTGAAATCAACAGTTGGAATTCAATATTTTATGAACCATGGAAGTTACTTAAAAGCATTTTATCAGAACATAGCATCAAGTGTTCTTTCTGGCGGACAAAACAATCCTCTATTTAACAAATTAGGTAGTACCGCTTCAAATAATTATGGGTTATCCTACGTTCGTAGAAGAGTTGATTATTTGCCAAACCCATCAAAAGGATCAATCATCTCTATTACAGGCAGTGCTGGATCACGTAAATCGACACTAAGTGATACCTCTCAAACAATAATTTCCATTGTTTACCGTGGTGAAGTAACCTTAGAATATTTCATTCCAATTGCAAAACGACATGTGATCCGTCTGTCAAATCACGCAGAATTCTACTCAGCTGATGAAATTTTCGAAAACGAACTTTACCGATTTGGAGGGTTGATCAATCAACGTGGCTTTAATGAAGATGAACTCCTAGCAACGACATTAAATACGAGCACCATTGAATATCGTTATCTACTCGATAGGAACTCCCATGTTTTCGCCTTTTATGATCAAACATGGTATGAAAATAACACTCTAAAATATTTCAACGATCAACCTTTTGGTTTTGGGCTTGGATTCGCGTTTAGTACAAATCTCGGAGTTTTTTCTATCTCTTATGCACTGGGAAAACAACTCGATAACACTATTCAGCTGAATAATAGCAAAGTTCATTTTGGATATATTGCTTACTTTTAAGCTATGTCGTACATCTTACTTCTTATTGGCTTAATTTCGGGTGGAATTATTGGTTTTTTCCTTAACCAGCGATCTCAATTTCAAAAAATTAAAGGAATAGAAAAAATTTCTGATGAAATGCGCATTGAAGTAGCAACCTTAACTAATTCAGTAGTGCGTTCTAACGAAGATTTGACAACAACAAAAGTCGAATTGAATACCAGCAGAGATAGACATCAAGAGCAACTGAAACAGGCAATAGAGTGGAAAAGTAAATACGATGCGCTTGAATCGAAAATTGAAACGCAAGAAAAAGAATTATCATCGTTACAAGAAAAATTCACAAAAGAGTTTGAACTCGTTGCCGCCAAAATTCTCGATGAGAAAAGTACCAAATTTACAGAGCAGAACAAAAAGAATATTGATGCAATTTTAAGCCCGCTGAAAGAAAAAATTGGTGAATTTCAGAAAAAAGTAGAAGATAACAACGAGAAAAGTATAGAACGTGCAGCAACAATGGATAAGCACCTCACAATGCTTCGTGAATTGAATCAAGAGATTACCCAAGAAACGAAAAGCCTAACTTCAGCATTGCGAGGAGATTCAAAAACTCAAGGAAATTGGGGAGAAATGCAATTGGAACTCATCCTTGAGAAAGCCGGCTTAACTAAAGAGATTCATTATTCGAAAGAGACTAATCTAAAAACTGAAGATGGATCCAATCAACGACTTGATTATATCATCAATCTACCTGATGGGAAAAATTTAATTATCGACTCCAAAGTTTCACTGACGGCTTACAGTTATTACAGTGATAGCGAAGATCTAGATCAGCGCGAATCTTATTTGAATCAGCATATTACAAGTGTCAATGGACATATCAAGCTACTCAGTGGTAAAGACTATCAAAAGCTTTACGGCATCAATTCACCAGATTATGTGATCATGTTTGTTGCCAATGAACCGGCACTTACACTAGCATTGAAAGAAGATCAAGGACTATTTGAAAAAGCACTAGACAAAAATGTAGTTCTTGTATCAACATCAACATTATTGGCAACTTTAAGGACAATCTCTTACATTTGGAAGCAAGATCTTCAGAATAAGAATGCAGAGGAAATAGCACGCCAGGCAGCATCTTTATATTCTAAATTCGTCAGTTTTTCGGAAGATTTAATCAAACTGGGAAGTCAGTTAAAAACAGTAACTGGGACGTATGAAGAATCTATGAAGAAATTATCATCTGGAAAAGATAACCTCGTCAGGAAAACCGAAAGATTGAAAGAGTTGGGTGTGAATCCATCCAAGACAATCAACCAAAAATTAATTGATCGATCTGATTCGGAATTAGAATAATAGATCAAAGCTAATTGACAAAAACAAAAAATCACTTAACTACAACTACTTGCGCTTTTCTTGGATTACTCCTCGAATCTCTTTCATAAAATCAGAAGCATATACAAAATTTAGAATTTCTTTATTGTCAGTAGTGATAATTGATTTACGATCACCTTTCCACCAACCTTTCCCTTCGTGAATAAATAAAATAGTATCACCAATCTCAATTACAGAATTCATGTCGTGGGTAATCACAACAGTTGTCATATCATATTCGTACGTGATTTCTCTAATCAAATTATCGATAACGATGGCTGTTTTCGGATCTAGTCCAGAATTCGGTTCATCACAGAACAGATACTTAGGATTCATAGAAATTGCACGGGCAATTGCAACACGTTTTTGCATTCCCCCAGAACATTCGGCAGGAAAGAGATTGTTATTTCCATTAAGATTAACTCGATCCAAACAAAAATTCACACGGTCAAGTTTCTCGTTCTTTGTCATTTTAGTGAACATCGTTAATGGGAACATCACGTTTTCTTCAACAGTTAACGAATCAAATAGTGCCGAACCTTGAAAAAGCATTCCTAATTCCGTTCTGACTTCTTTTCGATCTTTTCGATCCATTTTGGTGAAATCCCTTCCATCATAATCAATTGATCCAGTATCTGGTTCATGTAAGCCGACGATACATTTTGCAAGTACGGATTTACCTTGGCCAGATTGACCAATGATTAAGTTCACCTTTCCGGTTTCAAAGCGTACATCGATGTCGTGCAAAATTTTCGCTTCACCGAATGACTTATTCAGCCCCTTTACCTCAATCATAACAAGATCATTTGAGTGAGTAAGAAGTTAGCAATAAGAATTCCAACAGATGCCATTACCACTGATCGAGTTGCAGATTTACCAACATCCAACGATCCCCCTTTAGTGTAATAACCATAATAAGATGAAATTGAGACAATTAGAAAGGCAAAGACAATTGTTTTTGCAAGTGCATACCAGATATTCCCAATGACAAAGAAAGAACGTAATCCAACGAGATAGGTTTCTGTTGAACTCAATCCTGAGAGAACAAGTGACAGCCATCCACCAACAAGACTTAGTCCCATTGAGAAAATTATAAGAACTGGAAAGAAGATAATTGCCCCCAATATTTTCGGTAAAATTAAGTGAGTTAAGCTATTGATTCCCATAACCTCAAGTGCATCAATCTGTTCGGTGGTCTTCATTGTTCCAATTTCAGAAGCAATATTTGACCCCACTTTACCAGCGAGGATTAATGAGATAATTGTTGGCGAAAATTCAAGAATGGTACTTGATCGAGTGATGTAACCAATAGTATATTCAGGAAGTAACGGCGATGTCATATTTGCAGCAGTTTGAAGGGCAATAACTCCTCCCATGAAGACAGACATCAATGCCACAATAGGAATTGAGCTAATCCCTATTGAATTAATTTCATCAAAAAGTCGTTTACGAAAAACGCCCCATTTCTCAGGACGAGAGAAAACCATCCAAAGCATGGCCATGTACTTTCCAATATTTCGTAGGATGCTTAACACTTGAGTGCTAAAATAGCGGTAATTTTTGTCTCAGCAATTTATTCGATTCGATTTCATGCTTCCGCATTAATTATTCGTTAATTTTAACCCGATATATGCTCTCAAAAAAGGAACAATACCGTAAAATTATAGAACGCTATCTTCCCTCGGAGTTCATCGATATGATTCTTGATCTTCTCGACAATCATGCTGTTGTTTTTCGAGTAGTTAAACCAAGAAAAACCAAATTAGGGGACTTTCGTTGGAAGAATAATGATAGTAAACAGCAAATAACAATTAATGGAGATCTGAATCCTTATTCTTTTTTAGTGACGACTCTACATGAATTTGCACATCTCATCACCTTCAATAAATTCGGGCATAGAGTCTCAGCTCATGGTGCAGAGTGGAAATCTGAGTTCACTAAATTGCTCTTGCCAGCTATTGATAGCAATTGGTTGCCCATTGAACTGTCCGATGCACTCACCACATCTATCGTGCGAATGAAAGCATCATCTTGCACTGATATTCAATTGCAACGTGTCCTGCTTTCGTACAATTCCCAGGATGAAGAATTGATCACTCTCGAATCTTTAGAGAAAAACAGTATTTTTGCGCTCAATGGGCGAATCTTCCAAAAAGGTTTATTGAGAAGGACACGGTTTTTATGTACTGAAGTTAAGTCGAAGAAACAATTCCTTGTCAATGCACTTGCCCATGTAGAACTGATAGACAATGAAAAATAATTATAGCATGATAATGGCAGGTGGAATCGGAAGTAGATTCTGGCCAATGTCAACCCCACAAAGACCCAAACAATTCTTAGACGTACTTGGAATAGGGAAATCACTTTTACAGATGACATTTGAGCGTCTACAAAACATCTCCCCAACAGAAAACATCTATATTTTAACGAATATGGATTACAAAGAAATGGTTCTTGAACAATTACCAGAATTAACACCTGATCAAGTTCTCACAGAACCAGAAAGAAAGAATACTGCTCCATGTATCGCTTACGCAGCAGCTAAGATACATGCATTAAATCCAGATGCGAACCTGATTATTTCTCCAGCAGATCATTTAATCATACAACAAGACAATTTCAAAGCAAGTATCGATGCAGCAATAAGGTCAGCAGAGAAAGGTAGAATTGCAACAATTGGAATTCAGCCAACGCGACCCGACACAGGTTATGGATATATTGAGTTTGATAAATCACAAGACCTCGCTCCAAATGCAGTTTTTCCTGTTCAGCAATTTCGGGAAAAACCAGATTTAGAAACAGCAAAAGAATTTGTTGCGGCTGGAAATTTCTATTGGAACTCTGGAATTTTCATCTGGAAATCCAAGACTGTAATTGCAGCACTCAAAGAATTTCAAAAAGAATTGTATGGACTTTTCTGCCAAGATTTATCGGCTTACAATACTGATAATGAGCAAGCTTTTGTAAATCATTGCTTCGCGAAATGTGAAGATATTTCGATTGATTTTGCGGTAATGGAACATGCAACCAACATTGATCTCGTTCTCTCTAATTTTGATTGGTCAGATCTAGGAACTTGGGGAAGTTTGGATACTCACCTAGATAAAGATGCTAATAACAATGCTAGAATTGGGAACAATACTCACTTGTTCAACACTAAAAACTGCATCGTGAATATTGATGGAAACAAAACTGCATTGATTGACGGTCTTGAGGACTATATTGTAATTCAATCTGATGATAAGTTGATGATTCTTCGAAAAGAAAACGAGCAGGAACTCAAGAAATACTTGCAAGAACTTAATTCAATTAAAGCCTGATATTGGGAATTATTTTTTGGCGAGACGAATCAGAATAGAGCATCATTGCCTAAAAAAAAGCAAGTCCCCACGAGTTGACCAAGAATATTAGCACTTCTAGGAGGAAGAGTAATTTTCTTTATGTACGATCAATCCATGGAGATTAAGCTCAAAAAATATAGAAGTGTCTAATGAAAGACACCTCTATGTAAGAGACGATAACTATCTCAAACCTTTTCTTATCTGATCCGCTTCCCATGATCGGTATAGATCGAAGTAACTTTTTGATTCCATTACAACCACACCGCCAAGAGTATCGCCATATTTAGCAGGTAAACCTCCAGCGTAAACCATCATTCTTCCAATAGATGCCCCAGGAACAGATCCAGCGTTACGTGTTTTCACACCATCGATCATGTAAATCATATCTCCTTTTCTTGCACCTCGGAAGACCAAGGACCCATCAGCGGTTTGTTGTACATTTGATGATATTGACGCTATCATTCCTTTAATATCAAACTTCATAGGCGATTTATCAATCTCTTTTGCTGAAATAGATGCAACAGGAAGATTCCCATCAATTAACTTGATTTCATTTGGGTCATACGCTCTTACTTCCACTCCACCTATTTCAATATATGATGACGTATAAAAAGCGATGTCCCCCGTGTTATGAAACCCATCCATTGGTACATCCACAATGATATTATTCATTGTGTCCTGTTGATATCTGATTTCCATGATATACATTCCAGCGGGAATTGCTGTAATTTTAAATCTCCCATCGATATCAACTCGTGCACGATATTTTGTCCCCATAGATTCAATCGAAACTACCGCATCCACTGCTGGGCTCTTTGTTCCATTTTCATAAACATTCCCTATTACTTCTCCTAAAGATTGCTGTGACATCGCTTGTCCAGTTAATAGAAGTGCGATCATAACTAGTGCATTTTTCATCTTCTTAAATTTTAAGTTCTTAATTGTTTCTCTAGTAAGATGCACCGATTGAAATAATTCCATAAAATGAAACAAAAAAAGTCCCGACTCATTGAATCGGGACTTTGATATAAGTATGATAGATTAACTCAAAACGATTTCTGCACTTGATGTAGGGAATTTTCGATCAACTTTTTTAAATAACCCTTGGAGGACTTTACCTGGACCAACTTCTATCACTTCAGATGCTCCATCCTCAATCATTTGATGCATGGTTTGCGTCCATCTAACAGGAGCTGTAAGTTGCGCAACCAAGTTCGTTTTAATTTCTTCTGGTTCAACTACGGCACTTGCCACAACATTTTGATATACAGGACAATTCGGTGTAGAGAAAGTAGTTGCTTCAATTGCGGCAGCTAGTTCTTCACGAGCAGGTTCCATAAGTGGAGAATGAAAAGCACCTCCAACTGGTAGCATCAACGCTCTTCTTGCTCCAGCTTCAGTTAATACAATACACGCCGCTTCAACAGCTGTTATGGCTCCAGATATCACCAATTGTCCAGGACAGTTATAATTTGCTGCAACTACTACACCATCAATTTCTGAGCAGATTTGTTCAACTAATTGATCCTCTAATCCAAGAATTGCTGCCATTGTAGAGGGGGTTTTATCACAAGCTTCCTGCATTGCAAGCGCGCGTTTGGACACTAACCTCAATCCATCTTCGAATGTCAAAGTTTGATTAGCAACCAACGCAGAAATCTCACCGAGTGAATGACCAGCGACCATTTCGGGTTTAAAACTATCTCCAAGTGTAGCTGCTAGAATAGTTGAATGTAAAAAGACTGCAGGCTGTGTAACCTTTGTTTGCTTTAATTCTTCATCTGTTCCATTAAACATTATTGAAGTAATATCGAATCCAAGTATTTCATTGGCGCTGTCAAACATTGATTTCGCGATACTTGAGTTCTCGTATAAGTCTTTGCCCATTCCTACGAATTGAGCACCTTGACCAGGGAAAATATATGCTTTCATGGGACAATTTTAGGCATAATAAATGAAAGAGAAAACAAAAAGTCGGTTCCAACTAAGTTGAAACCGACTTTCTAATATTATTGAATCCTCAATAAGAGGTAGAATCAAACTTATTTGATTACTACACGCTCAACAAATGATCCATTTTCGCTTGATACTTTAACAACGTACACTCCAGCACCGTTTCCGGTAAGATCTAAAGTAGTAACACCATTCAAAGTAGTTGTAGCGATAACTTTTCCAACCATATCGTAAACTGCAACTTCACCAGCGATGTTGTTGTTATTTCCGATAGTAAAGATTCCATTAGATGGATTCGGGAACAAAGAAACACCTGTTAAAGTATTCTCATTGATTCCAGCACCCCATTGGTCACCCATTAACATACGGATTCCGATTGCAGTTCCGTTAGCAAATGTAGTAGCATCACCAGGAATATAAATACGACTAGCAATTGCAGGTTGAGCAACTGTTTCATCATCTAATAAGATGATGCCACCAGTTCCACTATTCGAAAACAACTCAACTGCTGCATAGTATGTTCCAACTGGCAATGATTCAACTTGATTAAAAAGAACATCAACATATCCTTGTGCAACGTCTGCTGCAGTAACTGCCCATAGTTGAGACTCAAATAATGACGCCATGTTAGCAGCGAAGAAAGTTGAAGTATCTTTAAAGCTTGCTACAATATCTCCACCTGCAACAGTAGAAGCACTAAGCATCACTCTAAGACCAGAAACTTGTGCAGCTTGCTTAATTTCATATAAACCAACGACAACAAGACCATCATCTACAGGGTCACCATTGTCAAACTGGAATGATCCAGTACCAAATGCTGCAAGAACTTCAGTTGAAGCAGGATTGTTTCCAATTCCATCAAGAGCGTAGATATCGTTAGTTACCTCAAAGTTTCTTGGGAAAACATTATCAGCAAATTCAGGACCACCAGTTTCACCATCAGATACAACTGTGTAAGTACCGTTGTAAACACCAACAGCAAGTGTAGGAGTTTCATTTGCTTGAACTAATGCAGTATCTCCAGAAAGAATCAGAGGGTTAGTACTAGCAGAAGCCCAAGATACGAAGTCAGCATCCAATGCAACATTTGCAGCATCCAAAGCTCCAAAGTTAAATACTTCAGCTCCTACATCATAAGAGGCATCTAATTGAGATGTCGGAGTTCTTCCGTACTCAATACCACCGTTTGTTGATCCCGAGATAAACGCAGAAAGAAGAACGATATCATTAGCTGGTTGTTCAATGATCTCAACATCATCAACTGCCCAATACCATCCCCAGAAATCATTATCATTGTAGTAGAACTGAATCATTACGTTTGCTTGTCCACCAGCAACTGCAGTAATATTAATAGACTCAGACTGTGGATTCAATGAATTCTGGCTGTTTGGGTATCCATTTGGAATAACACCACCAGTTTCAGAAGTTATTGGAAAATCAGTCCAACTCAAACCTCCATCATTTGACACTTTAACACCTCTATCTTCGTGCCACCAACGGTAATTGTGATTGAATCGAAGAACAACATTAGGGTTTGCCGACAAATCAATTGAAGGAGAAGTGATTTCTGCAACAATTGCTCCATCACCATCTGCGTTATTTGGCGAACCATCAGAGTTGATTAAGGCATAACCATCATTAGTAGAAGAGTTAAATGGAAATAATCCAGTTCCAGCTCCAGTATTTGGCATATCAGCATCAACTGTTGTAATAACCCAATCCGCAGGAACAGTTTGACCATTTGAATTAGTCATTGCCCATGTGTACGTACCATCAAAGGTAGCGCCCCAAAGGACAGTAGCTTTTTCAATACCAGTAATCGGCTTTACAGCTTGAGCTACAGAGGCAAAACCTCTCTCTTGCTTGTAAAGCTTTTTACCAGCATTAGTTTGCTGTGCATTTGCCGCAAGGACAACTGCAAGCGATAGAATACTTAAGTAAATCTTTTTCATAGCTTAATTTTAATTTATTACAAATCTACGTAATCCTTCCTATAGATACAACTTTTTCTATTTGACTGTTGCATAGAAGTATGCACTATGACAACGAACCCAAATTAAAATATGGGTGAGAATAATTTGATTTTTTTCAACCTAGTTACTATTTTATAGTTAAAGAAGGTCAAAAACCCCGTTACAATTATTGGTTGTTTTTAGGGTTGATTTGGTTTTATCCTTATGGGAAGATTCCTAGAGGTGTTGGTCAAGAAAAATGGTATTCCCATCAGGATCAGAAATGATAAAACTCGCAGGCCCAGATGTGTTCTTATCAATTTCAATACCGACATCAACACCTCTCTCCTTCAGTATAGATTGCACTTCACGTACATCTTTGTATGATTCTAATTCTTGTGCGCTCTGATTCCATCCAGGATTAAACGTTAAAATATTCCCTTCAAACATTCCTTGAAAGAGACCAATCACGGTTGTTCCATTCTTCAGAATGACATAATTCATAGCGACATCTCCAGCAAACTGACTGAATCCAAGGTTTTCATAAAAGAGTATAGATTTAGATAAATCCTTTACATTTAAACTCACAGAGAATGCCCCAAGTTTCAATTCTTCATTAGTACTAATTTCATCTTTTTTAACTGTGTCATTGACTCTACTTATCTTATTCTTTTGTGATGCAGAATGATTGGCACTCACATAGAATCCAATTAGAAAAACACCAATGAATGTGATCGCGATTATACTTTTACCTTTCATTACTTTAGTTTTTATGATGTTACAATGTACTACATTAATAGTAAACTGTTCCCAATAGCATCTTAGTCTGCACCAATATAGTTAATCTACAAAAACGATAGGAAGACTCGATGTATCACATACTTAACACAATTTACGTTAGTACAACCCGCTATTTGTTCAATTTTGTAGGGTATAATTTGTAATTTGCAGTTCAAACTAAAACTTTAGACGTGCTAAAAAACTCTCTCCTCCTTTGCGCATTGCTTTTATATGCTTTGTCGGCAAACTCTCAAATTAATATTAATCTTCTCTCAAATTATACTTACCCACCCTCTCGTGGTGAATGCAGTGACATTTGGGGCTATGTGGACCAATCTGGAAATGAATATGCAATCGTTGGAAACAATAATGGAACATCTATTATGGATTTATCCGACCCAACAAATCCTACAGAAGTATTTTTCACCTTGGGTCCATCCAGTATATGGCGCGATATTAAAGTTTGGCAAGATGCTGCTTACATTACGAATGAAACTACAGGTGGATTAAAAATTATTGACATGAGTAGTTTGCCCAGTACGATAACAGCTGCAGATGTCTACTCATACGGAGGATCGACTTATCCATTCAGTTCGGCGCATGATTTTTATGTCGATGAAAATGGAAAAGGATATGTTTTGGGCGCGGACAATGGTGTAGGCGGTGCAATCATTCTTGATTTAGCAACAAATCCATTAGCACCAACTGAACTTGGTCGTTACAATGACTTCTATCTTCATGATGCTTTTGTTCGTGGGGACACGCTGTGGGGAGGAGCAATAAATGATGGCTTTTTTGTGGTTGTTGATGTTTCAAATCCAGCAGCGACTAGCACCATGGCAACTCAATTTACACCAACAACATTCACTCATAATTGTTGGCTTTCTGATGATGGGAATACCGTTTATACCACAGATGAAATTTCGGGTGCATACATTGGGTCCTATGATGTAAGTGACATTTCGAACATAATTCAATTGGATCAAATTCAATCGAGTCCCGGAAATGGTGTTATACCTCATAACACTTTTGTTCGAGGGGATTATGTTATTACATCTTATTACCGCGATGGAATTACTATTCACGATGCTACTAACCCAGGGAATTTGATTGAGGTAGGGAATTACGACACCTCTCCTTTATCTGGAGATGGCTTTAATGGTTTATGGGGCGTTTATCCTTATTTGCCCTCTGGAATCATTATCGGGAGTGATATTGAGAATGGCTTATTCGTTTGGGGAGCAACCTACACTCAAGGAGCTTACCTAGAAGGAAATATAACGGATTTGGTGACGACTAACGCGCTCAGTGGTACGCAAATTGATATCGTTTCATCGAGTAATTCTGACCTCTCGGATTTTTCTGGAAATTATGCAACTGGAGTGACAGCTGGCGGTACTTTCACTGTGATAGTTTCAAAATTAGGGTATGTTCCAGACACTATAACTGGAGTTATTTTAACGAATGGAAATACAACAATTCTGGATGTCGCATTACAACCTTTAGCAACTTTTACCTTAATGGGTACTGTGCTCGATGCTAATTTTAATCCCATTGTCAATGCACAAGTGAAGATTACAAATGGGGCATTTATAACAACGGTTCTTACCAATGGGTTGGGTGATTTTGACGTGCCTGGTTTCTTGGAAGGTACTTATGATATATATATTGGTAAATGGAGTTATCACTCATTTTGCGCACTAAATGAGAGCTTGTTGATTGCGAATAACCCATATCTCTATCAACTCTCCGATGGGTATTCCGATGATTTCTCACTCGATTTGGGTTGGTCAGTTACAAGTACTGCATCCACTGGTGATTGGGAGCGGGATATTCCTGTTGGAACAACATTTGGTGGAAATTGGTCGAATCCTAATCTGGATGCTCCAGGAGATTGTGGCAATGCGGCATACATTACAGGAAATGGTGGTGGCGGAGGTGGAAATGATGACATTGATGACGGGGAAGTTGTTCTTTATTCACCACTATTTGATTTGTCAACCTACACTGATCCTTACATTGAATTTGAACGTTGGTTCTTTAACGATGGCGGATTTGGAACCCCGAATGATTCATTGGTTGTTGAATTATCGAATGGAACAACAACTGTAACCATTGATTTCGCTGTGGAAAATGATCCTGATGTTAGTTCTTGGGCTGCGAAGAATATTCGAGTAACTGATTATATTGCACCAACTGCATTTATGCAGTTGCAAATTCGTGCTATGGACCTGCCTTCTGGACATATTTCAGAAGCTGGATTTGATAAATTTATGGTTGTAGATTCTTCGTCCGTTGGATTAAGTCCATTGGTTAATGCGAGTGAAATAATCATCTATCCTTCACCATTCAGTAATAAGCTCAGTATAAACTCGAAAAGTTCAGTCGATTTTATTTCGATCGAAGTATTTGAGATGACCTCTGGACGTAAAATTGATCAAAGAACTTTTGAAAATCAAGCAACTCTAAGCTTTGATAATAATTATGCAAAAGGAATCTATTTGATTCATGTTTACGGTGATGGGGATCTTCTAAAAATGGAAAAGGTAATCAAACTATGAAGCAGAATTTACATACCTGATTATTACAGTAGTTAATTTTCTATCCCGACAGACCTGTGAATCCATTTTGTGAGTTTTTTGCGTAACTTGTTGGCTATGAAACAATCAATCTTTATAATATTTGTTTTGCTTTTAGCCTACACTTCAACATCGCAGACTTGGAACCAAATTGGTCCAGAAGGAGGTTACTTTAAGGAATTCACAATTCACCCAAACAACCCGAACATCATATTTGCAGGTAGCGATGACGGTGGGGGTATCTGGAAAAGTTCGGATACTGGATCGACATGGGTATTAACAACTTCGAATTTCCCCAACATGACGGGTTGGAAGATTGTCTTCGATCTCAACTCTCCAAATGTGATTTATGGTTGTGATCTCTATGGAAGATATGGCGCTCTTAAATCAATTGATGGCGGATCATCGTGGACACTCATCAATTCTGGATTGAATTCAACTTATGACAGAATGGTTTCTGGAATTGCTGTCAAAACATCAGATACGCTCTTCATTTCAACCGGTGAAAGTGACTCATCGATACCCGTGAGAGCAGGAAATGGAGTTTATAGGAGCTATGACTCAGGGTTGACTTGGATTCCAGCGGGACTTCAAGGAGAGACAATTCCTTCAATCGGAATGAACGATTTTGGAACCATATTCGCTGGCTCAGAAAACAATGGTTTATACTATTCCAATGATAATGGAGCAACCTGGTTGACACATCCTCAAATACCAGTCATCGGAACAATATTTGAAATTCAATCGGATTCAAATGTATTACTCGTTGCTTCTTCTGAAGGTGTTTTCTTGAGTACAAATTGGGGAATTAACTTCTCGAATACTGGGCTCGTTGGGGAATTTAATTTTGATGCCTGTATTCATAAGACTAGTCCAAATATTGAACTGTTTTCGTCAACGCTCACTGGCTTGAAACGCTATTCTAGTGCAACTTTAAGTTGGACCCCAGTTCTTGGAAGTTTTTTTACAGATCAAGTAGTAATTGGAATTACATCAGATGGCACAAATGTCTATTGCGGTGGATTTTCGAATAGTCCGATTGTGAAATCTACAGATGGTGGTATCACATGGAATGATTTACCAACCTCACCAACTGCAACAGAGATTAATGACATCTATATTGACCCAAGTAATAGCAGCAGAATGATTGCATGTTTAATGGGTACATACAATTATAACGGTGATTATGATCGGGAATCAATCTATGAAACAATTGACGCAGGACTCAACTGGACAAGAAAAGGCCCTGACGCTCATGCGCTAAACATTACAGTAAACCCCTTGAATTCGCAAGAATTTTACCTAGGATCATTCGCTCAAGGTGTCTATAAAACAACTGATAATTTCAATTCATTTACGCAGCTTTCTCCAAATGGAGTAGCAGTGGTTGATGTGATTGTTTCATCTGAAGATACAAATGTGGTTATCATCTCTGAAATTGATCTGATTGGATTTACGGTGACAATTAAACGAAGCTCAGATGGTGGAGCAATTTTTTCGAATGTTGCATCTATTATCGCTAATCGATTAGCATTTAATCCAAATAACAACGATACGGTTTATGTTGCAACGAATAATGGATTACAGATTTCGGTTGATAATGGCTTGACATTTGTTCCTTGGTTATTAACTGGGGAAGATTGCTTATCATTGATAATCGATGATAATGACGTTTATACAGGAACAGCAGATGGTAAGTTGTTTAAAGTCTCTAATGCCGTTGCAATTGATATTTCTGGTGGATGGTCAACTCCAGTTGAAGTCAAGTCAATTTTTACACTTGGAAATGATTTATATATAGGACTAAATGGTGCTGAGAAGGACACTTTTATGGTACTCCAAGGTAGTATTTGGCACTCTCTTGATGATGGTGGTTCATGGACGGATGTAACTACCAATATGACTTCAACCAACATCTATGGGAATAATATCATTGAAACAGACGGGAGTGAAATTTACATAGGCACCTATGGAGGTGGTATTTTTAAGTCGCTTGGGCTAAATTTAGATGCTACATTGGCAGAAGAGTACTTGCAAGAAGTGATAAATATCTCACCAAATCCTGCTGATTTAACCATTGAAATCACTACTGAAAATGAAGGAATCTCAGTAGAGTCAATCAATTTCCGGAATCTTATGGGGCAAGATGTTTCGAGTCAAATTCGATTAATTAGCAACAATTCTAAGCTAGAATATGATATATCGACTTTGACTAAAGGAACCTATTTCTTTGAAGGATATACATCCAAAGGCAAAAAATTAACCAGAAAATTTATCAAAAACTAGTGATTTACCATTCCCCCATTTTTCGAGTAATGTAATTTGCCCATCCTCCTTTTTCGGCCTTCTCAGCATACTCAACAGCTTCCTTTGCTAATTTTTTAGCTGATTCTGGATCTTCGGTTGACATCAGTTGTGCTTCCATGAATACATTGTAATAAGTTCGCTCTATTTTTAACGATTGATCAAGGTACTCATGAGCTCTTTCGAGGTCACCAGCATCATAAAAGTAATCTGCTGCGTTTGAATACACTCGTGTTAAATCCTCGCCCTTAGTGATCGCAGCTTGAATGTTAACCATTACAGCCCTTTTGGTATCCGTAGTAAATGGAATTGAAACCATCACATTATCCCAGCGAATCACAATGTTTGCGCTTGATTCCATTACCTGCTCAATACCCATCGAAAATGTTTCTGTATAGCCACCGATTAAAACTGGCGCTGAATACTCAAGAACATTCTTGGATGCATCATAACTATTTGCCCCCCATTGTTCAGCATCAGTATTAAAGACAATCGTCCATTGATTCTTTTCTAACAATGCATACATCGAATAAGTTCCTGCTTCTAATTTGTTGCTGCCAATCAGTATTGGGTATTCTACTGAAATCTTCGTGCATTCATTCGCTCCCAACCGCCATACTTCTCCATACTTTTGAAGTTCACCAAAGATGATTCTTCCATTTACATTGGGTCGAGAATAGTTGAGTGTGATTGTGTTCAACCCAACTTCTTGCGCAATATTTGTAGCAGTACTTGTCCGTGGAAGTTCTTGACTAAAAGTAATAATTGTCAATAATAGTGTACATAAAGTAAAAACGTATCTCATAGCTTCAATAATAACTCGTAACAAAAATAGGGATGCTCTTTCTTATATTTTAAGTAAATAGAACCGAGATCAGTGTATCCACGTTTAGTATAGAATCGCTGATTTCTTGGGTTTTGACTAAAAGTATCTAAACGAATCGAATCGTAGTTGTTTTTTTGAGCAAAATTTTCAGCAAAGGTCATTAATTGTTGTGCAATTCCTTGACCTTGAGATTCTGGATAAACTGCCAATCGATGTACAACTAAATTTCGGGAATTCTCATCTGTCAACCAATCAATTTCTGTATATTCTTCATCCTGCAATTCATTCAAAACAACAATTCCGACGATTTTCGCATTTTCTCTATAGCAATAGATCGTTTTTGTTGCGACATCATTCTCGATACTAATTCGATCAGGATAATGCTCATCCCATTGATCAATTCCATTCTCTCGCATGTGTTTGCCACACGCTTTTGTCAACGTGATAATTTGGTCAATTTCCTCTTTTTTGCCAAGAGAAATCATTACTCGATAACGCTAAGTGCTTTTCCAACTTTAATGAAAGCAGCAATTGCTTTATCTAAGTCAGTCTTCGAGTGAGCAGCTGAAATTTGGGTGCGAATTCGCGCTTTACCTTTCGGGACAACTGGGAAGAAGAAGCCAATTGCATAAACACCTTCATCCAATAGAGCATCGGCGAACTTTTGAGAAAGTGCTGCATCGTAAAGCATAATTGGTACAATTGGGGAATCCCCAGGTGTGATATCAAATCCTGCAGCAATTATATGCTCTTTGAAATAGTTGGTATTTGATTCTAGTGTATCGCGAAGCTCGGTTGACGAACTTAAAATATCAAAAACCTTATTTGCTGCTCCAACAATTGAAGGTGCTAATGAATTGGAAAATAAGTAAGGACGAGATTTCTGACGCAACATGTCAATAACTTCCTTCTTTCCGGTTGTGTAACCACCCATTGCTCCCCCAAGAGCCTTTCCGAGTGTTCCTGTGATAATGTCTACGCGATCCATAACATTGCAGTATTCAGGTACTCCTCGACCCGTTTTACCAATAAAACCTGCTGAATGGCATTCATCTGTCATAACGAGTGCATCATATTTATCTGCTAGATCGCAAATTTCATCCATCTTAGCAATGTCTCCATCCATTGAAAAAACACCGTCAGTAACGATAATTCTAAATCGTTGATCTTGTGCTTTTTTCAATTGCTCTTCGAGGTCTGCCATATCCGAATGTTGATAGCGATAACGTTGTGCTTTACACAAGCGAATCCCATCAATAATCGAAGCGTGGTTTAATGCATCAGAAATAATTGCATCTTCAGCAGTGAAGAGTGGCTCAAAAACACCTCCATTCGCATCGAAGGCAGCAGCGTATAATATTGTGTCTTCTGTACCGTAAAACGCTGCAATTTTCGCTTCTAACTCCTTATGGATATCTTGAGTTCCACAGATAAATCGTACAGACGACATACCAAATCCGTGAGAATCCAACGTGTCTTTAGCTGCTTGAATAACATCTGGGTGTGATGATAACCCAAGGTAATTGTTGGCACACATAATTACTACGTCTTCACCTGTACTTACGCGTACATTTGCACCTTGCGGAGAGGTGATGATACGCTCTTTTTTGTAAATCCCAGCTTCTTCAATAGCATTCAGTTCTGCTGCTAAATAACCTTTTAAATCCCCATACATAGATCAATAATTTTAAGATGGGCAAAGCTAATAAAATTTTGGGTTAGCTTTTCAGTCCTTTCTACAAGGCTATTCCCTCATCTTGACTCGCTCATAATTAACCGTCAGAAATATAGGATCATTACTAAAAATGAAAAAGACTCTCATTTCTGAGAGTCTTCCGTTTTTTGTGGTGATACCTGGAATCGAACCAGGGACACATGGATTTTCAGTCCATTGCTCTACCAACTGAGCTATATCACCGACTTAAATTGTGCGGGCAAAGGTAACAACATCTTATTTAATTGCAATACTGAACGCTATTTTTTTTCACTTGTTATCTTTGCACTCATGCAAAACACAGATACTGTATATATTATCGATATTGGAAACTCCTCCGTGAAGGTCGCTCGCTATCAAAACAATGCACTATTTCACGTTCAAAGGTTCAATGATGACCAATTTGAACATCTAAAGGCATTCCTTCACAATCCCACTGGAAGAATAGCTGTATCTTCAGTACGTGCGGAAGATGAAACTATCAAAATTCTCGAATTATTCAAAGAGTCAATTTTGATTTCATCTAATACACCATTTCCAATCAAAATAAATTATACCAGTAAATCTACTTTAGGGATTGATCGTGTTTGCAATGCTGTTTACCTTAACTCACGGATGAAAACAGAACACGCAGTTTCAATTGATATCGGTACTTGCATTAAATTTGATTTAGTAAATCGAGAAAAAGGGTATTTAGGTGGTTCAATCTCGCCTGGGATTAGACTTCGCTATAAATCACTCAACGATTACACGGGTAAATTACCATTACTCTCCAATAAATCATCATTAGACATCGTTGGCACAGATACAAATTCAAGTATTCAATCTGGTGTAATCAATGGTATTACTGCCGAAATTAGCGGACTTATGGATGAATATAGATCACGATATTCGAGCTTAACGTTTTTTATGACGGGTGGAGATGCAAAGTACTTTGATTTACTTGCAAAAAATGACATCTTTGCAGACGAAAATCTCACATTGAGTGGGCTTTATGAAATATATAAATACAATGCGTAAACTTCTTTTCACGTTTAGCTTTATCTTACTGGGAAGCAGTTCTATAGCGCAACCGACGATCAATTCACCTTACAGTTCTTTTGGAATTGGTGAGGTTGGAGGACTTGATCATGCTACGATGCTTGGAATCGGTAATTCAACAATTACTGCAATAGATTCGTTCACAGTAAACTACTTCAACCCCGCATCTTACAATCAGTTAGCAAAAGGACAGCCACTTTTTTCAGTTGGGATTTCTTCACGACTCTCTAACTTTTCAAGCGGATCAAATACTAACTTTTCGAACGTAACGGCAATTCAACACTTTGCAATAGCATTTCCTGTAAAAAAATATTTTGGGCTTGCATTTGGACTAAAACCATACAGCCGAAAAGGATATGAAATTACCTCTAGGTCCTTAATTGGAACTGATTCTTTAAAGTACACCTATACAGGTAAAGGTGGATTTAACGATGCATTTATTGGAGTTTCTGCAGATTTATTGACACCCTTTAAATTGGATTCAACTAAATTTACAATTGGGGCAAATTTTGGTTATTTGTTCGGTCAAGCAACAGATCAACGTTCTAGCACACTAACAGTTCAAGAATCTGAAAGCACAGGAGGTGTGGACTTGAAAACTATTCAAGCGAACTCATTCCATTATAATATTGGGATGTATCTTTCCCATGATTTCAAGCAAGGTGATTCAAGTAAACTACAACATGGATTATTGTTAAGTGCTGTTATTGAACCAAGCCAAAATCTGAATGCCACATCTGAATACGGAAGATTCTACTCTATCAATGTAAACGATCCAGCATTCTATGATACACTCTTCTATCAAAAATTTAACGCTGATCGAATTGTAACGGCTCCAGATTTTACAGTTGGAATGCGCTATACAATGAATCGTCCTTCTAAAAAAAGTGACAATCACCGCCTTAACTCGCAATTGGCAGTACATGCTACTTATCGATCTACAAATTGGTCGAACTTTAGTATTCCATTCGATGGTGATACAACGACCTACCTAAACACAACAGCGTACACATTTGGATTGCAATACATTCCTGAGGTTGGATTTTTAGCGAATAGAACACTTACGAAGTTTTACGAACGGATACGTTATCGCGTTGGTGCTTACTACAATACCCTCCCTTATGCTGCCGGAGGCGAGCAGGTAACTGACTTTGGCACAACATTTGGACTTGGTTTACCGATTGCAGTAAGAAACTCAGTATCATCCATAAACTTTGGGTTTTCATTCGGACAACGAGGAGTTTCAGATGCAACACAGCTTAAAGAACAATATTATGGTATCAATTTCGGGATTACAATTTCCCCCGTTGGTGACAGATGGTTCCAAAAGCGTAAACTAGATTAGAATAATTAATAATAATGAAAATGAAATTTAGAAACTTACTTATTGCAGGTGCAACTATACTACTAGGGTTTACTTCAAGTGCACAAGACGAGCCAGATCGTGAGTGTAAACGAATGAAGTTTCTTGCAGGTGAAGCTGTAGATAGAGGCGACTTTGCAGAAGCTGCAGAGTATTACTACAAGGGAGAAATTGAATGTGGGAATTATGTCGCTGCAGATTACGAAAGATTAATCGGATCTTTAGTAAACGCAATGAATACTGCCGGAGAAACTGATGAAGCTATTGCTGGACTGTATAGAGATTCACTTCTTTTAGCTTGGGAACGCCAAGAAGCAGCTGGTTTCTACAAAGAAGACAGTGATTTTGATAGAGGAATTAATATGCTTCAAGTCGAAAAGCCTAACAGAAAAGATGCAGATGTATTTTTGAGAAGAGCAATCACAACGAATCAGGAAAAATCTTTTGAAGGCTATATCTCGTATGCTTACTATAACCAATACATGATCTATTATGATGCTACACCTGAAGAAAGTCCAGCATTGAAACAGCAATTGATCTCCGATTATTTCATGCTATCAAACCTTGTCACAAAAGGCGGCATGTCCGTTCAAACACAAGAAGAATTGACTGGAACTTTGAATTATGTAGTGCAATCTGCTGAAGATTTGGCGCCACAAATACCAAGATATATTGAAGGCTTACCAACAGAGGTTGAAGCAGCCAAATCTGCGTTAAAATCAATGCTGAAATTGATGGAGGATAAAGGTGGTATGAAAACTTCTGAATTTGAAATGCTTGTAGATAAAATGATCGACCTAGATCCTACGTCATTGGATGCGCTTGAAGCGAAAGCTCTCCTACTTGAATCTAAAGGTAAATATGGCGAAGCGATCGGAGTTTACAAAAAAATCAAATCATTAACCGAAGATGATGAGAAGAAACAAGATATGAGCTATAAAATGGTGTATGCTCAATACAAACTTGGATCTTACGCTGCAGCTTATTCTTCTGCGATGGCAATCGGTGGTAAACACAAAGGTGATGCCTTGGTTATCGCTGCGGATTGTGTTGCGAAAAGAGCAAACAACTGTGGAGCGAGTACGTTTGATCGTAAATGTAACTACCTCTACGCTTCTCAACTAGCATCTCAAGCTGCTGCTAATGGAGCAAGTGTTGGGAACAGAGTTGCAAATTACAAGAAAAGTGGACCGTCAAAAGACGATTGCTTTAACGAAGGAAACCCAGGGTCAGTGACACTAGAGTGTTACGGTGTATCTGTTAATCCTTGCAACTAGTGAAATGAATAAGAAATTACACATTATTATACTTTGGATACCTGTCATTGTATTGACAGGTATTCTTTTTTCCTGTGTAAATGATTTGGATACGATTCAACGCGTAACCTACGACCCAAATGCTCCTGATGAAGTCACAGAAAACCTTGAAATCTACTACTCCGACTCTGGTTATGCACGCGTTAAAATATTCGCGAAAATCGCTGAGACCTATAATTCACCTGTACATATTACCAAATTTAAAGATTACCTCAAAGTACAATTCTATTCTGATGATGGTGAGGTTACATCAGAATTAGAAGCGAAATACGGTGAATTTAATTTTGAAACTAAATTAATGGTCGTTCGAGATTCGGTAATCCTTCGGAATCTGAAAAAACGCCGTTATCTGGAAACCGAAGAACTCTTCTATAATCAAACCGATAGTACCGTCTATACAGATAAATTCGTGATTATTAAACGAGAAGACAACAGTGTAATTGGGCGTGGGAACGGAATCAGAACTTCACATTTTTTCAATGCTGGCCAAGTTGCAGGACACATTCTTAAACCAGTTGGAAAGTTAGACTTCTCAGAAGATTGAGTACTTTTGTGCCAACATTAATCAATCATTGATATGCAGTCGTACAATAAAATCATGCTTTACTTTTGGCTTTTCGCTGGGTTTTTCATCCTTATCGGAGTTTCGTACATGGGAATCACCGAAGGTTTTAGCAAATGGATGACATCTTATATCTTCTCTGCACTTTGTTTTATTATGTATTTCATGCGCCGTTATATGATGCGCAGAATGGAGAAACATGTTGCTTACTTAAACGAACAGAAAAAGAAGGAAGAGGATTCAAGCATCTAAGAAGGATTGTCCCACTTATTCTCACTAATGTTAATTCATCCTAATTTGTTCTACGTTCCTGTTTTTCAAGCTACTTACACCTAACAAATTTGTTAGATTTGAAATTGATCGAATTATCAGTGTTACTTAATCAAAAAACAATCGTTTCACTTGTAACATTTTGATCACTTTAATAGTCTTACCAAATATGAACGCAAAAATAGTACTCACTTCACTCGTAATAATTTTTCTTGCATCGAATGCTTGGAGTCAGCGTCTGTTGAGTGGAGTAATCTCTGATGAAGATGGGCAACCTATTCCTTCGGCGAAAATATTTGCAAAGAATGAATCTGATTTGCGAACCATTGCCAATGATAATGGGCGTTATGAAATGCGATTACTCGAAGGTGAATATTTTCTAATTGTTACCGCACTTGGCTATGACGATCGTGAAGTTTACATAGCGATGGCGGAAGAAGAATTAATCAAGAACATTACTCTCTTTACTACAAGCATCAAGGATTTCGAAGACATTGACGTAAAGGCAAAACGGACCAATCCTGGACGTGAAATCATGCTCAAAGTAGTTGAACAGCGCGATGCGATGAATCAATGGAATCGACCACATACCATGGAAGGTTATATTCGCGCAACAGAAATGATAGAACGCAAAGGCGGGAAGGAAAACAAGAAGAAAAAGAATGACGAAGTTACTTCTGATCCCGACGGAATTATAGATCCCTTCGAAGCTGAAAAAAAAAGAGCGGAAGAGGCAGCAAAGGAAGTAGTGAACAATATGAACCTCGTGGAATCACAATTTACACGTCACTATGGTTCAAAAAATAAGGTCAAAGAAATTAGAAATGCTTTCGAGTTGAGAGGCGATAAATGGAATCAACTCTATTATACAACAACAGTTAAATCCAATTTTAACTTCTTTCAGAATTTAATGCATTTAGATGACCTTCACCAGACACCCGTTAGTTCACCTATATCTGTACCAGGTATTTTATCCTACAAGTACCGGCTCGATGATCAGTACATGGAAGACGGAAAAAAGATTCACAAGATAAAGATCACAGCTAGAAATATTGCTACAACAACACTATCAGGATACATTTATGTGATCGATTCTACTTGGCTGATTCAAAAATTAGACCTCACCATGGAAAAGGGAAATTTACTCGTTTACGATTATTTCAATATTAAACAGGAGTTCGATCATCCGGGTGATTCAATGTGTCTATTGGTGAAACAAGTACTTGATTACGGTGTGAAATACAAAAATCAAACTTCCACATGTACAACTGTGGCGACATTCACAGAGTACAACTTCAACCCGAACTTTCCACCTAAATTTTTCGGAAATGAAGTTGCAGTGACAGCACAAGAAGCTTATGATAAAGATTCAACCTATTGGGAAGAGAACCGAACCGGAAGCTTAACTGTTGAAGAACAACGATATATTATAGTTCAAGATAGTATTTACGACGCTCATCATCGCGTGGAATACCTAGATTCAATCGATGCCGAATTCAACAAGATCACAGCCTTAAAGATTCTGTGGTTCGGAGTTGATCATCGAAATCGTGAGAAGAAAACTCAATGGGGGTTTAGCTCATTAGCAGGTTTAATTCAGCCTATCTACATTGCTGGACCACGTATCGAACCTAACTTTAGCTATTTCAAAAAGTGGAAAACTGAAAGGACATTCGACCATTATACAGATGTTTCTATCGGTGTTTTGAATGGCGATCTTAAAGGTATTACATGGGGAGCATATCGATACGATCCTTTCCATTTCGGAACAATCAGTGGAAGTTTTTCACATGAATTTGACGTTATTCGGGGATATGATGCGATTACACAAATCTACAAGAGAGATAATTTTATTGAATCCACAGAAGCTCAAATCAATCACTTTTACGAAATTTTCAATGGGTTTTACCTGAATGCAAACTTCAGTATGTCTGAAAGGAGAAGTCTGAAAGGATATAAATTCTTAGAACTCGATGAAATCCTTCCTAATAATGATCCTCAAGAATTTCAGACGTATCAAGCAGTAATTGCAAATGTAGAAATGAGATACACTCCATTTCAAAAATACATGCGTGAACCCAATCGAAAAGTAGTTCTAGGTTCAAAATGGCCAACTATTTATGCTTATTACGAAAAGGGTATTCCTAAGCTTTTTGGTAGTGATGTTAACCATGACTATGTTGCCGCTGGAATTATACAAACATTCAAAATTGGAACGATTGGAACATCTTCATATCATCTAAAAACTGGATTATTCCTAAGTACAAAATCACTAAAAGACGCAGATCAAAAATTTCATCGTCGTAGTGATCCTATTTTCTTCTCGAATCCACTTCATTCATTCCAAGCACTAGACACCTTATTGCCAACTCAAAAAACATACCTCGAAGCTCATTTCGTACACCATGATAACGGATCGATCATCAACAAGATTCCATTTATGAAAAAGACACGAATAGGATTGGTCTTTGGAATTGGAGCACTTTACGTTCCTGAACACAACTGGCAACATTATGAAGTTTTCGCTGGGTTAGAACGCACATTTAAGCTTTCAAAACGTCGGTTAAGAATTGGTGTTTATGGTGTCCTATCAGACGGAAATCAAATTGCACCGCGGCCAGGACTAAAGATATCCTTCGACATTATGAGTCGCAGAAATATGAAGTGGAATTTTTAAGTAGAACTCGAACATTCAAAATTCATACTTCAACTGGATTCAATTTCCACTTTCTATCGTAGAATTTTGTGGATATCTATTTATCAGTCTACTTTCAAACAAGCCTTCCTTTCGTTAATTTTATCCTTCAACCTTGAAGAATAAATGAAAGTCTGTATAGCCGAGAAACCTAGTGTAGCAAAGGATATCGCAGAAGTCCTAGGAGCGAAACAACGCAACGATGGCTACTGGGAAGGAAATGGCTATCAAGTAACTTGGACATTCGGTCATTTATGTACACTCAAAGAGCCACACGACTATAACGAAAACTGGAAATATTGGAAATTAGAAGATTTACCGATTCTTCCACAGAATTTCGGAATCAAGTTAATTCAAAATCAAGGAGTTGAGAAGCAATTCAATACCATTGCGAGGTTAGTTCAAAGTTGTGATGAAGTTATCAACTGTGGGGATGCTGGGCAAGAGGGAGAGCTCATCCAACGATGGGTATTATTGAAAGCAAAATGCAAAGCTCCAATGCGACGTCTTTGGATTTCATCTTTGACAGAAGAAGCAATTCGTGAAGGTTTTGAGAACCTCAAAGACGCAGCTAAATACGATAATCTCTATGCTGCGGGTAGTGCTCGCGCAATGGGCGACTGGATTCTTGGAATCAATGGAACTCGTCTGTTCACAAAGAAATTTGGTCGAGGAAAAACGACGTTATCTATTGGACGAGTTCAGACTCCTACATTAGCAATGATTGTTGCGCGCCATAAAGAAGTTGATGGATTTAAATCTTTTGAATACTGGGAACTAAAAACAACCTTCAAAGGACAAGAATTCAACTGTCAAATTGATCGATTGACTTCTGAAAAACGTGCTATTGGAGGGCTCGAATACTTAAAAGAACGTGAATTTGAAATCACTTCATTCGAGCAAAAAGAAGGTAAAGAAGGCAATCCGAGGTTGTATGACCTCACCTCTATTCAGGTGGATGCAAACAAGAAATTTGGATTCTCTGCCGATGAAACATTAAAGCATGTACAAAGTCTTTATGAAAAAAAATTGGTTACTTATCCAAGGGTGGATACGACCTACTTAACGAATGATTTACACCCAAAAATACCGCAAATACTTCGTGGGATGACTTATTATTCACGTTTTACAGAGAGTGTGCTTCAAAATTCAATCCCCAAATCAAAAACAGTTTTTGACGATAAAAAAGTAACGGATCACCATGCTATCATTCCAACTGGAGTTGCTGTTTCTGGAATCACACCAAATGAACAGCAGATTTATGAACTCATCGCGAAACGATTCATTGCAGTGTTCTATCCACCATGTATCGTTTCAAACACCACCGTCTTGGGCAAAGTTGGAGATCTTAAATTTAAAGCAACTGGGAAACAGATTCTGAAACCAGGCTGGAGAGTGGTTTATGAAAGTGATAAAAAAAATGCAAAGTCGAAGAATGAAGAGTCCATAATGCCTCACTTTGAAAAAGGAGAAAAAGGACCACATGAACCCGTTATTCACAAAGGAAAAACATCCCCGCCTAAAGCTTATACTGAAGCCACACTTCTTCGAGCAATGGAATCAGCTGGTCGACAAGTCGATGACGAAGAAATGCGGGAATTGATGAAGGACAATGGAATTGGTCGGCCATCAACAAGAGCGAACATCATCGAAACCCTTTTCAGAAGAAAATACATAGAGAAGAAGAGAAAAAACATCAATGCCACAACAACTGGAATCGCATTAATTGATACCATTCAAAATGACTTACTTAAAAGCGCGGAATTAACTGGTCAATGGGAACAGAAATTGCGTTTAATCGAAAAAGGTGAGTATAAACTGGATGTCTTTAAGCAAGAACTTTATGTGATGATGCGAGAACTTACAGATGAAGTCATTTTTAATACACCCAGCAACGTACAATTCTTCGATGCATCAGAAGAAAAACCTACACCTGTAAAACGAGAAAAAAAGGTCATTGATTTTACTGAAATAGATTGCCCAAAATGTAAATCATCTAAATTAATGAAGGGTAAAACTGCAATTGGATGCACTAATTTTAAAGAATGTGGATTTAAAGTTCCTTTCGAGTTAATGGGTAAGAAGTTGACAGAAACGCAACTCAGCATGCTGATCCAAAAAGGAAAAACGAATTCTATTAAAGGAATAATTCACCCTGGAAATACAGAGAAAGTTTCAGGGAAATTTAGACTTGATGCTACTTTTAACATTCAATTTGAACAAGAATAATTTACCGCAGCTATTCTCCCTCTCAATTATTGAAAAAGTTTAATTTGTTACTATACTGTTATTGTTTGAATATCAGCCTTCTATTTCAGTACTTTAGTATTCCATGAGAATTTTACTTGGTCTATTTCTTCTGATTGCTCAACTGAGCGGGGCACAAATGTCGCCAAGTTGGTTTCATCATTACCGACCATTAGATTCAAATAATGTAGTCTTATTCGAGTTAAAAACGATTAACGATACGATCTTGCTTTCTCGCAGTGATTCACTGACATTTCAATCTGGCTATAAACGATATCAATTTAATTTTACAATCGATACTGGAGAAAATGTGCAATTTCTGATTTCTCAAAGTCTGAATAACGATGGTTTAAATTACAACTGCTCACATCCACTAGACATCCTACATTTAGGAGATACTGGGCATGTTACAATCTGTTTCCCCGGAGCGCAATTCTCGCCACCATACGACCTCACTACAAAGTACATTGTTAATTCAAACACCTCCAAGAGAGATACATTAATTATAAATAGACACTTCGAATGGCGGGATCAAGATACCATTCATACAAGTCTAAGCCTTGGGGATTCGAGTTTAGTTATTGTCGAGCATACAGCAACTATCAAGCCTCAAATGATGTTTCTTAACCTACACGAAAATGAATCAACAAGTATTGAGGCATTGAAAATTGTAGCTGACACAATTCCGATCGACTATATTTATCTAAAACATGGGGGAGAACGAAGAGTTGAGTTTTCCAATAACGACCAACAATACTCAATCGATCCAAACAGAATTTACACTAAAGTTGGAACAGAAGCAACACTCAACGAAAATGATCAATTAGATGAATTTGGTCTAGTGACTAGCGAATTTTTGGCTCATAGAATTTTTCAAAAACTGCAAAAAGGAAAATCCGTAATCTCGGTTCACAACAACACTCCTGATGAATACTCTATTTTTAGTTATCTTCCTGACAGTAGTGAAGCAGGAAACACGAGACAATTATTCATCAATGAAGCTGCCGATCCAGATGATTTTATCTACACAACAAACCTTTTGGTTTACCAAGCAGCCAAGAGAGATAGCATCAATGTGATTCTTCAAAGTGACGATAATTTGATTGACGATGGGTCATTATCCGTTTACTGTGGCATTCAAGGTATCCTCTATGTGAATATTGAAACCGAACACGGTCACTTGAAAGAACAAATTCGACTTATTTTTTGGACCCGAAATATCGTTCAAGAGATTCTAAACACTAAGGAATAAGCAATCCAAAGCTCATTAACCTAAATACGTTCTGAAATTTACGCAGCCCTAGCAATTTCAGCTTTTTTTAGGAGAAGCAACTCATTGATTTTAGAGAATTGCTACCTTTGCCGCTATGGCAGATACTCGATATAATTTGCGCGGCGTTTCCGCTGGAAAAGAGGATGTTCACAATGCAATCAAAAATGTAGATAAGGGACTTTTTCCGCAAGCATTTTGCAAAGTTGTTCCCGATCACTTGAGTGGTGACGAGAATTATTGTGTCGTGATGCACGCTGATGGTGCAGGAACAAAATCATCTTTAGCTTACATGTATTGGAAGGAAACTGGTGATCTTTCTGTTTGGAAAGGAATTGCTCAAGATGCACTCATAATGAACATTGATGACTTACTTTGCGTTGGAGCAACAGATAACATTCTGTTATCATCCACAATCGGAAGAAACAAAAATCTAGTCACCGGAGAAGTGATTTCTGCCATTATCAATGGAACAGAAGAATTACTTGCCGATCTTCGTAGTCAAGGAATTGGAATTCATTCAACTGGAGGCGAAACTGCTGATGTTGGGGATTTAGTCCGGACAATTATCGTTGATTCAACAGTTGTTTGTCGCATGAAGCGAAAAGATGTCATCTCAAATCGTACAATTCAAGACGGAGATGTTATCGTAGGACTTTCATCCTCTGGTCAAGCAACTTACGAGACAGAGTATAATGGAGGTATGGGAAGCAACGGATTAACTTCTGCTCGGCATGATGTCTTCAACAAAGATCTTGCGTCGAAATACCCAGAAAGCTTCGACCCATCAGTACCAGAAGAGTTGGTTTATTCAGGGTCAAAGTCATTAACAGACGCTACAGATTCCCCGATTAACGCAGGAAAATTAGTGCTGTCACCGACTCGCACCTACGCCCCAATCATCAAAAAGATATTAGATGAGTGTCGAAATAGTATTCACGGAATGGTACACTGTTCTGGTGGCGCTCAAACAAAAGTATTGCACTTTGTTAGTAATGTGCATATAATTAAAGACAACCTCTTCCATATTCCACCGCTTTTTGAATTAATTCAGAAAGAATCCGGAACAGATTGGAAAGAAATGTACAAGGTTTTTAACATGGGACATCGAATGGAACTTTATGTTCCTGCCAGTGTTGCCGAAGAGATTATTGCGATCTCAAAATCGTTTAATGTTGATGCCCAAATCATCGGGCGTGTAGAAGCATATAACGGAAATAAATTAACGATTACTTCGCCTCAAGGTGAGTTTATATATTCATAAGTCATGAACGATTTATTAGAGAAACTAGAAGCAATTCATATCCGTTTTATCGAGGTTGGAACCTTGATTGTCGATCCTGATATTATCAGTGACATGAAACGCTATGTTAAACTGACCAAGGAATATAAAGATCTTGAAGAACTTGATATCGTTTATAAAAACTACAAGCAACTTATTGATAATCTTGCAAGTTCTAAAGAATTATTGAGTACTGAGGATGATCCCGAAATGCGCGAAATGGCGAAAATGGAGATCGATGAACTTGAGAAAGCTCGACCAGAAATGGAAGAAGACATCAAATTTATGCTGATTCCGAAAGATCCAGAAGATGAGAAGCCAGCCATCATGGAACTTAGAGCTGGAACTGGAGGAGATGAAGCATGTATCTTTGTTGAGGATTGCTTTAGAATGTACACAATGTATTTTAAGACAAAGGGGTGGACGTACGAAGTAATCAATTCAAACGAAGGCGGAACGAAAGGCTACAAAGAAATTCAAATGAGCATTGAAGGTGCATCTGTTTATGGTGTTCTCAAGTTTGAATCTGGTGTTCATCGTGTTCAGCGAGTACCTGAAACTGAATCACAAGGAAGGGTACATACTTCGGCAATTACAATTGCTGTACTTCCAGAAGCAGAGGAAGTTGATTTTGAATTAAACATGACCGATGTCAGAAGAGATACTTATAGAGCATCTGGAGCAGGAGGTCAACACGTAAATAAAACTGAATCTGCTATTCGTTTGACTCACATCCCAACAGGAGTGGTTGCAGAATGCCAAGATGGGCGGTCTCAGCATAAGAATTTAGAGAAAGCAATTTCAATTTTGCGCTCTAGACTTTATCAAATTGAATTAGAGAAACTGCAAAATGAACGAGCAGAGCATCGTAAATCTTTAGTATCTACTGGAGATCGGTCAGCCAAGATTCGCACATACAACTATCCACAAGGAAGAATAACAGATCATCGAATAAATAAAACGATGTATAATTTGAGTGCCTTTATGAATGGTGACCTACAAGATATGATTGATGCTCTTAAAATGGCAGAAAATGCCGAAAAACTTAAGGGAGAAGAAGCGTAGCTTCTGATGATGCTTCAGGAAGAAGCATGTGTAAAAAGTAATAGTAGCTTCTGATGATGCTTCAGGAAGAAGCATGTGTAAAGGTGATAGTAGCTTCTGATTGAACTTTGGTTAAAAATCATAAACTGAAAATAATTGAACCATAATTAAACTGCCATTCCTAAGGGAACAAGAATAACATGACAAAAAAAGAAATCATAGCTCAAATTCGATCAAAACGCTCATTTTTATGTGTTGGGTTGGATACAGATTTGACAAAAATTCCACCACATCTACTCGACTCTGAAGACCCTCTTTTTGAGTTTAACAAGGCGATTATTGACGCAACCAAGGATTACTGCGTGGCCTACAAACCAAACGTGGCTTTTTACGAATGCCACGGTCCAAAAGGCTGGGATTCACTCAAGAAAACACTTGATTATATTCCAAAAAATATTTTTACCATTGCGGATGCCAAGCGAGGTGATATTGGAAACACATCACGCTACTACGCAGACACTTTTTTCAAATACCTTAATGCTGATTCTGTTACGATCACACCATATATGGGCCAGGACAGTGTTACTCCCTTCTTCGAACATCCAGGTAAATGGGCAATATTATTAGCACTCACATCAAACAAAGGTGCACTTGACTTTCAATTTATCGTTGATAGCAAAAACGAAGAACTCTATAAGAAAGTATTACGGAAATCTCAAGAATGGGGAACCGATGAAAACTTAATGTATGTCGTTGGAGCAACACGCGCTGAAGGCATTGGTGAAGTCCGTAAACTCGTTCCAAAAAATTTCTTTTTAGTCCCCGGAGTTGGTGCTCAAGGTGGATCATTGGAAGATGTAGCCAATTATGGATGGAATGATGATTGTGGATTATTAGTCAATTCATCACGTAAAATTATCTACGCATCCAACGGTAAGGATTTTGCCAAAGCAGCAGCTAGAGCGGCTAATGAACTTCAACAAAAAATGAGCATCATTCTCGATCAGAAAAACTTCTAGTTTTCTAACCCACTAGTCAGCTCTATTTCAAGGGCTCTCATCTACAATTATTTAGCATGAAATTAGACATCGTTTCCGCATAGGGATTGCTATCTCAAATGCTTTGACTGCTCAACTATTATAGTACCTTTGTGACTTCAAAATTTAAGGAAAACGTCCCGCCTATGTGGCAATTTATTGCTAATGTTATCTTGAGAAATAGGTTTGTAATCATCGGATTACTTACCCTTCTCACTGTTTTCTTCGGATATCAAGCTGCAAAAGGGATAAAGATGGACAACCGCTATGGGGTTCTTCTTCCAAAAAATGCTCAAGCCAGTATTGATTACGAAAGATTTAAAGACCTATTCGGTGAAGACGGCGGAGTTCTTGTTGTTGCAATTCAAACTGATTCACTCTACACAGAAACAGGGTTCCAAAAATGGAAAGAATTAGGTGACTCTATCTTGAAATTAGATGGAATTGAATCAGTCGTTTCTGAGGCCAATTTGTTTACCGTTTTCAACGATGAGGAAAATCAACGTTTTGATGTTCATCGTGTGTTTTCAGATACTTCCTACAAAGAGAAATCAATTGATTCGATCAAGCATGAGATTAAAAATAATCCAATGTATGATGGGTTGCTCTACAATGATGAGAATGTTTCCTTGATGCTAATCAGTGTCGATGATCGGTTTTTACTTGACAGAAAAAAGGCCACAGTGGTCTTGAAAGTAGAAGCACTTGCTGACTCGTACAAGAAACACTTCGGGCAACCTAGGTATGCAGGATTACCTCACTTACGTGTAATAATTGGAACGCGAGTAATGAGTGAAATGTACATTTTCGTTGGGTTACTGCTCTTCGTTACCTCACTGCTGCTCTACCTATTTTTCAGATCACTAAAAGTTGTTTTTATCTGTAATCTTGTTGTCGCAATTGCTGTTCTTTGGTCGGTCGGTATGATTGGATTCCTCAACTTCGACCTTACAATTATCATGGCGTTAATCCCTCCTCTGATGATTGTTATTGGGATTCCGAATTGCATCTTCCTAATGACCAAATATCATCAGGAGGTCAAAGATCATGGCAATAAAGTGAAAGCCCTAACACGTGTTATTCGTAAAATTGGAACTGCAACATTCTTAACGAATTTAACAACATCACTTGGGTTTTTAACATTCGTCACGACCAATTCGCCAAAATTAATGGAGTTCGGAATTACTGCATCAATCAATATAATACTGGTATTTATCCTATCAATTACGATACTTCCAATTATCAACTCTTTATCAAAAACACCGAAACAAAGTCACCTCAAGCACCTTGAACGCAAACTAGCTGTTGGATTGCTTAATAAGCTTGTTCATATTGCTGGAAATCACAGAAAATGGGTTTATCTGACGACAATTATTGTTGTTTCCCTAAGTATTATGGGGCTTCTTCGAGTTGAAACAACAGGTAACTTGACTGGCGATCTTCCTGAAGGTGATCAAATTTTAGAGGATGTCAATTTCATTCAAGACAATTTTGGAGGAGCAATCCCATTTGAAATAATGATCGACTACAAAGAACCAAGTCGATTGAGAAAGAAGAGTACACTCGTTGCCATTGATAGCATTCAGCGTAAATATTCGGCAGACCCTCTTTTCACCAAACACGTTTCATTTGTTGACATACTGAAAGCCGCAAACATGGCCTATCACAACAATGATTCTACCGAATTTAGATTGGTAACAAAGAAACGTGAGCTGCAAAAATTGAAACGCTATATCGACAGTTCGATCATCACAAATTCGAATGGTGCAGGAATGGCATTGAGCGAATTCATTGATACTGCGGAGCGCGTAATTCGAATACGTTCTCAAATGAGAGACATTGTTTGCTATGATGTAAGTGACAAATCAGAGCTAATGCACAAAGAGATGGATGGAATTCTGAATCCAAATCGCGAAAGTATAGAACGATTATTCTCACTGTACGAGACAAAGAATAATACAGAGTACATTGATTCAATCATTTTCGGGTATCCATCGATTTACAATTCACTAGCAAGCGAAATTGCTGCTGGAAATGAAACAATTGCAGAGAAATTAGATTTAGATCAAGAATACATTAAGTCGTTCTACAAAAAGTCTACATTCAAAAAACAACTCCGAGCATCTATTGATAACGAATACTTCAAGGTAACAATGACTGGTGCATCCATTCTAACATCTGAAGGAACAAAATATTTGGTTATCAACCTCTTCACAAGTCTTCTATTTGCTATTATGGCAATTGCTGTTTTGATGGCTATACTTTTCCGCTCATGGAGAATGGTGCTCGTATCATTGATTCCAAATTTCATTCCTCTACTATTCACTGCTGGAATTATGGGTTGGTTCGGAATTCCACTAAAACCATCAACATTACTTGTGTTTAGTATAGCATTTGGCATTTCTGTGGATGATACAATACATTATTTGGCAAAATATCGTCAAGAACTGAAAACGCAACAGTGGGATTTGAAAGCCTGTGTAATGATGGCAATTCGTGAATCTGGCCTTGGAATGTTCTATACCTCAATCATTCTTTTTGCTGGATTCTCTATGTTCGTCTTCTCTCAATTTGGAGGAACACAAGCACTCGGACTACTAATTTCATTGACTTTATTGGTTGCGATGATAACAAACCTTGTCCTCCTACCAAGTCTCCTTTTATCCCTTGAAAGTAGATTGACAACGAAATCATTTACGGAGCCATTTTTCGACGCATATACTGAAGAAAGTGACATTGACTGGGACAATTTAGATGTTCAGCCAAACCTTGAGCAACAAGAAAAGATCAAAAGCACTGACGAATAACGTCCAAGTAAATCAAGCCCAAACATATATTAACCGAAACGAATAATCGTATGAAAGGAATAATTCTCGCCGGTGGATCTGGCACACGACTTCATCCGTTGACATTAGCTGTCAGCAAGCAATTAATGCCTGTTTACGATAAACCGATGATTTATTACCCACTTTCGACATTACTTAGTGCTGGAATCAAGGAAATACTGATCATTTCAACTCCCCACGATTTACCAAATTTCAAAAAACTTTTAGGTGACGGTAAAAATTTGGGCTGTGATTTTCACTATGCGGAACAAGTAATTCCAAACGGTCTCGCTCAAGCATTTGTTATAGGTGCTGATTTTATTGGTGATGATGATGTTGCACTAGTATTGGGTGACAATATCTTTTACGGTGTTGGAATGGGCGACCTCCTAAAAGAAAATGATTCGCCGAAAGGAGGAGTTGTTTACGCTTATCATGTGAGTGACCCTAAAAGATATGGTGTTGTTGAATTTGATGATCAAATGAAGGCAGTTTCTATTGAAGAGAAGCCCGAAAATCCAAAATCAAATTACGCAGTTCCTGGGCTCTATTTTTATGATAATTCTGTGATTGAGATTGCTCGAAACTTGGAACCATCAACTCGTGGAGAATACGAAATCACAGATATAAATGCTGAATACTTACGTAGAGGTAAATTGAAGGTTGCAATGCTTAGTCGTGGTACAGCTTGGCTCGATACTGGTACCTTTGCATCACTCATGCAAGCCGGACAGTTTGTCCAAGTTATCGAAGAACGACAAGGTCTGAAAATTGGATGTATTGAAGAACTCGCTTATCGAAATGGGTTTATTGATGCAGATCAATTGAGACGATTAGCGGAACCACTTGTGAAAAGCGGGTATGGACAGTTCTTACTTAGCATTCTTGATTGATGCAAATCCTAGCCGAATACACTGCAAAAATTGACAATGGTTTAGCGGCAATAAATTTCCCATCTAAACCAGATCGCCTGTATGATCCGCTACGTTATTTTTTGACTATCGGAGGAAAACGAATTCGGCCAATCCTAACATTACTTGGAGCTCAATTATTTGATGTTTCCATTGAGAAAGTAATGCCCCAAGCAATTGCAATTGAGTTATTTCACAATTTCACACTCATACATGACGACATTATGGACGCTGCTCCGCTAAGAAGAAACCAGGCGACAGTACATGAAAAATGGGGGCAAGATATTGCAATTCTCTCTGGAGATGCACTGTTAATTAAAGCTTATCATGAATTAGGAAAGATTGATCCGAACTATCTACCAAAAGCATTTGCGCTCTTTAACAAGACAGCAATTCAAGTTTGCGAAGGACAGCAAATGGACATGGATTTCGAAGAAACTCAAGATGTCACAATCGATGACTATATAGAAATGATTCGTCTGAAAACATCAGTTCTTCTAGGTTGCGCTTTGGAAATCGGAGCAATTGTAGCAGAAGCAGATGATAAAGATCGTGAAGCATTATACAATTTCGGTCAGCACATCGGGATTGCGTTTCAAATACAAGATGATATACTTGACTTGTATGCTGATGCTGATAAATTTGGTAAGCAAATAGGTGGAGATGTAATTGCAAACAAAAAAACACTGCTCTACCTTACAGCCAAATCAAATGCATCATTAGAGCAAATAGAGCAACTACGTCAACTTGAAAAAGAAGGAGATTTGACACTAAAAATTGATCGAACACGGCAATTATTTGATCAACTAGGAACGAAAGAAATCTGCCAAGAAAGAATGTCAGAGCACTATGATCAAGCCATGACTTATATGTCGGAAATATCTGCAAGTGATGAAATGAAACAACCACTTCTTAAACTTGCATCTTACCTTATGCATCGGGATCAATAGACATAAATAAAATTCAATACAAGAATATCGGTTAAGTCGCCCGACTCCTTAATGCCCGCTTCACAATTATGATTGAATTTGTATATTGAGCGCACATTCACTGATCAAACATGTTAAACAAAGAGCAAATTTTCGATTTTCTGAAATTATTCAAATTTCTCAATGCTCAAGACATCTATAAATTATCGAAGCTAGCGAAGTATAGGAAAATAAAAGCTGGTGAATTTTTCGTTGAACTCCATAGTGAGCGAAGAAAAGTTGCATACATCCAAAGAGGAATCATGCGTGCATACTATGTTAAAAATGATGGAGAAGAGCGAACGGTAATGTTCCGATGGGAAAAACATACAATTGGTGCGTTCGAAATACTACTTGAGAACAAGCCATCAAGTCAAGTAATTCAAGCGCTAGAAGATTGCAAAATTTGGGAGATTGATTATGACATCTTACAAGATTTTCTCGATCGTCACCCAAAATTTGAAAAGGCACGCAAGCACATGCTACAAAGTATGCTCGTGGAAGCATTAAAACGCGTTGAAACCTTTGTTGTTGAAAGCCCCGAAGATCGCTATAAAAAACTGCTTAAAGAGCAAAGTGAAATCTCCGATCGTGTTCAAGACAAGCATATAGCTTCTTTTCTTGGAATTACTCCTGTTTCTCTAAGCCGTATTCGCAAAAGGATCTCTGAAAAAAAATCATCTTGATTAACATTTGTTAAGTGGGTAGGTATAACAATCACTGATCTTTGCCCCATGATTTAAAACAATTGAATTATGGAAATGTTAGAAAAGCTCGCCGTTATATTAATCAGTTCTGGATTTCGCTACTTTATCTTCGCAGGAATTCCGTTTTTAATCTTCTATGTAATTTTCAAGAAAAATTATCGCAAGAATCGGATTCAAGATAAATCTCCAAAAAAGGAAAGGTTCTTCAATGAAATTAAAGGCTCGATGATGACAATCGGAGTGATTTCTGTAATTGCGAGTCTAGTTCTCTTTACTTCCTTTAGAGAATCAACATTAGTGTATGAGAACGTAGATGATTATTCAATATGGTGGATTCCAGTAAGTGTACTTCTCAGCCTAATAATTCATGACACATACTTCTATTTCATGCATCGGTTTTCACATCACAAGAAAATTTATCGATTTGTTCACATTACGCATCATAAATCTACAAATCCATCTCCCTGGACATCTTATTCTTTCGATTTTGTGGAAGCCGTTCTTGAAAATTTAATACTCGTTATACTCGTTATGATCTTACCTCTCCACCCTATTGCTCTCCTTAGTTTTGGGTTGTTGAGTTTCATTATTAATATTTATGGTCATTTGGGCTACGAAATTATGCCCCGCTGGTTTAGATCGTCATTTTTATTCAAAATTATCAACACGTCAGTATATCATAATCTACATCATAAAGAATTTAATGGGAATTACGCCTTATATTTTCGTTGGTGGGATCGATTATTAGGAACCGAAAACAAATCTTACACACGCGAATACGATGTGATTCAAGAACGCCGTTTTGGCAACAAGAAACTGAAAAGAAAACAAGTAATTATTCCCGGGGGTTTGTTGATTATTGTTACTCTGATGCTTTCCTCATTCGGCTCATCCTCTAATTCCACATCAATATCTGGCGACTGGATTTCTCAAGGAGAAGATGGTAAGGCGATTGTTTGGATTTACAAAAGCAAAAACGGAAAATACTACGGAAAATTCATAAAAGCACTAGATCCAGAACAACAAAAACAAGTTGAAGAAGGATTGAAAAAGAAAGGTAAATCAACTCTGTATATTTTAAAAGGATTTGTTTATTCGGGCAATCACAAGTGGAAGGATGGAACTCTTTTCGCACCCTCTCGAAAAATGCATATCAATGGAGAAATAACATTATTGAAATCGGGGAAACTGAAAGTTACTGGCTACTATATGGGCATGTCAAAATCATATCTCTGGACCAGGAAAATATAAAATCAACCTAGACTTTATCAAAAAATAATCTGTGACCTAACCTGACTACAAACGTGGAACCTATTTTGTTAGACTCAATCCAGAGGGGAAAAGAAGCATGCGTAGAGTAGTAGAAAATTAACGATCAGATAAGCAGGTAGTAATGTTTTATAGTTAGAATTTCATTTTACACTGCTGGATTGGTCGATATCAGAAATGGTATCGACCTTTTTTATACACCTATTAGTTGAGAGCCTACGTTCGAATCTAAAATGAAGTCAGAAGATATTGAAATCCAAAATTCAGTCCATTTCGTATATGAAGAAATTGTAAGAGAACGGCAAAGTGAATAGCGGTTAATCATTGAAGTGAAACTTACTCCATTGTGCTCAATAAGTTTGAGACCATGAGAAGCACTTTTGATAACCATTTGGGAAAACCTAAATTCGATTTTAAAAAATGAATTAACTAGGTATAAAAAAGCCATGGTCCTGTAAGCCATGGCTTTTTACTAAAGAACAACTCCTCCAGAAGAGGAGTTGAGTAGAATACTATTTATTAAGCAAAAGTGATTTCACAGTATCCGCAATCATTTTTCCATCTGCTTTTCCAGCGAGTTTACCCGAAAGCATCCCCATAACTTTGCCCATGTCTTGAGGCCCAGATGCACCCAATGTATTTATTACCGCTTCTGCTTCGCTTTTAATTTCATCTTCTGACATCATCTTGGGCAAATATGCTTCAATAATTCCAGCTTGAAACTTCTCAACTGCTGCCAAATCTTCTCGACCTTCTTTTATATAGAGGTCATAAGTATCTGTTCGCTGCTTGTACAACTTTAAAACAATCTTTGCTTCAGTAGCATCCGTTACTTCACCAGAGCCAGATGTGGCTTCTAGCATTATCTTCGACTTAATGTCGCGAAGCACCTCTAGCTTGTCCTTCTCGCGGGCAAGCATAGCCGCTTTGATATCACCACTAATTTGATCTACTAATGCCATTAATCTACGTTATCGTGTAAGAATGAATTATTACTATTCAATGAAGTTCCATCCTCATCTTTGGAAACACTTAATCGACTAGTGCTATCCTCCTTACTTGGGATAGAATCATCTAATTGTACATTTCGACGCAGGTAGGCTGGCTCATTTTCAAACTCTTGAAGTCCATCAGCCTTTTTAAGCTTCTGAGTGTATTCTCGAATTCTATCCAGTCTATCTTTAGAGCGTTGTTGTTGCTCTTCAGGTGAAAGAACCTTCTTAGTCTCGGCAGAAGTATCAAGTTCCATATCCTCCATGTCATCATCGAGTGTGTATCGCTTCACCTCCTTATCATCTGTATTCGTTTCTTTCTTACTTGCTTCCCAGCTGAAATCCATTTCCTTTTGAGGTTCTTTCTTTGTTTCACCCCATCTGTCTATCTCTGGCTCAGATGTTTTCAAGAATGGCTCGTCAGCGGTTTCTTGAGTTGAAATCACTTCTCTTGCTCCTTGCCAGATACTACCTTTAGTTGGCGAGTCCATTGGAGATTTGATTTCCGTTGCCTTATTCTCAACATCTAGTGTAGTTACATTTCGCTCTGGAGCTTTTTCAAATCCTGTTAGAGGTGACGACGTAAATCCTGTTGCTATAACTGTAACACTGATTTTAGATCCAAGATCATCATCTTTTGCATGGCCAAAGATCACGTCAGCAGTAGATCCTGCAGCATCTTGAATATAATCTGTGATTTCTGTGATTTCATCCATTGTCACTTCATCATCACCATAAGCGATGTTCAACAATACATACTCAGCACCACTGATGTCGTTGTCATTCAATAATGGAGATTCTAATGCTTGTTCAACAGCCTTGAGCGCACGATTTTCACCTTCAGCAGCTGCACTACCCATAATTGCAACACCCGAATCTTTCATCACCGTGTTCACATCATTAAAATCGACATTGATTGCTCCTGTTACCGCAATTACTTCAGCAATTCCACGAGCAGCAGTTGATACAATATCATCCGCTTGCGAAAATGCTTCTGTAATTGATAAGTTTCCTGTAATCTCGCGCAAACGCTCGTTATTGATAATTAAAAGTGTATCAACATTATTACGCATTGCTTCCAAACCAGTTTCTGCTTGAATTCGACGTTTTCTTCCCTCAAAATTGAAAGGTACAGTGACAATTCCGACAGTAAGAATTCCGAGTTCTTTTGCAACTTGAGCAATCACTGGTGCAGCACCTGTTCCAGTTCCACCACCCATTCCTGCAGTAACAAACACCATTTTAGTGTCTTTACTTAAGTATTCTCTAATCTCATCGATGTTTTCAATCGCCGCATTCTTACCAATTTCGGGAAGAGATCCAGCTCCACGTCCTTCCGTTAAAGAAGGTCCAAGCTGAATTTTATGTGGTACAGGAGAAATTTCAAGTGCTTGCAAATCTGTATTACAGACAACAAAATCCACCCCTTTAATCCCCATCTTGTACATGTGGTTAACAGCATTTCCGCCGCCTCCACCAACACCAATCACTTTGATGATTGACGAGTTCTCTTCTTTGGGTAATTCAAAATCCATCATTGTATAATCGTTAATTGTTATCTTAATATTTAGTTCGCTTTCTTGGGCTTCCCGTCCAGCCATCTTTCAAGGAATAAGCTTTCGCTGCCCCCTCTTCTTGGACTTCCCGTCCAGCCATCTTTCAAGGAATAAGCTTTCGCTTATTCCTCCTCCGCGAACCATGTTTTTCCCTTCTGAATAATTGTATCGAAGAATGATCCACGTGTTTTCTCTGAGTGTGTTTTAACTTCTCCAGAACTTGCAGCTTCTGGTGTAGAAGCTGTAGTTGCTTTTTCCAAATCCTCGAACCCTTTCAGAACCAAACCTACGCCAGTAGCATACATTGGACTCATCATTGCTTCGCTATTATTATTTGCTAAGTGTTCCGTTGGATAACCGATACGCGTATCCACACCCGTCACATACTCGAACAATTGAGTAATGTGTTTCAGTTGCGATCCACCTCCGGTGACAACGATTCCGCCTATTAATTTCTTCTCATATCCTGAATTACGAATCTCATAATGCACGAGGTCGATAATTTCTTCCATTCTCGCCTGAATAATACTAGCCAAGTTGCGAATTGTAATCTCCTTTGGTGATCTTCCTCTTAATCCTGGAATTGCAACCACTTCATTTTCTTGACTTTCACTTGCCAATGCAGAACCGAATTTCTCTTTCAGTTTCTCCGCTTGACGTTTCATAATTGTGCAACCCTCTTTTATATCATCAGTTATCACATTGCCTCCAAATGGAATCACAGCAGTGTGACGGATAATACCTTCATGGAAAATCGCAACATCTGTTGTTCCACCGCCTATATCGACAAGAACAACTCCTGCTTCTTTTTCTTCATCTGTAAGAACAGCATCTGCAGAAGCGATTGGCTCAAGAATAATATCCTTTACTTTTAAACCCGCGCGCTCAACACATTTGTGAATGTTCATTGAAGCACCAACATTCCCTGTAATTATATGGAAATTTGCTTCTAAACGAACCCCAGACATTCCGATTGGATCTTTAATTCCTTGTTCACTGTCGATAATGTATTCTTGCGGAAGAACTGTAATAATTTGTTCTCCAGGAGGCATTGCCAACTTGTACATATCACCAACAAGCTTATCAACATCAGATTGCGAAATCTCACTATCGATATTTGTCCGTGTATGAATTCCTCTATGTTGAATGCTTTTAATATGCTGACCAGCGATACCGACATTCACTGTATTAATTTTCAGCTCACCTTCAATTCGATTTTGAGCTTCGCCCACAGCACCAGTAATTGATTGAATGGTTTTCTCAATATTCGATACCATTCCGCGCATCACACCAAGAGATTCAGTTTTCCCCATGGAAAGAATCTCGATTTTACCGTGTTCATTTTTACGGCCAACAAAGCAAGCGATTTTCGTTGTTCCAATATCCAATCCTACAATTACTTTACCCATTACTATTTTCCTTTTTCGCTATTCAGCGGTTGGTTTAGTCTTACATACAATTTGTTCATCGTACTTGAGGCTAATTTCACTGTAAGTTTCCCAACCTACACTTGGCATTGCCTCATCGTAAAATATTCGTAACTTCTCAAATTTCGCCTCTACTTCCTCTTCCGTTTCAGCCGATCCGAATACGATTTTTTGATCCCCCACAAGCGGTACAAGTATAAAATCTCCGTTCTTTTTTAGGTGCAATTGACCTATCATGAGACGGAAAAAGGGATCATAGCAAACATAATCGGAAATTCGATAGATATCATCTAATTTTAGAATACTTATTAAGGAATCATTGTTAATAATCTCAGACACCGAATAACCGTTTTTTCGATCGTTGATTGCACCTGTCACGACCATCACTCGTGCCGTATGTGTAGGGGTTGTTGAAACAATTTCACCTTCATCATCTAGGTAGAAAGATTCACCTAAAGAATTGAAAATTCTAGCGATTGGATTGCGCAATTTGACTTCAATTTTCCAAGTGCTTCCAATTTCAGTGAAAACTTTAACCGATTTTACATGTGAAATGTTAGAAATAAGCTTTTCTATTCCTGCAATATTTAGATTTTCGCGGATTATTCCATTGTGGAATAAATTCTCACGTTCAAGTAGTTGTAATAATTCGACATCCGTTAAAAAAGGATTCTCACCAGATTTACTAACAACGATATTAGGTGCGTCAAGTTTACGTTGACTTTGAATTGAACTAACAGTGAACATTAAGGCAATCAAACCAAGTCCGAACAAACTCCAAAGCGTTATTTTCATCCACCTTTTCATGTCACGATTAGTCTTTGTTTAATAGTTAAAACAATTCGATCGATATCACCCGCACCAATCGTCAAAATAACTCCTTGATTAATCTTTGATAGATATTCTATTGCCTCTGAAGGAGAAAGCAGCTGCTTTTGATTTGCCGTTATTTTATTCAATAGCGCATCACTTGTAATTCCATCAATTGGATTCTCTCTTGCAGGATAAATCGACAATAGAATCACTTCATCCATCCGACTAAGCGCAGAAGCAAACTCATCGAAAAAATCACGTGTTCTTGTAAATAAATGCGGTTGAAAAACTCCTGTTATTTTTTTACCAGGATAGAGCAATTCAATTGAGTCTATAAGTGCATTAATCTCAGTTGGGTGATGAGCATAGTCATCAATATAGACTAAATCATCTGTTCGTAAATGATATTCAAAACGACGTTTCACACCTGCGAACGACTTCAGTGCAGCCCGGATTTCATTTTCACTCACTCCTAACTTGACACACATTGCGATACAAGCAAGTGCATTTTCTGCATTATGCGTTCCTGGAACTCCTAACTCAACATCACTCCACGTTTCATTTGGTAGCTGAACATCCATTCGGAAAACATTTTCTGAGAACCTCAAATTAGAAACCGTAAAGTCAGCTTCAATTGGATGATCAACCGATGAAAGCCCATAAGTGATCTTATTAGGAGACGGAATATCAATTGACGTATGCATAACAACAAATCCATTCGGGTCGATCAAGTTGATGTACTGACGGAACCCATCGAGAAAAACCTTTGTGTCACCATATATATCGAGGTGGTCAGCATCCGTTGAGGTTACAATTGAGCCAAACGGACTTAATTGTAAAAACGAGCGATCAAATTCATCAGCTTCAATAACCGTCCATGGACTCATATCATGCGAAACAAAATTCGAATTAAAATTAGTTGCAATACCGCCCAAAAACGCATTGCATCCCAATTGAGATTCGTTTAATATATGTGCCAACATTGTACTCGTGGTAGTTTTACCATGCGTTCCGGCAACCCCAAGTGCCTTTGAGTTTCGAGTAATCAGCCCCAAGACTTCAGCGCGCTTCAAAACAGTATATCCATTTGATATGAAATGATTCAATTCACCCATATCATCTGGGATTGCTGGAGTGTAAACAATCAATGTTCTATGGACATCACAATATCTCTCATCAATATTTGTCCCTAGATCATCGAAGTGAATATCGATTCCCTCACTTTCCAGAACAGAAGTTAAAGGAGACGACGTTTTGTCATAGCCAGCAACATTTAGGTTTTGATTGTTAAAGTAGCGTGCCAATGCAGACATACCAATTCCACCAACACCTAAAAAGTAAAAATTGTCAAATGATTTGATATGTACGTTTGGTCGATCCATTTAGCTGATTAATTTCTCTAATTCATCAACAATTGATTCTGTTGCCATAGGTCTCCCCAATTTCTCAATATTTGTAGATAGTTCTTTGCATTTAGCAGAGTCATCTAACAATTCAAGAACAGCAGGTACCATCCTATCGATAGCTTCAACATCTTTCACTAGAATTGCCGCTCCTTTTTCAACAAGAGCCATTGCATTTTTCGTCTGATGATCTTCCGCTACATTTGGAGAAGGAATTAAAATCGTTGGTTTCTTTACTAAACACAATTCAGAAACCGATATTGCTCCAGCACGAGAGATAACAACATCCGCCATCGCATAAGCCAAGTCCATTCGGTCTATAAACTGAACCTTTTTGATTGCTCCTAAATCCGTGTTTTTAAGCTCCTCGGTAAGTCGCTCATTATACAACTTCCCACATTGCCACAACACTTGAATTCCAGATAACTTCAACTGATCTAATTTAGCAATAACACTTTCATTTAAGGTTCGAGCACCTAGACTTCCACCAATGACCAACACCGTTTTTATAGCTGGATCAAAATCATAAAATTTATATGCCTCACCTTTCTTCCCGTCGATCATAACCATATCACGGCGAGTAGGATTCCCTGTTAAAACAATCTTCTCTTGAGGGAAAAATCGTTCCAAACCATCATAAGCAACGCAGATCTTCTGGACACTTTTAGAAAGGATTTTATTTGTTTTCCCAGGAAATGAATTCTGTTCTTGCACCATTGATGGTACTTTTTTCATCGTAGCTGATTTGAGTAGCGGTCCACTTGCATACCCTCCGACACCAACAGCAACTTCAGGGTTGAATTCTTTTACGATTTTCCGTGCTTTCAACAAACTACCGATGATTTTGAAAGGAAGGATGAAATTCGACAATGCAAATTTTCGTTTGAACCCAACAATGGGTAATCCTTTAATCGTATATCCAGCTGCTGGAACTTTTTCCATTTCCATTTTACCCTCAGCGCCAACAAACAAAATTTCTACATTCGGATTTCTTCGTTTCAACTCATCAGCAATTGCAATAGCAGGGAAAATATGCCCACCTGTGCCACCGCCAGAAATTATTACTTTTTTGATCATATATTAGACTGATTCGAGAATTAATTCATCATCTTCTTTCGCTGCTATTTTCTGCTGTTGGGCAGAGATTGACAAAACAATTCCCAATGCAACGCAAGTCATCATCAAGGCAGACCCTCCCATTGCAAGTAAAGGCATGTTTTGTCCAGTTACAGGGAAAATTCCGGCGCAAACAAGCATGTTAACCGTTGCTTGACTCAGCATCAACATACCAATACCGATACAGACATACGTTTCAAATAGCTTTTTTGAATTCAAGCCAATTCGCATAATTCGATAGAGAAGAATGAGATAGATTAAGATCAATACTATGGAAGAAATTAGTCCGAATTCCTCTACAAAACTCGCGAAGTAAAAATCAGCATACGCCTCTGGAATAAACTCTTTAAGCTTGCCATTTCCTACTCCACGTCCGAACAATGGTCCGCCATTATAAATGGCGAGCTGTGCATTATTCGCCTGTGCATTTTCAATTACATTTTCTTCATCTGAAACTCTATTAACAATTCTATTCTCCCAGGTTTGATAACGAGGAAGTAAATTCAATTCAGGTGCAGCTTTGTGAACAAGCACAATGAACACAAGCAGCAATACACCACCACCAACAAGAGCAAATATTTTTGAGAATGGAATCCTACCGAGAAACAGTAGCATCAACGAAACGCCAAACAAAATAGCAGCAGTAGAAAAGTTGTCCTTAACGATCAAAGCACAAATAACCACAATTGGAAGAACAACAGGAAAGAACCCTTCCTTCCATTTATTCAATTTCCCTTTCTTAGCAACAAGCAATCTCGAAACATACAGAACTAATGCCAGTCGCGCAAAATCCGACGCTTGAAATGTCAGTCCAACAAAAGGTACACGCACCCATCTTCCTGCATTATTTACTCTCACACCAAAAAAGAGCGTAAATATTAATATCGCAACAGAGAGATAAAAAGCAAATTTTGCTGCTTGATTAAAGTACTTAGGATCCTTTTTATGAATCCAGTACATTGCTCCAAGTGCGATTCCAACATAAATCAAATGTTTAAATAAATATCCAAATGGAGTACCGCCTTCCACTTTCACCAATATCGGCACAAAGCTATAGACAGTAACCAACGAAAATGCTAGCATGAGTAGAGTTATCACCCAGATCACCGCATCACCTTTAAGATATTTAAGTACTTTATCCATTTAATTCCAAGTCTTCAATCGAAGTTCTATTAATTCTTTAACTGGTGTCCAATTATTCACAGGTAGCGAATACAAGAAAACTCGTTCGCGTTTTTTCATTGCGGATAATAATTCCATTGCATCTTTGACACCGTAAACGGATGCAACAGATGTTCGTTTTGCTAACCAATCGAAGTTAGGTGATAGTTTTGCAGAGTCATAAATCACCAAAGATTCGATACTATCAAGTGCATCTTGATGATCATTCACTAAACTTTCAACCTGTCTTCTAGTTGCAAGCCAAATCACTTTAAATGGCATAGATTTAAGCACAGCTGCGAGAGCATTCACCTCAGGATTCACCCAAGAGAACACATCCATTCCAGCATTTTTGCCGTGTGCTTTCATTGAGTATAACTCACGAGCATCCTTCAGTCCTGATTCGCGCGATTGAAGCAGTTTATTATCTGTTATGTCTTTAATCAGCTTACTCATTACAGAGCTCTTACTGCTTTTTTGAACTCGTTTCCTCGTTCTTCATAATTCTCAAAAAGGTCAAAACTTGCACATGCTGGCGACAATAAAACTGTCTCATCTGTTGACGCAAGACGGTATCCCCAAGCAACAGCCTCCATTGCCGATACTACCTCAATAATTTCATCCACTTTACCAGCGAAAGACTCCTTGATTTTCTCGTTGTCTTTACCAAGGCAGATAATCGCTTTTACTTTCTCATCTACAAGTTCAGTAAGTTCCGAGTAATCGTTTCCTTTATCGACACCACCCACAATCCAAACCGTTGGATTATTCATTGACTCAAGTGCAAACCAAGTTGAGTTAATGTTTGTTGCTTTCGAATCGTTGATAAATTCAATTCCATTCACTTTCGCAACGAATTCGAGTCGGTGTTCAACATTTGTAAAATCTGCCAAGCTCTCTCGAACGACATCATTTCTAATTTCTAAAATTCTTGACGCTATCCCTGACGCCAACGAATTTTGGGTGTTGTGCTTACCCTTCAAGGCTAATTCATGTATTCCCATAGTGAATTGATTGTTTATATTGATTGTTAGTTGTTTGTTAGTAGCGAATCCTCCTTGCTCGATCTCCTTAACTAAGGAAAATGGAGCCAATTGCGCTGCTGGTTTTTGTTTGTATATTTCGTTTAATATGTTTTGGTCATCCGCATTGTAGATGAACCAATCTTGATTCGTTTGATTTTGAATTATTCGCAACTTCGACGCGATGTATTTTTCCATTTTGTTTTCGTAGCGATCCAAGTGATCTGGAGTTATATTAAGAATCACAGCGATATCCGCTTTGAATTCATGCATGTCATCCAATTGAAATGAACTCAATTCGAGTACATACCAATCAAACTCTTTTTCAGCTACTTGTTTTGCGAAACTCTCACCAATATTCCCTGCCAACCCGACATTCATTCCACTCTTTCTCAAGATGTGATGCGCCATCAAAGCAGTTGTTGTTTTTCCGTTACTTCCAGTAATACAGATCGTTTTTGCGCTTGAATAATATGCGGCAAATTCAATTTCCGAAATCACTTTAATCCCTTTACTAAGAATCGCCATCATCACTGGAGCAGTATTAGGAATACCAGGAGACTTAATTACCAAATCCGCTTTCAAGATTTCATCCAACGAATGCGCTTTTTGTTCCCAAGCCACCCCAAGGTCATTGAGTTCTTTCGCAAAGCTTTCTTTCACAGAACCAAAATCAGAGACAAAAACATTCCACCCCTGTGCTTTCGCAAGAATTGCCGCTCCGACTCCACTTTCGCCCGCGCCTAAAATTGTGATATGTCGCTTCTCAGCCTTCACTTATCTAAGTTTGAGTGTTACAATTGTGAATACTGCGAGTAGAATTCCAACAATCCAGAATCTTGCTACGATTTTAGCTTCATGCATTCCTTTTTTCTGATAATGATGATGTAATGGTGCCATCAAGAAAATCCTTCGTCCTTCGCCATACCTTCGTTTGGTTATCTTAAACCACCCGACCTGCATAACCACTGAAATATTCTCGATAAGGAAAACGCCGCATAAAACTGGAATCAACAATTCTTTTCGAATTGCGATCGCAAATACAGCAATGATTCCACCAAGCGCTAAACTCCCAGTATCTCCCATAAAAACTTGAGCAGGATAAGAGTTGAACCACAAGAATCCGATACACGCTCCGACAAATGCCGCGATGAAAATCACCATCTCCTCAGCAAAGGGTATGTACATGACATCAAGGTAATCCGCAAAACGAATATTAGAACTGACATACGCCAGAACAGCAAGAGCAATCCCAATTATTGCGGATGTACCCGTGGCGAGTCCATCTAGACCATCCGTCATATTTGCACCATTCGAAACAGCTATCACGATAAAAATCACAATTGGAATAAAAAGCAACCATCCATATTTCCCACTCCAATCTCCAACAAGCCAGTTGTAATTGAACTCGTTGTGCTTGATAAATGGAACAGTTGTTGTCATCGCATCCGTTCGAATCCACTTAGAATCCTCATTACCTTCCTGCAAGTGCATATCAGTTACAACTTCTTCATTTGCGAGAGGAACATAATCCGCAGCGACCTCTTTGTGCACCTGGACATCTGGATGGAAATAAAGAATACTTCCAACGATCATACCTACTCCAATTTGACCAAGTACTTTAAATCGACCTGCGAGACCTTTCTTATTTTTTTAAAGACTTTTATATAATCATCAATGAAACCAATAGCCCCCAACCAAACCGTTGCGATAATCATAGTGATTACATATATATTATTCAGCTTCGCAAAAAGCAATGTTGGAATTAGAATCGCGGCAAGAATAATCAATCCACCCATAGTAGGTGTTCCTGTTTTCGCCATTTGCCCTTCCAAACCGAGATCACGAACAGTTTCTCCCATCTGCTTCTTTTGGAGCAATCGAATAATCTTCTTTCCGAAGATCACAGAAATAATCAACGATGTGATGAGTGCCATTCCCGCTCGAAACGAAACGTAATCGAAGAGACCCGAACCAGGGAAATCGAAATTTTTCAAGTAGTCAAATAGAGATACTAGCATTACTTGTCGAGTTTATTAAAAAGTTCAATTATTGTCTTTTTGTCATCAAAATCGTGTCTTACACCTCTAATTTCTTGGTATTTTTCATGTCCTTTTCCTGCGATTAAGATGATGTCATTTTCTTTGGCCATTGAGACCGCTGTTTTTATTGCTTGTCCTCGATCTACAATTGAAAGCGTTTTCATAAATTGAGTTCCATCGACACCTTCCATCATATCCTCAATAATTGTATTCGGATCTTCAGACCGAGGATTATCAGAAGTAAGAATTACTTTATCTGAACGTTCACAGGCAATTGTCGCCATTGCTGGCCTTTTCGTTTTATCACGATCTCCACCACAACCAATGATGGTAAAAACCGTCTCATTTTTCGTTCTAATATTCTCGATTGTTCGTAGCACATTATCTAAGGCATCTGGTGTATGTGCATAATCAATAATAGCAGTGATTCCATTTGTACTTCTGATATATTCGAATCGACCATCAACTGCTTCAAGACGACTAATAGCAGTCAATGCCTCTGTGGAATCCTCACCTAATTCTTGCGTTATTCCATAAACACATAATAAGTTGTAGGCATTAAAGTCACCGATTAATTTCGTCCACAATTCCACTCCGTTGATCGTCAATACCAGTCCAGAAAATTGATTCTCCAAGACCTTTACCTTGTAGTCAGCCATGGACTTCATAGCGTAGGTTCGTTGTTTCGCTTTGGTATTTTGAAGCATCACCATACCATTCTTGTCATCATTATTCGTTAAAGCAAATGCGTTTTTAGGCAACTGATCAAAGAAGGCTTTCTTAACGTTGATGTATTCTTTGAAAGTCTTATGATAATCTAAATGATCATGTGTGATATTTGTAAATGCCCCTCCAGCGAACACAAGCCCTCCAATACGTTTTTGATGAATTGCATGAGAGCTCACCTCCATAAAACAATGTGAAATTCCCTCTTCTACCATTTCACTTAAAAGTCGATTTAACTCAATGGGATTTGGTGTAGTATGCGTTGCAGGAATATCTCGATCACAGATTCTATTGACCACAGTTGAAATCAACCCAGTTTGATATCCTAAATCAGAATAAAGATCAAACAGAAGAGTTGCAATGGTTGTTTTGCCGTTCGTTCCAGTAACCCCAATCAATTTTAATTGACGAGAAGGCTCATCGAAGAAATTATGCGCAATAATTGAAAGTGCATTTGACGTGTTCTCAACAAGAATCACGTTCACTCCTTCAGGTGCATCAACCTCTTGATCAACCACAATTGTTGTACAACCCTGCTCAATTACATTTGAAATGAATGAATGTCCATCATGCACAACACCTTGAATAGCGAAGAACATTGACGATTTTGTAGCATCCTTAGAATTAAACGTAAGATGATCCACAGAATTCATCGTCTCCCCTTTTACCGCGAGCAGATTAACACCGTACAATATGTCTTTAACAACCTTCATCCTAATTCAATCTCAATCAATACACCTTTAATAGCATCAGTTCCTGCGCGAACAGATTGCTTAACCACTCTCCCAAATCCTTTAATTTTAACCGTCATTCCAGCAGACTCTAATAAGAAAACTGCATCCATTGCTGTCATTCCACTCACATTTGGCACAGTATTCTTTCCGATAAATCGACGTTCGAGGAGCGCCTTATTTTGATCAACACGCATAATGACATAATCAGCATCTGTACTAGAAATGAATGGAAGTTGGAAACGTTTATAGAGTTTCACAATCTCTATTCTCGACCCAACTTTTGTTTTTGGAATTGTCTTATCGCGTTCTCCCGTTTGATTGATTGGCTTGTGATATTGCAGACTCGATGCATAAACCTTATTTGCAATTGCCGTAAACACCGTTCCAGACACTGTTGCGCCATATATATCTTTTGAAGGAGCCGAAATCACCACAATACACGAATAAACAGGATCATCCGATGGGAAGAACCCACAAAACGATGCTTGATGTCTTTCCTCGCCATGACTACCATAGCGCAAGTCATCATTCAAGATTCGTGCTGTGCCCGTTTTTCCTGAGATGTCAAAATATGCTGATTGTAACGCTTTCCCTGTTCCACGTTTAACAACGCCCTTCAAACACTTCTGAAGTGATTTCAATGTTCGGTCGGAGCAAATTTTGTTCTTTAAAATAATCGGCGGATACGTCTTAACGACTTCATTACCTCTCCTAATCTCTTTAACAAATTGAGGACGCACAAATGTTCCATTATTTGCTACTGCGTTATAGAATGCCAATGTCTGCAATGGAGTTTGCTGCACCTCATATCCAACAGACATCCAAGGAAGAGAGATTCCAGACCAATTTGCCGTTCCTGGTTCATACAATGTAGGTTTTGGTTCACCAAGCAGGTCAATACCTAATTTCTCACCCAAACCAAAGCTTTTTAAGCGATTCACGTAAGCTTGCGGCTCGTTCTTATAAGCATCATTCACCACTTGAGATATCACATTGGAAGATTTCTCAAACGCTTGTTGAAGTGTAATTTCACCATACCCCCATGCTCTTGAATCTGTCAGTGTTGATTCGTAATACGTGTACTTACCTTTCGCATCTACAATGTCTGTTAATTTTGCTTTACCATCTTCAAGTAATGCCATTAATGACGCTAACTTGAATGTTGAACCCGGAACCTCTTTCGTTCCGATTGCGTGATTATATGCTTCGTAGTAATTACCATCTTTATTTCGGACAAGGTTTACAATTGCCTTTACATATCCAGTTTTGACATCCATTACAATGACACTTCCGCTTTTCGCTTCTTGTCGTCGCATCTGAGCCATCAACTCCTCATGTGCAACTTCTTGAATTTCTTTATCAATTGTAGTAACAACACTAGCACCTTCAACAGCTTCTTTTATGATAGGCCCCGTTTTTTTCCATCCAGTAGAAATTTTTTGTTCCACCTCCTCACCTGGTTCACCTTTCAAGTAATCATCATACGCTTGCTCAAGACCAACACGTTTAATTGTACCATCAGCCTGAACACGGACATAACCCAATGTCCGCTTCATTAATTCTCCATGTGGACGTTTCCGCGTGATGATTTCGTCATTATCAAGCAATCCGCCCTTAAATCTTCCCTTACGAAAAATTGGCATTTCGTTTAACTTTCTTCGCTCATCATTTGTTGCTAATGGATGAATCATGATATAGCGCTTGCCATTTACACGACCATTTCTGATCAACAGTTCATATTCACGTGCTGTTTTTTTAGGGTAAAGATCATTCAGTGCGATACAGAGATCTGAGATTTCAGTGTCAAATAATTCTTGCTCCACCACTGTAGGATCCATGTGGATATTGTAAAACGAAACAGAGGTTACGAGTGGAGTGTAATTCGCATCAAGGATTTGTCCACGTCGCGGTTCACGAGAAACAGTTCGTGTTGGCATCTTCTCATTTCCGTCAGACGAAGACATAAACACAGGTTTACCACCATCGAATTGAATACCAACAATACGAATAAGCACAACAAGCATGATCACAACAAATGCAAAGTAGATCAGATAGGCTCTCCAATATATGTCCTTCTTTTCGCTCATTCTATTATTTCTTCTTCTTTTTAATTCGAATCACTTTTGTTGGGTTCACCGTTTCTTTTAAACCCAAAGGCTCTAATTCCTTTACCAATCTTACGCGTCGTGTTTCTTCTTCTAGTCTTGCTTTTGCCTCAAAATGATCAGAGGTAACTTCGTTTAATTCTAATTGTGTTTGTGTCACGTTTTTTGCCAATCGTTTCCCGTAATAACCTTTAGAAACCATTAACAAAAGCAACAGCATCACAAAAAAAATGAAGGTCAAATTGCCAAGCATGAATTCCTTCGTTAAAAAATCCCCATTCAAGATTTGCACAAAAGCACTCGATTTTTTCTCCCTAGCTTTTTTAACTTTTTTCGCGCGTTCCTTCTTCTTAGCAACATCTTTTGCTTCGCGGTCATCGATTTGGGTTCTATTTAGAAACTCATTATCCATTCCGTTCTGCAATTCTTAATTTGGCACTTCTCGCTCTGCTATTTCTTTCAATTTCTTCATCGGACGGGGTGATTGGCTTACGCACCACCTCCACAAATGGCTTGAGGACATTTCCGTAAAAATCTTTTTCAATTTCACCTGACATTGAGCCACGCTTCATGTAATTCTTCACGAGTCGATCCTCCAATGAATGATATGACATCACCACCAATTTCCCTCCTGGCCTGATAACCGTTTCCATTTGCTTTAAGAACTCCTCAAGGACACCCAACTCATCATTTACCTCGATTCTAATTGCTTGAAAAACTTGCGCGTAATACTTATGTTCGCGGTGTTTTGGCGCACATTTATCGAGAATAGTAGTTAAGTCAGTTGTCGTTTTAATCTTTCCATTTCTACGCTCCGACGCTAAAATATTTACCAATTTCCCTGCGTTAGAAATTTCGCCGTAACTTCTGAATATTCTCAATAATTCCTTTTCAGAGTAATCATTAACCACTTCCATTGCTGTAAGATCTCCGTCTTGATTCATCCGCATATCCAGTTTCGCTGCTCCTCGAATTGAAAATCCACGTGTCTCTTCATCAAACTGATGAGAAGAGACACCAAGATCTGCTAGAACACCGTCGACATGCTTAATTCCAAGCATTCGAAGATGATTAGAGATGAATGAGAAATTAGCAGGAATCAAATCGAAATTTGGAGCGCCCCACGCATTCTTTCGCGCATCAGGATCTTGATCAAATGCAATCAATCGACCATTTCCACTCAATTGATCAAAAATCAATCGAGAATGACCACCACCACCAAACGTAACATCAACGTACGTCCCATCAGCATCAATACATAACGCATCGATGCAATCTTGCAACATTACTGGTACGTGATATTCTTGATTATTCGTCATTGTCCAAGTCTCCCATTACTTCATCCGCCAAATCGGCAAAATCCGTCATAGAGCCTTCAATCATCTTGAAGTACTTCGACTTGTCCCAGATCTCAATGCGATCGTTGTATGCGATCAACATTATTTCTTGCTTCAAACCTACACGTTCTACATGCGTCACCGGAACTAAAACACGACCAGCCTTATCCAGACTAATCGATTTTGCACCTTGATGAAACAATCGGTAAAACATTCGGTTTTTCGGTTTGAAAAGATTCAATTTAGAAAGCTTCTTACTCAATGTTTCCCACTCATAGAGAGGAAAGAGCGTAAGGCAATCTTCAAAACCTTTATTCAACATGAAATCTCGCTGAGCCGCAGGAGGAAGCTGCTTCCGTAACCCGGAAGGAAACATGAAACGCCCTTTTGCGTCCAATTTCACTTCAAATTCTCCTACTAAGCCTGCCATAACGGAATAATAATGAGTAAAAATAACTGATTTTTACCACTTTTTACCACTGAGATATCCATTGTTGATAAATATGAACGTTTCTCACGACAAAAGGTTACACAATATAACTCAAAATCCTTTCAAAACAAAGCATCTAACACAAGTGGTAAGAAGTGGTAGAAAATTAACAACTGTTGAAAACTTTGAGTTTTCAACATGAAATTTGAGGGGTTATTCTACAGAATTTAGTTTTGATCCTCACCGTTCAAATTCTACTACATTTGTTGTGTGTCGAAATCAGCAAAAAATTGGATCTTATTAATCTCACTGGCCTGCATTTGGGGTAGCTCGTTTATTTTGATGAAAAAAGCAATGTTCACTAGCGAGAATGAAGCTATTTTCTCAGACATGCAAGTTGGTGCATTACGCATCGTTTTCGCTGGGACAGCACTTCTTCCATTTGCACTTCGAGCGATTCGGAGAATTAGTAGTCTAAGGATATTCTTGCTACTTGCGATTGTTGGTTTGACAGGTAATTTTTTACCCGCTTTTCTCTTTACTTATGCAGAAACTGGGCTATCGTCAGGATACGCAGGAATGATGAATAGCTTTACGCCGATTTTCGCAATAATAATCGGCGTATCAGTATTTAAGGACAAACTCACAAAAGGTCAGCTTATAGGAATTGGAATTGGCACCATAGGCGTTATTCTACTCATGATTGCTGGAAAGAACTTATCAGTATCGGGAGATTGGTCGCATTTAATCGCTTTGGTTATCGCCACCCTTTGTTACGGGATAAGTTTAAACGCAATCAAACACACTTTGCAAGGTTATAAAAGCTACGAAATAGCCTCCCTCTCTTTTTTAATCATACTAATCCCCAGTGCCATAATTGCAATGCAACAAAGCTCAATCGAAACTATTCAGCTAAATGCTCACGCTTGGGAAGGGTTAATAGCAATAGGAATATTAAGTCTAGTTGGAACAGCATTTGCGCTAATTTTGTTCAACAAACTAGTAGCAGATTCATCGGTTGTGTTTGCGAGTAGCGTGACCTATTTGATTCCCATTATTGCTGTTTTGATTGGAATCTATTTTGGAGAGACAATCAATGGCTATCAGGTTGGAGCGATGACAATTGTTATAAGCGGAGTTTTTGTGGTAAATCGATATAAAAAATGATGTCTTTCAAGGAAGATTTGAATTGATAATGAATTTAGAACAGATGTTTCACGCACTTTTTAACTTAAACTAAATTATGCGACAGATCAAGAAAGAAATGTTGTTGAATGGGCATTAAAAAGGATGGAAATTCGCCTTTATTGCATTGAAAAATTAATCACTTTAAAATTGACTATATTTAGCGATAAGAAAATTATCACAAACAAAAGGTACAGCAATACATTACATTGCGAGCAGCTATGATACAAATTACGCGAGCCCTCATCTTGATCTTTGTAATTTCAATTGTTGCTTGCTCTATTGAACCAAGTTCCAAAAAGACAACTAGAAATAATCAAAATTACCCCAATCAACCTACAGGAAAGCAGTCCTTGCATGGCCCAAAAAGCACGAAAAAAAAGTTAGCTTACTCCATTTTAGAAGGCGACTCACAGTTCAGAAGTGGGCTCATTAGTGTGGATATTGAAAGTGACACCAACTCGGTTGAAATTAATATAAGGACTGAACTTGGAGCAGATTTTGAGTTTCCAGAAGTATCTAATCCCAACTTCTCCCATATGGAGGATGCTAAATTTCTGGGTATTGAATATGAGTTGACCTATGATGATGATGATGATGATGATCATGCTCTCTTTTCAGGTAAAACCAAGTCAAGTATATTTAATGGCGGCTCAACAAATGATATCGATTTAACACCTGATCATTTTAAAGATTTAGCAATTGGGAAATATTCAATAACGCTAAAAGTTACATCTAGGTATGAAAGTTTTTTTGGACATGTCCCGAGTAACGAAACTGGAATCGGATTTGAGTTAAATTTCGAAATAGAAGTGTTCCCAATTTATGAATCGGTTATTTATTTTAGCAGTCTTGTGTTAAACAAGTTATTCACTCAAAATAAATTGAAGGGAAATAATGACTTCCACAACTCTCGGCCTGAAACAGGAATCTCTATCAGGCAAGGAATGGAATCGCTCATATTTGATTACGCAAAAAACAACTACAGTTTCAGAAAGAAAATCAAGAAGACATTTTACCATAATGAGCCCAATCCAACTCTCACCATTGTGACTTTGGATGTCGATCATGGATTTAATTTCGACGATAAACTGGCAGATACGATGATCTACTTGAATGATCTCATCTCCGAAAACTATAAAACGATTGGATTGACTGGAACCGATGATCTCCAACTTTACTGCACCACGAAAGGGCAAATTAACAAATGATTTATCAAGACTTTCGATACTGTGAAATTTGATTAGCAATCCATCTCAAAACAAAACATCAAGCAAGCCCAATTAGTTTAACCACGATCTAGTGCGCTAAGGATAGGAACGGCATCCTTTATAGGAATGGTATTTCGTATCTTCAAAAGCTTCATCGCTTTTTCTTGCTCAGTATGCTTCTAATAAAGATACAGTGGATAGCCTGTTAAAGCGCCCAAAAAGAAGAGAAAAGCGTAATTTCGAGGAGGATTCAGGAAATTCATGGTATTCACGTTGGATTGTTAATAAAAAACAATATCTTTGTCGTCCGAATTTTAATGATTTGAACACAAATAAATAAGCTATTATGTACGCAATTGTAGAGATAGCAGGGCAGCAGTTTAAAGTGCAAAAAGACCAAAAGATCTTTGTACACCGTTTAGATGCTGAAGCAGGAAAGAAAGTTGATTTCGATAGAGTGCTTCTAATTGATAACGATGGAAAAGTGAAACTTGGCGCCCCGGCTATAAAAGGTGCAAAAATTACCGCGAAGGTAGAAGAGCACGTTAAAGGAGACAAAGTAATCGTTTTTAAGAAAAAGCGAAGAAAAGGTTACAAGAAAAGAAACGGACATCGTCAGCAATTTACTGCGATTACGATTACGGATATTAAAGCATAGTTGAACATTCCCACATTATCGGGAAATAAAACAAAACACAATGGCACATAAAAAAGGAGCCGGTAGTTCGAAAAACGGTCGTGAATCAGAAAGTAAACGATTGGGAGTTAAAATCTTTGGAGGACAAGCTGCAATAGCAGGTAACATTATCGTTCGTCAAAGAGGAACTCAGCATCACCCAGGAACTAACGTTGGAATCGGAAAAGATCACACGTTATTTGCTTTGACTGATGGATTAGTAGAATTCCGCAAGAAAAGAAACAATCGTTCATTTGTATCAGTAGTTCCATTTGAAACTGCAGAAGCTTAGTCGAACGTCAAACTAATTTAAAGGGAGTTCCGAGCATCGGAATTCCCTTTTTTTATGTCATAACAATTATTCTCGCGTAAATGAATTACTAACTTCGCGCAAGAAAACAGAAACACACTACAATGCTCGAAATACAGCACATCAGAACAGGAAAACAAGAGATCATTGAAGGGCTTAAAAAACGTCACTTCGATGCAGTACCAATTATTGATGAAATACTAAATCTCGATAGTAATTGGAGAGAATCTAAAGGAAATCTTGAGCAAATTGCTGCGGAAATGAATCAGATTTCTAAGCAAATTGGATTGTTGTTCAAAGAAGGAAAGCAAGAAGAAGCGAATGCTGCGAAAGCGATGACTGGACAATTAAAATCTTCTGAAGCTGAATTGAAAATAAAAGTTGACGAACTCGAAGGTAAGATTCAAGACTTGATGTATTTGCTTCCAAATGTTCCAAATGAATTAGTGAAAGCTGGAAAGAGTGAATTGGACAATGAAACTACAGAAGAGCATGGAGCGGCACCTTCATTTGACTTCACCCCGATTCCTCATTGGGAAATTGCATCTAAATTCAACTTGATTGATTTTGAGTTAGGGGTAAAAATCACTGGTGCTGGATTTCCAGTTTATAGAGGAAAAGGGGCGAAACTTCAACGAGCACTTATTAATTTCTTTTTAGTTGAAGCAGATAAAGCGGGTTACGAAGAAATAATTCCACCTCATTTTGTGAACGAAGCATCCGCCATTGCTACAGGTCAACTTCCAGATAAGGAAGGTCAAATGTACCATGATGAGCGCGATGATCTATACATGATTCCGACAGCGGAGGTGCCAATTACAAACATGTACCGAAATGTGATACTACCCAACGAAAATTTCTCAGTGAAATTGACAGGGTACACACCTTGTTTTCGTCGAGAAGCAGGGTCTTATGGATCTGATGTACGAGGATTGAATCGTTTGCATCAATTTGATAAAGTTGAGATCGTGCGAATTGAGCATCCAAAGAATACCGAAGCTGCAATGAAAGAAATGGTAAATCATATTAAGGGATTACTCGAAAAACTTGGATTGCAATATAGAATTCTGCGATTATGTGGTGGAGATACTGGTTTCACGTCTGCAATGACCTATGATTTTGAGGTCTATTCAGCTGCTCAAGATAAATGGTTAGAGGTTAGTTCTGTTTCTCGCTTTGATACATTTCAGGCGAATCGTTTGAAATTACGCTTTAAAAATGCTGATAAGAAAACTCAATTGTGCCATACATTGAATGGATCAGCGTTGGCTTTGCCGAGAATTGTTGCAGCATTGTTAGAGAATCATCAGACGAAGAATGGGGTTGCTATTCCTGAGTGCCTGCATGCGTTTACTGGGTTTGATAGTATTTAGATTATCAAAACAAAGATACGACACAATAGCTCAAGCTCAATAAGACAAGGGCATAAGGTTATTATTGAAGAAATGAGTCGGCTGAGAATTGAGTGCAAATGTGGGAATGCATTTATTTGTTTCGCAAATTGTAACATCTTAGATTGATCTCGTTTAGATAGTATGAAACTACTTTTCTCTATCTCCATTTTACTTTTTTCGTATTCCGTACTTGGTCAATCTAAGATTATTTTCGTTTATTTTGATGTTGACTCCTATCAGCTAAATGATGCGGAACTATTGAAACTTGAACCGTTATTAAAACTGGATAGTGAATTCGTGGAAATCTTCCAAATCGATAGTTATACTGACTACACAGGAACAAAAGAATATAATAAGGAATTATCGAAGCGCAGATCTAAGTCGGTTATACATTTACTAAACGCATTTGCTCCGCCCCAAAAGGTGTATGATTTTGGAGAGGAATATGCAACAAGTAATTACACACCCCAAAAGGGTAGACGAGTAGAAATCTCTTACAACTACAACGAAAATGGCCAATCAGTTGTAATTAGTCCATTTAAAAAAGAGCCAATCACATCCCCAATTGAAACTGTATCGGAAGGCTTAGTAAATGACTTTTCAGAATTCCTTCAAGATAGTAGTGCTGACACAACAACAATTGTACTTTCTATTCTTTTTTACGGAGGATCAAGTAGGTTTATCAACTCGGATGATCCAGATTTATGGGCATTTTTCGATATCCTACGCTATAACGAATCATTGTCGGTAGAAATACGAGGTCATGTTTGCTGTGGTTCTGCTCAATTGCTATCAACAAATCGAGCATACGCAGTCTATCAGTTTATGGCTAGACGAGGCATTTCACCAAACCGAATGAAATACAAAGGATATGACAATTCCATTCCAGCTGTCTTCCCAGAAGTAACAGCAATCGATCGTTCAAAAAACAGAAGAGTCGATGTTGTATTTCACAAACAATAATTCTCCCTTAATACGAAATAGATTATGCAGATTAATAATTAATCGCCCTCAATTAACGTTTATTCTCAACTAAGCGGAGGAACTTTCTTATTTTTACTTAAAACCTTTGGTGAAAAACATGAGAATAATCTTTATTGTATTAATTGGCGGACTATTAGCGTCTTGTGTCGACCTTGAGAAATCAACTCAAATTGAAAGTATCGATGCTATGAACAGCACTTTAGATAGCATTGAAATAGTGCTAGAAGAGCATACATTCGATTCGTTATTCCCCATGCAAAGGAATTCTTATGCAATAGAAAATCGAGTTAAAAACTATTACGTCTCTGATACAATTGATCTTGCCTTAGGAAGAAAAATGGACGCTTTCAAGAAGATGAGAAAGAACATGGAACCATTAGCAAGAGCAAGACAAACATTACTGTCTAGTATTAAAGAAGAACGGCTTAGTTTAATTGATTTACAAAACGACATCGATGGAAGTAATGGGGAGAGAGAGAAGTACGGCGAGTTCATTCAGTTTGAAGAAGCGAAATTAGATCAACTGCGAGCATTGATTAACGATTACGTTACTACAAAAATTTCTGTAATCGAAACTTATGAAAGCTATTACGATGACTTGAATGAGTTCTCGTTCGCACTACTACCTAAAAATAAGGAATAATTTTTGCGGCTTATGAAACGTATGCAGACATATCTCTTCCTTCTAGCAACATTGTTTTCGCTGAACATAGCGATTGCACAAGATGGCGGATCAGATCAGCAACTTGCTCAACACTATTATTCAAATGGAGAATTCGACAAAGCACTTGTGTATTACGATAAACTGTATGCTAAGAATCCTTCTAAGTTCAATTTTACTCGATATACAGAGTGTCTTGTACAGACCAACGATACTAAGCGTGCTGAAAAAACTTACAAACGACAAATAAGTCGAAATAACTTAGACCAAGAATATAAAATTCTCTTTGCTATTTTTTATGAAGATCAAGGTGCACAAAATAAAGCCGACGGGATCTACACTAAGCTGATTGATGAACTACGCGCAAGTTCTATTAGTGTGATTCAACTTTACAATGCATTTAAAGGTCAAAGTAAGATGGATATGGCGTTTCAAACACTTGAAAAAGGTAGGAAATTATTAAAGAAAACGTATCCTCTCAATTATTACTTCGCGGAATTCTATGCCTACAAAGGTGAAACTCAGAAGATGATGGATGAATATCTCGACCTCATCGACTATCACAGTTCGTATGCGAATGATTTAAAACGAATATTGTCGAGTAAAATTGATTTTCCACAAGAAGATTCAGAGGAGTACGACATTTTAAAGATCGCATTAATAGAGCGTACACAAAAGAATCCTAATAACACACATTATTCGGAAATGTTAACTTGGTTATTCATCCAACGCCAAAATTTTGAAGCAGCTTTTGTTCATGTGAAAGCACTGGATAAGAGGACACAATCTGGCGGACGATATGTATTCAATCTTGGAGAAATCTGTGTTGAGAACAAGGATTATCGAACCGCTAAAAAATGTTTCCAATACATTGTTGATGGCGGAAAAACTGAACCTTACTTTATTCGTGCACAAAATGCAGTTCTAAATGTTCGCTTTCTACAAGTAACGACACTTCGAGATTATAGCCAAGCGGAAGTACTAGAAACTATTGATGCCTATGATGAAGCATTGAATCGCGTTGGAAGGTCGTACGCTTCTCTCCCGCTCATTTTAGAGAAAACATACATCCAAGCCTTCTATGCAAACAAGGCAAATGATGCGATGATCGATTTGGAACAAGCATTGGATATTTCTCGGATTTCAGATATGCAACGCGCTAAAATCAAAATGCAACTTGCCGACATTCGTGTTTTACATGGTGATATTTGGGATGCCGCACTGATGTATAGTCAAGTTGATAAAGATTTCAAGTTTGAAACCATTGGACACGAAGCAAAATTCAAAAATGCGCGAATTTTTTATTATGACGGTGAGTTTGATTATGCACAATCTCAACTTGATGTTCTAAAACAATCAACCTCAAAATTAATCGCAAATGATGCGTTAAAACTGTCGCTATTAATAACAGACAACTTCGGCTTAGATAGCAACTATAAAGCAATGACATGGTTCGCCAACGCTGATCTCTTAATTGAACAACATCAATACAATGCCGCATACTCATTGTTTGATAGTATTATCGAAAACTTCCCTGCACATGCATTGGGAGATGAAATTCTATTGAAAAAAGCACATTCCTTGCAATTACGCGGAGAATGGACAAAAGCAGTTGACGCTTTGGATGAGCTCTTGAAGTTTCATGCTACGGATATACTTGCCGACGATGCACTCTTTCAATTGGGAGATATTTATGAAAACAATCTTATGAATCCAGAAAAGGCAAAGGAATATTACCGTGATTTACTTTTCAATCACAAAGGCAGCCTTTACACTGTTGAAGCAAGAAAACGGTTCCAAAAATTGCGCGGTGAAGGTGGATCTTTGAGAGATGATACAGATGAAACTCCAGAAGAATTATGATCCTATGATTTCTTTGGGCGTTACCACAAGGGTAAATCTAATTTTACTGAAACGAACGTATATATTATAACTTGAAAGACTTTAACATTCTTTAGAGATTAATTCGTAAGCTATTAATCTCTCACTAGATCAAAAAATAAACAATTACTATGAAGAGATTACTCAGCATTTTTGTACTAGGGTTTGCACTTTATTCTTGTGCAGGATCAGAAATAAATAACAATCAATTAGAAAAGCAGGATATTGCACCCGCAGATTTAGAATCAGCACAAATAGCTTATTTTGCGAGTGGATGCTTTTGGTGTGTTGAAGCTGTTTTTGAATCCGTAAAGGGTGTCCACGAAGCTGTTTCTGGATATTCAGGTGGAGATTCAAAAAAACCAACATATAGCGAAATTTGTACTGGGCGATCTGGTCATGCCGAAGCAGTAAAAGTATATTACGATTCTAGTATTGTTAGTTATCAAACACTCGTTGATGTCTTTTTTAATTCGCACGATCCAACAACATTAAATCGTCAAGGCCCAGACTCTGGAACACAATATCGATCTGCGATTTTTTACCAAACAGACGAAGAGAAGCAAATCGCTAAATCAACGATCAAAAGCTTACTTGCGAATAAGACATTTAACAAAATCACCACAGAAGTATCTAAACTCGATGTCTTTTACGATGCCGAAGATTACCATCAAGATTATGAGCGAAACAATCCAAACCAACCCTATGTGAAAGGTGTTTCAATTCCAAGATTAAATAAATTTAAAGCGAAGATGCCTGAAGTTTTGAAGTGAAAATTAATTTTCTCAACCTATACGGTTTATTCATCACGAGTGAATAATCAAAATAACTAGCCTCCAAAGTGAAGTTTGCGTTAAGGATAGTCGCGGCATCCTTTTGCTAAAAAGATATAGCAGATAGCCCCTACCTTCCGATTGAAATGAGGAAAGGGAACGCCCAAATGACACGTATCAGAGGTGAATTAGAATCGGACTAAGTTAATTCGTCTCAACTGATTTTCTTGAGTGATTTCTAGGATGTAAGTACCCGAACTCAATTCATCAACAATAATTGAATAGCCAAATTCAGTCTCTTCCATTTTGATTTGAACTTGACGGCCGTTGACATCAATCAATTCGATTTTGTCAGCCTTTGATTCCAGCTGAATGTCAATTCTATTTGTGAATGGATTTGGATAGACGGAAATTTGCTCAGAGTTCAAATTTTCAAGAGAATTCACCTCAGTTACGTTGATTGTGAAGTATAGTGTATCATTTTCGCAAACAGAATTCCCAACAACTAAATATGCCGTATAAATTCCAGTATCACCATACGCATTCCAAGGGTTAGCATCTGAAGAGGTTGATCCATCACCAAATTCCCAAAAATAGAAATTCTCATTCACACTCGAATTTGTGAAATAAGCTACCGCGCTTGGTAATGTCAAATTAGTATCATTCACCGAAGCAATTGCAATTGCTGGTTGAGCCACATTTATTGTCACCATTGATACCGATTGATTCGTTCCAGCAGCATTTGTAGCATCAAGCGTTATTGTGTATAATCCACTTGAACTTGGGAATAAATAAGGATTCATATCAGTAGTACTTGATAATCCACCAGAAGATGTCGCCCAAACATAGGCATCTGCTCCAACCGAAGTATTGGTCAACAAGATCGAATCTCCTACACAAATATCCGTTGCACCAACAGAGAAACCAGCCGTAGGTGGAGTAAGTGTTGAACAATTATATGTCGCCAAAAAACCAGGCGTCACTGTTGCTCCATCTGATGTAAATCGAAACGTCACCGCTCCAGTAGATGTAGTAAATAATCCAGGTCCTGCTGTACCAGTAAATGGACTTCCCGCAATTTGAGTCGCAGTGATATCGGCTCCATCGTAGATATACAGGTAATCGTAATTTAATTCGACATCAAACATGGAAAACTGGACATCAATTGAAATTGCATTGGTTGGAGCAATTGTCCAGGTATAATTCTCGTCATCATAATAATTTCGCGTAGGGCCTCCAAAATCATGGATTTCTCCAGAACAAGGATCCTCGTAACAATCGGTAAGGTAATCTTGCATCGCAGACCACAGTTCCGTATAACCATTATCATAGCCAAGTGCCCAAATTCCTATTCCAGCGATGCCTGTATTCCGCACATGATCCAATCGCTTTCTCCAAGCTGAATCCATTGATATTAAGCATTGACGATTCCCACTACTATTAAAAGCATAAACATCAGTATGACTGTCTCCTTCCCAACTCTGATTTCCTACTGAATAGTTTCCAGAAGTATTATTTCTGATATAAGCATAAGTCCGAGAGTATCCCGATCCAGTAGTTGCTGAAGGAACAGTTAAACTTGCTGTTGGCCATTCATAACCATAACTTGGGAGTCCGAGAACCAGTTTATGTTTAGGACAACCTAGATCTAAATAATAGGTAATGCTTCTTGATAAAGTGTAATTGTAATTAGACCCAAAATGATAAAGCGGGTCGGTTGGTCCAGCGTTTGAACTACCCGAATAATAATAGGCATATCCCATAATGATGTAGTGATCAACTGCGGGTTCCATGATACTAAAATCGAAGACATTGTTCCAATCCACGGCATAAAGAACAGTACTCACTTCAGATCCTGGAACTGCTGCATGCATCTGATTACTCAAATTTACCATGAAGTTGGCAAAATTAGTCGTTTGTGAACTTGGCAACCCTTCGAAATCAATGTTTACACCATCTGCTCCTCGACTTTGAATGAGGTTAATCAAATTTGTAATTAAGGTTTGCTCTGCAGTTGGGCTTGAGAAAAATGTCGTGTGCCCAGAGAACAATGTTACGCACAATGTCACCTTTGTATTTCCGCTAGCTAATGCTGAATCAATTGCTGCACTTGTACTCCATCCGTGAGTGCTATTTGGTTGCCCAGTAGATGAATTAACTTCATAGCTAAAAAACGACATGTGGGTGAGCAAATCCCATTGATAATTTTGGTACGCACTTCCTACCCAATAGGGATGCCAACCATAAACAATCTTATCGAGATTACATCCAACTTTAGGGTAACCAACTTTTTTTACAGGAATACTTTCGTAATACGATGCCTCCGTATTACTTGTAGCATTGTACTCATTTAATTGAAGTTCGTGAATACTGGGTTGATTTGCTTGCCCAAAACTGAGCATAACGGAACCAATTAGGAAAGAAAGAGTGAGTAGTGTTTTCATTTGAATGAGTTGAGCACCAAAGCTAGTAATTGTTTGGTTGTCATACAATTCGATAGGATAAATACCTTTAATTATTCTACTTAATCGGTAAAACAACCTGTTAACCTAAGTTTATTAGAGCCGATCAAAACTAAGGTCAACATAAATTTTACCGTAATTACACGTTATCCAACCAATTAATAATAAAGCTATAGATTTCTTCACGATTCGTTTCATTAATTATCTCGTGTCTACCATCATCAAAGAGTTTGATTTCAATTTTTTTCACTCCCACAGATTTGTACTTTTCGAATATCTCTTTCGGTCCTTTTCCATAATTTCCAGCAGGATCCATTGCTCCTGAAACGATTAATACAGGAGTGTTCAAGTTAACTTTTCTGATATTTTCAAGCTTATTCATTTCAGAAACACCAGAAGCTAAATCATAGAAAAATTGATTTGAAAAATTCTGAGAACAGTAAGGATCATTGATGTACTTGTCCACTACTTCAGAATCTCTGGTTAACCAATCTCGATGTGTTCGTTTCTCCTCGATTCGTTTATTCCATCCCGAAAATGTCATGTTCGTTAAGAATTTCGAGCGTGATTTTTTTCCGAAGATTATGGCCAACAATTTCGCCATTGGTTTACCCATTGTTCCTTTCCATCCAGCATCTCCAACTGTTCCTGATAGTACATATCCATCAGCTAAACTTGGCTCATTAAACGCAATAGTTCGAGCAACAAACGATCCCATGCTATGGCCCAGAATTATTACTGGAACATTTGGATAATCATTTTTTATTGATTTTGTTAAGCTGATGCAATCCTGTGTAACCAAATTCCAGCCATCTGCTTTTGCGAAAAAACCAATATCATCAATTTCACCTGCAGTTTTGCCATGTCCACGAAGATCACTTGCTACAACTCCAAAACCAGCTTGATTTAATGCCCGTCCAAAGTGTTGATAACGGGCAGCATGTTCGCTCATTCCATGGATGATGTGTACAATTGATTTCGGGTTTTCGATAGACCAGTTGTAAACATGAATTTTGGCATTTGAAGCAGGCATAATCGACTGAGAATTGCTAATTTAGGATGAATATAACGTAATCTTTCAATAATAAATCAAGAACCATGAAAAGTATAGCAATCGCCTTTGTCATAGCACTATTAGTAAGCTGTAAAGCTGAATCCGAAGAGTGTACAGATTGTGCCACAGATAATATTTTACAAGAGTTTGAAAATCAAGAGTCGACTGCTATTTCTGATTCAACAACTACAGATTCTATGAATGCTCATTTAACATCTGATCCGAAACAACTTCTAGTGCAACTGCAAAATAGAAAAATTGAATTTGATTTTTACGCATCATTCACCGAACCTTTTTGGACTATTTACTTAATTGGTGAGCAGATATTATTTAACCAGGCAGATTCAGATCCTGCTATTTATCCATTGGATGGAGTATTTGATTCGACACAAATCGAGCAAAAGCTTTCATTTACGGATGCAAATTCGCTAAGAAAGTTGTTAATCATAAAAGATGGTGGTTCTGATGGAATGTCCGAATTGAAATATCCATATAGCGTTGTGATGGATGGAAATTTTCACGGTGGAGGGGACGTAGATTATGTTCACGAATAGAAAATACTACTCTAGCAATAGCTTCTTAGTTCTAACTTCCATTTCCGATTTAATTACAACATGGTAAAATCCTTTAGAAAGTTCTTCTAGATTCATTGATGTTTCAGAATTATTTGTAGAAATCTGTTCGTAAACCACCTTTCCTGCGGAGTTCATCACTTTAATGTTGTAATCTTCTTTTTGATTCCAAATTACAGTAACTTGATTATTTGCAGGATTTGGATACAAGAGCAAATCAGATTCTTTGTCAATAGATGGTATTGCGAGGTAAATTCCCCAAATTTCCATCGCGTATTCGGGATGATCAATAAATGGGTTTCTGTTGTTCTGATAATTGTAGTAAATGATATCATTTCTATTACGCTCCCAGTCGTTAACAGGATCATCCAAATGCCACTGAAGGAGGTCTGTTAATTTGGCATGTATTGGTGCAAGCGTATTATTGTTAGATGGAATGTTATCGATGATTTGTAAATCGGGCTCTCCTCCTTCACCTTCATATCTTGTTGCCATGTAGAAAATCATTCGTGCAACATCACCTTTCACCTCACCCCTTGGTTGCCACAACCATTCCGTGGAACTGAAATAACTTCCTGTTGCTCCAGATCCGTCGATGTATTCTTCGCTACATGTTGCAAACCATCGATTTGCACGTGCAGAGTTCACTGAGATATCACATGGGCGCAGTGCATGCACATCAGTGCCTGGACCAGCAGAAGTACCAAAATTACCTCTCGATTTTGCCCAAACATGTTCTCGATTCCATCCATTTCCAGAATTGTATTCTTGCGAAGCATTGACCGACCAACCAGAGTACAGTAAGATTACATTATTTGAATTCAGAGTGTCTTTGTCGGTAGCTTTAAGGATATCCCAAACATCAGTTCCAGAACTTGAGTAAGGAAATTCAGTATGACCCTGAATGATGTTATTTAGCACAATCCGAAGACTGTCACCTGTATAACCTTGAGCAGAATCGTAGTATCCTGCGGGTATTTGCGCTGAAACTGAAGAGAATAGCATGACTGCTATAATTGGGAGTAGTATTTTCATGCTAGAAAGATAGTGAATTGTGAGCAATAGATTATCTTTATAACCAGTTCAAGGTTAAAATTTTGTTAGGTGAAATAGGTAAGGTTATTTACAATAGAAATGATCAATGATAAGAGAAAAGAAGATAGAATATCTTCACTTCCAGCAAGAAATTACATTTGAATTTACTCTTAGATATCAGTAATTGGCATTATTTCAATAGGCTCTACTACAAATCCTTCATTTTTTAATTGCTCTAATATTCCACATTCGTTGTATAAATGAAAATAACCTACTGCTAAGAAGCAATTCTTTGTTCTCATTAAGTTGGGTAATATTTCCATCCAGTTATTATTCCTTTCAAAAACTAAGACGTTACTACTGCATTTTTTTTCAAAGTCATAGTTTAAATCAAATGCTTTATATTTATAAGCAAATGTACAATTATCAGAATTTGATTTTTTGACTGTCATTTTCTTAATCCAATAGTTAATCTTTTTCTTTTCGTCTTTCCAAGTAGGATAATTATATTCTCTCTCAATGAAATTTAATTGAAGACTATCTGTCTCTAATGCGAAAAGTTCAATATTTTGTTGACTTGCTAGGTATTTTATATAGTCATCAAAATGGATAAATTTGTCTGTAGATTTTGCAGTTTCACATACCTGGTATTGAAATTCTTGTTCTAACTTTAAACTGATTTCACTCGGCTTTAGTTTATATAGATCAACTTTCCAACTGTTACTTATTTTGAGTAAATGATTAAAATGCTTTCGCTTTAAATGTTTTTTTACCTCGTAGGATTTTTCTCTTTGATTAATTCTTTTTCGAGTTTCCTCAATGTCTGAAATTGACTCAAAAATAGCCAATTCCGAGTTAGACAACCGTTCTTGAATTTCAGGAATTGAATCGATGAAGGAGTTTCCCATTTGATGAAATGTACCAACAACGGTAGATACTCTATCATTTAAAGTATCGGTCACTTTCCATAAGATGGTCTGCTGACTAGACGAGTAAGAAGATGTTAAGAGCATTAATAAGGTTCCTATTCTCCATATTATTGCCTTCGATTTAAATCTGCTATTTGATATTTTCATTTGAGAGTGAATTATTCTAAAACCCAATTTATAAAATCATGGACATCAATTATCGACCAACTATGTGGATTCTTTTCTCCGTTTGTACGATATCCTTTGTTTTTGGTTTGAATTAATTCAGCATTTTCCCAATTTTCATCGCTTAAAATTTGGTGTGTTTTTTGAATGATAAAAGCATTTGTACTTTCAAAATCGGTTTGTCTATTTTCTTTCCACCACAAAGTGTCTGGTTCAGTATAAAAACGAATCTTACTTTCTCTTAAGAACTTAATATTATTAACATTTTTAGTCTTTGTAGTAATAGGGGACACTTTTTGAATATTAGATAGAAGAGAATCTTTACCACCAAATTGTTCTTCAAAATAGTTGATGATCCATTTTGGTTCTGCAAGACGCTCTTCTGAAAAGTCTTTTCTGGCAAGATCTTTTAGAGAGCTTTCGTAAAGAGCATACAGGTCAATAGGTGAATCTACAACAAATACTCCAGTTGGAATTAAGGGGGAATCGGTTTTCATCAGATAATTTGAAAGTGTGAGTGCTACAGTTCCTCCAAGTGAGATGCCTCCTATGAATAACTTAGTTACCTCTAGCTTATTTTTCTCTATGGCTTCAGTAATCAAAATAGATAATTGTTTAGAATCTTGGTTCTCAATCCACAAATGTTGGCTGAAATTCATAAAAAGGACAGAAATTCCATTTTCTGTTGCTTTCTCAGTAATCTTAAAATCTTCTTTAGTCTCCTGTGCTGTTGAACCTCCACCAGGGAAGATTACCAATAAACTTGTTGATTTTTGGGTTTTTATTAATTCGTAATCTTCTGCTGTAATGGTTGTAATTTCATTTTGCTCTAGTTTTACATTTAACGGTTGATATTTACAACTAGCTATAAATACAACTATAAAAAGGATTGAGATTCGCGACATATCATTGAGTTAGTATTTTAATTATTTCGTTACTAATTTGGGCATTGAGGTTTCGTTTTTCCTTAACTAAAGTGAAAACGGAAATAGTCCCATTCAATTCTGGAAGATAGATTACATCTGTACCCCAAAATCCACCATGATAATATGCTTCATAGCCAAAAAACGATGGGAAATGATATAAACCAAGGCAATAATTTGTAGATTCTTCTCTTGGAATCACATAAGTATATATTTGAGAGAGAACTTCTTGATTTTTAATGATTTCGCCATTAAATAACAACTGAAAAAATAGTGCAATGTCTTTAGTTGTTGATGCCAAGCCACCGCCACCATATAAATCCCAAGACGGGTCTAAATTATAGGAATCCCAGTTATATTTATCAGAGTATTGGTGAACAAGAGGTAGTGTGTTTGAAGGCGTGTCTTCTAAGTTAACAAACCAAGTATGGCTCAAGTTGTGTTTTTTGAAATCTAATAAATTGCGTATTGCGGTATAAAAAGGTTCACCTGTTTCCAGTTCTAATATTTCGGTTAATAAGAGGTAGTTAATATCTCCGTAGGAAAATGTTTTTCCTGTTTCTTTTGGATTTGCTTTTTTTATAGCAAGCCTAATTTGTTCATTTCTTGTCCATTTGTGGTTAGGATGATCATCTACGAAGGAAAAATAATCGTCATCTACATAATCTGTTATGCCAGATGTATGTGAAAGTAAATGTCTAACGGTTATTTCACTTAGGTTGTAACCACCCTTAATAAATAGTCTTCTTGTTTTTCTATTAAGCAGTTTCTTTATTGACTGGTTTAGTTCTAACATTCCATTTTCAACTAATTTTAATATCGCAACAGAAACATACGTTTTAGTATTACTCGCTATAAGAACAGGTTGATTTTCATTAATCATCCCCAATGAATCTTTGTTTGACAAACCACTGGCAGAAGTCCAAGATACTTTTTTGTTTGGCAATTCAACATGAACCATAATACCCACAGCATCTTGATTTGTCTTGTATACAGAGTCTAAAATATATTGAAGTTTGGTTTCTAATTTTTGTGCGTTACTAATAGTCGCACACAGCAAAATTGGTATAAAAAAAAGTAGCCTATGCTTCATTTTCTTCTTTGTTAAATGGTTTACATGATTAAGATAATAATATTATTGCATTTTGCTTTTTCACA
>JAJRQK010000022.1 GCA_024280295.1 Bacteroidota bacterium
AGATGAAATGTCGAATTTAGAAGCTGCTCGTCAAGCTTATATGAAATTGAGGAAGCCTATGTTGATCACTACTGTTGTTCTAAGTTTAGGTTTTTTCGTATTTGGGTTTTCGCAGTTTGGAAGTATTTCCTCAATGGGAATTATTGTGGCATCGTCACTTTTCATTGCTCTAATAGCAGATTTTACAATTCTTCCAGCGTTTTTGATACGAACTAAAAAATAAACCACTTCCACTTTTTATCTATAGTTAATTCTGACGTTAACGATTCCACAATCTTTGGAAACCTATAATTTATAGAGAGATACTTCGCTCATCACATCATCTTTTCGCTCTTGGCAATGACAGCCGATACAGTTGCATCACTCGTAACGTTTATTACCGTTCTACACATGTCAAGGATACGATCCACAGGGAAGATAAGAACAACCCACATTGGATTCAGCCCAACCGAACTGAGGACAATCATTAATGTAATCAGCCCAGCACTAGGCACTGCTGCCGCACCAATAGAAGCAAGTGTTGTTGTAAGTACGATCCCAAGTTGCTGAATCAAAGATAAGTCAACATCGTGATACTGAGCTAAGAAAATAACTGCAATAGCTTGATAAAGCGAAGTACCATCCATGTTTACGGTTGCACCAATCGGAAGTACAAAATCCGAAGATTGCTCTGGGATCTTTAAGTTCTCATTCACACATTCAATTGTAACAGGTAGTGTTGCTGCACTAGAACTTGTAGAGAATGCTAAAAATTGTGCGGGGCTCATTCCAGTAAAAAACGCTCGATATCCAATTTTCACACCAAAAACGCGCAATATGAGCGGATAAAGTCCAAAAAGCAAGGTTGATAAACCAAGGACGACTAGCAGTGCATAAAAGCCAAGACTCACAAATATTTCACCAAGTTCGGTGAGATTATCTGCTGATTTGGCTAACACTCCAGCCATTAAACAGAAGACAAAAAACGGTGCGCCACGCATGACCATGTGAACCATTTTGATGAAAATGTCATTCATTCCTTCGAAGAATTTTTTGACAGTACTCGTCTTTTCCGATGGCATAAGAGCAAGAGCAATTCCAAAAAACAATGCGAAAAAGATAACTTGTAACATGAGGTTACCACTTGATAAAGCGTTCACAAGATTCGTCGGAACCATATCAATAAGGGGCTGCAAAGGTCCTTTTTTTGCCTCTTTCGCATTTTCCTGCTTGGACAAGACAACTTTTGCAGCCGTTGTTTCTGAATCTGCAGCCAATTTAACTCTAATATCTTTCAGTTGAGAGTCAGATGCATTTGCCATTTCAAGGCGTCCATCTTTTATCTCAATCCCATTATCGACTGCCCATACTTCATATTCCAATCGATGCTCCAATCGAGTTGCATCATTGGATTGAACACCTGGTTGAAACGTATTTACAATAAACAAACCTAGTGAAACTGAAATTACTGTCGTAAACAAATACATCAATAAGGTTTTCCCGCCAATTCGTCCTAATTGCTTTGGGTTGCCCATTCCGACAACTCCAGAAATAATAGAAAAAAGTACTAATGGAATTGCTATAAATTTTAAACAGTTAATGAAGATCACTCCAAATGGATTGATCCAATCAGCAGTGAAATCATTCCACCCATAATAACCTGAAAGAATTGCCCAAATGATTCCCAAGAGCATTCCAATCATAATTTTCCAATGCAGTGCCATTTTTTTCATGATGTGAAGATAAAGAGATTGTTGGATTAATAGATGACTAGAGAATTAGATTGTGAGATTTAAAAGTGACAGACTGGATAGAGGATGAAGTATACTAATTTAGACTGCAGCAGCAAAAAATGCTTTAAGGACTTTCTCGTTATGCTCTCGTGGAGTGAAAATCTCCATGAGTTTTGGGCAGTCACTCTCTTCGAAAAATGATTGTAGTTCGTTTTCAATTTCTAAAATTGACGTTACTTTTGAATAGATAACATCATGCGCTTTACAGATAAACTCAGCCTTTTGCGTATGATGCGCCTCAAAATACTTCTCTAACTGATCTGATTGACGAGGACCATCAATGATTCTGAAAATCCCACCACCTTCATTATTGATCAGTAATATTCTCAAATTTGAAGGAAGATTACTGTTCCAAAGAGCGTTACTATCGTAGAAAAATGAAACATCACCCGTAAAAAGAACATTGCACCTATCTGGACTCATAAGAGAGATTCCAACTGCTGTACTTGTACTCCCATCAATCCCACTAGTTCCTCGATTTGAAAAGTAATTTAGTGATGGAATTGGATCAAATAACTGGCAATAGCGAACAACAGAGCTGTTTCCCATGTGAACATTGCACCCTTCGGGGAGATAGTCTAATAGTGTTTCAAAAACTGCGAAATCAGAAAACTCGACTCCCTGCAAAAACTCCTTTTGACTTTCTTGAATAGTGAAATCACGCTGTTTCCAAGCTGAACCAAAACTAGATGAATTACGGGTTAACTTGAGGTCGAGCAAAGCTGACACAAATTGAGATGCACCCACTTGAAATGAATGTGACAATGCGCGATAAGTATCCA
>JAJRQK010000023.1 GCA_024280295.1 Bacteroidota bacterium
ATTTCAATACTGAGGCAAAGGCGAGTAATAAGCGTAAGCCTAAAAATAAAAAGTAGATGTGCTAATAGTTAGTGAACTTATAAGCAGAAAAATAAAATCTCTAACAATTATAGCGATGAATATTACTTTTATATTAAGTGTAAATTGATTGCCAATGAAATCTCTATGTTTTTTTATCTCTATTGTTATACTTTTTTCATGCAGCGAAGAAATTGCTATTTCAGATATGTTTGAATTAAGTTCTGAAGAAGTTGTTTCTGTTAGTGATAAAATTGCAGGAACAAACCTTGAAATGCCCCAATCGAAAATTGTAGAAGGAGGTTTTGATGATTTGGTTGACCTAAATGTTGGGTGGGTAGCGATGGTTCCTTATGCTGTAACAAGACGAGGCGATTCCAAGGTTTTTTTCGATTACTCAGCTGGGTATTGGTGGGGAGAATCTTTGGAAGGCACGGCTGAATGTATTCGGATTGCACAGAAAGCAGGATTGAAAACAATGCTAAAGCCACACGTTTGGGTGGTTGGAGATGGTTGGCCAGGTGACTTTGAATTGTCAACTGAAACGGAGTGGAAAGAATGGGAATCAAGTTATCGTGATTATATTTTGACATTTGCACGACTGTCCGACTCAATGGATGTTGATCTGTTTTGTATTGGCACTGAATATCGAAAAGCTGTGGTTCAGCGAAAAGACTTTTGGGTGAAGTTAATTAAAGAGATTCGAGAAATCTATAATGGCCCACTCACGTATGCCTCTAATTGGGATAATTATGAAGCGGTTACTTTTTGGGAAGACTTGGATTTTATTGGAATTGATACTTACTTTCCGCTTTCAGATGAGAAAAATGTTTCGCTTGATAAATTGAAGGCTGGTTGGTCAGAATTAGAGTCGAAATTCTCGAAATTTTCACGGAAATACAACCGTCGAATTATTTTCACTGAATATGGATTTAAAAGTGTTGATTACACGAGTGCGCCAAATTATAATGCAGATAAAGATACACTCAAACCAAACATGAATAATCAAGTCGTCGCTTATAACGCATTTTTTCAAACCGTTTGGCAGAACGATTGGATGGCTGGCGGGTTCTTTTGGAAGTGGCATGTCGTTGGAGAAAAAGGAGGGCGAGAGAATAAACGCTATACGCCTCAAGGCAAACCAGCGTTAGATATAATCCGAGAATGGTACGGTAAAGTTGAAGAGTAATGCCATTAATTAGCTTACCAACTATCTGATAATCCGACTTATTAACCGTTTTTAGTGAATAAGTTCTCTGAAAACCAGTGAAATCAACCCTTTTAGTTGATTATATTTGGTGGTTCTCCAATTAAATAGCAGAGTATGGCAGAAAACCAATATACAGAAGACAATATTCGGTCCTTAGACTGGAAGGAGCATATTCGCCTCCGTCCTGGGATGTACATTGGTAAATTAGGTGACGGCTCTGCTGCGGATGATGGAATTTATATCCTTGTAAAAGAGGTTGTTGATAATTGTATCGATGAATTCGTTATGGGGAATGGAACCAAAGTTGACATCAAAATCAAGGATGGGAAAGTTACTATTCGTGATTATGGTCGTGGAATTCCATTAGGAAAGGTGGAGGATGTCGTCTCTAAAATTAATACTGGAGGTAAATACGACTCAAAAGCATTTAAAAAATCTGTTGGATTAAATGGCGTTGGATCGAAAGCTGTGAATGCTTTATCTTCTTATTTCATGGTCTATTCCGTCCGTGATGGTCAGAAAAAACAAGTTGCATTTTGCAGAGGAGAATTAACAGAGGATTTACCGATCTCAAAAACTGATGAGAGAAATGGAACATACGTAGAGTTTATTCCAGATGAGGATGTATTTAAAAAATTTGCCTTCAAGACTGTCTACCTCGCTAAAATGATGTGGAATTATTGCTATTTAAATCGTGGTCTAACGATTATGATGAATGGCGAACGTTTCATTTCTAAAAATGGATTAAAGGATCTTCTTGAAAACAACATGGATGGCGATCCTCTCTACCCAATAATACATTTAGAAGGAGAAGATATTGAAGTGGCATTTACGCACGGTAAAACGTATGGTGAAGATTATGCTTCATTCGTAAACGGTCAGCATACAACACAGGGCGGGACACATCAAAGTGCTTTTAGAGAATCCGTTGCAAAAGTAATTAAAGACTTTTATGGAAAGAACTATGAGGCTTCGGATATAAGGCAGTCTATTGTAGCTGCTGTTGCTGTTAAGGTAATGGAACCTATTTTTGAATCTCAAACAAAAACTAAACTAGGATCATTAGAAATAGAACCTGAAGGGAAATCAATGAGAGCGTTCATTAATGATTTTCTCAAGGAGAAGTTAGACAATTACTTACATAAGAACCCTGATGTGGCTGATATTCTTGAAAAGAAGATTAAGCAATCAGAAAAAGAGCGAAAAGAACTTTCTGGAATTCGGAAAATAGCGCGAGATAGAGCAAAAAAAGCAAATCTTCACAACAAGAAATTGCGCGACTGCCGTGTTCATTTGACTGATCTAAAACATGCTCGTCGAGAGGAAACAACATTATTTATCACCGAGGGGGATTCTGCAAGTGGATCGATTACTAAATCTCGCGATGTCAATACGCAAGCTGTCTTCTCATTGCGAGGGAAGCCATTAAATTGCTATGGATTAACGAAAAAAATTGTGTATGAAAACGAGGAGTTTAATCTAATTCAAGCAGCATTGAATATTGAAGATGGAATGGATGATCTTCGCTACAATAAAATTGTTGTGGCAACTGATGCTGATGTCGATGGGATGCACATCCGTATGCTACTCCTCGCATTTTTCTTGCAATTCTTCCCTGATTTGATCAAAAGAAACCATGTTTATATTCTTCAGACTCCTTTATTTAGAGTTCGAAATAAAAAGAAGACGTTTTATTGTTATTCTGAGCAAGAACGCTTGGATGCAATTGCTGAAATTGGTAAAAATGCTGAAATAACACGATTTAAAGGTCTTGGTGAGATTTCTCCAGATGAATTCAAGAATTTTATTGGTGAAAATATTCGATTGGAGCCAGTATTTCTTACAAAAGAAGCATCTATTGAAACGATTCTATCTTATTACATGGGTAAGAATACACCAGAGCGACAACAATTCATTATTAGTAATCTCAGAAAAGAAGGGGAAATTGGTGAAGAAGATAATGAACTTGAAAAAGCATCTTAGAGAATGGCTGAAGATGAGAACAAAAAATTAGACAACGTAAACGAAGAGGATAACTCATCGTCGAAAAGTGACGGACTCGATGAGAATATTATTCCGCTCAAAGGACTCTACGAGAATTGGTTTTTGGACTATGCTTCGTATGTAATTCTTGAGCGCGCAGTTCCTGGATTGTTTGATGGACTAAAACCTGTACAGCGAAGAATCCTTCATTCAATGAAGGAAATGGATGATGGTCGCTACAATAAAGTGGCAAATATTATCGGAAATACCATGAAGTATCATCCACACGGTGATGCCTCGATTGGAGATGCACTCGTTCAACTTGGTCAGAAAGATCTTTTGATTGATTGTCAAGGAAACTGGGGAAATACATTAACAGGTGATAGAGCTGCTGCCGCTCGTTACATTGAGGCACGTTTATCTAAATTTGCTTTGCACATTGCATTTAACGGTAAAACGACAAAATGGTTAAGCAGTTATGATGGTCGAAATAAAGAGCCTGAGAATTTACCTGTTAAGTTTCCGCTACTTCTTGCTCAAGGGGCAGAAGGAATTGCTGTTGGAATGGCGTGTAAGATCATGCCGCATAACTTTATCGAACTCATTGAACAATCAATAAACCATTTACGAGGTAAAAAAGTTACTATTCTACCGGATTTCCCGAATGGAGGAATGGCCGATTTTTCCAATTACAATGATGGAATTAGAGGTGGTAAAGTTCGTTTAAGAGCACGGATTCGTAAAGAAAATACGAAAACATTGGTGATTCATGAAGTTCCTTATGGCACTACAACATCTTTGATTGATTCTATTTTGAAAGCCAACGATAAAGGCAAAATTAAGATCAAAAAAGTCGAAGATAACACTGCGGCATTGGCTGAGGTGATTATTCACTTGGCGCCAGGAGTTTCTCCTGATAAGACAGTTGATGCATTGTATGCTTTTACTGATTGCGAAGTGTCAATTTCTCCTAACTCGTCAATTATTGATGGAGACCGACCTCGTTTTATTGGTGCAACTGAGATATTAAAAATAAATACTGATAATACTGTTCAGCTTCTCAAGCGTGAGTTGGAAATTCGATTGGAAGAATTAGAGAGACAACTTCATTTCTCAACGTTGGAGAAAATATTCATCCGTGAAGAAATGTACATTGATTTCAAAAAATACTCTGATAAAGAGGAACTTTTTGAATACATGTATGATGCTTTTAAACCGTTCAAAAAGGAGCTAATTCGTAAGGTTGAAGATGAAGATTTACAACGCTTGACGCAAATTCCAATGATTAGAATCACTCGATTTGATTCTAGTAAAGCGGACGATACAATCGCTAAAATTGAAGATGAGATTGCTAAAGTGAAAGAAAACTTGGCAAATTTGATCGAATATGCAATCGAATATTTCAAGGACATCAAAAAACGATTTGGAGAAGGAAAGGAGCGTAAAACAGAAATTAAGGCCTTTGATTCCATCAACGCTTCAAAAGTGATCATCGCCAATAAAAAACTTTATGTCGATTACAACGAAGGATTCGTTGGTCATGGTTTGCGTAAAGCCGACTTCATTGCTGAATGTTCAGAAATTGATGATGTAATTGTCTTCTTTGATACCGGAAAGATGATGATTTCTAAAGTTTCGGATAAGAAATTTGTTGGGAAAGGAATCATTTATGTAAATGTATGGAAGCGTGGAGATAAGCGTACTGTTTATCACATGATGTATCAAGATGGAAAGGGTGGATCAACAATGATGAAGCGCTTTACCGTAAATTCTATTACACGTGATACAGAATACGATTTAACGAAAGGAACAATAGGATCTAAAGTTCTTTATTTCAACGTTCACCCGAATGGTCAGAGAGAAGTTGTAACGATTGTGTTAAGAGCTCGGCCACATTTAAAGCGCTTGAAATTTGATATCGATATGGGTGACCTTTTAATCAAAGGTCGAGGAGCAAATGGAAATCGCGTTACGAAAGAAATTGTCTCAAAAATTGTCCAGAAAGAAGTTGGTGGATCAACCCTCGCTGCACGGAAAATTTGGTATGACGATATTGTAGGTCGATTGAATGACGATAATCGAGGTAAATTCCTTGGCGCATTCAAGGGTGAAGATAAGATCCTTACAATTTACAAGTCTGGGCATTATAGATTAAGCCACTTCGATCTTTCTTTGCACTTTGATGAGGACATGATTCATATTGAAAAATGGAACCCTGATCATCCTCTTTCGGTTGTCTATTTTGATCCCGCGAAGGAAATACACTATGGAAAACGTTTCCTTTGTGAAGTCACTTCAGATAAGAAAGTGGTATTCATCCCTGAAGAAGAAGGAGCTTATATGGATACTGTTTCAACAGCTTATGAACCTCGAATTAGAGTCGTTTACAACAAGTTACTCAAGGCTACGAAAAAGCTTCCTGACACATTAATTGAATTCAATGAATTCATTGATATCAAGGGGATGAAATCGCAAGGGAATCAAATTACCAAATTGAAAGTGAAAGAGATCCTGCTTGATCATGTTATTGAAGGAGATTCACCTTGGCCAGAGCCAGAAAAACCAGTTGAAATCGAAACGACGGAATTATCAGAAGAAGAGGAGGGAAGTGTTACGATTGAATGGGATATATCTAAAAAAGATGATAAAGATGAAGATCAAGCTAAGTTGTTTTAGAAAGTTTTTCACCTGTTACTAAAGGCCCATTTTTCTTACCTTTAAGGTTGTGGATGCACTATAAATAACTGGACAGTAAGTTAAGATACGATTGCTTAAATTAAATTAGCAATATGTCAAGAAGAAAGTACACAGCAAATTTTAAGCTCAACGCAATAAAACTTAGCGAAGAAAAAGCAAAAGATATTGCAGCTGAAATTTAGATTTATGAAACAGCATAAACTAAAATATCCTGTTGAGTTGATGTGTAGAGTATTCTGTTTGGCGTATACTACCCACTTTTTAGCCATCACCTTTTTCGCTATTGGCTGTGGAATAGTGATTTACTTATCTTAGATAAGCCATAAGTTTGACTCTAAAAACAACACTCATAGCCCTTTTGGGATACAGGTATTTTTGTTGACGAGTTGACCATTTTAATGATTTTTTTGGCAGCACCCATTCACCTTTGTCGTTTATTTCATCGCCTGAAACGATGGTTGTGCTAGAATCGAATATGAATAACTTGGAAAAAAATACATTATCAATCCGACTGACCAACTAATTTCTTTTCACTATTTTTAGTGCTCATATTTTATATGGTTGCGGAACCTACAAAATATGATAATAAAAAAGATGGTCGTCAAAAACCATCTTTTTTCAATTTATTTTACTCGGTTAGCAGTGATTTTTAATTTTTCATGGTTTTGTCATTGGTTTCAGAGAAAGTTCATGCTATAGAACTTTCGTGTTTTTTACTTTAGCATCAAGAACATTTAACTTCGATTAGTTGTACATTCACTGAACGCTCATCTAAATAGAACTATTAGTTACTTGAATGTGGCAGCAGTTTTTAAACAATTTTCTAGCAGATGCAGAATTAATGGCTACTATAAATAGATTAGGGAGTAGCCAAATTTCTATGAGTTATTTTTTAAGTAGATCTCGAATTTCAGTAAGTAATTCTTGATCCATTGTAGGTCCTGCTGGTTTAACAGGAGTTTCTTCTTTTTTCTTCTTCGCTTTATTGTATGCTTTAACGATCAAAAACAGAACAAACCCAACAATAATTAAGTTAATAATTGTATTAATCCATGCACCATAAGCAATAGCGTTCTCTGGAATTGCCGCAACAACATTCCCTGCTAAATCTGTTGATTCTGCAACAGCTTCGGTTAGAACATACTTCATCTCGGCAAAATCAAGCCCACCTGAAAAATGACCTATTAGTGGCATCATAATTAAATTCACAAACCCTTTTACAACTCCACCAATCGCACCGGCGAGAATAACCGCAATTGCCAGATCCAAGACATTGCCCGTCATTATAAATGCTTTAAATTCTTTTAACATATTTTTTAGTTTTTTGCTAACATAGCATTTAAATGAGGAACAGATAAGCTCAGTATGTTTTTGTTTTAAACAATGAAAGGTTGACGGTTTAAGAGTGATCGGCTTAATGTCACTTCATCTGCGTATTGTAGTTCAGAACCAATAGCAACTCCTCTTGCTATGCTTGAAATAATGATGTTAAATTGCTTCAATTTTTTGTAGATAAAGAAATTGGTAGTATCTCCTTCCATTGTTGCGCTCAAGGCAAAAATAACCTCAGAAATCTGTCCTTCTTCAACCCGCTGGATAAGATTGGGAATTGATAAATCAGAAGGACCAACACCATCCATTGGTGAAATAATTCCTCCTAGCACATGATAGACACCTTTGTAGGTGTCGGTTGACTCAATGGCAAGTACATCACGGACATCTTCTACAATACATATAAGTTGATGGTCTCTCCTTGGATTTAAACAGATTGAACAAAGCTCTTTGTCTGAAACATTTCCGCATGTTTTACATTGTTTAACATGCTCTTTCATCTCGACAAACGAGTCAGAAAATGCTAAAACCTCTTCATTTGATCGATTCATAAGTTGTAACACAAGGCGGAGGGCAGTCCTGCGGCCAATGCCTGGAAGTGAGGCCATCTGATCAACGGCATTTTCAATATGTTTGGAAGGAATTTTCACAATGCGAAGTTACCTAATTCTTAAGTGTCCTAATTTGGTAAGAAGTATTACTTTTACATATATCAATCTTAACAAGTGCAACCAAAAATTAACATACAAAATAAAAAGGCGCGATTCGAATACCACCTGATCGATAAATACATTGCTGGGATCAAACTTACTGGGACTGAAATTAAAAGTATTCGTGAGGGGAAAGCAAGTATTATGGAGGCGTATTGTGTATTTCAAGATGGAGAAGTATGGCTAAGGAATATGAATATCACGGCTTATGCTAATGGTTCTTTTAATGTTCACAGACCACGTGGAGACCGGAAATTATTACTGAATCGTAAGGAGATTGATAGAATTGAGAAATTTCTAAAGGATAAGGGTAATACATTGATTCCTGTGAGAATGTTCATCTCTGAAAAAGGATGGGCTAAACTTGAAATTGCTTGTGCAAAAGGCAAGAAACTACATGATAAACGACAAGATATCCGCGATAAGGATGATAAGCGTACCATGGATCGCGCTATGAAAAATTTCAAGTGAAAAGTCGTTTTTCTATATAAATCCAGCTGTTAATAGGTGGACCCATCTATCACCTGTAAAAAAAATCAAGATCATTAATCCGTTAATACCATAATAGCATGTATGGAATAAAATTGTGAATCCAATCGTTTTACGTTTGTAAAGGAAAGTCGTAAGAGGCAAAAGTAAGAGCAATATTACTGGAAGAAAATTCGCGAACATTGTATAGTGAACTGGATAGGGTGTGTTTTCTACCTTGCCATTGGCGATTATTCGAATGGGTTGATGAAAAATCCAACTTGTTTCCACGTCTATACTTGACGACCTTCCGTACAATGTATAACTCATCCTAGAAACCCAGTAACTATTTCCTTTCTTCGTCTGGATAACGCCAAGCGGCTCTCCATTTCCTCCGTATGCGCGATTGAGTGCATAATGTGTTATTTTATCTTTCTCATAGTGATGTGGCAAAAACTGATCAAAAAGCAAGCTAACAGCCATTACTGTACCAACGATTGCTGAAATTCGCATCAATCTCCATAATCGACCACTTGTTAGTCTGTGATAGTAGCGATCATTTTCCAGTTGCTCTTTACGTTGTTGCTCGTCATACCTCTCCTTTGCTTCTTTTACGCGTTCTCTTTGTTGTTTTATAGCTACTGTGGCATTTGTTTGTGTCGAAGTTCCATTGTTCTTTGTGGTAGTTGATCTTCTAATCGTAGTGATTGGAGCTGGACGTTTTCCAGAAAGAATTTCGTATGCCTCAGTGATCGAAAGGAATTTTGTAGCGGCTGCTGGGGATGGGTTTCTATCTGGGTGATACTGCATTGCAAGTTTACGAAAACGCTTTCGAACCTCGTCTTTACTTGCATTGATGGGTAACCCTAATTTTCTATAATATCTTCCTAATGACATTGATGCTATCTTTTAGAGTTGATACTCTATCAATTTTACCGCTTCTTGTATATCTGAATTTCGGGTATAAATGAATTTCTTTTGGTGATTTTATAGTATCCAAAGCCTCTACTAAAATTTTCTTTTCTAGGGTAGTATTTAGTGCTTCGATATTTAAGATGAGTTTTTCACCAAGTCGTTCATCGGTAATTCCGCTCACAAAGAATGGAGAAGTTATAAATGCTGATAAAGTCGATTCTATTTGTTCGGGGTGTAGCTTAATCCCACCACTATTAACAACAAAGTCACTTCTGCCTAGCCACTTGAATTTCTGGCTTCCATCTATCTCTACGATATCGTTCGTTATTAATTGTTCAATCCCAAGTAGAGGAGCCTTGATCATAAGGCAGTCATTTGGTGTGGTCTCAATAGTAATTCCAGGTAGAGTAGTGAAATAATCTTCTGATGGATGATTTAATTTCCGCATTGCAATATGAGAAATTGTCTCTGTCATTCCAAAAGTATGATAAGCAATGCACTCAAGAGATTGAAGTTTTTCCTTTAAATTATCAGATACAGGTGCGCCACCAATGATAAGCTTCTCAATTGCTCCCAATTTATCACTTGAACTTTCTAGGCTTGATGTAACTTGCATTGGAACCATCGCCGCGAAGGTGATTTTCTCATTTACCTCCTCTAAAGGAAAAGAATTAACATCTGAGACGATGAGTTCTAGTTCTAGTACAATTGCTCGAACAATCATCATCTTTCCACCAATTGTATCCGAAGATAAGCATAGTAGAGCAGTCTCTCCAGTATTTAAGTTTAGAAATCTACCCGTAGCAATTGCTGAGGCTTTCATGTAAGATTTCGAAAGTATTATCGTCTTAGGAGTGCTAGTTGAGCCAGATGTCTTGACAATTATTTCATCAGTGTCTGAGTGCCATTCATCCATAAATGCATTGACTTTGTCAATTATAACAGGGTTATTTGTGGTGAATCGGATGAGCATTCTTTTTTTGGAATGAATTTTGGACTAAAAGTAACAACTTTACAAGAGTGCGCGAGATTTTGAGTTTTACGACTCATGCATAATTTGTAATTTAACAGCATAAATTTAATGAGATGAAGAAGGGATTAGGAATATTAACAATAGTATTGGTTGCTTTAATTGCGATGACATCCTCAACGAAAAGTGAGACAGGGATTGAGTTTTCACACATAACGATGAAAAAGGCACAGGAGAAAGCAAGTAAATCTGAGAAATTGATATTTATTGATGCTTACACTGATTGGTGTGGACCTTGTAAAAGAATGGCTAGAACTACTTTTAAAGATGCTGAAGTAGCGATATTTTTCAATGAAGAGTTCATTAATTTGAAGATCGAAATGGAAAAAAATCCAGAAGGGAACGACATTGCGCGTAAATATGGAGTAAGAGCATACCCTACATTGTTGATTGTTGATTCAGAAGGGAATTTGGTAAAAAAGACAATTGGATTTAAAACGAAAGATCAACTTCTAGCGTTCGCTGGTTCTGCGATTTAATTTAGTTTTCTTACTGTCCGATAAAACATTTTTGAGTGCTCTCAGACGTTCCAAGAATTGATAATACTACTATAGTTTCATTGATTTTTAAAATAAATATCGTACGGGAATCGTTGCAGAAAAACAATTCTAATACTTAAATACGAGCTTGAATTTTCCTAGGATGTTTCTGGATATACTTTCTAATTGTTTTTAGCTCAAAAAGAAAAACCTTTTAATGGAGTTGGTTCCTCATAACGATACTGATCGAAATAGACAATATAGGTCTTTTTCTCACCGTCTTCGCGAAGTTCATACATGTATAGAATACCTTTTTCTCTTTTAGTTAAGGATTTATCAGGATTTTCATACGAAGTTCCTTTCCCTAATTTCTTGTAATACATCGAACCACCATTTGGGCCGCGTAATTTTTTAATGTAAGCCAAGGTTTCTATAGGCATGTCTCCACCACCAACTTTGATTGGGTCTTTCTCCTTGAATCCATAAGACCCTGAGATTTTAATTTCTTTTTTCTTATCATCTTCTTGCGTGAATCCAACGGATGTGACAAGGATGGCGCAAAGGAGTACTAGTGTTTTCATCAATTTCATATTTATTCGAAGATAGTGATTTTTTTGCGGAGTCTAAATTGATGAGTCAAGATAAATATGGAAAGTAGGATCGATTATTTTAAAACTGCACACCTTCATAAATAAACTTTCAACATCATTCAGTCTGAGCCAACATTCAATTATCTTTGTCTAAAATTAATTACATGGTACAACGGATTCAAACACTCTATCTCGCGTTAGCAATTATATTGTTGTCTGTGGTGACCTTTGGAGTAACCTTATTCAGTTTCGTTAATGAAACTTCGCGCTTTTCATTTAACGCGTATGGGATTCTCGAAACGAACATTAAAACAGGAGAGACGCTCAGTTACCAATCATTTCCATTATATATAGGAACAATTGCTTTATCACTTTTGTGTGTAATGGCAATTATGTCCTACAAAAGTTTGGCTCGACAATATAAACTTGGTAGAACTATTTTTGGATTGTATTTCGTAAGTTTGATCGGGATTCTGCTTTTGAGCATATATGGTGATGCCATGATTGAAGCGAAAACGGCGTCTCGTGAAATGAGTATGGGCTTCATCTATTTTGTAGCTGGATTTCCATTTACTTTTTTAGCTAACATTGGAATAAAACGCGATAAACGCTTGTTAGAATCACTTGATCGTCTCCGCTAAATGAATTACTTATCCGTAGAAGAAATTACGAAGACTTTTGGTGATCGCACCATCTTTGAAGACTTGACATTTGGCATTGATCAAGGTCAGAAAGTCGCTATTGTTGCCAAAAATGGCGCTGGTAAAACAACCATGCTTCGATGCTTATTAGATCTTGAAACGATTGACTCTGGTCGAATTGTATTTCGCAAAGATATTCGCGTGGCATTTATGGAGCAAACGGAAAATTTAGAAGGGTCGAACACGATTCTCGAAGAAATATTTTCGCATGATTTACCTGAATTAAATGCAGTAAAAGAATACAATGCAGCAATGGAAGCAGAGGACGAATCTGCAATTGAAGCTACCTTTGAAGCAATTACTGAATTAAATGCCTGGGATTTAGAGGTTCGAGTGACGCAAATTCTATCGGTTCTTAAATTAGAGGATACAAAACAGTTAATTCGTCAACTATCTGGTGGACAGAAAAAACGTGTGGCACTGGCAAAAGTACTAATCTCAGAGCCTGATTTTCTAATCCTTGATGAGCCTACAAATCATCTGGATTTAGACATGATCGAGTGGTTGGAGGAGTACTTGATGAAGTCTTCAGCAACGATTTTAATGGTGACCCATGACCGCTACTTCCTGGAGGTTGTTAGTGATGAAATCCTTGAACTAGATAATAATACCATCTATAAATACAAAGGGAACTTCTCTTATTATCTAGAAAAGAAAGCAGAACGCGAGGAACAACTAGCATCAACCATAGGAAAAGCAAAAAATCAATTCAAAAAAGAACTTGACTGGATGCGTCGCCAACCTAAAGCCAGAGGGACCAAGCAAAAAGCGAGAATTGAAGCTTTCCATGTGACGAAAAAAGTTGCTAAACAACGAATTGACACTGATGAATTAGAAATACCAGTGAAAATGGAGCGTTTGGGTACAAAAATCCTCGAACTGCATAAAATCGGAAAATCATTCGGTGATAAAAAGATTATTGAGAATTTTTCATACACCTTTAAAAGGCAAGAACGATTAGGCATTGTTGGAAAGAACGGGAGTGGTAAATCAACGTTCTTAAATATGCTCATGAATATTGTAGAGGTTGATAAAGGAAAGGTCGTTTTAGGTGAAACTGTCGTTTTTGGCTACTACGATCAAGAAATGATTAAAACCAATGACGATAAGAAAGTCATTGAAGTTATTCGTGATATTGCCGAGTACATCCCGTTGGAGAAAGGTCGACAAATGTCTGCTGCTCAACTACTGGAAAAGTTCTTGTTTCCCAGAAATATGCACTTCAATTATGTTCGCAAACTAAGTGGCGGGGAGAAGCGTAGATTGAAATTACTAACAGTGTTAATGGCAAATCCTAATTTCTTGATTTTGGATGAACCAACGAACGATCTCGATATTTTCGCCCTATCTGTTTTAGAAGATTACCTGCGTTCTTTCCAGGGCTGTTTGATTGTTGTTTCCCACGATCGGTATTTTATGGATAAAATGGTCGATCATCTTTTCGTTTTTAACGGAGATGGAGATATCAAAGATCTAACCGGAAATTATACAGCTTACCGCAAGAATAAGATTGATTTAGAACGAGCGGGTAAAAAAGCAATGGCACTTTCGAACGCTTCATCTACAGTTGAGAAAGTTGTAGCGTCTGTTACTACTAAACATGAAGAGAAAAAGAAATTGTCCTATAAGGAAAAACAAGAGTTTGATGACATAGAGAAGGAGCTTGAATCTCTGGAGGAAGAGAAAGCCAAACTTTCTGAAAAGCTCATGGATACAAGTCTCACAGGTGAAGAGTTGAATCAAGCAGGACAACGATTAACGAATGTCATAGAACTTCTCGATGAGAAAACCAATCGTTGGTTAGAGCTGTCTGAGTTTAGTTAGTTCTACTGTAGCTAAATACAAAGTGTAGAAAGCAGTTCAATTATCAACTTTTTATTAACTAGTAATTTCTCTCCCTTTAGCTAGAGCTATCGCTTCATTTTCTTTGTCTAAGCCATATGGTAGGCTACCTGTTTCTGCTACGATTATTCATTCTAGAAAAAGTTTAGACCTAATCAAGAGCACTCGCCCGCATCATCATGTCCAATAACGTTATTGCTGCCATGGCTTCTACAATTGGAACCGCTCTTGGAACAACACACGGGTCGTGTCGACCTTTCCCTAAAATTTTTATTGCTGTACCAGATGAATCGATAGAATCTTGCTCTTTTAGGATAGTTGCAACTGGTTTAAATGCTACTCTCATGGAAATAGGCATTCCATTGCTGATTCCTCCTTGGATTCCACCTGAATGATTCGTTTGTGTTGTACCATCTTCATTGAAGAGGTCATTGTGTTCTGATCCCCGCATTTCAATACAACTAAAACCAGAACCAATTTCAAAACCTTTTACTGCATTAATGGAAAGCATTGCTTTCCCTAATTCAGCGTGGAGTTTATCAAAAATAGGTTCGCCAATTCCAGCAGATACATTTGTGATTTCACATTTGATACTCCCGCCTATCGTATCACCATCTTTTTTAATCGACATAATAAGATTTTCCATTTTAATGGCACAATCAGCGTTTGCACAACGAACAGGATTCTTATCAATTTGTGAATAATCAACTTCTCCTTCGAGTGAAATTGAGCCGACTTGATCTACATAAGCAACAATTTCGATTCCTTTCAAACTTAAGATTTGTTTGGCAATTGCTCCAGCGACAACACGACAAGCTGTTTCTCGTGCTGAAGATCGACCTCCTCCTCTATAATCGCGGTGACCATATTTCTTGTTGTACGTGAAATCTGCATGCGAAGGACGGTATGCATCCTTGATATGGTCATAATCTTTCGATTTTTGATCTTCATTTGGAATGACAAAGCCGATTGGAGTTCCCGTCGTTTCGCCCTCAAAAATTCCAGACAAAAATTGAACTTTATCAGACTCTTTTCGTTGTGTTACGATGGAAGATTGACCCGGCTTACGTCGATCTAATTCACTCTGTACTTGCTCCAAATCAATCTTGAAACCCGCAGGAACTCCATCAATCATTCCGCCGATAGCAGTCCCATGAGATTCACCAAAGGTTGAAAGTTTGAATATTATTCCTATCGAAGAGCCAGCCATAATTAGATTTTTGGGTCGTTGAATCAGTTACAAATCGTCTCTTCAGTGATTTTAAGAATTTTGCGGACTTCTTCTAATGTTGGCGCTTCAGCATAAGTTCTCAAGACAGGTTCAGTTCCAGAAGGGCGAATCATCATCCACCGATTTTCATCAAAGAAGAATTTAAATCCATCTAGTGTTCCAACGTGATCAACAGTATATTCACCAAACTGCTTATAGGCACCATTCTTACAATTCTCTACGATTTTAAGTTTAAGTTCCTCTGTAATATGAAGATCATTTCGTTCAAATTTGAATCCTCCAACAATTGCATACACCTCAGCAATAAGGTCATCCAGTGATTTACCTGATTTCGCCATGAATTCCCAGATGATTAGTCCCATCCAAATTCCATCACGTTCAGGAATATGTCCTTTCGTTGCAATTCCTCCAGATTCTTCTCCACCTACAAGGACATCCTCTTCGATCATTATTCCTGCAATATACTTAAAGCCAATTTTCACAACTTCATACGGAAGATTGTAGTGTTTCGCCATTACTTCAACTCGTGGAGTTGTACTGAATGCCGTTGCTACTTTCCCTGTCATTCCTTTATAATGTGCGAGATAGTGAACTAGAAGTAAAATGATATGGTGTGAATCGATGAATTCACCCGAGCCATTGTATAAACCAATTCTATCTGCATCACCATCTGTAGCTAATGCACAATCAATATCACCGCGTTCTTTAATGAACGATTCCAATTCTTGTAAATTTTTAGCAATTGGCTCTGGAGCCTGTCCCATAAAGGATGGATTGTAATCGCAATGCAAGAAATCGATATTTGGTAATAATCTCTTCAAAGCATTTTGTCCTGAGCCGTACATTGCATCATAGACGAGTTTCATTCCTGAATCCTCGATTGCTTTTAGATCAAAATTCGCTTTAGCATGATCCACATACATTGTTTCTAAATCAACAACTTCAATTAATCCTGAATCCAAGTTCATCGTTGCGTAATCAATGCTACATGCTTCTGGAATAATATCTTCAACCTCTTGAACATGCTCAGGTGATAAAGGTCCACCATGATGAGACTTCAGTTTAAAACCATTGTATGAAGGTGGATTATGACTTGCGGTAATAACAACACCTACTGAATTCTCCATCTTCACAGCTCCAAGTGAAATCATTGGCGTTGAAACAAATCCTTTTGCCATTTTAACTTTTACTCCAAGCGCAACAAATACTTTTACTGCTGTTGCAACAAATAATTCACCTTGGAAACGACAATCGTGACCAATGACAATCGATGGATCATCAAAGTTTTTCTTTACCCAATTTGCTGTAGCTTCAGCAACTCGAGCAACATTTTCTACTGTATATTCTTGTGCAATGATCGCTCTCCAGCCATCAGTTCCGAATTTTATTTTATCTGCCAATGTAATTTCGTTTTGGTTGTCTACAAATATAGTGACATCACCTAGTTTCAGACGATTCTTATCAATTTTTTCAATTGGATATAAAGTTAAAACGGTTCAGTAATAAATAAAGCCATCCCGAATTGTATCAGAATGGCTTCAAATTAGTTTAAATTAACGCTATTTTTCGAAGTTCATAATTGTGTCCTCAATGATACTTACACAATCCATTAGTTGTTCTTCAGTCATAACCAATGGTGGTGCAAAACGAATGATGTTCCCATGAGTAGGTTTTGCTAAAAGGCCATTCTCCTTCAACGCAACACAAAGATTCCATGCCGTTTTACTATCTTCAGTATCATTAATCAAGATCGCGTTGAGCAATCCTTTACCACGAACAGAATTAACAAGATCAGTATTTGCAATAACTCGATCCATTTCCTTCCGGAATAACTGACCTAGACGTTCTGCATTTTCAGCAAGTTGTTCATCAGTAACCACCTCCAAAGCTGCAATTGCTACTTTAGCTGCAACAGGGTTTCCACCAAACGTTGATCCATGTTGACCAGGTTTGATCACCATCATAATATCATCATTGGCAAAAACAGCTGACACAGGGTATGCTCCTCCTGAGATTGCTTTACCCAGGATTAAAATATCTGGTTTCACATTTTCGTGGTCAACCGCTAATAACTTTCCAGTTCGTGCGATACCCGTTTGAACTTCATCTGCAATAAACAACGCTCCAGCAGCTTGACACAATTCTTTTGCTTTTGTCAAATAACCTTCATCAGGAACAAAAACTCCAGCTTCACCTTGAATAGGTTCAACTAAAAATCCTGCAACGTTATCCTGTTTCAAAACCTCTTCAAGAGCAGTTGTATCGTTATAAGGAATGTTGATGAATCCAGCAGTGTAAGGCCCAAAATTCTTACGTGCATCTGGGTCATTTGAGAAAGAAATGATTGTCGTAGTTCTACCGTGGAAGTTTCCATCACATACAATGATTTTTGCTTCATTCTCAGCGATACCTTTCACTTCATACGCCCATTTTCGGCATAATTTAATTGCTGTTTCAACTGCTTCGGCTCCAGTATTCATTGGAAGCACCTTATCAAAACCAAAATAATCAGTTACGAATTTCTCGTAAGGACCAAGTGCATCATTGTAAAATGCGCGAGATGTCAGTGTCAATATTTTTGATTGCTCGATCATTGCATTAACGATCTTTGGATGACAGTGTCCTTGATTTACAGCAGAATATGCTGATAAGAAATCATAATACTGCTTCCCCTCTACATCCCAAACGTGTACACCTTCTCCTTTGGTTAATACAACTTCTAATGGATGATAATTATGCGCTCCGTATTTATCTTCGAGTTGAACAAGTTCTTTCGATGTCATTTTTTCTAATGTTGAATTCATGTTAATCAATTTTAGACTGATTCGTTCATCGCGGAGAACGACAATCCTTTCCTCGGTCTAGGAGAGAAATCATCCATAGTGTTGCAAAAATAGTGGTTTAAGAGTGGATTATCAAGAGAAAAGAGGATTGGTCATCCCAATTGTATAAAATTTGACAATTCAACATTATTTCAGACTAACTAAAAGTCAATTTTCTCAAGATACAAGCTAACCTTACGTTCAACAGGGGGTAGTGTTAAACGCGCTGGTCCGTAATCAGTAATTAATATAAAACCTTCTCTGCCTTTCTCAAACTTCCATATAGAACCTCCATCGGTACGGTAAAGGCATATCGTTTACAAAGTTAAAGGGACATCGGTTACACTTTTTAAAGACTAATTTCTTGAGTAAAACCAGAAATTATGCCTTGGAAAGAAACGACAACTATGGAACAAAAAGTAGAATTTATCTGTGAATGGAGAACTCAAAAATATTCAATTACAGAATTATGTAAAGTATTTAATATTTCACGACCTACTGCTTACAAACTCATTTACAGGTTCGAAAAAGATGGAATTGAAGGCTTAAAAGAGCATTCTAAGGTGCCTCAAAAGCATCCAAATAGCACTAAGGATGAAGTGGTAGAAAACATCTTAAAACTTAAAGAAAAACACAAACTCTGGGGAGTAAAAAAAATCAGAAGATTGTTGTTTAACGTTTGTATTGAAAAAGATATTCCTAGCATAGTGGACTTGCAACATAATTCTGAACACTAAGTTAAGTCACGCTGCTTGTTTGTAATTATTATTTTCTAATTCAAATTCAAGTATTGTTTTGTAATTCAATGCTGAATGTCTTCTATTTCTATTGTACCAAGTTTCTATCCATTTGAAAATTGATGTTTCAGCATCTGATTTTCTAAGATACTCATTTTTGTAAATCCATTCTACTTTTAAACTTTTGAAAAAACTTTCAGCTACTGCGTTATCCCAATCCTTCAAAAGCAGTGCTTTTTCTTCCTTTTTGGACATACTTTGCAGAACTTGCTCATAGCTTTTGAGGATGTTTCTGAACTTGGTACAAGCATATTGAGAACCTCTATCAGAATGAAAGATTAACTTCTGGTTGATTGGTCTATTTCCGACTGCCATATACCAAGCTTTCATAATGGTAGCTTCTGCTGTCATATCTTCGCTCATTGCCCAACCAATAACTTTTCTATCAAATAGATCAATAATCACCGTCAGGTATTCAGGGCAAACTCACACTTTATTGTTGACAAGTACTGACTTAATACGCTGTATATTAATAGCTTAACTGATTTTATTTTTGTATATTCAACTGATAATCAATTAGTTAAAACAAATGGAAGCCAGTAATAAATTAAACAGTGTATTTACAACATTAACCGACCCAAGAAGTCATATAAACCGACTTCACTTGTTAAGCGACATCCTTCTTATTGGAATAGTTTCAGTGATTTGTGGGGCAGAAACATGGAAGCAAATGATTCAGTTTGCAAAATCGAAAGAATCTTTTTTCAAGAAATTTTTAGTCTTACCGCACGGAATACCTTCTGAAGACACTATAAATAGGGTGTTTTCAAGTATAGATAGTCTTGAATTTGAGCAGTGTTTTATGGAATGGATTACTTCCATTTCGACACTAACAACAGGACAAGTAATCTCTATAGATGG
>JAJRQK010000024.1 GCA_024280295.1 Bacteroidota bacterium
AGAATATAGTCTCAACGGAGGAACAACTTGGACGCAACTAGGTAATGGAAATGATCCTTTCTGGTACAACACTACAAGTTGGTGGAGGAATAGTTATACTGCACCTGTTGATTCATGGACAACCCACCAAAACAACTTATGTAATCTTGCCGGTCAACCATGCGTGAAATTGCGTTTCTACGGCCGACCTTATTACAGTACGCCAAACTATTCTAATTATCATAAATTTGCTTTCGATAACATTGAAATCAAAGAAGGTGGCGGTGATGTTGGAATAATTGCACACATTGAACCACTAGATCAAGGATGCTTATATAATACTACACAAAATGTTACGGTCGAGGTATTCAATTTCGGTTGCCAACCCATCTCAAATATTCCCGTTAATTGTGATATCACGGGGATACTTACAACTACATTAACAGGTACAGTTCCTGGTCCAATACCTTCTGGAGGATCGGTTAACTATACATTTCCAACTACAATAGATCTAACGCCTCTTGGGGTTTACAATTTCACTTCATACACATCTCTACCAGCTGACATTCAAATAAATAATGACACCAATGCGATATCAATAAATGTAAATCAAATAACCATTACAACATTTCCTTACTACGAAGATTTTAATGCAGGTCCATCCTATTGGATTCCAGGCGGGTCAGCTCCTCCATTAAACGGTGGTCGAAATTTTGTATTGGGAGCACTACCCTATCTTAACGGACCAGAAGGACATGGTGATTCATGGTACTGTGAAACTACTTCATCAAATAATGGGACATATATCTGGGTGGAAAGTCCAGTATTTGATTTCTCAGGAATAGCCAATCCTAAAATGCTTTTTGATATTAAGCACTCTCTGCACAATTCTGATTTCTTCCACGTGGAGTACACTTTGAACGGAGGAACAACATGGATTCAACTAGGTTCGTCTGCAGACCCATACTGGTACAACACAACGAGCTGGTGGAGAAATAGCTTCGCCAATCCTGTTGATGTCTGGACTACTGTTGAGATTCCATTATGTGCTTTGGCAGGACAAGGTTGCGTGAAATTCAGAATATATGGCCGACCTTATTACAGTACGCCAACGTATGCGGATTATCACAAGTTTGCCTTTGACAACTTCCACATTGCTAATACTCCTATAGATGCTGAGGTATTATACACATTAGGCTGTTACGGAAGTCAATATTCCATTGATGCAACTATCTTTAATAATAATAGACTATGCTTAACTTCCGATACAATAACATCAATTGACATAAGCTATACTATTGATGGTGGTGCAGTCGTAACTCAAACGTTTACAGGGCTAAGTATTCCATTCGGACAAAGTCAAATAATAACAATTCCAAATATCACGATTCCAACAAATGGAAGCGCAGTAGTTGTTTGGGCAGAATCACCGAACGGCCTCTTTGATCATATTTTTGAGAACGATACTTTCTTTGTTGATGTTTCTAGCTGGCCAAACTGTAATGATTATTGCTCGAATGCAATTGGCGTTGGAATTGGATCTACTACTATTAGTCAAACAAGTAATGCAACGACGTCACCTGGAGTTGATCCACTTTTCCCATGTGGCTCACCAACTCTTGAAAATACAGTTTGGTACTATTTCACAACCGATTCAATAGGTGGACTTGTGACAGTATCCTTCTTGAATACTATTTGCACTCCTTCGAGTAACGGAATTCAAGTCTCTATTAATCAAATCTCTGGACCTCCGTGTGATACCGCGAACTATACCAATGTGTTCTGTGCAAATAACGGAAACGTCAATGATATAATTTGGGGACCATTAATTCTACCTCCAAATACTCAATATTACATAACAATAGATGGTTATGCTGGAAACGATTGCATATTCGATTTAGATATCCAAGGTGCCATCATCCCATTACCCATTGAATTGTACGAGTTCAATGCATTCTGCCTTGGAGATAAAGTATCATTGAACTGGACAACTACTTCAGAATTAAATAGCGACTATTTTGATGTGGAACGATCAGCTGATGGATTAAACTTCATATCAATCGGAACAATGAATGGACAAGGAAATTCGTTAATTTCCCATAGTTATATATTGAGAGATGATCAACCAATAAATGGAATTGGATACTATCGTCTAAAACAGGTTGATACAGACGGTGATTTCACTTATTCTGAAATAGTAGCTACTGATTGCAAATCGAATGAAGAAGGTGTAGAATTATTCCCGAATCCTTCCGAAGGAATTTCCTATCTCACTATTAATAGCTTGTATAGTAAGAAAGCAATTCTTCAAATTACAAATTCAGATGGAAAATTATTATTTGAAAATGAAATCAAGTTGGAAGGAAGTTCATTGGTCTACCCTCTAAATTACCCTAAATTGCCAGCTGGAATGTATACTATACAAATTCAACTCAACGAAAAGACCATAATTAAGAAGTGGGTAATTGTGAGCCACTAAAATGATTGATATTAATTGGACTTACCTTCAATTCCTTTAAATTAGTGGCACATTATTAATTTAACGAACCATTGAACGGTTCGAATACGACAACTTATACATTATACATTTATGCGTTTGACTATCATAGGATTACTTGTAATTACATCCTTCTTCGGGAGATCTCAGGTTGATAGTTTAGCTTCAGTTCTCTCCCGAACTCATGGGATTGATCGCGTTCCTATATTAAATGAATTGTCATGGCAGTTATCCTTTGAGAACGGCCCTCAAGCTCTCGTTTACGCTAAAGAAGCGCTAGGACTAGCATCAGCTTTGGGTGACAAAGAAGGAACGGCGACAAGCTTTGCACGCATCGGACTCGTTTATGATTACGAAGGACGCTACAAAAGAGCACTGGACTCTTATCAAAAATCACTTGACCTTAGGATAGTGATTGGTGATAGCACTCCAATTGGTAATGCTTGGAATAATCTTGGAGCAGTTCACCAAATGACAGGAAACTATCAAGACGCTATATCTGCACATCTTGAGGCTCTAAAAATTCGAGAAGGAATACTTGAGAGATCATCATCGAATGAAAATTTAAAATTAGTAGCACAATCTTTAAATAATATAGCAATCATTCATCGAGTGATGAAAAGGACAAACAAGGCAATAAAATCTTATGAGCGATCCTTAGAAATAAAACGAGAAGTTAAAGATTACGCAGGTGTAATCATAACACTTTCCAATCTTGCAGTAGCTTATCAATCAAAAGGCAATTCGGAAGCAGCACTAAATTTCTACCTTGATGCTTATCGTCTGGCGGAGAAACAAAATCTAATAAGTGAAATTGGGCATTGCCTAAATAATATGGGCCTGACCTATATCTCGTTAGAAAACTACACTGAAGCTGAAAATAAATTTAATTCCGCGCTAAAATTAGCATATCAACACAATGAGCGACATCAAATTGCAACCTCGTATATAAATTTAGCTAAGTTATACCATATAAAAGGAGATTTCATGCAAAGTGTTGAATTTGCAACGAATGGATTACATCTTGCAGATTCAATCAATTTCCAAGAAGGAATAAAAAAATCTTTACACCAATTAACTGCATCGCATGAATCTATGGGACATTTTGCACTGGCACTTCAATTTCACAAAAAATACACTTCGATTAAAGATAGTCTATTAAATAAAACCAATTCTGACAAAATATTAGAACTTTCTGCTCGCTATGATGCTGAATGGAACGAAAGTAAGATTGATCGTCTTACCGCACAGAGTAATTTTGATCAATCTGAACTAGAAAGACGAAGCGCATTATCAACAGCCTTGTTTATTTCGTTTTTACTCGTATTAACAATCTCTTTCTTCGTTATTCGTAATACGCGAACTAAAAAATTACTTGCCGAAGAAAAAGCAGAGGAAGAGATTATTCGTCACCTGAAAGAAATAGATCTCTTGCGTGCAAATATCCAAAATCAATTGCATCAAGCTGATAAATTCGTAGTCGGAATACCAAAAGGTGAACTCAACATGTATCTACTTAATCCGCTTTCTGAAAGAGAACTTGAAGTCATGTTTCTTCTTGCTGATGGTAAATCCAATAAAATTATCAGTGAAGAACTTTTCGTGTCTATTAATACTATAAAAACGCATGTATTAAAAATTTATGAAAAACTCGATGTAAACAATCGAACGCAAGCTGCGGTTAAGGCAGGGACAATGAATATTCTTGAAAATTAGAGCATCTAGTGAAACTCTCGCCCCAGTAAATAAATTATTCAACCAAATGAATCAATCATTTAAGATCATTACTATTTGAATTCTATGAGTTTTAAGGACAAAATAAAGAAGATATCCCCCTACTTTGTTGATGTTTGGCAGTACATAGTGATCATCGTAATCTTTATTATTGCTGCGATTTTCATTTTATAGTCTTGGCTCAAAGTTGTATCTTAGTTGAAAATAACCTCATTTATGAAATTATTACTGGGCTCTCTTTGTCTAATAACCTCTCTTACAACTTTCTCTCAATTAAATATGACTCAGCTTGGTCATATTGATTACAGTACTTTACATACAACTGTCTTAAACGATATTTGGGGTTATGTTGATGAGAATGGCAACGAATATGGATTATTAGGAACAACTAAAGGTACTAGTATTGTTGATCTAACCGATCCTACAAATCCGACAGAAATTTTTTGGATGCCAGGAATGACCTCTACATGGCGTGATTTGAAAACTTTCGGTGATTTTGCTTACGTTACAACTGAAGCAATTGAAGGCCTCTTGATAATCGACATGTCACCTTTGCCTGCTTCAACTACTCTTGCTACTAATTATTATAGCGGTGCTATTGGTTTCGAGTGGCAATCCGCCCACAACATCTATGTCGATACTGCTGGGTATGCTTATATTTTTGGTGCAAATAGAGGAAACGGGGGTGTAATTATTCTGGACCTCAATACTGATCCAATGAATCCTGTGGAAATTGGAGTTTTTGATAATTGGTATGTACATGATGGTTATGTTCAAGGCGACACGATGTACCTTGCACATATAGGAGAAGGCACAATTAGTATGGTCGACATTACAGATCGAACAAGTCCTATATTGTTAGGCACAAAAACTACTCCAAGTACATTTGCGCACAATATATGGGCCTCGGCCAATGGGAATTATGTATTTACGACAGATGAACTACCTTTTGCATACATGACAGCTTATGATGTTAGCGATCCAGCCAATATCATAGAAGTAGATCGGATTCAGTCCTCTCCAGGCTCTGGAACCATCCCGCATAATGTTCACGTCAAAGGTGACTATCTGGTAACCAGTCATTATTCAGATGGTGTTATAATCCATGACATTACATACCCATATAATATGGTCGAAGTTGGCTATTATGACACCTATCCGACTCAAACAACTGGCTATGAAGGATGTTGGGGTACATATCCTTTTCTTCCATCTGGAATCGTTCTGGCATCAGATCGAACTGAGGGCTTTTTCGTTTTGGGAGCAACTTATTCAAAAGCCGCTTATCTCGAAGGAATTGTTACCGATGCCTCAACACTTTTACCAATTGACGTTGTCGATATTCAAATTTCAGGAGATGATCAAATTGAAGATACTAATCCTACTGGTTTCTATGCCACAGGAATTGCAACAGCGGGGACTTATGATGTGACTTATTCAAAAATTGGATATTACCCTCAAACGCTATCAGTTCCAATGATCAATGATGTGATCTTCACCTAAAACGTCCAATTGATTCCAATTCCACCGTATAGTCTTACTATTACCGTACTTGAACTGGGAACAAATACCCCAATAATAAATGCTGATATTAGATTGAAGGCAACCCTATTAACGCACGAAGGAATTACGAATGGTATCGGTGTAGAAAATTTCACATTGTTTTATGAAGAAAGTTATGACATTACAATTGGACATTGGGGACATATAACTGAATGTTATTCTCAATTAATCGATAACTCAACTGGAGCAATAACAATATATCTTGATTTGGGAATTTATGATGATTTCTCATTCGATTTTGGCTGGTCCACAAACGCAAGTGCAACAACTGGATTATGGGAAAGAGGCCTTCCATTTGGTACAAGTTCTGGATCCGCACCAGATTCTGATTACGTAAATGATTGTGATCAGTTCACTTATGTTACTGGAAATGCATCAAATCCTGGTCCAGATGCCAATGACGTTGATGGAGGTGCTGTTGTTCTTGTTTCACCTGTCATCGATTTGTCAGGATATTCAGACCCATACATAAATTATGTTCGATGGTTCTATACAAAGTTTGGCCCAAATCCACCTGATGACTCTTTACGAATTCAAGTTTCTAACGGAACAGATATGATTCAAATTGATATTGTCGGAGATGAACCTCTCACATTTGGTGATTGGCAGCCACAAAGTATTCGACTTCTCGATTATATTACATTAACATCAACAATGCAATTTTTCTTTACTGCAGATGATTTTGATCCAAACGTGAATATCACTGAAGCAGGAATTGATCTTTTCTTTATTAACGAAAGTTCCGTCGGACTTAACGAACAAGGAGTGACACAAATCTATGTATCTCCTAATCCCACCAATGGGATAGTGACAGTTGCTAATATTTTTAAAACAGAGCGGTACGGATTGAGGTCAGTCAACGGACAGTTAATTCAATCGGGGGTTCTTAGTCCTACTGTACAAACTGTGGATATGAGAAACTTAAAATCTGGCATCTACTTTTTAACTATAAATGGACAAGTTGTTAAAATTTTTAAAACAAAATAGAGCTTCCCACCGTAATCATTATTAAGCACGATTGAGTTTGATTATATTTGTGCAATTAATAAGCAATCACGTTGGATTTAAAAATCGATATTTCTATTGTTATACCCCTCTTTAACGAGGTTGAATCATTACCCGAACTTCATGCTTGGATCAAGCGAGTAATGGATGAGAATTCATTAGCCTACGAAATTGTCTTTATTGATGATGGAAGTAAAGACGGATCTTGGAATGTAGTTGAAGGACTCGGAAAGATAAATACTGAGGTTAAGGGCATTAAATTTCAACGAAATTATGGCAAGTCAGCAGCTCTTCAGAAAGGCTTTGAGGTTGTTCTGGGAGATGTTGTGATAACTATGGATGCTGATCTTCAAGATTCTCCTGATGAAATCCCTGAACTATATCGAATGATTATGGAAGATGATTTTGATGTCGTTTCAGGCTGGAAGAAAAAGCGTTACGATCCGATTACCAAAACAATTCCAACTAAACTATATAATTGGGCAGCAAGAAGAATTACAGGAATCAAACTCCATGATTTTAACTGCGGATTGAAGGCATACAAAAACATCGTTGTGAAAAGTATAGAATTGTATGGTGATATGCATCGATACATCCCTCCACTAGCAAAATACGCTGGATTTACAAATATTGGAGAAAAAGTAGTTCAGCACAAAGCTAGAAAATACGGAGTTACAAAATTTGGATTGAATCGGTTTTTAAATGGTCCGCTTGATTTGATGACAGTTGCCTTCATGGGAAAATTTGGAAAGAAACCAATGCACTTTTTTGGAGCAATCGGTACACTTCTTTTTATGATAGGTTTCGGTTTTGCATTATACCTTGGCATTGATAAGTTATTTATTGACAAATCTGCTCGATTGATTTCGGAGCGTACCGAATTCTATATCTCTCTTTCAGCAATGATTATTGGTACTCAATTTTTCTTGGCTGGATTTGTCTCTGAACTAATCGGTAGGAGTTCATCTAGCCGAAACAATTACCTCGTAGAAAGTACATTAAATGTCGATTGATGATTGGGGGATAGATGGCTCATGGACACTCTTTCTCGATAGAGACGGTGTCATCAACGAAAGGAATATGAACGGTTATATCACTCAAATTGAAGATTTCATATTCATTTCAGACACTGTCAAATCAATTTCTCGTCTTTCTAAATTCTTCAATAGAATCATTGTCGTTACTAATCAACAAGGCATCGGAAAGGGATTGATGTCTGAGCGTAACGTTCTCGAAATACATACTTATATGTGCGATGAAGTTCACGTTGCTGGCGGTAAAATTGATAAGTGTTATTTTGCTCCAAACCTAAAAGGAGCTGAAGATGATATGAGAAAGCCAGATTCCGCAATGGCTGAATTGGCAAAAATGGAGTTTCCAGAAATCGAATTTGAGAAAAGTATTATGGTAGGTGATACGGATTCGGACATGTTATTTGGCAAGAATCTTGGTATGAAGACAGTAAGGATAAGAACTGAAGAGCCCATCAATGTTGAAGCGGATCTGACTGTAATGAATTTGACTGAATTTTTGAAAGTGGTATAAAATGAAGTGGACGACTATAGTAGCAATAATTTTGATGATTTCACCTGTATTTTCGCAGGTCAATCAAACTGATGCAAATGGAAAAAAGCAAGGTGTCTGGGAAAAGATCTATCCCGGAACGCGGGTCTTTATGTATCGAGGGCAGTTTAAAGATGATAAACCTGTTGGGAAATTCTCCTACTTCTACAAATCCAGTAAAGTTAAGGCAATCATCATACATAGTACTAGCTCGTCAAGATCTGAAGGATACTATTACCATGAAACTGGTGGACTTCTCAGTTATGGCATCTACCAGAATCAGAAAAAAGATAGTATTTGGGTAAATTGGGATAAAAATGGTAAATTGAGTAGTAAAGAGTCATTCTTAATGGACTCCCTGCATGGAATTAAAGTTGTGTACTACATACCTAAATTAGAAGATCGATCTCAACGCCCATCCTCAGTAATTAGATATGATAATGGATTGCTTCATGGCGAATACCAAGAATATTTCGAATCAGGAAGAATTAAAGTCAGTGGTAATTACAAGAAGAACAAAAAAATTGGAGTATGGCTAACTTACCATCCTAACGGAAAGAAAATGATGCTTGTTCGTTATAAAAATGGTATAAAGCATGGGTGGTGTTACGCCTATGATAAATTTGAAAAAGAGACTGGTAAAAAATACTTTTACTATGGCACATTTCTCCAAGGGAAGCGTCTTAAGGATAAGATGAAGCAATTAAAAGAATTAGGGATTCACCCTAATGATTAATCAATTTCAATAAAAACAAATTATCAGCGATAATCTTAAGTATCTTTTTAACAAAGTAATACGCAGTTCAAAACCCATAAAAAGTAACATGTCTAGTCAAGAGTCGTATCCACACCCAACCAAAGACAAATTAGTTTCGTCTAAGAAATGGAACTGAATATTACACCGTAATGATGAAAACTACCAGATTCATAGTCTTAGCAGGAATATTCCTATCTGTATCCCATTTGTCTATTGCTCAACGTGACAAAGAAGGAACTTACGTTGCCCCTGCAGGAAATACTGTTGTAAATACATACACATATCTCACTGCTAATGCAACCGCAGGCACTAACTCCATTATAGTTAATAGCAATGCTATGACTGGTGGAGTTTTCGGAGGAAATTTAGCACCTGGTGATCTAATTATGATCATTCAAATGCAAGGAACATCAATTGATGTCAATACAACACCAACCGTTTCTTGGGGAGGGAATTATACCGTACCTACAAGTTATTTCAATCCTATTTTCCCTGCTTTTTTTGGCGTGAATCCCGAAAACTGGGGTGGCGTTACTAATTACAATCAATCAGGATTGCATGAGCGTGTTGAAGTTCTGAGTGTATCTGGAGCTAATACAATCACACTTAATTGTAATCTTATCAATTCTTATACATCAACAGGGCACGTTCAGGTTATTCGAATTCCAAGGTTTACTGATCTTACTGTTAATGCTGGAGCAACAATAGAGCCAACACTTTGGAATGGGAACTCTGGCGGAGTTGTCGCTTTGGAAGTTAATGGCACACTTACTGTAAATGCTGGAGGATCAATTAGTGCATCTGCTTTTGGATTCAGAGGTGGACAGTTAGATCCTAATAGTTTGACAGCGACAGGTGATGTAACTCAAGTTCGGCATCTGGGATCTTTTGATAACCTTGAAGGATCTGAAAAAGGAGAGGGAGTAGCCGGTTATTATACCGAATATGATTTAATGTTTTCTCGATATGGAATTGGCGCACCTGCTACTGGCGGCGGAGGCGGTGGTTACCAAAACACAGGTGGCGGTGGTGGCTGTAATGTAATGGTTGGAGGCACATATACTGGACAAGGAAATCCACAAGGTTATACCGCAACATGGAACCTAGAAGCTGCTGGTTTCGGTGGATCAACTTCTTCAGGAGGAGGTCGCGGTGGATATGCTTATTCTAATATTGATATGGATGCAACTGTTGTCGGACCTAGAAATAACCTTTGGGGAGGTGATGGCAGAAAAACAAATGGTGGCTTTGGAGGACACCCATTACCCTTTGTTGCAGACCGAGTTTGGTTCGGCGGTGGTGGAGGAGCTGGTGATCAAGATAGTGATGAAGGTGGTGCTGGAGGTAGAGGTGGTGGACTCGTATTTATGAATTTATATGGACCTATTGCAGGATCTGGAACGATAGAAGCCAACGGAGAAGCTGGACAAAACAGTAATCCATCTGGTGCAACAGCAAGTCCTGGAAGTCCTCAAGTGGGAAATGATGGTGCAGGTGGCGGTGGTGCAGGTGGGTCGATTCATATAGTAAATGTCTCTCCATTCCCTGGAACAATGTTATTGGATGCTCATGGCGGTGATGGCGGTGATCAAGATGTTGGGTTCTATAATCCTGGACCGCCCTTCCCTACTCAAGCTGAAGAAGCAAGCGGACCTGGTGGATCTGGCTCTGGTGGATACATCCGAATTACTTCTGGTGCACCAGTTAAAAATGTGGTAGCTGGAGTTGGTGGGACAACAAACTCTTCTCACTTAACTGAATTCCCACCAAACGGAGCTACTGAAGGATCTGATGGATTTCCATTTTTACCAGCTAACCCAGCTTTCAATATTATACTTTCAGATATAACTATTTGTGAAGGATCAACCGTTAACTTATCAGCAACGGTTTTCGGCACTCCTCTTGGCACTGTAACATGGTTTGATGCCATGGTTGGTGGCTCTGTTGTTACAACAGGGAATTCTTACTTAACCCCAGTACTTAATGCAACAACTACATACTGGGTTGGAACTTGTCCAGGATCATTTAGAGAACCAGTTACCGTTATTGTTACGCCAACTGATGATCCAAGTTATACTTATTCAGCTCCAAGTTTTTGTGTGTCTGACCCTAATCCTTCACCAACTGTTACGGGTTTAGCTGGAGGCACATTTACAAGTTCACCAGCTGGATTAACTATTAACAATGGAACCGGATTAATTAACGTAAGCACATCAACCCCTGCATCCTATACGATTACTTATACAACTTCAGGACCTTGTCCGACCACAGCAACCTTCGGAATAACTATTGACCCTTGTCCACTACCAATTGAATTGTATGATTTTTGGGGCAATTGTGAAAACTATCCTGTTCTGCATTGGCAAACTTCATCAGAATATGACAACGATTATTTTACACTTGAGCGATCATGCAACATGATTGATTATGAATTTGTTGCAATGATCAATGGACTTGCAAATAGTTCAACACTTACAGATTATATATACATGGACAATGATCGCGCCAATTGTAACGACCCAAAGTTATTTTATCGTTTGTCTCAGACTGATTTTAATGGTGTAAAGGAAATTGTTGGTCATGTAGCAACCAATTGCCGCCAGAACACAAACGAACCTTCGTTAGCAATGATGGATAAAACGTTTAGAATTCAATATGAAAATGATTTCGCTGTGAATGTATATTCAACCACGGGAAAATTGGTGTTCCAAGGAAATAGTTCTTCAGGAAAAATTCTGATCGATAAATCTGAGTATAGCGCAGGAGTTTACATTATTAGAATTGCGTCAGATCAAGTGTTCACAAAAAGAGTAATGGTCTCGAATTAGAAGTTGATTTTATCGAAATTGGAAATTGTACTATCTTTACTTAAAAACGACTACAATATATCAACCTATTACACGTTTTTAGCGACATACTATTAATGAAAGCATGAAAAATTACTTCTTACTTCTCGCTCTTGGCACTATTCTTTTATTAAATGGATGTAAGAAGAAGAATGCAGCCCCAGATTTCCACTATGAATATTTCGCATTGGAAGAAGGTCGTTATGTTATCTATGATGTAATGAATGTAGTTCATGATGATGGTGCTACAATCAAGCACGATACGACTTACTCCCAACTTAAAACTGTTTGGAAAGGTGAGTACATTGATAATCAAGGTCGAACAGCTCGTGAATTTTGGCGTTACACACGTGATTCTACGGCAGGGGTTTGGGTACTCAAAGATGTTTGGACAGGTATAATTGATGGAATTAGAGCAGAGCTAATCGAAGAAAATGAACGGGTTATTAAGTTGATTTTTGCACCAACACTCCAAAAATTATGGAATGCAAATGCCTACAATCAACAAAGCGAATTAGAATGCTTCTATAGAGATATTCAGAGTGATACTACTATTAACAATATTAATTTCGACCCAACGGTAACGGTGGAGATTAAGACTCAAAACTCGTTAATTGATAGTGTTCATTTCTATGAAGTTTATGCTGAAAATATTGGTTTGATCTATAAGCATAAACGAGATGTCCATTTTCAATACGATACACTTGCACAAACTTGGTTTCTAGATCAAGGTACAGAGCTTTATTACGAGTACATATCAAGTGGAATTGAATAGGTTAAGTTGATATCTCTTCCCTGAAAAAGACTTGCTAACTTAGCAAATAGAGACAATTTCAACTTTTTTATAATTTATTCAATCATCAATTTTCAAATAGAACGGATTTAAATATTCCCAATTGATGACCTTAGCCCTTGATTACTAGTCATTTCTTGAAAAGTAGTACAAACTCTTAATTCTATCAAATAAGAATCGACGAATCTATTGACTTTAAGAAAGGATTCAGCTATATTTGCGGGCTTGAATAATACACTAAACTAATTTACGAAATGCGTAATAAAGGATTTTTTTGGTTTCTAACAATTTTACTGACTGTAGTATGTATCTATCAACTGTCTTTCACATGGGTTTCTAGCTCTGTTGAGAAGAAAGCTGAAAAGGAAGCGCAAGCTAGAGTTAATGATGAGTGGGCAGGCAGAGATGGAGCGGATTCGCTTTATTTGCCAAATGGAACTGCTGTAAGTTATGATGATTCTGAAGCAAAAGAGCTTGCAAAAGCTGCTTACGTGAATGACATCCTAAAATCTAAAGCAGAAACTCCAGTATACCCATTGTTTGGATCAACATTTAAAGATGTAAAGAAACGAAGTCTTGCTCTTGGGCTTGACCTTGTGGGGGGAATGAGTGTCACACTCGAAGTCTCAATGCCTGAACTGCTGGCTAGTTATGCTAGAAACATCAAAGAACTCGATTTTAAAAGAGTTTATACTGCAGCTAAGGATGATTATGACGAAAACGGAGGTGAATTTGTAGATATTTTCGCGGGGAAATATGACGAAATCATCAAGGATGATAAAATGGTGAAGTTATTCGCTATTGCTGACATCGATGAACTCGGAATTAAATCTACGAATCAAGATGTGGTTGATTTCTTAAGCTCACAAGAGGCAAAAGCAATGGATGGAGTTGAGGAAATAATGAACCGCCGTATCAACCAATTCGGTGTTGCACAACCAAACATTCAAAAAGATCCAGCGAACAATCGATTATATATCGAACTTCCTGGTGTAATGGATGAAAAGACTGTGGCTGAGAAGTTAAAGTCAACTGCAAACCTTCAGTTCTTCGAAACCTACCGATTCGGAGTTGATTTCGATGCTCAATGGGAAGCTATTGTAACAACTGCTGCTCAACCTGAAAGAATAGAAACAGAAATAGTCGCTGTAGTTGATTCTTCTGACACAAATTCATTAGCTGGAGATGTTATTCCAGGTCCAAGTGATCCTGACTCAGCCGATACAGGAAAACAAGATATACAAGAACTGACATCATTATCTGGGAGTAGCCTAGATAATACAAGTGAAGATGGAAATCAAGGACTTCGCGAATTAGTTCTAAGAATTGATGAAACGCGTTTATTCGTGAGAAGTGAGGATCGTGGTCAAGTTGAAAAACTGCTGAATCGAAAAGACGTTATAAACGTGTTTAACGATAACCTAAAGTTGATGTGGGGTGCATCCATGGAAAAATTAAATGACGAAATTGGTCTCGGTTATTTCTTGTACCCATGTAAAGTTCCAGAGAGTGGTAAAGCACTTGTTGGAGGTAAAGATATAAAGTCTGCTTCACGTGATTATGATCAACAAGATGGAGAAATCGCAGTAAGCATTCGAATGACAACGGAAGGAGCAGATAAATGGGCACAAATGACAGAAGAGAATGTCAACCAACTTATCGCAATTACCATGGATAACGTTGTGTACAGTGCACCAAATGTAAATGGTCCTATTCGTGATGGAAACACACAAATTAGTGGATCATTCAATGTTCAAGAAGCTGATGACCTCTCTGGATTACTTAATGGAGGAGCACTTCCTGCACCATGTGTGATTAAAGAACAAACAAAAGTAGGACCTACAATTGGAGCAGCGAACTCTAAAGCTGGTTTAATGTCTTTCGCAATTGCATTAGTTCTTGTATTCATTTACATGATTTTCTACTACGGAAAAGCGGGGATCGTTGCTGATATTGCTCTTATCGCTAACATCCTATTCTTATTCGGATCGCTTGCATCATTTGGAGCGGTGTTAACACTTGCCGGAATTGCAGGTATCGTTCTTACAATTGGTATGGCGGTAGATGCGAACGTACTTATATTTGAAAGAATACGAGAAGAACAAGCAAACGGTAAAGACTTGAAATCTGCCGTTGATACTGGATTTAAGAAAGCGCTTTCTTCAATCATTGATGCCAACGTGACAACTATGTTAACAGCGATTGTACTGAAAACATTTGGATCTGGTCCTATCGAATCTTTCGCGACAACCTTAATCATCGGTATTTTCACTTCTGTATTTGCAGCTCTTGTGATTACACGATTAGTGATTAATATGTGGTTAAAGCGAGCAGGCACAATCAACTTTGAGTCTAAATTCACGAAAAATGCATTCAAAAATTTCAATTTCAACTTTGTTGGAAATCGTAAGAAATACTATACGATCTCTGGAATATTAATTGTTGGAGGAATTATAGCAATCGCATTTAGAGGATTGAATCCTAGTGTTGAATTCTCTGGTGGACGTACATTTGGTGTTAAATTTGAGAAGTCAACAGAGGGAAAACAAGACATCATTAAAAATGCACTTATCGCGGACTTCGTTGAAGAAGATGGGAAAATTGCATCAGTAGAAACTAAAACGAAAGCAAATAGCTTCTACTTAGAGATTTCAACAAACTACAAGCGAAAGAACGAAAATGCGAATGAGGAAGTTAAAGAAGAACTTCTTGCAAGCTTAAGTAAATTAGAAGATCAAGTTGGAAAAGCTTCGGTAAAAGAATCTCGAAGTGTCTCGCCAACTGTTTCGAAAGAACTGATGTCATCCTCCATGATTGCAATTATACTTTCGCTGGTAATCATCTTTGCTTACATCTTAATTCGATTCGGAAGATGGCAATACTCAACAGGAGCAATTGTTGCCATGATGCACGATGTTACTTTAGTGCTTGCAGTATTTGCAATTTTCCATGGTATTCTTCCATTCAATATGGATATCGATCAAGCATTCATCGCAGCCATACTAACGGTAATTGGTTATTCGATAAATGATACCGTGATTGTATTTGATAGAATTCGCGAGAATCTAAAAACATTTAAAGGTCAGGATGAAACATCTACAATTAACAGAGCCCTAAACTCTACTCTTTCTCGTACCATCAATACATCGATGACAACGTTTATTGTTTTGCTAATGATCTTCATCTTCGGTGGAGCTGCAATTAAAGGATTTATCTTTGCCTTGATGATCGGTGTTATCGTTGGAACATACTCTTCTGTATGTATCGCGACTCCAATCCTAATCGACTTTTCAAGAAGAACGAAAACGGATTTGAAAGACAAAGAAAAAGAAGTTAAAACTGACGAGGCTGTTTTGGTAGGCTAAGGTCTAAAAAACAACCTAAAAACATATTAGCCGCTTCGTTTATACGGAGCGGCTTTTTAATGCTCAATTTATTCTTTAAATAGGATAGTCAATTAAAGTATAAGACACATCAATTATTCGCATAGTTCATTTGATCCCCTTTAATCTGTAAACAAATCAATAGAATTATGGAAGTACAAGAGAACCAACCAGGTAAACCAGCTAAGAATGTCTATATAGAAAGGTTTAATCGAATTTTTAGAGAAGATGTACTGGATGCATTAGCTAAAAACTCACTTTTCCAGGTCGTTATTTGATTTGCATGGATTTCATACTTACTCGATAACTCCTGCATCGTTATACGTTCCTTTAACGCTTCAAGCACAACCTTGGACTTGAATGCAGCACTGAATTTTCTTCTTGTCTTTTTCATATTTTCAACTGTTAAATTTACACTTTAATCAGTTGTCTTAAATTTGGGGAGTACTATACTGTTGTCCACATCCATACTTTGATGCAATATTCTAATGACTTTCATGTTTTTTTCGTCATACAGTCGATAGAAAACTAGATAAGATTTTATTTTCACTGATCTATATCCTTCTCGAGCATGCTCCATTGACTTTCCATTGTAGAAATTTATTTTAAGATGCTCAATTTCGTCAATGATTAAAAGCGTAGTATCGGTCCGCTTGACCTGCTGATCACTTATGATAAGTATACACCCAAATTTTCTCAAGATCTTCTAGTGCTTCAATTTACTTGACTAAGAGTTTTTTTCTTAGACCATGTATCGATACACGATTTTGGTGTGAATTAATAGAAGTGACTAAGTGTTCGACATCAAATTCATTTTCTTTCAGTATTATGATAGAGTGCAAGAGCAGAATCCTTGCCAGAACTCCAATTGAAGTAAATCAGTTTCGCCATTAATTAGTGTAATTTTATCATTCCTTTCGAGATGATTTCTTTCAATGAATTTGACAGGAAGTCTATGTCATCTTGTTCAATATAAACTTGTGTGGATAATCTCAGAAATACCTGATCCCTAAGTTTGAAAACTGGAATTTCTATTTTATAGTCATTGTATAAGATGGTTTTTAACTGTAATGGATCATTAATAGGAACAGGAACACTACAAATTTGTCCTAGAAACTCACTTGTTACTGGGACAATCGGATTTGTTTCAAAAATATCACAAAGAGGTTGATAATTCGTTAGGATATCTTGTTTACATTTTGATGATACTTCCTCCCAGTTATTGTCATTGAGATATTTAATAGCTGTGGGAATTGTTAGAAAAGCGGAATAATCTCTTGTGCCTTGAAGCTGGTGGTAGTCTAAAAATTTCGATTTTCCAGGGGTATCAGCATTGTAGCCCCAACTGATTAATAATGGATCAAACTGGTCTTGAATTTCACGTGAGACATACAAAAATGAGCATCCTTTCGGAGTTAACATCCATTTATGACAAGCCCCAGTGTAGATGTCGGCTTTCAATTTTGATAAATCTAAAGGAATATGACCTGGGACATGAGCGCCATCTACAATTGTGATTAAACCAAGTTCCTTCGCTCGTTCACAAATTTCTTTTACAGGAAATATAGTTGCTGTTGTACTTGTAATATGACTAATAAATATTGCTTTCGTTTTGTGTGTATAGCCTTTCCAAAATTTTTCAATGAATTCTTCCTTTGAAGTTAAGGGAATTGGAATTTCTTGTCGAACGTATTTAGCTCCAGATTTCTTGCAGTAATAGTCCCATGTTCGGTCAAGAGCACCGTATTCATGGTTTGTAGCTAAAACTTCATCCCATGGACTTAAATTCAAACTTTTTGCAATGATATTGATTGAATAGGAGGGATTCATTGTCATCACCACATCATCGGGGTCGCAATTTATGTATTCCGCAAGGGCTGACTTTGATTTTTGAAGTTGTGCGGTTCCATCATGGATGAAAAATTGGACAGGATCGCGTTCAAGTGCTAATTGCCATTTTTGATAGTCTTCAAAGATAGGTTTTGGACACGCTCCAAATGATCCATGATTCAAATGGCGGTAGTTAGGATTGAGAAGAAAATCGTCTTTTAATGACATAAAAAACAATGTTAGAATCCAATTCTTGTTCGTTGCGAGCTACTTATTACTGATGTATCTGGTAAATTTCGTAAATCCTCTAAGGTGATTGTTTCAATCATTTCTAAGTTTCGATCAGATGAAGGGACATCAGCCAAACGCAAGTTGTGATCTCGAACTGTTTGTTGCACAATTTTTCGCGCAAAACGAGCATTTCCAAAGTGCTCATCGCGGTTATCGTATGCCTCCGTTAAACAAACATTTAAGCGTGTTAAGGCTTCCTCATTAAACGTATGCCCTTCTAATTCCATCATGTAAATGGAGATGTCTAATAGATCTTTGGGCGAATAATCTTCAAATGTGATCGTTTTTTCGAATCGTGATTTCAGACCTGGGTTTGCCGATAGAAATTCGTGCATGTTTTTTGGATAACCTGCAGCAATGACGATAAAAGCCGTTTTATTATCCTCCATCCGTTTAAGAATTGCTTGTACAGCTTCATGGCCAAATGAGTCATTCTCTCCATTAACCAATGCATAAGCTTCATCAATAAAAAGAACACCACCCATCGCACGATCGATTATAGCAGCAGTTTTAATAGCTGTCTGTCCCGTATAACCAGCAACCAATGATTCACGATCGCATTCTATCAAATGCCCCCGTTCAATTAACCCTAATGCCTTGAAAATTTGTGCGAAAATTCGAGCAACAGTTGTTTTTCCAGTTCCAGGGTTTCCTGTGAAGACAGTATGCATCACAAATTGATTCAACACATCCTTGCCAATTTCACGATAGTAGGCAACAAGCTTTACTAACTCTCTAATTTCGGTTTTTACATTTTCCATACCGATTAGAGCATCTAAATCATGTAGTGCCATTTTCAGCATTTCTTGATCAACTTGGAGTTGTAATTTCTTCGTGTGTGACGTTACAAATACTTCTTGAACATCTGTTTTTACAATACGGGAAAGTTCTTCAGCGGTCATATTTTCTGTTTCTGAATCTTTCATTAATCGCAGTGCCATATTTCGCTTACTTTCATCTACAACTGACATCACAAAGCGGGCGTTTCCAAATGTCCTATCTCGTTTTCTGAACGCTTTTGTTAATTGCTTTAAAAGTAATTCCCGTGCATCTTCAGTGACTTCAAGCTCACGATTACTAAATCCTAAATTTGCAATTTCCATGAGTTCATTAGGCATGTAATCTGGGAAGTGAAAGAAGTGAGAAAAACGCGACCTTAATCCAGGATTTGAGTTAATGAAATCAGTCATTTCGGCAGGATAACCAGCACACACAACAATAAGATTACCTGGTCCATCTGACATTTCTTTAAGTAAGATTTCAATAACTTCATGTCCATAATCATTCTTAGTCTCTTTTCTATAAAGTGCATAAGCTTCATCTATGAATAGAATTCCACCTCGTGCTTTCTCGATGGCTTTACGAACTTTCGGAGCTGATTGACCAATGTATTCACCAACCAAATCAACGCGATCAACTTCATGGACATGTCCGATGGTTAAAAGCCCCATCGCTTTATAGATTTTTCCCAATTGTTTTGCGACAGTCGTTTTTCCAGTCCCTGGATTACCTGTTAAAACAGTATGTAATTTTAGTTCTTTAGGAGAAGAAAGCCCTTTATCTTTTCGGATTTTCTCAAATTTCAGGTATTCAATGTATTCTCGAATTTCAGACTTAATCTCAGTTAATCCGATGAGTTCATCCATTTTCTCCAAGAGCTGATCGAGCGAAAGATCATCTGGTTCCATCGTTATTTTAGCTCCTTGGATTAGTTCTGAATTGGCAATATCAGGCTCACCTTCCATCCATTGTGATCCAACATTAAATGGAACGATGGCAATTCGTTGATTCATAAAAATAACCTCCAGTGAAAACGCACCATCCTTCCAAATACTTTTAGAGTCATTACCCCAAGCAAAGGTGGCAGTTTTTGTTTCCCCTTCAACTTTAAAAACTCGGTTTGAATGACCGCGAAGCCTACCATTTTCATCGTAATAATAGTACTGAAGCTCACAGTACCAAGGCGTTTTTAATTTGTTCCTCAAAGTGAACTCTGTACTCAAGTAACGTGTTTCTTTACCAATGAACTGTGTGACATACCTTCGATCTTTAACGGGCATACTTTTCTGTGCATCCTCAAAAAAACGGATGCTTTGAATGTCGAAATAGGGATTTTCGGTTGTGGTTACCTCACCTGCATCTTCAACATAAAACTTACTTGTTCCAACCAGTTTATTATCAACATACGCCTTCCATTCATATTTACCTTTTTTCCAGTATGTTTTATTTTTATTTCCCCATCCATATCGAAATTGGTAAACGTTTTCAGTCTTTGCAATATCACATTTTTGTTCATATTCAAAAACTTTCTCGTTTGACTTCCCAATATTATAAGCTTCGTATTTAATTGTGCATGACCAGTCCTCTTCATCAAACAATATGTTGTACAATTCCAATTCAGCTCGCAGATAGTCGGTATTTTGAGCTAAGAAAACTGAGCAGTACATTTTTTCATTGACGAACCATTCTTTTGAAGCGTACGTTTTGAGTTCTTTTAATTTGTATTTTTTCTTAGTCGCCATAGTTGATTTTGGTACTGAAAGTGTGGACGACGAAAGATAGTAAAAGTCAATTAATGAATGGATTAATTGTGACATTATTCTTACTTTTTTGCCAATCTCACTTTGATCTACTTAATAAGTTTTATTTTTGTTAAGTGTACAGATCTTATATTCATGTTGTTATTCTAGTTCTCCTGTTTTTAGGATCATCAACAGCACATACACAAATTGATTACCAAAAGGAGGCAAAGCGTTGTTTCCTGAACTTTCAAGCGATAGAGTACATCGACATGGAGAAGGCGAAAATGTACGCTGATTCTGCAATGTTTTATGCCTTGAAATCTAAGGATAATTCATATATCGCCCGTGCACATCAATATATGGGATGGCATTTTGAGGATATTTCGTCCTTCAAGAAGGCAAGAGAATCCTATTACAATTCACTTAAATTTTATAGGAAAGCAAATGATGAGCAAGGGATAGCTGATGCGTATGGAAATATTGGCAACTCTTATTTTGACATGGATTTATTCCGAAAAAGTCTTGAGTACCAGTTAAAATCAATGACTGCAAATGAAAGGATTCTTCTAAAAGCAACAGACGAGGAAGAATTAGTGAGTGCTAAACAAGGGAAAACCTATGCGATACACAATATTGCGGCCATCTACACGGATATTGGGTTACATGATCGCGCACTGATTTACGAATTGGAAAGTTTGAAAGAAGAAGAAATTGCAGGGAATTACAAAGGAGAAGCCATTTCATGTAATGCCATAGCGATTAGTTATAAAAACCTTAATCAGATTGATAGTGCGATTATTTATTTTGAACGAGCTATTTCGATTTATGATACACTAGAGAATGTACAAGGCTTGGCTTCTACTTACTTTTCGTATGCGACAATGGAAGGTTCTACTTTGACTCAATTTGAGAAAAAAATGATGATTGATGCTTCTTTAACTATGCACTTTGAAAGTGGAGATATGGATGCATATACACATCAATTATTGAGTTTAGGTATTCAACAGTTCAATAGCATCTCTAATGACAGCATTGATAATCTTTTAGAAGTAGTTGATAATCTCATTATCAATAATGATTTACCACATCATAGATTGAAATATTACTTACTTGAATCTAACTATTATGAGCGAACGGAAGATTACAGGAAAGCACTAAAATCAACTAAAAAGTATTTGGACTTAAAAATTCTTTTTGATAATGAAAAGAGAAGTCGAGAGATTGTAATTGGAAGTGTAAAGCACGATATGCAAATGAAGGCTTACAATGATAGTATTGTACAAAGTGAACATTATAAAACGTTAAGCGCAGAGGACCAGGAAAAAATTGCCGATCAACGCTCATGGATTGTTTTAGGTGTTCTGGGAGGATTGATTTTAATTATTTCGCTGTTCTTTGTTGTTAATTCGAACCGAAGAAAAAAACGAATGAATGAGGTTTTGTCAGGAAAGAACGAAGCGATTAAAGAGAAAAATGCAATCGTTGAAGAACATAATCGTTCTGTGGCTGCATCAATTCAATATGCAAAACGACTTCAAACGGCAATTTTACCAACACGAAAAGAAGTTAATGAATATTTGCCTGATAGCTTTTTGTTATTCATTCCAAAAGATGTTGTGAGTGGTGATTTCTATTGGTTTGGTGTTGCTGGCGAAATAATTTTTATTGCAGCAGCTGATTGCACAGGCCATGGTGTTCCTGGTGCAATGGTAAGTGTTGTTTGTAGTAATGCTCTTCATCGAGTTTTGAATGAGTTTCACATCACAGAACCTGGTGCGATGCTAACTAAAACACGGGAACTTGTAATTGAAACCTTTGCAAGAAGTGATAAAAAAGTGGAGGATGGAATGGATATCACTCTCTGCGCTATTAATCGTAAGAAAGGCATTGTAGATTATGCTGGAGCGAATAATCCGTTATGGATCGTTCGTAAGAATTTTTTACTAGATGGACATTCAGCAGATCGAGTTGTGAAGGGAGATCAAGTTAGTTTACTTGAATTTAAAGCTAATAAACAACCCATTGGATTGTATCCTGACATGAAGAAATTTGAATCAACTCAAATTGAACTTAAGTTAGGAGATCAGCTTTATCTGTTCTCAGACGGCTTTGCAGATCAGTTTGGTGGTGAAAATGGTAAGAAATTCAAATCGAGTAACTTCAAACAACACATTTTGGAGAACTCTGGAGTTAGTATGATGCAACAAGGTGAAATTCTAAAGGATTCATTTAATGCTTGGATGGGTGATCAGGATCAAGTTGATGACGTTTGCGTGATCGGGTTTAAGCTTTAGAGAATTATTTTCTTCTTGAAATCAAATTATCAAGCGAGAATAAGTCCCAAGTTTTCGGTAAAAGAAGAAGTGCAGCGAGAGGAATCAATCGAAATATTACATGCTGTAAATCCCAAATTGGTTTTTCTAATCCATGACCAAAAGAGACAATGACCAAGACACTTCCAAGCAGGTAAAGCCCCCAGTTGATTTTAAACCCAAGAACCAGTAAGATACCGCCAATCAATTCGATGTAAGATGTATAATAAGCAGTTGCATATGTGATGAAATCTGGTAAAATATCTTGAAATGTAGCTTTGAAAAATTCATTATAAACATTCTTAACTCCAATGCTGAAGACCTTTCCGAATCCCTGCATCAAGAAGATGAAGCCAAGAACTAAGCGAATTATTAGAATTCCAGCAGCCCTATTTTTGATTGTTTCCATGTGTCAAAATAAGAATGATTATTTGACAATCAAGCTTTTTGACGCACGATCCAAGGATAAATTCATTAAGATGATAATTATCAAGAGTGTATTTACTTAATAGTAAGTAAACCTTTGTAGAATAATGCAGCGTAGACTTTAGTGTTTATAACAGAGAAAGATTGACCCCAGTGGAACCAATCTTTCTCGTCTGATTTGCTTTAGCTATAAAAAATAAATCACTTATATATTTTGATCTGCTACTTACGAGAGATTCCTTTTATGTATAGGATATACTCATCCAAAGATGCGTTTAACATCATCTCTACTGCTGTGGTATTTTTGTTGTTACTTTTCATAATTCAAAGTTTTGAGTTGCTTACTAGGATATTTGCAAGTAGCGTGCCAAAAAATTAATACACTGACAATGAGCAGTATGAAGCGTCTTATCTCGTCGAGATCACACAAAAGTGAAATATCTTGTGCAAGAGTGTTAACTTTTTATCGTTTTTGACATTATAATAGTAGAGAGAGTACTTGAACAATTAGTTGGAGACTTTAAGTTCGAGTGCAAGAGGAAGAGTAGTTTATAGGATGCGATCAATTTTGGTTGCATCCTTTTTTGATTACACTTGTTTCATTCTAATCCGCAAATTGAATCAAGGATTTCTTAAATGCTGTATAGCTTGATTTATACTTTTCGTAAGTTGCTTGATCTTTGTATTTGATTCCGAAAACCAAATGCGTTGATTCGCTTTTTTTCGAATAAACTGAGCGGATGTACTTTCCGTTCTTATCTTCAAATGTAATCCAGCGGTAAATTCTGTTAGGATCAATTTCATCGACTGTTGTTTTATCACTCGAAATTTTTTCGTTCGGAAGAGTATTCAAATAGTTCTTAGGATTTCCTCCCCATTGTGGAGAGTAAACGAAAAATTGAACGTCTCCATTCAAAGAAGTAAAAATTGCTTCATCCGTGGCTACAAATTCGTAGTCATCAAAAATATCTATGGGACTGTCTGGACTTACTGTAAATTCCTGTGAGTAGTTAATTGTAAACCACTCACCTTTGAAAGTATCTACTTTAAGTTCAACAACTTCCGTTTCAGAAGCCATACTTTCAGAATTTTGGTTGCTTTCTTCAATTGTTAATTTAGCTTCAGTGAGATCAATGTTGGTTGTTAACACCTCCGTTGAGCATCCACTAACGGCAGATATCGCCAGGATAAGTAAGTACAATTATAGTTCATGGAGTTAATTCGATGACTTATTTTGACCAGGTTGAGGATTTTGATTGTTGCTTCCTTGTGGTTTTCTTGGACCTCTATTCTTTCCTCTCAAATTGTTGTTTTTCTTCTTGTGGAAGCTGCGTTTTTGACCACCACCTCCAGATCGACCTTCTTTCCATTCAGGTCCAGGCCCCATACTTTCTGGTGGTTGCAATTTCTCGATTTTCGTTTCAATCAATCGTTCAATTTTCCAGACTTTATGCATGTCCTTCTCGTTGATCAGTGTAATTGCTTCCCCTTTTGTATTTGCACGAGCTGTTCGACCCACTCGATGAACATAATCTTCTGCATCGTGTGGAACATCATAATTCACAACCATATTAATCTCCTTGATGTCAATTCCTCGACTCATCACGTCAGTTGCAACCAAAATACGAATGCGTTTGGCTCTAAAACCGCGTAAAACTTCTTCTCGTTGATCTTGTTCAAGATTAGATGATATTCCGGTTGCTTTCAGCCCTACTCGACCGAGAGATCTAACAATATCGGAGACTTTACTCTTTGTGGATGTAAAGACAATAATACTATCGAAATCCTTTTTGTTAGCTAGAATATGCGCTAATAGTTTGATTTTTTGATTTTCGTGCGTCATGTACATCTTCTGCGCAACTCCAGCTGCTGGCTTAGAGATCGATAGTGAAATCTCCGCTGGATCTTTCATTATTCGTTTAGCGAGTTGCTTAATGTTATGTGGCATTGTAGCACTGAACATCAATGTTTGACGATTTGTTGGTAGATGTGAAAAAATCGTTTTTAAATCATCAATGAATCCCATGTCAAGCATACGATCCGCTTCGTCTAGAACAAGGTGCTTAACATGTTTAAAGTTGACATAACCCATCTTTAAGTGGGAGATTAATTTCCCAGGTGTACTCACAACAATGTCCACCCCGTTTGTGAGGGCTTCCTTTTGAATTTGCCATTCTTTTCCACCACCACCGCCATATATTGCGATAGATCCAACAGATACGAAGTAGCCTAATCCTTGAATTTGTTGCTCAATTTGAATAGCTAGTTCTCGGGTTGGAACGATAATTAATGTATCAATATTCGTGTCTTGTTTTCCAACAAGTTTGTTTAATATTGGAAGTACAAATGCCCCCGTTTTTCCTGTTCCAGTTTGAGCACAGGCTATGAGATCTTTATTTTCAAGGACAATCGGAATTGCTTTCTCTTGAATTGGAGTTGCGTTCTCGAATCCCATGTAAGAAATTGCTTCCAATACTTGATCGTCGAGTTTGAGTTCGGTAAATTTCATTGGGGATGAAGGTAGTGACTACTTTTTAGATAATTGAGAAAATGACTATAAATCTAGCAATTGGTATTGTTTATTGATAGGGTTTTCATTTGGGCGTTTACCTAATCGGATGATTACAGCATCAGGTTATTCGCTATATCTTTTAAATCAAACGGAAGTTGAAGCACTCGAAGTTTCTATTTGATTTAAAAGGATGCCGCTGCTACCCCTAACGCAAAACTGCTTCGGAAATTTACGCCATTCTAGTAAAATGGATAATGAATTGTCTCCCGCCATAAATACGATCAACATCAAATTTACAGTCTTATTATCTTCAAGTCTCAAAGTCTTCTTGTCTTGAGGTATTAAAGTCTGTCCGTCTAATCCACTTAAAATCTAATAATTATGTAAATCAATTCCATCACTCTCAATCATATCCACCCAACGCTTCATCTTCTTTTGAATTACACGGAAATGATGCTTGTCCTCTTCTGTAATCAATGAAATCGCATCTCCAGGAGTTTCAGCACGACCTGTACGACCAATTCTATGAATGTAATCTTTAGGCGATCTTGGAAGTTCGTAGTTAATTACACAAGGCATATTTTCAATGTCGATTCCTCTAGCAAGAAGATCTGTTGATACCAAAACGTTTACTTTTCCTTGTTTAAACGCGATTAATGATTCACGTCGTGATCCTTGACTTTTCTTGCTGTGAATTGCGCGAGCTTCAATGCCATTACTCTTTAATTTATCAACTACGTTATCCGCTTGAAAAACGGAGGATGTAAACACCAATACTTGCTTGAAATTGTTGTTTTTTATTATATAGCGCAATAATGGACCTTTTCTTTCTTCTGTGACGTTGTAAGCGACTTGCTTGATTAACGAGAGGTTTTCTTTTTCTCCTTCAATTTTAACAACTACTGGATTGTCAAGCAGCAATTGATTTACTGCTGAAACATCATCGCTAAGTGTTGCTGAGAATAATAAGTTCTGCCGTTTTTTTGGAAGAAGGTTGAAAATTTGAGTCATTTCGTCCTTGAAACCCAAATTGAGCATTTTATCCGCTTCATCAAGTACAAGTGTTGAAATAGTTGACAGATGAACGGCATTTTTCGACTCCAATTCGATCAACCTTCCAGGAGTTGCAACAAGTACATTAACACCGCGAATTGATTTCATTTGAGGATTAATCGAAACGCCTCCAAAAACGGAAACAGTTCGCACTGATTCAGGCAAATTCGTGCTGAATGATCTGAAAACGTCTGCAACCTGCCCTGCTAATTCACGTGTTGGAACTAAAACTAAAACATTCACATGCCGGCTATCAGGATCCATGTTCCCAATCAGATTACTCAAAATAGGGAGGACGTAACTCGCTGTTTTCCCTGACCCTGTTTGAGCAATACCTAGAAGATCTCGCCCTTCAAGGATCGCAGGAATTGCCTGTTCTTGAATCGGGAAGGGTTTTTCATAATCGTGAGCAGGTAATCCTTTTGTAATGAAAATGGGTAAACCTAGAGAGCTAAATGGCATAAAAATGGACGTCTATTTATTGTTTTGTGCAAATGTACGTATTCGATTGAAAGCCGATCGGATAATTTGGAAGAAAGATATAGATATTCGATGCATTTTATCCAACTACTTTAATGGTCAATGGTAGCTTTAAAACGAACGTTCGCAAAACAAATCCACTATTTGGTACAGACGATAAGGTTTGGTATACCGAATTTCATCATTTTTGTGATAGTTAAATTTGAAAGTATATTATCACATAGCGCGATTATTCTGTGTATTCATTTTTTGTGCATCGCTTTTCCATAGTTACGCTCAACAATCATCTCATTTTTATTTAGGTTCCGACGAATTCGCTAATCGTCATATTTACTCATTGATTCATCATTCAGATAAATTACTCTATGTTGGAACTAACGATGGCCTATTAGTCTATAAGAATGGGGCTTTTGAAACAATAAAACCTGCTCCAGGGCAAATTGGTAATTCGATTTTTTCATTAGTAGGCAATAGTAAAGGAGTCCTGCATTGTGCGAATTTGTCAGGTCAGCTATTTAAAGTTATAGACGGTCGACTTGTCTATCTAGACCAATTACCTCCTGAATTCTTAGGCTCAGGTGTTATGTTTACGTTTGATGCAAATGACATATTGATCGTTGTTTCTGATGGTATAGTCAAGCGTCAAGACGACCAATGGCAAAGAATATATAACCCAAGTACTCAATTTCAATTTCAAGTAAATCCTTTTGATCGATCCAATATTTTGACGTCAGATTCATCAAATGCACAAATAATATGTCTTCAGAATGGAGCTTTTGGTCCTGAGGTTATGCTTCCCACGGAGTTTATTGGTTTTAGTAGTTCCTTCTTTTCGGGCAGACTAAATGGTGATTTAATTTCTATGAATAACCAAGGAACCATCTATAAGCATGAAGATAAACAAATTGAATATTTGAAGGGACTTAACGTACGAGAGTACATTCAAGTGGATGATAATCAAATCTGGGCACTTGATCAGACGCGTGGACTTCAATTAATTTCAATGAAAAATAAGGAGCTAAATCTTGGCGCTTTATTGTTCGAATCAGAATTCATTTCTTCCATTTCCAGATCTAACAATGGGACAATTTTTCTTGGTACGTTTAATCACGGGATTGTTGTAATTCCAAATATTGACAGTGATGTAACTTTTATTGAGAATCGATATTTGGCAAGTATATGTGCTACTTCGTCAGCAATTGTGGCGTTGGATAATTCAGGATCAATCTATGCGATTTCTGACAATGAGCTCACATTATATAAAGAGAAGGCATCTTATGAAAGAGGTAATGTGATGAGCTTTCCTGGAGTCAATTTCGGGATTGATCCAAATCAGAAATCGCTTATATATGATTTTCAACTTGGTAAAATAAAAACGCTTATAGGCGTATTAAAAGATGGCGTTCAAATCGATGAGACAACTGCAATATTAGCAACATCTAAAGGTTTATTTCGTAAAGGAGAAGGCGCCAATCAGCTTAATTGGATTGATTGTTTTAATGGTTTTAATGATTTTAATGGTTGGTCAAGACTCTCTCCAAAGAGTTACCGCGCTAGAGCTGTTACATTTGACACGAAGAATCACGATCTATATTATTCAACTCAAAAAGAACTTAGACAACTAAATGCGAAGGGGCAATTAGATGTAATCAAAATTGATGGAGAAGATATTGCCTGCAACGACTTGATTTACAAGAATGGCTTCGTTTGGTGTGCCACTCAGAAATATGGTATTCTCAAGATTAAAAATGGAAAGATTGTTAAGAAAATATCAATCGATCATGGACTTGGAAATGCTTATGTTTTTAAAATTGAGTTTTATGATGCAAAACTCTTCATCTCTCATAGGAGTGGATTTCAGATTTACAACGAAAGCAACCATCGCTGGAAATCAATTGGAACAGCAGAAGGTGTAAAAAATGGATCGGTCAGAAGTTTTACATTTCATAATTCCAAACTTTATGTCCTTTCCAGAGGAAAGCTAATTTCTCTTCCATTAGATCAACTTGAAAAGAAACCAGATTACGTACTACATATCCCACTCGTTAAATTAGGTTCTTTTGAGTTGAAAGAAGGCCGAGAGTCGAGTTATTCGTATGGACAGAACCACTTAATAGTAAAATTTGATTTTAGAGGAATTGAATTTGAATCTGAAGCAAGAATCCAATATCGACTTATTGGACTAAGTGATAAGTGGAAGGAAATGGTATCTACGACTTCAGAAGTTGAATTTAACGCGCTCGCCGCTGGTGAATACGAATTACAAATTCGAACAAAATATCGATCAGTAATAACTGAAAGTCAATGTTACCCATTCAATGTTACTCCACCTTTCTGGCAGACAATCGGGTTTTATATGTTAATCGTCTTTTTCACAATAGTTGTCTTAGTTGTGTTCTTCCGATTTCGATTGAAAAGAAGTCGAATTGAACAAAAAAGAGCATTGGATAGGCAAAAAATGCAGACCGATTTATTTGAATCCGAATTAAAAGCGCTTCGTTCACAGATGAATCCACATTTTATTTTCAACTCTCTAAACTCTATTCAAGCGTTGGTTTTGAAGGAGGATACAGAGAGTTCGTATGACTATATCACACTTTTCGCCAAATTAGTGCGTAATACGCTTAATTATTCGAACCGTGAATTTATACCCATAGAGAGTGAATTGGAATTTCTCGAAGTTTATCTTTCCCTTGAGAAGTTACGATTTGGCGACAGTTTTAATTACGAAATTGTGTTTGATGGAGACAAGAACATTGATGTCCCATCACTTTTAGTTCAACCATTTATTGAGAACGCTTTGGTACATGGCTTAATGCATCGTAAGGGATTGAAAGAGCTATCAATCAGATTTGAATTAACAGACCTATTGACCTGCACAATTATAGATAATGGCATTGGAAGAGAGAAGTCTAGAGAAATCCAAAAACGAAGAAATGGTGATCATGAATCTTTTGCATTATCTGCAATAGAGCAACGAATGAATCTACTTAATAAACAACTCGGTGATCAGGTTGGGAGCTATAAAATTGAAGATCTTTATAAAGATACTGTTGCTACGGGAACAAAAGTAAAAATTGTCATACCTTTTATACCACATTATTGATTCGCAAAATGAAACCCTAGTTGCGCAAAATGAATTTAATCAATACAAAAATTCTTAGTTGATTTGAAAGATGGAAAAATTGAGAATCATACTTGTTGACGACGAAGACTTAGCATTGGATGTGCTGACGAATTTAATCTGTCGATCAAGCACTCCTGTTGATATTGTTGCCACATGTAATGATGTTCTTGAAGCAGTGAATAAAATTAATGAATTGAAGCCTGATGTTGTTTTCTTGGATGTTCAGATGCCAGATTACGCGGGATATGAGATTGTTAATTTCTTTGATGAAATCAATTTTGAAATAATATTTGTTACAGCTTATGACCAATATGCAATTAAAGCGTTTGAATTAAGTGCGATTGATTATATAGTAAAACCTGTTGAACGTTATAGACTGGAAGAGGCACTCCAAAAAGTGATGGAGAAGCGCGAACAGATTGCTGTAAAGGAGAATTATCAAGTACTTCTAGACTCTATGCGCGGTAAAGAATTGGGGAAAATCATTCTTCCAGAAATAACGGATGGACAATTAAGTCGTCGCGTTCTTCACTTTAAAGATATCATTGCAGTTGAAGCAATGCGGTCTTATTGTCAGATTCATTTAAAAGACGAGTCTCCTTTTTTAATCAGCAGAAATTTAAAGTATTTTGAATCGCTACTACCTGAAAAGCACACGTTTTTTAGATCTCACAGGTCATGGATTTTAAACCTAGATTATGTTGAGAAGTATTACCGAAAATCTGATGAAGTGGGTATGGGTAAAGATATTGTTGCAAAAGTTTCGAAGAACCGATTGAGTCTCTTTGAGGAACAAACAACAACCTAGCTAGTCGTTCGCAAGAATAATTCCGCCCTTCGCAAAACGCATTATTTTCATCCTTCCAATTGCTTTAATCTTGTATCAACTAATTTAAAACAGATGATATGAAAAGAATGATACTCTTACTTCTCTTGGGAAGTGCAACAATGACAAATGCACAAATTGTGAATATTCCTGATGCCAATTTTAAAGCTTATTTGGTGGGTAACGCGTTAATTAACACGAATGCGGATGCAGAAATACAAGTAAGTGAAGCGAACGGGTTTGCAGGATCAATTTACTGCCATAGTTTATCAATTTTAAACTTTACAGGAATTGAAGCATTTATTCTCTTAGATAGTTTAACATGTAGCGGGAACTCATTGTCTACAATAGATTTATCTAGTAATACTTCATTAAGATACCTGTATTGCGTTGGGAATTCATGGACTTCGTTGGACGTTAGTAATAATGCTGCACTAACTTACTTGAATTGCGCCGCTAATTCATTAACGACTCTTGATGTAAGCAATAATACATTATTAACATCATTGGTTTTTACAGGAAATTCCCTATCGGCAATTGATATTACTAATAATTCGTCATTACTGACATTAGGTTGTAGCAATAACTTACTTAGCTCTATAGATGTGAGTAATAATTTGTTGTTGAGATATTTAATATGCAGGAATAATTCTTTAAGTATCTTTGATTTAAGTAATCATAGTGATTTATTTTGGTTTGATGCGGATGACAATAATTTTGCAGACTTAAATATTGCTAATGCAAATAATATTAATTTTTTAACCTTCTCTATTACTGGTAATCCTAATTTAAGCTGCATTGAAGTAGATGATGTTGCCTACAGCACCACTAACTGGCTGGGCATCGATGCAACCACAAGTTTTAGTACAAATTGCAATGGAGCAAGTATTGATGAACTAGGTTCAATTACTGTTAATGTATTCCCCAATCCAACATCTTCATCACTCACCATTGAGTCTTCAGAAAACATAGAATCAGTTGCCATATACAACACGCTCGGTCAATTAGTTCAACAAGAATTCACAACGTATTTTTCAGTAGAAAATCTTCCAACTGGAATCTATATGATCCATGCGGAAACAGAAATCGGAATTATCCGAAGTCGATTTGTAAAAGAGTAGCGTAGTTTTTCATATAAGGGAGCCGGTTTTCGTCTTAGGATGGAGGTCGGTTTTTTTCGTTCGCAAGAATAATCCTATCCTTCGCAAAACGCAATTTTCTAATTTTTGAAGATGTCTTATTCTTGTATCAACTAATTTAAAATAGATGATATGAAAAGAATGATACTCTTACTTCTCTTGGGAAGTGCAACAATG
>JAJRQK010000025.1 GCA_024280295.1 Bacteroidota bacterium
GTCTTGATCCGGAGTTTGTAACACTACTTTGTAACACCTACGCAAAAAAGACCTCCAAATTGGAAGTCTTTTTTATCCGAAACTTAGTGTTTTCGGTAGTAGCGGGGACAGGACTCGAACCTGTGACCTTCGGGTTATGAGCCCGACGAGCTACCAACTGCTCCACCCCGCGATATATTCTAAACTCGATTGTTTAGCGAGGGCAAATATAACTACTCTTTTTACATTTCCCAAGAAATCGCAGGTATTCTTGTTACTTTTACACAACAAAACATTTTGTTAAAAACAAAGAACCTTATGATCAAGTACTTATTCACTCTCACCGCACTTTTATTGATTTTCACTTTTACCAGTTGTGGTAACGAAGATGATCCAAATGAATCAAATGATCTCGAAGACTCGATAATCGAGGATAGCCAAACTGATGATGAGCTAGAAGCATATCTGATGGAGATCGATTTAAACGACCAATTAGAACTTGCTAGTAGCCTTTACTACACAAAGTCGTCCGATTCTGGAGAAGAAATGGTACAGGCTAATTTATTCTTAACAGCAGAAAGTGAAGTCTTAAAAATTGAAGAACTAATGGTTAAGGCAGGGACAAACTCTATTGTTTCGAATGTATTCTATTATAAGAATGAAAAAAAGTGCGCTTCAAAGCAATTTTTTGAAGAATCAATTAATGATAGCTCCTATTTTGTAGAGATCTTATCGTACTATGATAATAACGCTAACGTAATTTTAAGCAAACGAAGAACTGCCACTTATGAAGATTATCTTGATCAAGAAGCATACACTATTGTAAAAAATAGCGATTGCTCCGATCAACGTGCATTTGATGTTGTGAATCAAGAAGGTGAATTTGAAACTACTTTCCAGGGCTTCGTCAATTTTGGAGAGTTTACCTATCTCATAGTTGGGGAGAATAAAAAAATTGGATTTGCTAGTTCTCTTGTTGTTCAACGTCAAAGTAATTTGATTAAAGAACTTAAAAGTAAGGAGAAGGAAATGATCGGAACTCCTCTTGAGGTAGAATTTGGCACAGCAACGGATGATGGAGGATCACAGCAAATCCTTTTATCTGTTGTTAAAAAGTAAACATCACATAGATTAAAACCCTTTATCCTTCGATTTGTACCAATTAACATTTTTGTGAAAATCTGTTGATAATCGTTAGGTATACTTGTATTCTGATTAATTACTATACAATGAAACGATTCAAATTTATTCTGACACTGGCAACAGTACTCTGTGTTTCTTTCTCTTGGGGACAAGACATGAAAATTACGGGAACTGTATTCGATACAACTGGATCAAAGCCTATCTATAATGCAGTTGCAATGGCCATTAGAATCAAAGACTCAGTGCTTCTGGGATATGCTAGAACTGATGCTAGCGGTACTTTTGATATCAAAGGAATTCAGCTAGATACATTTTCATTGATCATCGAGGCTCAAGGTTATGATGAAAAAACCTATTATATCTTTGGTCATCAAGACAATCAAGAAATAATAATCCCTTCGATTATTATGCCAAAGAAATCACAAGACCTTGAAGAGGTTGTTATTTACGCTTACAAAGATCCTATCTACTATAGGGGTGATACACTTGTTTATGCCGCAGATTCATTTGCAACCCACGAAGGAGCTGTTGTTGAAGATTTACTGAAAAAGCTCCCTGGGATTACTGTTGATAAGGATGGGAAAATCACTTCACAAGGTAGAGAGATTAGTCAAGTACTTGTAGATGGTGACGAATTCTTCGGAACTGATCCAACCATCGCAACTAAAAACCTAGGTGCTGATGGCGTTCAAACTGTTGAGATATATGAAAAAGAAAATGATGAAGGGATTGGCGGTGATGATGAAAAAATTCAGGTTCTCGACCTAAAACTGAAGGATTCTGCCAAGAAAGGATACTTCGGACGAGTCTCTGGAGCGACAGATTTTGCGATGACACCAATAAATGGTGAGTTAGGAACAAATCCTTTCTATGAGGGCGAGTTACTCCTCAATAAATTCAGCGGTAAACAAAAAATTTCTGTCTTCGCACTCGGATCCAATACGCCAAGATCAAACTTTGGGTGGGGTGACATGAAGAAATTTGGACTTGAAAATGAGAGTTCTGGAGGTAATCGATGGGATGCTGGTGCTCAGTCCAATTCAAGTGGAATTCCTCAAACATTAATGGCAGGAATCTATTTTGTAGATAAAATCGGAAAGAACAAGAAGACCAAGATTGGATTCAATTATTCGTACTACAACAATTATTTAGATGCAACATCAGCGAGTGAGTCTCAATATTTTCTTGCAGATACGTCTTATCTAACTGATGATTCTATTCGCTCCATTACTAAAGGAGAATCACACCGATTCAATATCAATTTGGATATCAATATTGATTCTTTGACTACCCTTCAAATAAAACCATCCATTTCCTATGATACTGGAAACACTGAAGATATCAATGTGTCAGACTTCCTAAGCACCACAGGGGTTCAAACATTAGGAACTGATGTAAATAACATCAATGACTCAAAAGGTTATTCTGCCAATGGATATGTCAGATTGAAGCGTAAGTTCATGAAGAAAAGACGAGAACTAGAATTACGCTACGACCTTTCGTTGGATGATAATCAAACAGATGGATTATTAAACTCTGAAACAAAGTATTATTCAATCTTCTTGCCAAATGATACAACGCGCCAAACGAATATCAATGATAACTCAAATTTGAATCACTACGGAACTTTCACATACATTGAGCCACTTAGTAAAAAGACGAAATTGGAATTTGAATACCTCTACCAATATGGAATTAGTATTCAAGATAAACGAACATTTGATTTCAATACAGCGACCCAAAATTTCACAAATGTAAACATTGGATTGTCAAATGAATTCGAAAATATTCGCCAACAAAACCGTGTTGGATTTCGATTTATTTATGAATCTTCAAAGCATCAATTTAATATTGGACTGAGAGCCCGAAACATCAACATCGATAACTTCAATAGAATTACAGACTCAACCATCAATCAGAATATTAACAATATTCTACCTCGATTTGGATATACGTTTAAACCAAGTATGTCGAAAAGAATTAATATCAATTATCAGACAAGTTCACAGCAACCTTCCATCAATGATTTGGCACCTGTGCAGGATAATTCAAACCCGAACAGAATTCAACAAGGAAATCCTGATTTGGAGCCAAACTATCAACACTCAATCAACGTTGGATTCAATAATTGGAGTGCGCTGACAGGTAGATATGTTTACGCTGGAGGCTTCGGGAGCATTACTGATAAAGCCTTCTCTACGGAGACAAATTACGATCCCTTTGGAAGAACAATCTCTAAAACAATTAATGTCGACGGAAATGCAACAGCTTTTATCTACTCAGGGGCAGGATTGCCTTTCTTCGGACGGAAACTTACATTACGTCCAGAGTTTAACGCAAGTTATTTTAGAAATACGAACATAATTGACAGTTCCGAAAACTTAACAAATACTTTCGGACTTACACCAGGGTTAAATATTGATTTCTCACTTCTTGGTGATTCACTCGAATTGGGCCTCGAAAGTAAGTACTCCTTCAATAATGCGATAAGTACATTGAATCCTGACGGAACTCCTTACTCAATTCAAACGTATGGTGCATGGGGTAAATGGAGATTACCAAAAGGGTTTACGGTTGGTCTTAGTGGTGAATATACCAAAAACGCGCAACCAGGTGATGGATTCTATAACACAGAGTTTTTTGTAATGAATGCTGAGATTAGCAAGAAATTCTTGAAGACACAAAACTTAGAAATAAGCCTTGTTGGAAACGATATCTTAAATCAAAATGTAAACGCTCGTCGTGAAGTAAATGGTAATATTATTACAGATTACAGAACACAAATTATCTCTCGCTACTTCTTATTGAAGGCAACGCTACGATTTAATAATAGAAAAACAACAGAAGATGATTTCAATGGGATGCATTAATAAAAAATTCGTAATTGGTATTCTAGTTTTAATGGCTAGTGCTGCCTCTGCTCAAATGACTTCTGGGAAGATTGTTTTCGAGCGAAAAACAAATTTAAAGAAAATTTTTGCTGACAACCCACGTGTTGCTAGATTTTTAGATAAAGACGTGAAATGGAAATACGAAAGCTTTGAAATGTACTTTGATGAGAGCAATTCTGCTTTCCACCCAATTGAAGATGATGAACCAGATCAAGGCTTCATGAAATACCTAACAACTCACAATACAATCTATAAAGATTATGCGAGTAACGAAAAAACAATCGTTCTTGATATGTGGGGAACAGAAACAACAATTAAAGATACGATCCAACCGCGTGAGTGGCAGGTAACAGATCGGAAGCGTAAAATTGCGGGATACCTCTGTCGAAGATCGATACTCAATGTTAATGATTCTACCCGTATTTATGCTTGGTTTACAACAGATATAGCACCATCAATAGGACCAGAAGGGTTTGATGATTTACCAGGAGCAGTTCTTGGACTCGCAACTGAGGATGGAAGTATCGTTTACTTTGCAAAATCAGTTGAAGCAATGGCACCGCCAGCAGAGAAAATGAAACCAAAAAAAGAAGCAAAAGAAGTCTATACTGTTGCTGAATTGAAAGTCCTACTCCTCGAAAAAATGGGGCAATGGGTGAAGGAAGAAGATCTTGACAATATGTTTAGTTGGCTTTAATAAAAGTCGCAATTATTTAATCAAACAGTGTGTAAATGAGGAAATTACTCAACTGGCACATTTGCATATTCAAATCTTCCCACATTAAATCACTCATTTTCTGCAACTACTTCTGTTACTTCTGGTAAATGATCTTTCAATAACATTTCGATTCCACCTTTTAATGTTTGCGTACTAGACGGGCAACCTGCACAAGCCCCACGAAGTACAACTGTTACTTTACCATCCTCATAACCGCGAAAATCAATTGCTCCACCATCATTTTCAACTGCAGGACGTACGTATTCATCCAATAATGCGCGTATGGCATCATCATATTCTGATTCCGCAAATTCCTTCACTGGTGCAGAAGCAGTTTCTTCAGTAGTAACATTTTTGGGAGGCATCTTAATCAACACTTCCTTTGCGTCACCTAACCAGTTTTTAATGAACTCACGTAATTCCATCGTGATGAAATCCCAAGAAAGATTGTCCGTTTTTGTAATTGTTACAAAATTTGAAGCAATGAAAACCGCTTTAACAAAAGGTAGATTAAACAGTTCTTCAGCGAGTGGTGAATACCCTTTTGCTTCTGCCATTGAGCTAAACTCGGCAGAATCTCCAACTCCTAACAAATGCTTATTCACAACGAATTTCATTGTAGTTGGGTTAGGTGTCATTTCGGCGTAAACGGTAACTGGAACTTTCATATTCATCGAATTAGTATCTATACAAAATTACAGGAAGATTTCAAGAATGAGTCATCTTTTAGACTTTTAATCTCAAGAAACAAAGTATTTTTGTGTTTGGTGAATCTTCAACTGTTCAGAAGACTTACAAAATTACACTACGCCCATAACTAATAAAATGATTTTCCAACATCGATCAATTAATTTTGCTAACATGAGAAAAGTGCTTTTGATTGCATTTCTAATGCTAACTTCCTTGCGTGTATCTAGTCAAGTTAAAGGTGTCGTTTTGGGCTCAGAAGCTAAGGACAAAAAAGAACCAATCTGGGGAGCCAAAATTAAATTATTAAACGCCGAAAGAGGTGTTCTGTCAGAAGAAGATGGGACATTTGAAATCATCCTTCCTCGCGCTCTACCAGATACCTTAGTAATAAGTGCACTTGGGTTTGTCTCAGATACAATTATTGTTGCCCGTAAAGATCGATTTGCCGCATTTAATATTACCCTTTTCTCCGACCAATTGCTACCAGAAGTAATAATACAAGCGAAGCAAAATGGACATGGCATACTGCGTCTTAAAATTCTCCATGTGGAGAACATCGGGTCAGATGAACTACGAAAAGCAGCGTGCTGTAATTTATCCGAATCATTTGAAACCAATGCCTCGGTAGATGTTAATATCACTGATGCTGTCTCTGGAGCGAAGAAAATTCAGATGATGGGACTTGACGGAGTTTACACACAACTTCAGTTCGAGAATATTCCTTATTTAAGAGGTTTAGAAAGTTCTTTTGGATTGAATTCAATGCCTGGGACATGGATAGAATCGATGCAAATCACAAAAGGAACAGGCAATGTGGTTAATGGTTACGAATCTATGGCTGGATTAGTGAATATTGAGTTAAAAAAACCCGAATCAATGGAAAAAATTTATCTCAATGCATATACGAATAGATTTGGTCGAGCAGAGTTAAACTTCAATTCAGGATACTCACTTGGAAAGAAATGGAGTTCAGGATTATTTGCTCATGCCTCAACAACTCCATTCGCTTTTGACGAAAACAACGATGGGTTTCGAGATTTCACTAACGGAACAAATTTTGCAATCTTTAATCGATACAAGTATCAAGGGAAGAAAGTGGCAGCTCAATTGGGATGGAATGCCTACTGGGACAATAAGGTCGGTGGACAAATGGGAGCTACAGCAACCCATGAAAGCAATACTTATCTAGTTACACTAGACTCTCGACACATTGATGTCTTTGCGAAAACGGGATTTTTCCTCAAGAAATCACTTCATTCTTTTGGAGTAGTCTACAATGTGAAATACCAAACATTAACAGCAGATTTTGGTCCGCGTAGATTCGAAGGAACGGAGAAGCGTGCTTATGTAAATACAATTTACGACGGAATCATTGGCACTTCAACGCACAAGTTTAAACTAGGATCAAGCTTCGTTTACAGTGATATTGTACAGTGCGTCGATTCACTTGATGATAATCGCTTGGAAATCGTTCCAGGGATATATGGTGAATACACATATACAGGTTCGCGTTTGTCAGCCGTAATTGGTGCACGAGCAGATTATCACAATTTATTCGGTTTACAAGCTTCACCAAGAGTTCATTTGAAATTCATTTTAACAGAATACTCTGATCTTAGAGCTACAACTGGAAAAGGGTGGCGTGTACCAAATTATTTGATCGATAACATTTCTCTTTTGGCTTCATCAAGAACTTGGGTAGCTCCTGATACTATCCAACCTGAGATCTCCTGGAATATCGGAGGAAGCTTTTCACAAAAAATTAAGCTCTTCAAGAATGCGCATTCCTTCAATATCGACTTCTATCATACGCGCTTCGAAAACCAATTGATTGTTGATCGAGATGTTGATATTAATTCGGTTGTGTTTACTTCACTCAATGGAGAATCCTATTCAAACAGTCTCCAAGTAGAACTAGAAATTAATGCAGGCAAACAACTTGTTCTTCGTGGTGCATATAAATGGCTTGATGTAAAAGCAACTTATGGTGGGGAATTACAACAAAAAGTAATGATTCCAGAACACCGTGGTCTCCTCAATATTTCATACACATCAAAAAATAAACGTTGGCTCTATGATGTAACGGGCTCTATTTATGGGGAAGCTCGTTTACCTATTGCTCAATTACCCGGAGGATCGACAACAACAGATGAAACGAGTCAAGTATATCCAATAATCAATGCGCAAATTACTCATGTCTTTCACAATTGGGAATTTTACATCGGTGGTGAAAACTTGACAAACTATACGCAACGCAACCCTATTATTGATGCTGCGAATCCATTTAGTAATGAATTTGATGCCACAAGAATCTGGGCACCTGTGATGAGAATGAATATTTATGCCGGATTTAGATTCTCATTAGCACAAGCGAAAAAAACATAACAACTCATTACAAAACTGATTCTTAAATTTCGAATTCGTTAGAATATCTAAAATTAGTAAAGGACGCGTACTAAAGTGCGAGCCTTTATCGTTGTTAAAGTCTATCTTTGATGCTCAATTCTAATCCTGTGAGGCAAGTTTCATTTAATGTATTCTTGATTGGTCTATTTCTTGTGTGGAGTTCACTATCTCTTGCTCAAGATTCTATTCCCAAAGTTACCTTCAGTGCAATAAGTGAGTTTGACGGCTTCGATGCCCATCACTATGAGGAATGGAGTAATAAATACCGATCCTACCAACATTTAGATTCCAGTACTTATATGATCCCTTATAAGTCGGTTGCAACGGGTTCAATTGACAGTGTTTTAATGATTTGGTCGGAGTTAACCGTTGAGCAACGAGCACGAGTTAAGTTCGTCATTCAAGATTCAATTTTTTCTCTTGTTGGATTTGATCTTACGAAAGACACGGTAGTATTAACTCTACCAATCGTAACGCAAAATTATCAACTTGATGTTCAATTAAAAGACGCCATAATTGGCAGAATATATGTGCATGTATACGAGCAAAATAGAGAAGAAATCATCCTAGTTCCCTTGTTAAAATTTAAGCTGAAGAAGGATAGCATTGAAAATTTCATAAACCGTGTTTACAATCAAGCGCAATTAGAATTGTTGGTTAGCATTCAACCGAGATTTAAGTACGAGAAATTCCATAAAACCTTATTGGATAATCCAAGTGAACAGAAAGATCGCTATACAGATCAAATGCAAGAGATTCGAGATGCCTATTTTGAGACTTTTCCCAATGCAAATAAATCTGCCTATTACATTTTCGTGACTCCTGGGTTTGTGCAAGAAGATATCAATGGATTTATGGTTCTCGGTAAGTCTGTTGGGTTTGTAAAATTAACATCATTAAAGGATTTCAATATTCAAATCGCACGTCAACTGGGTTATGGAATTGGATCGCTAGACGACTCTTGGATGGAGGATGGTCCACCACTGAATACAACAAACAACTTAATGGATCAAACTGGTGGATTTAAACTCACACGTTATCAATGGTTATCAATTCAACAAGGTTGTCATACATATATGATGTACGACGATTATGAAGATGTTCGCACAAACAGTGGCATGATTGCATATTACCTTTGGGAAGAAGATGCCAATGGAAATATTGTGCTCACCAACAACTTATTTCTCAAATCAGTTAAACGTCCCTACAAACGCAATCAGTATTCTTATCACCTCGATGTAACAAACTTTCTATTCAAACCACTCTTTCAAATCCAAACGTTTCGGATTAATGTTCTCCATTTTCTTGGATTAATTTTACTATTAGTTGGATTAATTATTTTGATGCGAAAAACTATTCGCTGGGTTAAATCACATCGACTCAACCTTCGATTCACCAGATGGATTGTGAGATTAGGCTTATTTATTCTGTTCAGTTTTCTTTCCTTCGAGTTTTTCCTACTAATAAATAGTGGTTACTCAATGTATGTTGTTGAAACTGGAGAATTGAAGGAGTTTGATGGATTATCGATGAAAAAGACATTGAACTCACTTAAATATAATCGAGAGACCTCATCTCTTGGCGAAGATCATTTGGGATCACAAATTCTCGTAAAGAAAAGTGGGAAATGGAACTTAAAAAGACGGAAAAAAGTCCTTTATTTTACTCGTCAAACAATGAACGGGAAAATATCTTGCCGATTTGTTTCTGATTCTGATTCACTGAACTTATCTTCAATGGATTTTGCGGAAGAATCACAAAGTCATTATATGGTTATCAACTATATTGATGAAACAGGGTTCTTAAAAAAACAGCGTGTCTTTAACCATCTTGGTTCAGATATAACTGCAAAAATGAAGTTGAAGAATCCAGCAAAGAGAATCTTGGTTTTTGTAAACGGTTATCGGCCGACTTCTACGAAGCAAACGTTAGAAGAAAATTTCTACGACATCACGCAAAACGGATTAGAATATCCAAATTCAAGTAATATGATCTATGATTTTGATCGTTACAACTATTGGGAGCGTTGGAAAGAAATGGATTTGAAGTTTGAAGCTCGAATTAATCCAGAGGAAACATACTACGCAGATGGGCATTTTTCTGTGTCCACTTCCAATCATCGAAGTCTTGTTGGGTTTACAACATTATCAGGAGTCTATCCTAAACGTTGCCGTGACATGAGTAAGCATGTCTGCAAGAATGAAGGAACAGGTGGATTATTCAGTTCTAGTAGCCAGAAAACCATTACACTCTTTAATCTCGACCCAAATGTTGAAGGTTTTAACGAACGAAAACAAAATGGAAGAATTGCAGGGCGAAATCTCATTCAACGCTTCAATGAAATTCCAAATAAGTCGAGCAATGACACATTATTTATTGTATGTCACAGTATGGGGTATGCCTATTCGCTTGGAATGATTGATGAATTGCGTGGGAAAATCAATTTTGGTGGGTTTTATATTATTGCTCCTGAAAATGCATCCTATGGAAGGGTGAAAATGTCTGAATGGCAAGAAATTTGGCAATACGGCAGCAATTTTGATCGGCATAAATTCAAATCACCCTGTCTTCTTGATGGAATAGCTCCACAAACAAAAGCAGGAGGATTAAACTCAAGTCATAGAGCATACATACCTAATTCTGCCTATCGGAAAAAGGGCTTTTTCAAATCGCACTTTATCGGGAATTACACGTGGATATTTGATGTGAAGAGAGAGAAGCCTGGGTTTATTAAACAACGCTAATTGTTGGCACAATCCATTCTCACTTTCTGCTCTTCCAACTTGTCTTGCAGAAATTTTTCCGACCTCATTTTGGGTCAATGAGATCGTTTTATGCAAACTTTCTCGAGATGATTTTCAATCATAGCTTCATTTCTAAATCACTCTTAATTGAGAAATAATGGTGATTCTTTACTCTTCAAATTAGTGAGAGCATTTAGTGCAACCTCATCTCCTTCAATATTTGCCAATGCCACCAATCGGTTTAAAGCCATTGTTGAACACTTAGTTTTCTTAATAAGCAATGTATATTCTTCGAGAATTACTGACAAATTTATTGTTAAATACGAAGTTGAAATAACATATTTCCTCCCATCAGTTATGGGGAATTATTGAAAATTGAATGTTCAATTTTGGCTCTTTTCGTCTTGATTTATCATTATTCTTCGTGAAATTGGATACTAAATTAGTGTAAATATGACGATCGAATCAATCCATATCACCAATTACTTCAACTGCTTCCATGATGTAAGGATCTTTCTTTAATCGCTTGTGCCACCTCTCCATACTTGAAGTTCTACTTGTATCCGCAAAAAGGGTTTTTGAATCCACTTCCGTGAAGAGGATATTTAATCGTTCATTTTCACTCACAACAGCCTCGTAATTATCCGATTTTTGACGATTCATTTCTTGACGTTTTTGATACTCTTTGATATTTAATGAAACCTCTGTGTGAGATTCTTGGTCTTTAATCCAAAGGGCGCGCTCATCAATTATTGTGAGTGCTTCATTATTTTTTGTTCGGGCTGCACTTTTTTTCTTGATTGAGGTCATTTTCTTAATCGTTGAACTCTCGTAATCACTTGGCGCAATTTCCGTCCATGGAAGAGGATATTCTTCGTTCTTTTCACCTGATTCGATATATGAGTACAAACCAGGTAGAACAATATCGGGCGTTACACCTCTTAGTTGTGTAGAACCACCATTAATTCTGAAAAACTTTTGTGTTGTGATTTTAAGGTTTCCAAGTTCACCTAAATCAGAAAATCGCTCAGGCACCATTCTGTCTAGTTGAAAAAATCGTTGAACCGTTCCTTTTCCAAACGTGGTAGGTGCGGTTCCGATAATCACAGCTCGACCATAATCTTGTAATGCAGCGGCCATAATCTCTGATGCTGATGCTGAAAACGAATTGACCAAAATCACTAAAGGGCCATCATAAAGAACACCTGCATTTGTATCGTTTAAAGATTCTGGAGAACCTCGGTTAAATTTCACTTGGACAACTGGTCCTTGATCAATGAACAACCCCGTCATATCAACAGCATCCATTAATGATCCTCCACCATTAAATCTTAAATCGATAATAATTCCCTCAACGTTATCAGTAATTAGTTTTTCAACTTCCTCTTTTACATCTTCAGAACAATGTCTGCCATTCCGATCTGCAAAATCTGCATAAAACGTTCTAAGGTCAATTATTCCAATCTTCCCTTTGTCTTCAACAACCTCAATCACTGCCGATTTAGCATAACTTTCTTCCAAAATAACGATATCACGAATGATTGGAATTGTAATAATTTCACCACTTTTTTTCTTAACGGTTAGCCGAACTTCCGTTCCTTTTTTACCGCGAATCAATTGTACAACATCATCAATTGGCATGTCTACAATATTAACTGGCTCTTCGTCTCCTTGAGCAACTTTCATAATTAAGTCATTTACTTCAAGTTCACCTCGAGTCCATGATGCGGAACCTGGCACAACTCGTGTTACTTTAATATATCCATCTTGTGGAGATAATTGAGCACCTATTCCTTCCAGTTTTCCAGACATTCGGATGTCAAAGTTTTCTTTATCAATTGGTGGGAAATATCCTGTATGAGGTTCCACAACACTAGCAAATGTGTTGATGTACAACGCAATTTCTTCATCACGATCTTTAGAGTTGATGCTTTTGAACCATCTATCAAAATCTTTAAGAACTTTGGCGCGCGCATCTATCTCAAGTTGATCATAGGGTTTAATTACCACACTTGTATCATTCTGTTCCTCTGCCTGTTTTTGGCGCAGAAGTTTCGTGTCAAGGTCTACAAGGACGCTATATTTAATGAGCTTACTCCATCTGGATTTCAGTTCCGTATCATTTTCAGCATAATTTAGTTTATCAACGTCTGTTTCAATTGTCTCCTTTTTTTCAAAATCGAAAGGGGAGGATAGAATTTCTTTGTAATACTCGCTCGTTTGCTTAACGCGAAGTGCGTAGATCTCATTTAGGTTATCAAAAAATTCAAAATTATGAGCTTTCGCATAATCATCGAGAAGTAAGCGGTGTTCCATGAACCTGTCAATGTCAGATTGGAGGAAAAATCGTTTTCTATTGTCCATGCGCTTCAGGTAGCTATCGAATACTCTTTTAGAAAGTTCATCATCTACCGGAATTGGTTTGTAATGATTCACTGCCAGTGATTGCATAACAACCTCTATTAGAAGAGATTCTCGGTTCAAAATCTCATCTCCTGGATCTGGTTTAGAAAACGCAAAAACAATAAGTGAGACAGGTATTAGAAGAAGGAATTTTTTAGTCAAGTTCATTTTAACTTTATTAGTGTTGAATTCATTTCTACTGAGAGAAAGAATCGAATAAGAAAAGTACTCTTTTTTCACGAAACAAGAACCGTTCTTGTTTTAAGAATTGAGTGAACAGTTTATTTGTTAATATCTGATCATCTTTACATTAATTCTGCATTATTGCTATTACTCAAGTACTACGATTATTTCACAAATTTCAATACAATTTTGCTGTACTCGCCAATTTTAGCGTTTTGATGTCTTAAAATCAATCTACGGTTATTCAACTTTTCAATCGTATAAATTTCAAAGTTCATTCCAAAACCAATTCCAGAGGATAGCACAATTGCATCACCTTGATCGTTCACAGAATAGCTCCCTCCATAAACTTCATCGGTATTGAAATCATGTATTGTAAATTCACAAAAATCATTCTTTCTTGTCCGACAATAATCGAATTCAAAAATTAAATCTGGGTCAAGTTCACCAAACCCAATCAAATCTGCAGAAACGACATTCCATTTCCCCTCCATTTTATTTGCAGTTCGTTGCTCCTTTGAGCACGACATGAGGATTACAGCGAGCAATGTAATTATTAGACAATTATTTTTCATGGTAGCATCTATAGCAAAGATTATTCCAAATAAATCTGAAGAGTAACACACATTTATTTAGTAAATTCGCCCACTGAATAATATAAAGAGAATCCTATGTCATATTTGTTTACATCAGAGTCTGTTTCTGAAGGACATCCAGATAAAGTAGCTGATCAAATATCAGATGCACTAATTGATAACTTTTTAGCTTTCGATCCTACTTCAAAAGTAGCATGTGAAACATTGGTAACTACGGGACAAGTCGTTTTGGCTGGAGAGGTTAAAACAACCACTTACCTCGATGTACAATCCATTGCTCGTGAAACGATTCGTCGTATTGGATACACGAAATCAGAGTATATGTTTGACGCAAATTCTTGTGGTATTCTTTCCGCGATTCACGATCAATCAGAAGATATTAATCAAGGAGTTGAGCGTGAAAATCCTGAGGATCAAGGAGCAGGTGACCAAGGAATGATGTTTGGTTATGCAACGACAGAAACTGAGAACTACATGCCTTTAGCGTTAGATCTTGCACACAATATTCTAATTGAGATGTCGGATATTAGAAATAATGAGTCTGATTTGATTCCTTATTTCCGTCCTGATGCTAAATCACAGGTTACGATTGAGTATTCTGATGATAACAAACCACAGCGAATAGATACAATTGTTGTTTCAACACAACACGATGATTTCGATGAGGAAGGAGTAATGTTGGCGAAAATTAAAGAAGATATTATTTCTATTGTTATCCCTCGTGTTAAAGCGAGATTGACTCCAGAAATTCAAGCATTGTTTACCGATGACATCAAATATCACATTAATCCAACAGGAATCTTCGTAATTGGAGGTCCACACGGAGATACTGGTTTGACTGGTCGTAAAATTATCGTTGATACGTATGGTGGCAAGGGTGCTCACGGAGGTGGTGCATTCTCTGGTAAAGATCCTTCAAAGGTTGATAGATCAGCGGCTTATGCTACGCGTCACGCAGCAAAAAATTTAGTTGCTGCGGGTGTTTGTGATGAGATTCTTGTACAAGTGTCTTACGCAATTGGTGTTGCAGAGCCATGTGGAATTTTTGTTGATACTTATGGAACTTCAAATATTGACATGAGTGATGGTGAGATTGCTGAGAGAGTTTCTAAACTCTTTGATATGCGTCCTTATTTTATCGAAACACGATTAAAATTAAGAAACCCGATCTATTCTGAAACTGCTGCTTACGGACACATGGGTAGGAAACCACAAGTTGTAACAAAAACATTTACTGCCCCTGATGGCAAAGTCATTACTCGCGAGGTAGAATTGTTTACTTGGGAGAAGTTAGACTATGTTGATAAGGTAAAAACTGAATTCGGTCTTTAGACTGTGCTTATATATTGAAGTCCCGATTCGTGAGAGTTGGGACTTTTTGTTTTAGAAGTATCTTGCTGGTGTGACTGATTATGTAAATTTTAACACAAAGGCACAAGGACAGAAGGAGCTGTATTTGAGAGTTAGATGTGAAAGGGAAGGGATTTTGGTATAGGTGCAGGAATGTTTGCGTTAAGGAAAGGAACGGCATCCTTTTTTCAAATTGTGGCTGAGGTTCTCGAAGTCCAATTTTGAAAAAAGATATAGTGAATTGCCTGTCAAAACGCCCAAAATAATTGAATGAAATATTACGTCTCAGTATTCGTTCATTATCTGATTAATTAATTCTTGTACCTTAGTTGACTGATGAATTTATATTCAAAAAAACAGACGTGGAAAATTGCCCTGCTAATCTTTGCATTAATTCTGGTAGGCGCTTCTCTATTTTTCACGAATAACATTGTGACCAAGGTTTCTGAGCAGGAACGCGGACATGCCAAACAATGGGCAGATGCAATCAAGAAACGTATTGAATTAGTTGAACTCACAGATAGTACATTCATTGCTCTTCGTGAGAAAGAACGCGACCGAATGGAATTGTGGGTGAATGCGACAAAAGCAGTTTCCGCAGCGACATCTAATCTTAATGATGATCTTAATATTGACTTTCCGATGTCGCTGATTAATGCAAATGATGGTATTCCTGTCATTGCCTTGGATGATGAAGGAAATATTTCAAGTGCACGAAATGTTGATTTTGACAGTACATCTTTCGCCAGCGAACATGCCGAATTAGCAGAGCGAGAGTTGTCTGATCTCATTGATGACTCGCTCCGAAAATTATCTGTTGAATGGGCAAAAGTCAATCCTTCATTTACAGTTGATATCTACCAAGGTTTGTATTTTATGACCTACGTTTACACAGATTCGAAGCAAATAGTGCGTTATGAACGAACAAGGGATTCTTTAATTCAACGATTTAATGAGGATTTGGTCAATAACAAAGGACTCGTACCCGTTTTACTTGTTGATGAATCTCAGACAGAGGTTCTTGCGACGAATATCCCGAATTTCGACACGAAATTAATAGCCGCTAAAATTGCAGATCTAGCCAGTCAAAATACTCCGATTTCAATGAATTTTCAGAAGGAAGGTGAAAGTTTACTCTATTTTGGGAACAGTCCAGAGTTAAAACAATTACAGTACTTCCCTTACATTCAATTTGCGGTTCTTGGATTATTTGCACTCATTGGCTATGTCATTTTTAGCACCTTCCGAAAGGCCGAGCAAAATCAAGTCTGGGCAGGAATGGCAAAAGAATCGGCACATCAACTGGGAACACCTCTCTCATCATTGATGGCATGGATTCAATTGCTTGAAGCTCAAGGAGTAGATCCAATGGCAATGGATGAGATGCAAAAAGACATCGATCGTTTGGTGAAAGTCACAGACCGTTTCTCGAAGATTGGTTCAGACACAAAATTGAAGGATGATGACATATCAGCAACAGTGATTAATGTAGTAGAATATTTGCGCCCACGGATTTCAGATAAGGTTGAGTTTACTTTAGATGCACCTGATGAAGCCTTATTGGCCAAACACAATGCATCTCTTATCGAATGGGTAATTGAGAATATTTGTAAGAATGCGGTTGATGCCATGGAAGCTGAAGGGAAATTACATATTCACCTCAAAGGATCTCCAGAATGGATTCATATTGAGATTAAGGACACGGGAAAAGGAATTCCTGCAAAGCAACAGAAAATCATTTTTGAGCCTGGGTTCTCAACAAAAAAACGTGGTTGGGGGCTAGGTTTATCTCTTGTAAAACGGATTGTGAAAGAATATCACAAAGGAAGGGTTTACGTTCTTGAATCTAAACCTGAAGTCGGTACTACATTTCGGGTTTCAATTCCGACAAAATGATTTTAAAGAAATTACACTAAATTATCTCACTACTGGAAGCGTTAAAAAAGAAATCCCTTCATTACTTCTATGAATAGTAATTATTGGCTTCCCATGCTTCGGGATTCGATCAAACGTGGCCTTATCAGCACCCGATATTGCTACCCGAAGGGAGTGCCCTTTTTGAATTAAAACAGATGTTGGCCAAAACTTGAAAATTACTTCATCAATAACTCCAGGTTGCATGAATTCAGCATCTTCTTTGTTAAACGAATGTAAGTTGTAAGCATCTGTATTCTCTTGCTTTTCCCGATGTATTAAGCGTATCCCGCCTTCGGTGATATAACAACTTACTCCATTTTCATCCACATCTTCCAGGTAGACAAAAATAGCACCGTCTTTATGCGTAGAGCTTAGGTTTAGAGTAATTGTTGGAGTTCCTGTAATCTGAAGATCCTCCTTCATTGGGGATGTTGTATAGGTGAGCATTTTGTCATCCTGTTCGTTGCGCTTATTCAGATGCCTAACAGGGCCTCCCATTTGAGTAGTCCAACGGTTTTCTGTTCCAGTTGTCACGGAAAAATCAATTTTATAGTCGTCGAAGCCAATAGTGTCAGTTGGTCGGTTTTCACTTAATCCATTCTCTTCTTGGAAATAAAAATTAGATTCAGAAACCCCCTTAACCGGCCATTGATCTGATTCTTTAAACTTTTCTTCACCCATATTCATATAGCGAATCAACGGCCAATCTTCAACATCATTGACAACCCCCTTTAAGTAGTGATCGAGAAAATCCAATTGAAGTTTATGTTGTTCATCATACTTCGGGTCAGGGAAGAATAGTGTGTCTTCTACAACGAATGGGCTAGCATTGCTCCATCCACCATGGCTTGTTGCCATCATAATCACATTCTGCGGATTACTGAAGTTGGACAAGCGTTGCAGTGTACCTTCTGCGGTTCCAGCATCCATCCAACTTGTAAGCACCAACATAGGAACATTTGATTTCTCAATTTGCTTCTTCCAAGCAACAGGCGAACATTTTATGTAATCATATAGACCCGTTGACGAATTTCTATGTGGAGCATTCTTAGTGAGCTTGTAAATATTCGGGTTCTGTTTGTGTTCTTTCAGTGCATATTTGAGAGAATCATTGACAGGTAGAACCGTCTCACGAAGTATCAAGCCGTTATTATGATCCAAAAGCCACACATATCGACTCCATTTCTTAATAAATCCACTTGCTAGCATTCCATAAGGACGAACAGGGCTTCTGTAAATATCAAAATCCGACCAACCAGGAATAACAGCCTTCACAGCAGGGTGATTTGTTGCGCACAAGAGTTCTGCTGTAGTCCCTTCGTAAGATGTCCCATAGGAGCCAATGTTTCCATCACACCAAGGTTGAGAAGTCACCCAGTCAATTATTGCCTTAGCATCCATAACCTCTACTGGAGTATATTCACCCAATCTCGTTCCGAAAGAGGCGCCACTTCCACGCGTATCCACTTTTACAATAGCATACCCATTCTCACTAAAATAAGTATCAAGATCTCCAAAAGGTGAATTTGGCTCTTTCGTTTTTTTACTCACAGATGCGCGCCAATAGCGGGTAAATACGACCAGTGTTGGAAGAGATTCTGATTTATAATCCTCTGGAAGATGAACATCTAATGCTAGTCTAGTAGTTTCATCAACTGAAACATAATATGATGTTGAAACCTGAGCAAAGAGTGATTGTTGAATAACTAGAATTAGAAGAATAATGCGGATAAAGGTCATAGTTTTCACAACTTTTATGGTACAACGGAAAAATGTAGAATTAATTATGGTTTAGAATTTTATGACGCGGCACTTTACTAATTCAAGCAATTTTCCAGTTAAATGGAAAGCAAAATCAGTCAGTTTTTTTCACACGTTTGTTGACGGCTATTTATTCAATAATTGCATCCAAAGTTCAGATTCGGCTATACGCTTTATTTCAGCGTTTCGAATGATTAGAAATTTGGTCATGTACTTCTTTAAGAATAGTGCATTTACCATTTTACCTAAATAGCCAAGAGGTGATTCAAACTCGAATTCGTCAATCATTCTAGTTTTTCCCTCTTCTTCCATAAAACGATGAGTATGACTCATACTTTTAAATGTCCCCTTAATCATGACATCTTTGAACAGTGTTGGTGTATCCATCTTCACTATTTCAACGGTCAGTTTTTGGTAACCCCCCAAATGTTTAGCTCTCCATGTAACCGTTTCTCCTAATTGAATCAAGCCAGATGTTCTACCATCAATTGCCTCCTCATTTGTATGTGCAACTGAGAATTTATGAAGGTCTATACTTCTTGAGAGATCAAATATTCTTTCCTGAGGAGCATTTATTATCGTTTCTAAATGAATTTGAGCCATGGCTAATAATGATAGTCTTGCAAATTAATTGAGGTGACATGAGCGATTTACCTATTATCTAAAGATAGTCATTTTCGAGCAAGTTGATTGTGCGAAAAGTGTCAAGCTAAGTTCAATTAAATGCACTCATGAAAATACATTAACTTTAGTCCATAGAATATTAGTCTACATGAAATTACTCCTTCTCCTATTAGCATTCCCCTCTTTTTGTTATGCACAAAATGAACTACCAGAAATAAAGTCGATAAACCAGCGCATTGATTCTCTTGATAAGATCAAAGCAAAGCTTATGGTAGAATTGGAAGACTTAAAACTTAACTGGATACAAGATGAAATTGAAAGGGTTGGGGTTCCAATTGCTGGTGATCAAGAAGAAATAATATCTCACTTGGCTTACAGTTTAAGCTATAATGAAGAACACGAACAAGCCAATTGGGTGATGCACATTATTTTGCCCGATATTATAACAGGTAATGCTTCGCGTTCAAATGATTTTAGAGAAGACCCTAGGATTTCAACTAGTACTTCTTTTGAAAAAGATTTTTTTTTGAAAGAACTAAAAGCTGATGGCTCTTATAAGTATGACGGATTTGGGTATGATCGTGGGCATTTGGCACCTTCTGCTGATTTTAGGTGGAGTCAAAAGGCACTCTCAGAAAGTTACTTCTATTCAAACATGTCTCCACAAATTGGCGACTTCAATCGTTTTAAATGGGCAGAATTAGAAAGTTGGATGAGGGAATACGTTACAGATCATAACACGAGTTTATTTATTGTTACAGCTCCAATTCTTAATGATGACCTCCAAAAAATTGAGAGAAGTATTAATAATGTCTCAATACCAAACTACTTCGTGAAGGTGGCATTGGATTTAAAAAACGAAACAGGAATCGGATTTATTCTTCCACATGAAAAAATTGTGCAACCGTTAGAGTCATTTGCGGTAAGCATAGATAGTATTGAACAAATTCTAGGTTATGACCTTTTCTCTAGGTTAGATGACCAATTAGAGAATACCATTGAATCACAAGATAATTATACACTTTGGCTTCCCGAAGCCCAAAAAAATGATGTGGTTGCAATTGCTTTGAACGAATTACCCAAAAATGCCGTCAATACAAATAGAGTTAATGGACTTATTAACGACAGCAAGAAACATACCGTTTGTGGTAAGGTAGTAAGTACTAAAAAACACAAAAAGGGACACATTTTCATTGACCTAGACAAGAAGTTTCCCAATCAAGTTTTTAGCGTCTCAATCTTTCAGTCCAATATTAAAAACTTCGATTACGAACCTGAGATTTACCTACTAAAACAGGCAGTTTGTTTTACGGGTAAGATTGGTGAATACAATGACACACCTAACATGATCATTGAACAAGATAGCCAAGTGAAATTGCTCGAAGAGTACTAACCTGAGTTAAATTGGTTCTATTTCGTTCCTTGTTAAATACACTTCCACGATAATTCTTGAGACCAATTCAAACGTGATTTGATCCTTATCAATAAGTAGGTTGTAAATGGCCTTTTTACCAGCACGTCCATTTTTCTCTATCATCTCAAACTCAAGCATTACTTTTCGAACGAGGAGTTTACCACCATAGCCAAATTTGAACGAGTTATTGTTGATTTCGCCTTTCAAGACTGAAATCCTTTGAAGCATATTAAATGTCCTCTTGAAGTATTTTTTATATTGTTTTATTCGACCTTTTGATACCTCCTCGCCATGTAAAATCATAGCCGTATACAAGGCTGTTTCATTCAATTCTGCTAAGAATATCTTGCGTTCTTCGGGTGTATGTTTCATATCAATAGACCATCACAAATAAAATCAAAGAATTGAATATCCAGTCACGAATCATAACCACAAAAGTCTAAGTCCCATGTAAATCTACCTTCCGCATTGCTATGAAACTCTTTATGATCCTTTCGCCCACGCCAGGAACGTCAACATGAATTAGATAGACACCCGAAGCAACTGGAATGCCTTTATTATTTAGAAGTAGCCAATCCACAAATGTCACAGGGCTATCTTTACTGAACGTCTTCACTAATTTTCCTTGTGTGCTATAGATTTTAATTTCGCATTTATCGGGAAGATTTGTAATTTTGACACGGGTATCGATTCGATTTCTTTCGTATTGAGAATAAGCATTGTATGGATTGGGAACGACATTAATCAACTTCAAGGCATCTGATAACTGATCCAAGCTTCCAATTTCAGTGCTAATGTCATCCATGCTCCAGGAGTACATCGGGGCACCATTGTTTAGACCTGTTGCTGTGAAGTTTTTGTACTCTTTATTGACTCTCAACTTAATTTTCACATCTGTTTCGTGTATTGAATGTCCAGATTCGAGCATTGGATAGGCAATCCAACTTAGACTTCTATACACTTTATTTTTTGCAGAATTACTATTTGATTCAACAAGTAGCATATCTTGATACAGTTCATGGTTGGAAAGGTTAGTTGCGGCCTGAGAAGTGTATGCAGGATAATCGTAAGCTTGTAAATCATTGTTAATCTCTTTGGCTTTGTATCCCCATATATAAATTGCATGCATCCCACCCATTAAAGGTGTGCCAACTCCATCCATTAATCGTTCCGTAGGATTCCAAATCATATCGGTTCCATTTTCTCCGCCTAGAAAAGAATTCTCTCCAAATGCCATATAAAGTCGAGCACCGCTCTCTATATCGATGGCATATCCTGGAAACCAACCCATACCTTTAGTTGAAGGGTCCGAATTCCCATTAATATCAACACTTAGACTTTTCCTCATTTGCCCAGGTTCAGCATTTCCCACATTTAGAAGTGGATCTCTACCTAATTCAAAAACAGGACAACGAGTCCATTTTGAGCGATCTGAAGTAATTACGATATCTACACTGGGCAAATAGCTAATAGAAGCTTTGTCTTTATAATTCGATGTAATTGATGTCCCATTATAATATGCCAGTGGCATAAAATCAGATTCAAAACCCACCATTTTATGAGGTGCAATAATACCACCAAGAATTCCACTAAAAGTTTTGTCAGCATCCCATGGTTTAGGATTAGCAAGATCATTCAATGAGTTCCAACTACCACCATAATCAGGGTAATTACAGGGGTTTAAATAGCTTTGACCGTTGCAGGAATTATTTGGATCTGAATTGTCATTATTTGGGATAAAAATTCCTGACCTAATCCAATTTGTCGGAAAAAAGCTATCATCATCAGAAACCCCTGTAAGCCAAATTTTAGAACTATCAGCAAACTCAATACTGGCACCAAGTATCCCAGTTGATAATGCAAATCTCCCCGTATTAGCTGCATCTTTGGGTAAAAAATACATTTCCTGATGAATCTGTACCGAAATACCCCATTTGGGAATTAGTTGCTCATTGTTATTTTCAATGGTTCGATCTGAATGTACAGAATCTAGGAGTGCTCCATTTAATTCAGAGTAGCGATAAATTACCCAACTTGCAGTGTCCGCACCATTTGAGTTATTGCTACTCCCAGCAACGTAGTTAGTAAACTTACATTCGAAATAGCCATCTGCAACATTTAATGGATCTATCACTTTAACATTTAATGGACCTTTTCCAAAATCATACGTTGGGTTTTCCATAAAACCATTTGCTAAGATGTAATCGCTAGAACTTACTGTGAGGTCGAGGTAGTGATTCCCATTTCCATGTCCATCTAGTCTAGTAATCTGAGGGGTTGAACCATAGGCAACATTTTGTACCGTTCCATTTGCTTCAGGTATGGGGTTATGTGGAATTACTTCAATGATCTTTACCTCTCCAAATGCTGCTTTTCGACTTGCTATGTACCTCTTTTTTTGACCATCTAAACCAAGTGGATCTGTTGGATTGTACTCTTTGAAATTATTGTGGGCATAGGCAATCGCTATAAAGTAATAACGCTTAAAATTAACTAATCGATTATCGCCCTGGGCAAATAAATCAGTTGTTACTCGAAAAGAATGTTGAATTCCTTCATTTGCTCCATCCACTCGTTCTACGGGAATACTTGCCTGTAACTCTTCATCAAATTCGAAATTGATAATTTGATCAATCTCATCTTTAATGTCACATTGTGCTGTTATTCTTGCTTTAGTTGCATCCGTTAAATCAGAAATCGCAACATTATCACTAATAAGTTGATAGATTTGATATCCTTGGAAACGATAATTGAAATCTGCAAGTGAATCCGAAGAAACTAAAAACGGATCAAACTCTATGTATTGCTCATTCGCGTTGTTCGAATTGGAGGGATTGCTTAACATTAATATCACCTCGTTTTCCAATTCTTGAAAATTTAAATCTGGTGCATGTGGAGCTTCCAAAACCTTGAAACAATTTTCGAATAATGCCTGTGCTTTGTCATCAGCTTGTTGTAAAACTTTGACCGACGCAAAAGGGTCACCAGAGGATGCTTGCGCCCAAACAATTCCAACAGTAATATTATTGACTGCGCCAGGCGTTAAGATAAATGGTCCAGCAGATTGCACAAAACGTCTATCGAAAGGGACATTTCCCGCTGTTTGCTCCGTCCATTCAGGTAAAACTTGACCACCAGTTCCCCAACCTAACGGATCAGAATCTCCTGGGAAAATAAACTCACAAGGAGCTGAAAGATTAGCTTGTGGGTCTGATAGATGACCAGATCCCCCATAATAGAAAGGACTTCCGTCTTTCCAAAATCCACGCAAATAATTGTAATAATCAGCCGCTGCGATTGGGTCTGTTTGATTGACGTTTCCTTGGCCGAGGTTATTATAGTATAAAAAGCGTCTCATTCCAAACCGTTCATTGTCAATTATACCATCACCAAATCCAATACCGTTGAGTGCTTCTCCAGGGCCAATCCCAATTGCATTATCTATTCCATCATTGTCCTGAAACGGTCCTTCGAAGAAATCGACTCCTACCGCAGGAGGATTATCACCATAACCCAAGAAACCAGAATTATCACCATCGAAATTATTTCCATTGTAATAATATCCTAAACCTCGCTGAACATCACACCCAACATAATCATCAAATGGATCTCCAAGTGCACCATCCGTAAAATAACCGAAGTAAGTATCATAAAGCGTTTGAGTCCCTCTATTAATCAGTTCATAATTGTAAAAAGTCATATTGTTGATCTCATCGTTGGAAGCGAAAGAAAACGCTTGAGCTCGAATTTCCATTCCTATAGGATCTCCACCTGTCTCAGTATGAATGTTGCCTTTATCATTCATCACCCACCAATAATTTAGATCTCCAAACAACGAAACTCGCCGATCAATCCCACAGTCTTTTGTTTTATGGATATCATGCCATGGATAATCTCCTAGCTCCCATTGATAAGTCCCATCATTATTACGATCAAAAAACGGAGCCAAGTAATAATCCTGTCCAGCTGCAGCGTCACCATGAGCAGGCCATTTTTTTATAATATCTGGTACTTGATAATCTGGATACAATGTACTTTGGGTATTTGTTCCGTTTTGGGCATCCATCTCTCCAGCTGTGTACCAAGAATCAAACAAACGAATTTCATCCTGTGCAGAAACAAAATGCTTATCGTATTTGCTGCAATTATCAGAATTAGTCTCAGCTGCTCCTTCTGTAAGTGGCCCTGTCCAGTAATCTTGACCATTACGATAGCGAAGCGCTGCAAGTTTAAGTTGGTTGTTGACATCCGTTCCTCCTAACCACAATGCAGAAGTAAATAGTGCCATTCTTCCAGAATTTTTAGGGATTTCATATTGCGAGAAGTTCTGTCCAGGCACCTGCCACATATTACCTGCGGTGTGTACCAACATACGAACATTATTCAGCTCCATATAAGTGGATGTTGACGGAGGGATACATCCTGCTGCTTTCTCTATTTCTGTTTCTAGATGTGTATAACCAGCGTATGGCTGTCCAAATACTAGTAGCCCAGAACCTATTAATAGAAGTGTGAGGATGATTTTCATAATGCAGCTTTGAGTGCAAAATACTGAATATTTGGGCGTTGAACCAATACCATGAGATTCAATTTCAACAGGGGTATGCTATTCAAATTAGTTCGTTTTCCGCAATCGCTCAACGAAAGTGACTAAGAGTGTAGTAATATCATGGTATTCCATAAAACTAAGTTCTGAATATTTATCAAAAACATCATGGTAATTTTTATTCGGTCCCATTGTATAAATGAAGAATGCTGGCACTCCTTTTTCGGTAAACCAGTAGTGATCAGAATTCGCTGCTGGACCTCTTTTCTTCACTTTAGCAAGTAAGTCCATTTCCGTATTTATAGATTGGAGGAGTTCAAATTCTTTTTCAAAAAGAGTCGCATTTACAGCAGTGATTCCTTCTTCACCAGAACCCATAATATCCAGGTTAATTAAAAACCTTATTTTTTTAAGCGGCAGCACTGGATTCTCAGTGAAGTATTTTGAGCCTACCAATCCAGCCTCTTCACCTGAGAATGCAACAAACATTATATTGAAGTCGGATGGATGCTCTTTGAAATACTTAGCCATGGTTAAAAGCATCGCAGTTCCAGAAGCATTATCGTTTGCTCCGGGGAAATAAGTGTCGGTTCCCATTCTACCAAGATGATCGTAATGAGCTGTGAATAAGATCGTTTTTGCGCATTTCTTCTTCGAAGCAATATAAGTTACAATATTCTGTGTGGTGTAGGAGTCAATTAATTCTGCATCAATGTTGATAGTGAATTCTGCATTACGTTTAACAATAGAATCTTGAATTTGTATGAGTGGGAATGCCAATTGATTTCGACTTACAGACCAAGTAAATTTACTATCTACGATCTCAATGACTGGATGATATGCTGCAATAGCTTGAGCCAAACCAGCGATTTCCTTTTTTTGATCTGCGGTAGCATTAGCAAAATCAAGTAAGAGAGCATTATATTCTTCAGACTCCATGTATCGACCCATTGCTAATCCCAATTCTTTTTGATTGAGGGCCGTCTCCAAGCTAATTAAATAAGGCTTTAATTGACCTCGCATTCCACCGGACGAAGGATTCAATAAGAAATGAATACCTGGTTTTAATTCTTTTGAACCTTGAATAACTGAAGCATTTCCAGGGAAAGTATTGACTCCTTTTAATTCGTAATGCTGTAATACATCCAATTTTTTAAATCCACCAACTTCCAATTTTGCGAACTCTTTTACAATATAATCTGCGGCCAATGAATCTCCTTTTGCGTAATAGCCTCTACCATGAAATTCCGGAGCGCAAAGCTGTTTAGTAATTCTCCGGACTTCCTCAATTTGGGATATGGCGGAAAATGAGTAAAGAACGACTGCAACTATAAGAAACCTAAGCATATCGTCGTTTGATTATTGACATAAACTCCAAAACAGCCTCCTCTTCAAGATCCCATGAATTAGAAAATGCCAGCTCTTCCACCTTAACGCTTGCGTCTTCCAACGAAGGTTGACTGTCTAACGATGAAATTGCTTCTGAAAACAGATCATTTGACCCATCAAATAATTCGCGTATATAACGCAAGCGTTCATTCAAGCCAAACGCACCATTCAATGACTCAATCTTACTTTCAGAGAACTGCGAACTTACAGAATTTGGCAGTGTTTTTATCCGCTCTAAGAAGTTGCCTTTCTGATCATCATCAGATTTAATGGGCTTGGATAGGTTGACTTCCTTGTTAGGTGCTATCTTCTTCTCTTCGACCGCTGGCATTTCAACGATTGTTTCATTTACAACCTCTTCATTAGGTTTTTCAACTTCGATCACTTCTTCTGCGGTTTCCTCCTCTGGTTCTTTAGTCGAACTCGGCTCTTCGAACAACGAGAATTCTAATCCATTATCATCAACCTTATCCTCCATTTCCTCCTCAATCTCAACCACTTTTGTTAGGCCAACCTTCTTTTCAAATGCTTTATATTTGAGGATGATACTTCGCTCGTGTAAATAACGCGTTAGGTCTTCCAGTTCAGATAACTCATCAATAGAGAGGGTTCCGTTCTCTATCTTTTCAATAAGCGTGCTGAGTGACTTTAGTTTTGACTTATATTTTTCTAATCCTTCCATGTGTTCCTGATGAATGTTTTTTCAACATTTATGCCAAGTTGCTAACGAAGCTTTTGCTCTGTCCTGCAATTTAGCGAATTTGGTTGTTCAAAGTTAGTGAAGGATGGTAATTAATCTCAATAAAACTTATCGAGTTGTTGTTGCTCACCTGTTGAAAACCTGTAAAACAAACAAATTATGTTTTTAGAACATTTCCCAGAAGAAGGAAAAGTACACGGATGGATTGAGGTTGTATGTGGATCAATGTTTTCAGGAAAAACAGAAGAATTAATACGACGATTACGTCGTGCAGAATTCGCTAATCAGAAGATTTTATTGGTTAAACCGAAAATTGACGATCGCTACCACAAGAAGAATGTTGTAAGTCATCAAGGCACAAGCTTTGAAGCAATTTGTGTTGATAATTCTAAAGAGATCTTAGTCGTTTGGAAAAAAGAGCGTGTAGTTGCTATTGATGAAGCACAATTTTTTGACGCTGGAATAGTAGATGTCTGTCATCATTTATCTGCCAATGGTGTACGTGTGATTATTGCGGGTTTAGATATGGATTTTCAGGGAACACCTTTCGGCCCCATGCCACACTTGCTTTCAATTGCCGAATATGTAACTAAGGTTCATGCGATTTGCGTATCTTGTGGTAACTTAGCACAATTCTCACATCGAACTGTTGCGGAGAAGGAACAGGTTCTAGTTGGAACTGTTGATCAATACAAACCTCTTTGCAGATCGTGCTTCAATAAAATAGCGCATTGAAACTAAATTACGAATACGGTAAAATTGCTTCTCTTCTTTCTAGCTCATCCAATTCGGATTCAGTTATCCAATCGATTGGTTATGATACACGCAAGATTTCACAAGGAGAAAATGTCTTGTTTTTTGCCTTGAAAGGAGATTTCAGAGATGGGCATGATTTTATTGATCAAGCGTATTCAAAAGGAGTTCGCCATTTTGTTGTTTCAAATGTTGGAAGTACAAATCATCTAGAAGGTACAAATGAAATTGTCGTTGCAGATACGTTCGAGGCACTTCAGCAACTTGCTCACTACCATCGGTCTCAATTTGATTACCCTGTAATTGCGATTACAGGGAGTTACGGAAAAACAACGGTGAAGGAGTGGTTGAGTGAATTGTGCACACCTGTTTTCAACATAATTCGAAGTCCAAAAAGTTATAATTCTCGACTTGGTGTTGCCCTTTCATTATTTGAGATGAATGAAGATGCTAGTCTAGCAATCATTGAAACCGGAATTTCAGCCCCAGGCGACATGTCTTCGTTGCAAAAGATGATTACTCCATCGCATGGTATTTTCACCTCACTAGGGAATGCACATATTGAACATTTCAGATCAAAGCAAGACCTTAAACTTGAAAAACTCAACCTATTTGAGACGATTGATCTACTGATTCATCCAAGTTCGATTGAAATCAATCATCCTAATGCAAAAGTTGTTAATAAAAGAGATTTTCAGTCGTTAAAATCTCAGTTTCAACTAAATGACGATCTTCAATGGCAAAACTGTCAATTAGCAATTGCTATGGCGATAGAATTAGGAGTTCCCGAATCAGTAATTGAGCGAAGTGTTTCGAAACTTGGAGCTTTATCAATGCGATTGGAAACTTTTGACGGGATTAAAAACAACACAATTATTAATGATGCCTATAATCTTGATAAAGATTCACTCAGACATGCGCTCGAATATCAGCAATTATCTGCTGGGGGTAAGTCGAGAGTTGTCCTTATCGGACTAAGTGAAAAAAATCAAGATGCACGAAGTTGGATTACTGAAATGGTAAATTCATTTTCTCCAATTAATTTACAGATTGTGAACTCGACTGATTCAGTTGACACTTCAATTTCTGATAGTTCAATCTTGATTAAGGGAGATCGAAGTACAAACATGGAGTTAATTGCTGGGAAGTATAAGCGACAACAACATCAGACTTATTTACAAATTGATTTCGGAGCAATACGAAAGAATATCCGTGCTTACAAGGCAAAATTGAATGTAGAAACCAAAATCCTGTGTATGGTTAAGGCATCTTCTTATGGTTCAGATGCTACTAAGACTGGATTATTTCTGGAGCAGATGGGTGTCGATTATTTGGGTGTCGCCTATCCAGATGAAGGAGTCGAATTACGAAATCATGGTGTTACGCTACCAATTTTAGTAATGAATTGTGAAGCAGCAGCTTTTTCGACTTGCATTGATCACAAATTAGAGCCAGCAATATTTTCATTTAGTCAGTTAGAATCATTTGTGCAAGAATTGATTTTACATGCCAAATTGAACTACCCTATTCATTTAAAATTAGAAACAGGGATGAATCGAATGGGGATTGATATTCAAGAATTCAATGCTATCGTTCAAAAAATAAATGCTCAACCAGAGGTGACAATTATTAGCGTTTATTCTCACCTCTCAGAAGCTGATGTTGAAAACTCGGATCATGTTCAAGATCAAATTGATCGTTTTCTGAAGATGTCCGATAAAATACAATCAACCATTTCTTATCCAATTTTACGTCATTTAATTAACTCTGAAGGGATTGTAAATTACTCAAAGGCACAATTTGATATGGTGCGCCTAGGAATCGGAATGTATGGTGTGTCAGATAATGAAAATTGGCGAAAAAAATTAGCCCCTTCACTCGCTTGGTACAGTGCTGTTTCTCAAGTTAAACGGCTAAATCCAGATGATGCTGTTGGTTACCGTAGACGATTTACAGCCGCAAAATCGATGGAGATTGCAATTATTCCTGTTGGCTATGCTGATGGATTTCGAAGACAGTTAAGTAATGGGAAAGGTGGGGTTTTCATCAAGTCTACTTTCTGTCCCACAGTTGGTAATGTTTGCATGGATATGATTATGGTTGATGTTACTGGATTAAATGTTAAGGAAAAAGATTCTGTTGAAATTATAGGAGTACATCAATCAATTTACGAATTTTCAGAAAAACTTGGAACAATTCCATACGAAGTAATGACACACTTTTCAGGAAGGATGCATCGGAAATTTATTGAGGGGTAACTATTGGATAATCACGAAGGATAAGGAAAGAAAAAAGGGAATCCAAAAATGCCCCCCCTTGAAAAGATCGCTTAGATTTACCAAACCGAAGTATTGCTGAGGTTTATATTTTATCGTGTTTAATTTAACATAGATTCAACTAGGTAATACTGAAAATGAAATTACTATCTCAATTTTTTTCATAAAGACTTATTTAGAATGATATTGCGCTACATTTTTAGTGTTTAACGATGCCTCTAAATGCTTTACCTTGACTCGTTTGTACTTCTTAGTGTATAACTTCCATTACTGACACTTGAGATGAGAATTTCAGATTCTAAAGCGTTAGGAGTTAGTTTCTCTTTCTCCCTTCCAAATGATCAAATTCGAGATTTTCTTTAATCATCTGTTCTGCCTTACTATCAATCTACTTATTAATGTTTTTACATTTGATGAGGTCAGCACCTTTGCCATCTTCGGAATACTTTGGTCCGATGAATACGGGTTTACCCCATGAGTTCCCACCAGTGTTTTTAATGTCAATCGAAAACGCATTGGAATAGAAGCACTGACCTTGGTTATTCTTCCATGCAATGCACACACCTCTATGTAATTGCTTGTTCACAGGACGATTATAGGCATCTGTAAAGAGTTCGAATTGCTCCTTGATAACACTTACTGCTTGCACATTATATCCAAGATTTTTAGCTCCCGATGTTGCTAAATTGACGTACTGAGAATGCAAAGACCCAGATTTCGGCATTCTTGCAGCTTCCACCTCCGCCTCAGCTATAGCTTTTCGTAATTCCACTAATTTTTTAATTCCAGATTCGGTGATTTCCAGATCATACGTTTTCTTGAATGATTTATCTCTATGTCCAGTAAAGAATATTTCAACTTCCATTTTATGTGTTTCTCCAGGCATCAATCCCATCACGCAACCTGCAAATAGCCAATAGGTATCATCAAACCACTTATTTCTTGAGTATTCCTCGACACTTGGAAAAAGAGGCAGGGATAAATACGAATTTGCTTCTTCGGCATTTGAGATGTCGTATTGTCGTGCATTGTGTGTTCCTCCACAACCTTCCCACTCAATTCCAACTTGGTCGTTGAAGCGAATTACTGCACCCACCATCGTTGATCGATCCAATAAATCTTTGAGTGGAGTATTGGCAAGAAGTAAAAAATGCAGCGATGCTGTGTTCTCGTCAATTACAATTTTCTCACCACAGAAATTAGTTTGTGACGTTTTGTTATAGTCAATCGCTTGGTGCGCGATCAACAACTCTCCTCTGTGCTGTTTATGGAAATCATTACCCAAGTATTTGCTGTAAGTACTCATCAACTTATCATCTATAAATTTCCCTTCTTTAATAGAATACGACAAATAGGAAGCATATTCAGAATTTCCAGGATCTGCACCTAAGTAGACATTCATCATCCCTTCAAACACTTTCCATTCCTTTAGAGCGGCTTCTTGTTGATGGGTTGTTGCATTAACTGGGTGTTTTGCCGCTTTGGTTGCTTCTTTTGCGCGGTCAAATCGAGTTTTAACCTGACTTGGATAATTTTCAGCAATCAATTTGGGAAGTTTCTCAAGTACATAGCCTCTATAGTTTGTCAGAGGGTCTGCTGTTTTGCCTTGCTCTGTATATTCTCTAAATGACGTAAACAGCTTTTCGAAATCTTCTGGTGATCCAAGTTCAGACCAGTTTTTGTATGCATTGGCATTTGAAATTTCGGGCATTTGAGAATCATTTGAAACTTTTAGCACATAGTCGATCATTCTCTTTAGCTCAGCACTTTCCTCCTGAGATAATTCATTTGTAACTTGCGAATTTGTCTCAGCTATTAACTTTTGATCTGATTCACCTTTCATGGTTGTTAATCTCTGGTCATAGCTTGATCGCAACTTACTGATCATTTTAGTGTAGACATCCCAATTGTATTTACCATCTACGTCTTTGGATTTACATAATTCGACGTGGCGCTTGAGTCCTTTAATGGAAGTATTTGCATAACTCGAATATCGATCGTATTTCAATTGTTCCCATTTCGCATCTGATCCGCTACTCGATTTCGTGCCACTTTTTGTTTTTGTTCCTTTTGTGGGTCTTGCAGCACCTGAATTACTATAGCCTTCTTCTTCTTTCGTAAGTTCTTTGGATACAAGTGCATCACCTTCATTTCCAGCATCAACTAGGCGAATATAGTACCGGCGAATGGTGCCACCTGTTTCAGGAATAGACAAATCAGGGTACTTATCCCATTTACCACTTCCACTAATAGAACTTGTTTCGGGTTTTTTATCGTCTGTCCCTTTAGGAACCTTTACGACACCTTTATTCAATTTCTTTTTAACCCCTTTCAGCGTTGGTTGCGCTAGGACTCCAAAACTTGTCGTCATCATCACCGCAACCATCAATAATTTCGTTATTAATTTCATGTTATTTCAGTATTTATTAATTTCAACTCAAGAATTTACCTCCGTTTTAACACCTTCACCACAAGCACATCACCCTTTTCTGAAACAATCTCCATAAAGTAAACGCCGGCACTTCCTTCAATACTAAGTTGGAAGTGTGACGAATTAAAGAAAGAATCAATTAACATGATCTCACCCAAAACATTCGTAACCCTTACATCCACCTTAGAATATTTTCTGCCCAGATCAACGTAAACGTGTTCAGTCGTAGGATTTGGAAAGACAACGATCTGCATCCCAAAAGTGTTTTCGAAAACATCCTCTACATTAACACTCACGCAGGCAGAAGTGTCGGTACAACCGTTTTCAATTATTTGAACAGCATAATTGCCAATAACAGTTGCTGTAAAAATCTGATTTGTTTCTCCAGAAATTATTGAATAGTTATTGTCGCAATCTAACCATTGATACGTCACTCCTGAATTATTAGCTGTAATGGTAGGCTCTACAACAGACGTCGTAACATCAACCGTATTGATTGTTAAATCTAATGTAACGATTGAATCACATCCCGATGTATTGACCAATGTAAATGTCGCAGAATTATTATTTGCCGTATATGTATTTCCATCAATCCATGTGTATGAATTGCAGGCTGTTTGTGGATCGGTCCCAGAGTTAGAATTCAGGATTGTTAAATCTAGCGTTACCAATGAATCACAACCTGCTGCGTTCATTATCGTAAATGTCGCGGTGTTATTACTTGCTGTATATGCATTTCCATCGATCCAGGTATAAGAGTCGCACTCCGTTTTAACATCTGTGCTTGAACTGGAATTCAGGATTGTTAAATCTAAGTTCACTAGAGAATCACAACCTGCTACATTCATCAATGTATATGTCGCGGTGTTATTACTTGATGTATATGTATTTCCATCAATCCAAGTATAAGTTTCACATTCCAATTTGATATCGGTAGCGGCAGTAACTAAGCACTGACTCATTTTCTGAACAAAACTATCATTTGAACCCGAAGTTGACATATTGAACACTCCCAATCCAGGATCAAAATCTACGGATGAGGCTTTGAAATAACCAATTGTATGAACGCTGGTATATTGATCAACATAAATCGAAATACCTAGATCATTCTGAAAATCTCCTCCTATTGAGTACGCCCATTCAAAATTACCATTCATGTCTAATTTCTGAATAAAAACATCTTGTAATCCGATTGAGGAAAGGTTACTTACACCAGGGCCTGGATCAAAATCAACAATAGCACCTAAGAACGTACCCGTTACATAAATATTTCCTACCAAATCTATATCAATACTATTCCCAGCATCAGTTGATCCACCACCTTCTGAAATAGCCCATAAAAAGTCTCCGTTAGCATCAATTTTATAAATAAAAATGTCCGATCCTGAACTCGCGGTCAAATTGAAAATACTCGGCCCCGAATCAAAATCAACTGTACCCCAAAAACGTCCAGTAAGGCATACATTTCCAGCAGCATCCGCCTGAAGTGAATTACCTTCTATGTCATTAGAGCCCTTAACAGTATTGGCCCATATAAAATTACCTGAAGGATCTAATTTTTCTACAAATAAAGCATTGGCTCCACCTATACCCGTCAATAGAAAAGTACCTGGGCCAGGATTGAAGTCAACGGTAGCGATGTAGAAGCCTGTTGTATAAACATTTCCAAAACCATCCGTTGAAACAGAGTAACCACGCTCAACTCCAAATCCTCCAAAGGACTTCGCCCACAAGAAAGTTCCGAACGCGTCGAATTTTTGAATAAAGACATCCGTAGCACCATTAGAACTTAGATTCGTATTTGCAGGACCTGGGTCAAAATCTACTGTTCCTGTGAATAATCCTGTTAAATAAACATTACCTGAAGGATCAATGGTTATTGCTCTTGCCTGATCATTTGATGTTCCCCCTGTTACTCGTACCCATCCAATATTTCCGTTTGAATCCAGATTGAGCACAAAAATATCATTCGAACCACTAGCGGTAAGGTTCAGTACTCCAGGTCCTGGGTTAAAGTCCACCGTTCCTTGAAAGAAACCTGTAATGTAAGTTGTGCCAGATGCTGTAGAGACTATCCCCCAACCTCGATCATTTAACGTCCCGCCAATTTTAATTGCCCACAAAAAACTGCCATCTGCAGCCACCTTTTGGATAAAAATATCTGCCCCTCCATTTGAGGAGAGATTATAAATCATCACTCCAGGGTCAAAGTCAACAGTACCTGTAAAGTAACCTGTCGTGTAAACGTTTCCGACAGCATCTACAGAGACTGATCTCCCCTGATCATCTCCAGAACTACCTGCTTTATAGGCCCATTCAAAGTCTGCCCCTTGGCTTACAGCGCTATACGATAGCAGGCATAAAATAAGGGTGAAAAGATTATTTATCATAGTATTAATTTTTAATTACTCTTACTGTTCTTTGAGTATCATTGTTGTCTACATGAATGAAGTATATGCCTTTGCTTAAGTCCTTCATAGGCAGTACAGATTCACTTACAGCATAAATTTCCCCACGGTAAACCTCTTGCCCCCTCAAATCAGTTATATACACTAGAGTATACTGCTGTAGGAATTCAAATTCCAACGTGACATCGGATATTGTTGGATTAGGGTAAACTCTCACTTGAAAAGGATGAGTAAGATCTGTCAGACCAACAGTTGTAATAGCAACACAAGAAGATGTATCTACACACCCATTCTCCATCACTTCAACAGCGTAGTTTCCGTTTATTGTAGCTGTAAAGGTTTGATTCGTTTCTCCAGAAATAATGGAGTAGTTATTATCACAATCCAACCATTGATATGTTGCTCCTATTGCATTGGCAGTGACTGCAAGTCCTGCGGCAGATGTTATGACATCAACAGTATTAATCGTTAAGTTTAGCGTAACGATTGAATCACACCCAACAGCATTTGTTAAAGTATGTGGCGCAGCACTATTGGAAGAAGTGTACGTATTTCCATCTATCCATGTATAAGAATCACACGCTGTTTGGACATCTGTTCCAGTAGTAGAATAATTGATCGTCAAGTTTAGCGTAACGATAGAGTCGCACCCAACTGAATTTGTTAAAGTATGGGTCGCAGCACTATTTGAAGAAGTGTACGTATTTCCATCTATCCATGTATAAGAATCACACGCTGTTTGAACATCCGTTCCTGAAGTAGCATAATATAGTGTCAAGTTTAGCGTAACGATTGAATCACACCCAACAGCATTTGTTAAAGTATGGGTCGCAGCACTATTTGAAGAAGTGTACGTATTTCCATCTATCCATGTATAAGAATCACATGCTGTTTGAACATCTGCTCCTGAAGTAGAATAGTTCATTGTTAAGTTTAGCGTAACAACTGAATCGCATCCTGCAGCATTCGTTAAGGTTTGTGTTGCTGTGACATTTGAAGATGTGTACGTAATTCCATCGATCCAAGTATAAGAATCACATGCTGTTTGAGCGTCGGTTCCAGAGGTTGAATAGTTGACGGTCAAATTGAGGGTAATCAAAGAATCGCAACCAACAGCATTCGTTAATATATGTGTTGCAGTGTTATTGGATGAAGTGTATGCCATTCCATCGATCCAAGTATAAGAATCACATGCAGTTTGAGTATCAATTACACTGTCTGGAATACACGGACTGAGTTTGATGACAAACACATCTTGTAAACCATTTGATGCTAGACTAGAAACACCCGCATTTGGGTCGAAATCAACTGTATCACCATAATTACCAGTCACATAGATGTTTCCGGCTGGATCTGTTGTGATTGATCTTCCTAGATCACCTTGCGAACCATTTGTTCCCATAGATTTCACCCAAAGAAAGTTGCCATTTGTATCTAACTTCTCAATAAAGATATCTACGCCGTTATTAAATGATGTTAAATTATTAATACCAACCCCAGGGTCGAAGTCAACTGTACCAGTATAGTAACCAGTCAAATAAAGCCCACTTAGAGGATCAATGTTTATCGATTGAGCATTGTCTGGCATAGAGCCTCCAAAAGATTTTGCCCAGATAAAATTTCCGTTCGTATCTAATTTTTGAACAAAAACATCTGCACTACCATTTGACACCAAATTAACTATTGGTCCACTCGGGTCGAAATCTGCCGTGCCATTAAAAATGCCAGTGGAGTATATATTTCCTGAAGCATCTGTACTAATGGCCCTCCCATAATCAGCTGAAGTTCCTCCCATCGATTTCGCCCAAAGAAAATCTCCATTTGCCTCCATTTTGACTATGAAAACATCATAATTCCCGTTTGTAGTTAGCGTTGACACTCCAGAACCAGGATCGAAATCTCCAAAACCATTAAAATACCCTAATAACACCACATCTCCATTGCTATCAATAGTAGTCGTATACCCGAGGTCTGCTCCAGTCCCCCCAAAAGATTTAGCCCATATGAAATTCCCATCTGAACTTAATTTGAGCAAAAAGGCATCATAACTGTTATCCATAGTTGCAGTCATGTCGAAAACAGATGCGCCAGGATCAAAATCAACAGTACTTCGATAGAATCCTGAAATGTAGATGTTGTCAGATAAATCAACGGATATAGAATATGCTTGATCTTGATAAACGTTACCAAATGACTTGGCCCAAACAAAGATTCCGCTCGCGTTTAGTTTCAATACAAAAGGATCTGTACTCCCGTTAGCCGTCATATTGAATACCCCAACACCCGGATTAAAATCGACTGTTCCACTATAAAAACCACAGACATAAACATTGTTGGAAGCATCTGTAACTATGGAGTATCCTCGGTCAGGATCAACTGATCCGCCTAATGCTTTCGCCCATAACAAAGAACCGTTTGCATCTACTTTTTGGATGTAGATGTCATAAACACCATTTGAAACAAGAGTTTCCACTCCTACTCCAGGATTAAAATCTGCAGTTCCGGTAAACACTCCGGTTGAAAGCACATTGCCAGCTCCATCTACGTGAATAGACCAAGCTTGATCCGTTTGAGTACCCCCGCTTGAATTTGCCCATTGAAGATCTACTTGAGCATTGATTTGCGTGGATAAAAGACATAAGAGTCCTATTGTAATTCTTTTCATTATTGACATAATATTGATTGTTATTGCTCCAAAGACCTATTTCAACTTCGAACAAAGCACTTTCTGGGCAATGCCGATTCCACCATAGTATGATTTTCCATAATTACCATTGTTGTAATCTTGCTTCACATTTATGCCATAGATATAGCAAATCTTGTCGTCCAATTTTACGCATACAATTACGTTCGCTGTTCTTGATAGCGTAACACCATAAGCAGTCTTTTCCACATACCATTTATCGGATTCTATATAAGTCTTATATGGATTCCCTTCAAATTTCTCATCTTTAAACAAACGAATCGCATCATTACAAATAGTGGCATTCTTCATTCCTTCAGGCGGCACGTTGTTGGCCGCAATAATTTGATATTCAAGCTCATCGATAATTTTCTTCCATTTCGCCTTTCCTTCTTCGGTGACGTTCAGCTCAAAGGTGCCAATTACGCTTGCTGTTACAGCACCTGGAGAATGACTATCCTCAAGATACATTGTAACCTCATGTTTACCAATTGGCAGCTTATTGAATTTAATTAACCTATTTACTCTACGCCCTGTAGTTCGAACAATTTCAATGTCCAAATAATCTTCCCCTCCTTCACATGGGAAAGCAGTATCGTCTGTACTTATTCTTTCACCATCTACTTCAAATGATGCGAAGTATTTGGCTTTTTTCATTACATTTTTTACAGGAACGCTAAACTTGGCGCGCACCATAATTATGTCTCCAGAAGTAAATTGAGTGACAGATTCCGAAGACTTGAATTCATCCTTAGAAAACACCATTGATTCTAACCAGCTATCAACTTCGCGACGTCTTTTGTTTACTGGAGAGTTGGCTTCCTGCCTCTCGTCATACGCAGCATCGATATTCGCCAAATTCTGCTTATGTTTATCTACACCATTAGTATAAGCGGATTCAAATTTGCTGAATTCTTCCTTGTATGCTTGAACATCATATTCTGGATCAAGTTTCTCTATTTTTTGAACCCTTGACGTTAATTCCTCCATTTCATCTTTCACGGTCGTTTCGCGCAAATGAGTATTATCAAAGTCACCATTTTCAAGATGTTTATTTAAGGTTTTAACTCGGATGTCAGCCATTTGAATTTCAGATTTCGCGGGACTGTTCTTCTCAGGTGAATTAATAGTGCCTGTAGTACTTGAATTTTGTTCTACACTTATTGTTTTCTTGGGCTTACCTATTTTAGGTTTCTTCAATCCTCTCAATTGAGCATTTATAGAAAACGAGCATGCTGAAGTTAGCATTATAAGAAAACACATCTTTTTCATAGATTCCAAGATTAATTGACGCTACAAAAATATCGTTGGATAGACCTATAAATTCAATTCATAAGGGCCTTTGTGATATTTGGTATCATTATAATGACAACTGGCAAATCTTTATTGATGATCGAATTTTTAGGTTCTCAAGATTGAGTATTTTTGCTCTATGCGAGTCAAAATGACACTATACATACTTCTCATATCTAGCGGTCTATATTCGCAGAGCAACCCTTACAAGCAATACACCCAAACTGACGGTTTGAATAGCTCTACGGTGTACTGCTCGTATCAGGACCTTAATGGTCTTATATGGTTTGGTACAGATAAGGGTGTAAACTGGTTTGATGGTAGTAAATTCACTTCATTTTCTCTAAACGACGGACTTTCCGATTCTGAAATTTTTAAAATTCAAAATGATTCACAGCAGAAAATTTGGCTTTTAACAAACAATGGTATTCCAAGTATTTATTATGATTCTGAATTCAAAACACGAAGAACATATTCTGGTCTGACAAAATTTCCGGGAGGATCATTTCTTTGGTGTCAGTTTCAAGATAAAAATGGAAATCAATGGTTTGGTACACAATCAGATGGCATCTTAAAACTGGACACTACTGGAAAGATCACGAAATATGACCCTGATAATCTATCAACTTGTTTTCACATTTGGACAGATGAACAAGATAGGTTGTTGTTTGCTACAAAAAGTGGAGTCTATCGATTTGAACGAGGAATGTTCACAAAACTATTTAGTTATGACCGCAATAAAAAAAGACGCTTTAGTACACAAGATGGATTTGTATTGTTTAGTGAAGGAGAAAAATTAATGACAACCTATGACAATAAAAGTTATCGAAGCCTTGTTGAATTTGTTTCTAGCATATTGTTTATTGGGAAAGTTGAAAATAATAAAGTACTAATAGGAACTAACACAGGTCTATTTGAATATAATTTCAGCTCTGGGAAGAAAAGAATAATACTGCCAAATATTGCAGTTAGTTCAACACTTAAAGATCATGAGGGCGGTCTTTGGATAACCACTCTTAAACACGGCGTATTTTATATTGCGGGAAACAGCCCTAAGCGAATTGATCCATGCGAAGAATGCTCCAACGACGAATACAGACTATATCAGCAACAAAACAAATTAGTGATAGCTGGAAATACAATCTGTAGCCTTAACACAATAGATTCGAAATGGAATATAGTGCATCAGTTCTTAGACCCAAAGATAAGAGTAAATAAAGTCATCACCTCTAAGAAGGAAGATTTCATTGCAACAAATAACGGTCTCTATAAAAAAGTAAACAATAAAGATGTTCTTTACTTATCAGGAACAGCTGTCAAAGACATTGAAATTATTAACAAGACAGATCTAGTACTTGTCTTGTCACGATCTATCGTTAAGATAGCAATAGACAGTCTCGGCCTTCTAGGAGAGCCAACTATTGATCGAAATGAATTGAAGAAACACCTCATATTTGATCTTTCAAAACCAACCTGTATAGAAAAAAGTAAATTAGGCATTTGGATTGGTACAGTTGATGGAGTTTATTTTTATTCTTTAAAAACTCATTCAATCATTGATCTCAGAGAATTGTATCCTGAAATAGCATGCACAATAAACGATTTGCTTCTTATTGGAAATTCCCTTTGGATTGCAACGAAAGGTAAGGGAGTTTATCAATTGCTACTCAACGAAAATCATCTAATTCATTACACAAAAAAGAATAGCATCCAAAGCAATTATTGTTCAAGTTTATACTATGATGATCAAACCGATCAAATAATCGCGATTCATACAAAGGGACTTGATATTTGGGATAAAGGGCAGTGGTTAAACATACCCTTAAACCTTCGAATTAATGAAGGTCGAGGCGCTTTAGCTATTATTAGAGGTAACTATTATTTAAGTGATGGAAACAAACTGTATTCATTTTCTCCATCTCTGTGGTTGAGTTCTTTGGAGCATCCTAGATTAAATGTTTACTCTTTATATATTAACGACCGACGAGAAGAGTTAATCAATAATTTCACTTCATCCTATGATAATAATTCAATCAAATTGAATTTTAGAGCAAGTTCATTTCGACTCAGTAGCTTGATAAAATACCACTATGAATTGAAAAAAAATGATTTAACTATTATATCTGAAAGTTTGAAGGGATCAGAACTTCAATTGGCGTCACTATCCCCTGGGAAATATAACATCAAGGTTTGGGCAACTTCAAGGAACAATTTAACGAGCAAACCCTATTTACTTACTTTTACAATACTTCCTCCATGGTGGGAGTCATGGTGGTTCTTCTTGTTGATCATCATCCTACTACTTGGAGTTATTTATTTGTTCTTTAAAATTCGTGTATTGACCTATAACAAAGATATTGTTCGGGAAATACTAAGTGCAATCGTAAAACGAATTAAACGAGAGCGGAAAATCGTTTTTAAAGATAATGAAGGTAAATACATCACAATAAACAATATGAATGACCTACTACATGTCAAATCAGCAGGTAATTATGTGGAGATTCACTGTACAAATAAGCACTACGTGACTCGAATAACAATGAAGGAAATTGAGTTGCAATTATCTGATTATTCAAATTTTGTGCGGATTCATCATTCACACTTAGTAAATATGGACCATATTTCCGAGGTGGGAAGAGATCATGTAGTAATTCGTGAAGAATTAATTCCCGTAAGTCGAAGAAAAAGAAACCGTCTTATTACACCTAATCAAAAAGAAATCATTCATAAAAAGACCTAAATAGTCTATACAAACATCTCATTTAGAGCTAAAACAATTGGATAATATTTATATTTGCTACATGTAATATTTTTGGTCAAGTTTAGCACCTATGTGCACTATTTTCATGCTAAAATTGTTGTGCAGAGTATAGTCTTCTTATCCGAAGAGAGATTATTCATCACAAACAAAGACTTAACCTAGACTTATTTGGTACACTATTCGTAATACAACTAATATGAAAAAAGCATTGGTCATACAAGGTGGTGGTTTCCGCACAGGATTTACAGCGGGAATACTCGATGCTTTTATGGCATTCGATTACAATCCTTTTGATCAATATGTAGGTGTTTCTGGAGGTGCAATCGCAGCTTCATATTACTTGAGTAAACAACGCGGTGCAACATTCACCGCGATGAAATTTTTAGCGGAAGATGATGAATTTGTGAAATTCGTTCGTGTAATGAAGGACAAAGGTTATATGAATATCGACAGACTTAGGGCTGTAGCAATTAATCATGTCCCTTTCGATTTTGATAAAGCAGTTGCCGCTAAAGTTGGGAAAGAAGTCCATTTTGTCGCAACGAACCGTGATACTGGTCAGCCTGCATACTTAGAGCCAACACCTAAAGATTGGATTGAGAGTGTGATAGCATCGAGTACACTTCCATTTGTAACAAAAGGAACCCATGCGGTAAAAGGCATGGACTTGATGGATGGAGGATGGAGTGATCCTCTTCCTGTTGAATGGGCTGTAAAGCAAGGAGCAACCGATATTGTTGTCATTCGAACGTCCGACTTAACCAAACGAGCAAGTCAAAGCTGGCCAGATTATTTTGGCAGTATCTTTTTTCGATCACAAAAACAGTTAAGTGAATGCTTTGCTAACAGTCATCATCAATATAATCGTGCATTGGATTTCTTAGAGAATCCGCCAAAAGGAGTTAAGATTCAACAAATTTGGCCTGAGGATGGATTAAAGTGTACAACTTATAGTTACTCAGTAGATAGTATCAAAATAGATTATCGATATGGCCTACATGTTGGAATGAAGTTTATTTGGAGACAGCAAAAAACTATGATTCTAAAGTAACGTAATCTTGTTGAAAAAAATAACACTTCGAGTTAATAATAAAATACTTATCCGTTTCACATCTTACTTTTTATTGATTTATTAAAGGCACCAACTTCTTATCTCAAGTAATGACACAACCGAATTATTAAGACACTAAAATTCTGAAAATCTTAGTGTCTTAAAGATTTTTTGTTTTTCTTCAACGAATATTCCAAAGCAATAAATGCTGCGCAGAATCCCCAAATTGGAACCGAAGCTTTATCTGTATCAAGATAGTTATTCAAGACGCCATGCACGAAATAAGTTACGAGTGCCAATATCATCGTTAGAATAAGTGTGCGCATTTGTCTGTCTTCCTCCGGCCATTTATAATAGAGAGTAATCGACTTGTAGAAAATTGTAGCGACAATTAGTAGCATTGCAATCAAACCAAAGATTCCCATTTCTGCCATCGGACCTAAATACTCACTGTGAGCATTACCCATATCCCCAAAATTGGTAGAAATAATCGTTAAGTTCTCCGCCTTTTGATATCGAGCATACTCAAATGCATAGGTTCCAGGACCAAAACCAAAGATTGGACGTTCTTTAAACATCGCGATAGCACAAGACCATCGATTGAGCCTTTCTAGATTAGAAGCATCCGTAGTAACATTTGTTGCACTCTGTAGTTTCTCGCCAAATTCTTCTGTTGTATGTTCGAACTTATTTCGCTCTAATTCCATTTGAATAGAATCCCACGAAAAGAACAATAGTACACCTACAATGGTAAGTCCACCAGCAATTAATGAGAATTTAATCTTAAATTTAATAGCTATCAGAACACACAATGCCGCAATGACACTTAACCATGCAGCTCTTGTGTAAGAGAAATACAAACCAACGATTGTAATCACCATCATGATCAATAACACAACCTTCATCAGAGGATCATGCTTCTTTGAGAGATAAAGTCCGAAAATACATGGTGTAACGAATGCCACAGCAGCTCCATATATTGTGTGATCCTTAAAGAATGGCCACATTACCCAATGCCCTTCTTTTTCACCAAATGCATAACTCGCATGCACAACTAATGTGTAACTTATTGCAACTGTCATTCCTATACAGAGCAACCATATAAACATGTTGATACGCTTTTTGGCCTTGAAAACAGTTGGTCCAAAAAATAAAATAGGGACAATAAACCAAAGCTTTGCAAGCAAAAACTTGAATGATGCCATTGGATGTGAGCTCGAAATTGAAGTGATAAAGATCCAAATCAGGTAAAAACTAACAGCCCACACAATCGGATGTTGCCAAATGTGTTTTTCAAATGTCTGACCTTTCAATTGACGTAAAATGAGGAGCATCAGCAAGCCAAATAAGATTGGTTCTGTGGGGATGAATAACCCAAAGCCTTCTGTGTATTCCTCAATATTGATGGACAATGGTGTTAGAAAAGCCAGTGCCATGTACGTCCATTGCGAATAGTAAATTGCTGCGTAAACTGCCAACATTCCAATGGGTGCAAGGGTTAAATACGCTTGATTACTCCAAACTAAATAGCACGATAATGCAACGTAGAGCAAGGAGATTAATAAGACAATGCTATGTTGTCGAAGGATTTGCAATTAACTTAACTTTCTCAATTGAGCAATTCGCTCTTTTACGAGTAAAGCAAAAACAATGAAGAAGAAAGCTCCAAATGCCGCAACTAGAACGATGATCATTCGTTTTGGTTTGTCTTTCTTATCGGCAACAACTGCTGGTTCAACAACAAATTTATGATTGAACATCGCATTTGCATCCGATTCTGATTGCTCATAAGAATCTTCGAATTTGGTTAATTTCACGATTTTCTCATCACGCAAAATTTCCAATCCATCGTAGCGCGCTCCAAATTGCTGATTGACATCAATTTGATTTTTAATAAAAATTCTGCCTTCTCCATCTCTAGCTTTGGAGTAATCTGAGTTCAAATTTGCACGCACTTCACTCGACACAACCCCCATACGCGAAAGACTATCCATCTCGATGAGAATCACGTTTTTTTCTGTTTCAAGTTGTGTTCGTTTCCGCAAGTTGATTTCAAACGCTGGAATTGTTCGCTCCTTTATCATTTCGTTTTTAACGGTATCAATTAAGTCGACAATTTTATTGGCAACTTCTGCTGCGAGTTCTCTATCTCGGTCAGAAACATCAATCCGTATAGACCCATATCGTGTTCGCGTAAACTGAATGTGGCTGCCGTATTCCTTTCCAAGTTTGTAGAACTTATTTGGATCGTCAATATCAATCTCATAATGCTCCAACAATCCAAATTGTTGAACTACTCTGTTTCTAATTCTAGCCGATTGCAAGATCTGTAATAACTGCTCTGCTTGCTCTTCCTCTCCGAAATCACCTGCAGCAGCTTTAGCATTACTTTGCTCGGAAAAAGATACAGTACTTGTCGCAGCAGGAAAAACGATCGCCGTCGATTTAAACATGGGAGTCATCAATAAAGAGATAATCACAGCTGCAACAATTGCAATACCTGTTACTAGGAGGACAATCTTTCTCTTTCGCCAAATGAAGAGTAATAAGTTACGACTTTCACTCTGAAATTCAGGGGCATTTTCATTCATGTTCTAGTTTTTTGTAGCGCGAAGTTAACGTTTCTAGTTGAAGATAATAACTGAGTATTTGCCATTTTATTATTAGGGCCAAATAAAAAATCCCAATGCTCTGCTAGAACATCAGGATCTATGAAATTTCAACTTATTAGTTTGCGTTCGTGTTATCTTTTACCGCGTACGCGATTTTTAGTGCATCAATGTCTTGAAGTTCTTTACGAATATCGAAGATAATTCCTGAAGGCGCACCTTCATCTGCTTTGATACAAGTAATTACTTGTTCAATTGTAGCTGTCATTTGAGTTGGTTTTGATTCAAATTTGTCTAATTTCCAACGTTTAATTGCGTTTGTATTGTACAAATCACCCGGATCAGGTTGCGCTACATTATCTAAGAAAAGAGCATACCCCATCTTAAACTGTTCAGCACGAGCCGTATTTCTGGGTGTGCCTAAGTACAAGAAATCAATCTCAGAACGTTGCTTGTATGCAGTTAAATCTTGAGCACGCGTACCATTTGGCTGCGTTACCTTTACTGTTGGATCTGACTCTTTACTTGTCGTTGCCACCATAAAGAAGAACAACAGCATAAAAACGATATCCGGAAGCGACGAGGTATTTATCCCTGGTGCTGGCTTCTTTCCTCCTTTTGAAAACTTTGACATACGTTTCTAGTTTTTAGGTGTTACTTCAATGATTCTATCTGGACACAGTAATTTAAGAAGATCAAACTTCGCTTTGTATTCCACATTGCCAGCATCATCTGCCAACTTGGCAATAACAGAAGCATAACCGACACCAAAAATCTCCTTGGAGGCGTCATCACGCATTTCGAAGATTGCCTCTTCAATTTCGGATTGAATCTTAGCGAATAATTCATAATCTGTGCGATCTTGAACCTCAATTCTGATATGTGCTTGCGATGATATTTCTGGAAGAATTTTCTTTCCGTACAAGTTTAAAGCAAATTTTTTCTTTTCCCACTGCGTAACTTCGTTCCACATGAAAGAAATTAACGTTTCCTCAACACCTTCCATTTCTTCTACCCTCTCGGCCTCTTTTATGGCTGCTTGAATTCGTTGTTCAATTCCAGCTTTTGAAATTCGAGAATAGAATGGGAAATTGTTTCCGGGGTGATTAGGATCTCCCATAGCTGCCATCATAGCATCTCCACTTATACTTTCATTAATTCTATAGAACTCCAAAATTCGTTCAGAAATGTCATCAGGATTCTCCATTAGCTCATCGCGCACCATCAATTGATTTGCACTGTTCGCTTTTATGGCCAAAATATCTCTTTCTGGCACCGGAGCTGGAGGAATAACAACCTCAACATTTTTAGGAATATCCCTAATATACGCCTTATCCCTATCCATCGTCGTCGTTACCAAGAAGAAAATCAATAGCAGGAAGGCGATGTCAGCCATCGAACCTGCATTAATTTCTGGTATGTCTCGCTTCGCCATATTGCGTGTTATTATTTTTTAAGTTTCATCACTGCACCAGCAAGAATTGCCAATATCCCGATGGAGATCCCAATAATAGCCGTCCAAAGTCCAGCTGTTGTTGCCCCAATCGTTGATAGATCAACTTGTGATTCTTCCCTTAATTGCAGTGTTTCGTTTGTGTCAGCGGTTCCTGCCATCAAAATAATTAAGTAGATGACGAGTGCTGCAACGATTCCAGCAATTGATAATAAAGTCCGTTTAGGATTAGATATCAATTGAACTACGAAGAAGAGTAAAATTAATGCTACTCCTATGAAGAGGATAAATCCAGTGAAATTTGTCGCTACCGCTAGTGTAGTCCCATCACGGAATGCTTCAAATTCCTCTGTTGGCAATCCTTCTGGCTCCGGCCCACCAAGTAAAAAGATACATGATAGTACTCCAGTTGTAATTAATACAACCTTTAGAATTGTTAAATATAAATTCAGTTTTTGCAACTTCATTGCTTTCGTTTTTAAAGTTAATGATCAATCTAGTATTCCTTTCCGAATGACTGGGAACTAGACTTTAGCGATCTTGTGCTTCAACATCATATCCACTAAAGAGATAGAAGCATCTTCCATTTCGTTTACAATTCCGTCAATTTTCGAGACGATATAATTGTAAAAGATCTGAAGGATAATCGCAGCGATCAAACCAAATACTGTTGTCAAAAGTGATACCTTAATACCCCCGGCAACTGTTGTAGGTGATACTTGACCATCTTCAATAATTTTATCAAAGGCGAAGATCATCCCGATTACTGTACCCAAGAAACCAAGCATTGGTGCAAGAGCAATAAAGAGTGACAGCCATGAAAGTCCTTTTTCCATCAATCCCATTTGAACTCCACCGTAAGAAACGACAGATTTCTCAACCATTTCAATTCCTTCATTGGTACGATCAAGTCCTTGATAATAGATTGAAGCAATTGGTCCTCTTGTGTTACGACAAACATCTTTTGCAGCATCAACACCACCGTTTTTGAGTGCTGTTTCAACATCTTCTAAGAATTTTTTAGTGTTAATGGTAGACAAGTTAAGGTAAATAATACGCTCGATTGAAAGTGCTAATCCAATAATTAAACAAATCAACGGCAGTGTCATCCATAATGGTGAACCATCGATAAATTGTTTTTTCAACTCTTGAACGAATGTCAACTCCTTTTTCTTATCATCCTCTCCAGTTGCATTATTTGCACCATCTTTAGCATCACCTGCTGTTGGTCCAGCCACTTCTTCTACAGGCTCCGCTTCTATTGGATTCCCTTCTTCATCTAATAGTTCAGCCACATTTTGATCTGGCTCCCCTTCAACTTGAGCATTTGAAAAACTTGCAAAACCAAATGTTATTACTGCTGCAAATGCTAAAGAACTAATTACTTTTTTCATGTTCTATAAAGATTAATTAAATCGTATTCTTTGTTAAAATTTCAAGCCAAAAATAACAAAAATTATTTCACGCTTACACGGATGAATTGATATTCGAAAAAATTTCCGAAATATTGATGGGTTTTGAAGCTTTCTAGTGCATCAAGTGCTCATAAATAGATACGGTTCTCGAAAATAGTGATAATATAGAGAATGAAGAAGTCAGACTACTATAAATTGATTGTGGAAGTGGAATTATTGAGTTAAGTGCGAATCAATGAATTCAATAATTCTATGTTTAATGAGAGATCAGACCTTCCAGAAGCGATTCTAATGTTAGAAAAACAACAATGTCTGGATTAATTTTTTCAATAATATCTTCATTCAACTTATACTGCCAAGCATCAAATATGAAAACGCTCTCTTTAAAGTACTCCCGTACGAACGGCATCATTTGATGTCCAAAAGAATCTCGGATGAAGAGTATTTTTAATCCAGTTGTATCATCGTTAATTGTATAACGATGTTCAAAATCCCATGGAGCAGCAAATCCAGGCGGACAAGTAAAGTCATACTTAGCATCCTCGACTGATCTTGACTTAGCACAGATTGGGAACTCTCTTCTTTCGCCTAAATGTTTCATTCCAAGTACAACATAATGAATTCCAGACTTCTCAATAGAGTCACCCCAAGTATAAACTGGATTAATTTCATCAATACGATTAGGGAAATCAACTTTTATGTGTGATAAAAGTAAATCAGTAGTGACACTTCCAGCACGATAATTCCAATGGTTATCTAGCTTATAGTACAATTTATTATCCTTTTTCGCTCTCAGTAATGATGGTGTTGGGTCAATGATCAAGTTTGGCAAAGATGATTGAAAATAATCTTTCAACTGATCGACACGGCTTTTTTGAGCTCCTAAAATGTTAAATGGTAATTCTTCTGAATAAACATTGTGCTTTATTGGTGCTATTATCCAATAGGTTTTTATGTTTCGCTTAGACAAGTAGTCTGTTCGCCGTTTCCATTCCTTCAATAAAAGTTGAAGTGTATCACTTGTAAAATCGCGCTCACCAGTGTAACATTCTTTATGTTTACCCGAAGTAAAGTACCAATCATGGCGACCTAAAATAGTTTTATCTGGATGTGGAGAAGTCTGAAAAACATTAAATTTCATCGAATGGTATAGATCGAGTAATGGCGCTCGAAACGAAAAATTATCATTCACATAAGCTTCACAGTCTTCAGGGAACTCATCTAAATGAGAAAAATCAACCTCTAAAGAATCCGTAAATGTTCTATTCTCATCACTTCTTTCAAATTTCCAGAATTCAAGTTTGTTATTCAACATTGGCAAAAACAGAAGTAGAATGAAGGTCACCGGAAGTGCTAATTGATATTTCGAATTGCTCTTTTTATCCATCTTTAGAATCTTGAATATATGAATGGATTGTATGAACCAGAATTGATGTACATTACAGCGTAAACGAAGAGAATAACAATTAGTATGTCGAGACTGATAGCAACTCCTATAGAATTCTGAGTTGTTACCGAAAGCAGTGCTTTTTTCAGCCGATTAAGTAATCCTGTTGCGAAAAATAAAGCTAAAGACAAAATAGTGATACTCTCATAATCAAGGTAAGATAGAAAATGCCTCTCAGATGAGTCAAAGCCAACTAACTTACCGATGAACTCAATTGCTAACGGAAGTTCTTCGATTCTAAAGAAAACCCAACCAATCATAACGATCAGCATAGCATAACACCACCTTAAAAGTCTCGGCGCTTTATCCAAAAACTTATCAAACCCAAGTTTTTCGATTACAAGGAAAAGCCCATGAAATAGACCCCAGAGTACAAAACTCCACGTAGCTCCATGCCAAAATCCGGTGAGCAGAAATACAATTAGAAGATTTACATACATCCTAAATGCACCTCGCCTATTTCCTCCTAAGGGGATGTACACATAATCCCTAAACCAAGTTGAAAGTGAGATATGCCATCTTCTCCAAAAATCTTTAACGCTCGTCGCAATATATGGGAAATTGAAATTTTCGAGAATTTTAAACCCAAACATCCTCCCTAAACCTATTGCCATGTCAGAATAACCAGAAAAATCGAAATAGATTTGTAGCGAGTAGGTAATGATACCAAGCCATGCGATTGGAGCGTTAATTAAATCAAAATCACTGTTTAAAATTGAATCAGCGATTGCTCCACAGGAGTTTGCAAAAACAATTTTTTTAAACAAACCTATTACAAATCGAATTACTCCCGACCTAAATAGTTGGATGGATTCCGTTCTATTTTTAATTTGATCTATTATATCATTATATCGAACAATTGGTCCTGCAATTAGTTGAGGGAAAAGGCTAATGTATAAGGAATTTTCTACTAATTTAATTCTCTTCGAATTTGGATCTCGGTAAATATCCCAAAGCAAAGACATTTGTTGAAAGGTGAAAAATGAAATACCAAGAGGCATCACAATTTTCAGCAGCGCAATAGGCTTGTAGTCATAAGGCAAGAGGTCTCTAATTCCATTAATATTCATAATGAAAAAATCAAGATATTTAAACCCACCGATAAGGCCCAAATTGAAGATCAAACCAATAATAAGCCAGTTTTTCTTCTTGCCTAAGCTCTTTTGAATTCTGGTGACAAACAGATAGTTGAATAAAATAGAGAGTATGAGAATCACAGAATAACTAACCCCTCCGTATGCAAAGAACAGGAGACTTGAGAACAGTAATAGATGATTTCTAAATTTCTTTGGTAGGATATAATAGAGGGCTATTAATGTCGGAAGAAAATAAAACAAGAAAGTTAGGCTGCTAAATAACATTATTGTGACCCGTCTGGGAGCTTGTGATTTCAGCAAATATAGCGAATCAATGTCATAAAATAATGTCGATTGATCATGTTATTGCGTGTGCTAAATACTGGTAATTCACATTCTTTGTTAGACGTGACTTTTTGAGATTTCTATCCCTGAAATCATAATTTTGATGCCATTAGAGGTCCTCCTTGGCGCATCAGAGTTCCATTTCTCACTTCGTTCTCATCCAACTTTCTCATCCGAAAAACAATAGTCCTTCGGTCTAGCAATCTTAGGAAAGATGGAGTCGTTTTTGTACTCATTGTATCAAGATTTGAAGGTTTTGGATAAACTTTATGATCAGTCTCCTTATTTTTAACAATTAATTGAACCAAGAAAGAAAAACTAATGGATAGTAATTGTGAGATATATATTTATCAACTTTCGTTAACTAGCGAAGTAGAATATAAGAGATTTCAAAATATCAACGAGTAATTTCAATATGCAATATTGAGTCATCACATTGGAAGAAGAATTGAAAAAGATGATATCAATGTGAATGAGTTTGGGAAACCATATTTTGAAGCGAAAGACATAAAACACATCCACTTTAATATAAGTCATACCAAAGATGAAATTGTTCTTGCTATTGCACCCTTTAAACTGGGGATAGATCTTGAAAGAATACAAATGGATTATGATGCACGACTATTATCTAGGGTTGTTAATCTAGAAGATCAATTAAAGATTAATTCGGCAGTTAATTTTTATGAACTATGGACAATAAAAGAAGCATACGTGAAATTGATAGGCAAGGGGCTTCAGTTGCCATTGAAAGGTGTCATTGTTAGAAAGAATAGAAGTAACGGATATGTGGTTAGTTCTTCTGAATTCAGTGCAGAAGTAATTGAAATAGAAATTTTAAAGAATCATGTTTGTCATGTTGCATCCGAAGAGTTATCAAACACAATCTTTAAGATTGTAACTCTTTCGAATTGTGTGGAAATACTTTCGAATCATCTAACTAAGAATGATAAAAAGTTGAGATCAAATTCGTGATTTCTATTACTTGGCTCAAGTCTAATTCAACATAGAGAGGTAATCGCAATAACGTTTGGGAATAACGTTCAGCGTTTGGTAAAACAAATGTTTCAGTTGACTTACCTTGAGCATAAGGACTCGAATGGAGAGGTGAATAGTGAAACACAGCCATAATGTTGTTCTTTTTTAAAAAGGAAATAAGGTCATCTCTTTCATATTGTGAAGCACAAAGAATATAGAAAATATGATAATTATTCGACTGATAATCCTCTAAAGTGGTGAGCTTTATTTTTCCGGATTTCTCCAGGTTTCGAAGTTGTTTCTCATAAGTTTTCCAGATTAATTTACGCTTATATTGAATAAACTCAATGGACTGTAATTGCGCAAATAATAAACAAGCAGTTATTTCTGATGGATAGAAATTTGATCCGAGATCTACCCATTCATACTTCGGAATAATTCCTCTTTGCATATCAAGCTGGTTTGTTCCTTTCACCCATACTTTTTCCGCACGATTAATCATTGAGTGATCATTGATCACAAGCATTCCGCCTTGACCAGAACTAATGTTTTTGGTTTCATGAAATGAAAAAGCTGCAAAATGACCAGAAGTTCCAAGAAACCTATCCTTATATCGACTTGTGATACTATGCGCAGCATCTTCGATGACAAAAAGCTTGTGCCGATTCGCCAATGCCATAATTGCGTCCATGTCACAAGCTAAACCTGCATAATGCACCACTATTATTGCCTTTGTTTTGGAAGTAATAAGTTGCTCTATCCGCTGTACATCTATATTTGGACTTGACACCTCACTATCACAAAAAATGATTTTTGCTCCGCGGAGCGCAAAGGGAGTAGCTGTAGAAACAAATGTATACGATGGAATAATAACCTCATCGCCCTCTTTAATATCGCAAAGTAAAGAAGCCATTTCTAATGCAGAGGTTGCGCTATTAGTTAGAAAACAATTCTTAAATCCAAAATACTCATTGAAAAAGGTGTGACATTTATTAGTGAAATAACCATTTCCAGAGAATTTTCCTTTACTCAAGGCTTTTTCTATGAGTGCAAATTCATTTCCAGTTAAGTATGGCTTGTTGAATGGAATCATAGATTAAAGTCGCTTTCTGAACTTTTTGTAAAATAACACAAAATCAGTCGAAATAAGCTATATTTGATTAATTCATACTGACTAAAATCTGATAAATGGAAATTAATTTTCCAGAATTTGAAAACATAATTAAAGATCTTTTTGATCCTGAAATCTCTTTTGACCCTTCAATAGTTGAATCCTGGTCTTCTATGCAATCGTTGATAGTAGTTAGTGCGATTGATGAACACTATAATGTTCTTCTCAGTCATCCAGATCTGAAAGCCGCAAAAACGATACAAGATTTACATAGTATTCTTCTCAAAAAGTATTCTTAAAATGGCTTTGTTCAAGGTTGAAAACACTAAAATTGTTGGCGTATCAGGCGCAATTCCTAAAAACGAAGTCTCTAATAATGATCTTGAAGGGTTAACCAGGCAAGAGATTGACTTACTGATTAAGACAACAGGAATTGAGAATAGAAGAGTAGCAAATAATGCTATTTGTGCTTCAGATTTGTGTTTTTCGGCTGCTGAAAAATTACTCGAAGAACTCCAATGGGATAAAAATGAAATTGAGGTCCTAGTATTTGTTACTCAAACTCCAGATTATCCAATTCCAGGAACAAGTATGATTTTACAAGATAGGTTAGACCTACCAAAATCATGCATGACAATAGATATTAATCAAGGTTGCGCGGGATACGTATATGGACTTTCGGTAATAACTAGTATGATGAGCTCAGGAGGAATTAAAAAAGGGCTATTACTTGTCGGAGATACAATTACCAAATTAATCGATAAAGGAGACAATAGTGTCGCTCCAATTTTTTCAGATGCGGGAACTGCAACTGCAATTCAATTTGACTCCTCTGCGGAGGAAATGGTCTTCAACTTACAAACCGACGGTTCCGGATTTGAGGCGATTATTGTAAAGGAAGGAGGAGCTCGAAATCAGAAAATTGAAGGTGGAAATAAAATGCGTATGCGCGGACATGATATTTTTGCTTTCGCGCTGAAAGAGGTTCTGCCAAATATAAATTCGGTGATAGAGCATGCTGATGCAAACAAAGATCAAATTGATTATTACATATTTCATCAAGCGAATAAACTATTGAATGAATCTATTCGAAGAAAAATGAGAATTGATTCTTCGAAAGTTCCTTACACATTAAACAAGTATGGAAATACAAGTTGTGCAACAATCCCCTTAACTCTTGTGAGTGAGTTAAGCGAGGAGGCTCGAAATAAAGCCTTGAATTTGCTAATCTCTGGATTTGGAGTAGGTTTGTCATGGGGAAGTGCTCTCGTAAAAATTTCCGATATTGTGTGTCCCGAACTAATTGAAGAGGAGTGAGTCAAGTTGAATATACTGTAATTGTTCCCGTTTACAAAAGTGTAGATACACTCCAACAATTATTTGATGGCGTGGAGAAGTGCATGTCTGAATTAAATTTCACATTTGAAATTCTCTATGTTGAAGATTCTGGATCAGAGGACAGCTGGAATGAGCTGCTCAGATTAAAAACAATCCATCCAAATCATATTAGAATAATCCGTCTTTCTAGGAATTTTGGACAGAATGGAGCTACACTCTGCGGAATTGATGAGAGTAGGGGTGAAAAGATTATTACTATTGATGATGATATGCAAACTCCACCAAGTGAAATTGCAAAAATGATCAACTTCTATCAAGAAACAGGGGCGGATGTTGTCTATGCCAAATACTCTGAAAATAAAACATCATGGTTTCGTCGGTCGGGTAGTAAATTGATGAAGCGAATTTTTAGAAAGAGCGATAGTGGGTCAATAGGGTCGTCATTCAGGCTTATTGACACACATATTGTAGATCGATTAAGGTTTCACGCGCAAGATCATCTCTTCATCAACCAGGTGATTTCTTGGTACACATTGAATGCTCAGTATATAGAAGTAGAGCAAAATGCGCGCGTTTCAGGTAAATCAGGATATTCATTGTTCAGATTGGTAGTAATGTCGCTTCGACTCATCATGTATTATACAAGTATTCCAATCAAAATTATGATTACGCTAAGTGTCTTGACAGCAATTGGTATTGCGAGTATGACGGCGTACTATATTTATTACCAGCTTAACAAAGGGGATTCAGTCGATTTATTTATGATCAGTGTCCTATTAGCAATGGCAGTAATCTCTGCTAGCATTAGTGTTTTTGGTGTTTACATTAATCGTATTTATTCAGCTAGAGTTAAGAAGCCGAACTATGCGATCAAAGTCAAAATGTAATGATCCTCAGAAAATATGGAGTTGAGCTTGTTTCAATTACAAAAATTGACCTCGAAACAATTAGAGTTTGGCGCAATGATCCGGCAGTGAGTACACGAATGTTTTTTCAAAAAAATATTTCCACAGAGAAACAACAGAATTGGTTTAACTCCCTTACCAATTCTGATGTTTATATGATGATTTGTTATGATAATATCCAGATTGGATTAATAGACGTGAAGAATATTGACTTTGAAAATCTAACAGGAGAAGCTGGAATATTTATTGGAGATAAAGATTACAGACAGTCGTACGTTCCAATGCTCGCAATTCTTTGCATGATGCACACATTTTTCCTCGATTTCGGTTTTATATCTTTATCGGCTATCCTGCGAAGTGATAATAAAATGGCCCTTAAATTCAATCTTGACCTGGGATATGAAATTGTTTCTAAATCTTCAGATCAAATTAACTTGAAGGTGAGTAGAGAGGCTTTTTTGAATTATATTGATATCAATCAGTCAACTTATGCCTGTTTTGAGAATGACGAACTAGATCATTCACTTTCTTCAATTGAAGAAACTCTTTTCCGTTTGAAATAGCTAAAAAATCGTTCCTTTTCTAATCGTAGTGCTAGACGAATAGGAATGCTTGGCTGAAGTCCCCATCGAATCAATCTAAGAGGAAGCCATAAATTAGAATAAGGTAACTTTTTGGAGGACATTTTTTTTCGCAAAGGTGAGTTCATTGCCATCCAGAATTGTTTTTGATTGTACTTGAAGTAGTCTCTTGCTGCTCGACCTCTGAATATTTCCATTCCAATATGAAAGGTCAAAATTTCATCTTCGAATAATCGATAGTTTTTAGCAAGAGCAAAAATGTTTTGAGCAAATGTGATTCCGATAAATGGAACTCCGATGCAAATCTTCTTCAACTCAAAGTCGAGAAATAAATCACGGTGAAATACGAAACAATCAAATCCAGGATGTTTCTTCCCTTTTTCTTGGTAAATTTCTTCGAGTTGTTCAACCTTTGTGAAATGTGCTTCAAGCCTCCTCCGATTGATAATAAATGCATCCAATCCTTCATTAATGAATCGATTTACTTCAGAATAGAAGTCTAGGTAAACACCAATATCAACATTTGTATAGATCAAATACTCGGCATCACTTTCTTCAAACAGGCGACGGACAATATCATCAATTAATGGAAGTTTTAGTTGCTTTTCAAAGGTTCCGAAATCGAGTACTGACCGATCTAAATCACGTGTGCTACGAAATCCATCCACAACCATTTCTTTATCCTCAGGATATTGGGCCGTCCATAACTCAACCTCTACAAGTTCTTTGGCTTCCTCTTTTGCGTGCAGCATAGACGCAAATGTTATGGGCTGTGCGGTAAACAAATCCGAACTTGAATCAGCATGAAATGGATTTATAATATGAGCTATTTTTCGCACGTTTCGATTAATGTCTGACCAAAACTACAAATAATCAAGCGATGTAAATCAATTCGTAGTTTGTTTAATATGTGTACCTTAGAAGCCACATTCTGCGACGTGAATAATTATCCCAAAATATCAATTGTCACCGTAAACTTTAACAACGGTGAATTTCTCGAACAGACCATCAAATCGGTTATTGAACAGGAGTACCCTAATCTTGAGTACATCTTGATTGATGGCGGTAGTACGGACAATAGTTTGGAAATAATCGAACGTTACGCGGACCATTTTTCTTATTGGATAAGTGAACCAGACGATGGACAATATCAGGGCATTCAAAAAGGATTTGAAAAATCGACAGGCGAAATCATGGCGTGGCTGAATTCAGATGATAAATATTTGCCCCAATCGCTTTTCAGTGTAGCTGAAATATTTACCAAGTACGAAGAAGTAAATTGGTTGATGGGATTAGCGCGAGAATATACAGAAGATGGTGCTCTTGTTGGTCAAATTACCTTACCATGGTGTCGCTGGTCAAAATACCGCTACCTCACAAATGATTTCCAATTCATACAACAGGAATCATCGTTTTGGTCGAGAGAGTTATGGGATAAAGTAGGAGCAACCCTCGATTTTCAATTTGATTTAGCGGGAGATATGGAGTTGTGGTCACGTTTCTTCCGATTCGAGAAATTGCACACAACGACATTAGAATTATCTGGTTTTCGTCACAGGAAAGAAGGCCAACGATCAAAAGTAGGAAAGAAGACCTACCTCGAAGAATGTCTTCAAGTGGTTAAACGCGAACAAAAACGCTTATCAATTGGAACTAAAATAGGCTTACCTTTTCGCTACCTTGCCAAATGGTTTTTTGGCCCCTTCTTCTTTCTTGATTGGCCGTTTTTTAGATGGTTGTATCGACTTTCGTTCAGTATTCCAGATGTCATTTATTATGATTTCTATAGCCACAACTTTACCAAAGAATCGAAAATGGTGAAATTGCCGCCAATGATGATAGGAAAAAGACAAGTTCACCGTAAAATGTTCTCTCAGAAATAATGGGAAAGACAGTCATAAATAATAAATCAGCAAAATTCGGAGAATACCTTCGAAGTATTTATCAATACCGACAATTGATCTTCTCTTTTGCGAAACGAGATTTAAAAACTCGGTTTATTCAAACAAAACTAGGTGTGCTTTGGATGATTATCCAACCGTTAATCGCACTAACTATTTTTACCATTTTCTTCGACCAATTAATTCAACTCGAAACAGGAGATGCTCCCTACATAGCGTTTGCATTTAGTGGAATGACGATCTGGTACTTTTTCACAAACATGGTGAACACTGCTGGAACTGCATTGATTAGTTCGCAAGAATTAATCCGGAAAGTTTATTTCCCCAAAATATTACTTCCAATCTCAAAAATTGCCGTCGCAACGATTGAATTCTTTGTAGCTTTTTCGCTGCTGATCATCATAATGCTCATTCTTGGCTTGAACTTCTCTCCGAAAATTATCTTTCTACCAGTAGTAATTGTAATGACAATTCTAGTGGGAAGTTGTGTCGCTATTTGGCTAAATATCCTAACAATCAAGAAAAGAGATTTGCAACACTTGATTCCTTACCTCACAAACTTTGGAATATGGGTAACTCCAGTTTTTTACCCAACTACATTGATTCCTGAAGAATTCCGTGATTACATTTATTACGTAAACCCAATTGCAACTACGATTGATTTCCTAAGATCCATGCTTTTTGACCTCCCATTTCAATGGATGTACTGCTTGTCGTTTATCCCTGTTTTTATCCTACTTATTCTAGGAATTCGTACTTTTAAGAATATTGAAAAAAACATGGTTGACTATCTCTAAACTTCCGCTATGAGAAAGATATTTAAAAATGAAGAACAACAGAAGCAATTTATCAAAGACGGATTTGTGCTGCTTCAATTACTCGATGCAAAAGAGGTTGATACATTGTTAAACTATTACAACAATCAGCAATTTGATAATAAAATTGAAGCTGGATTTCACATCAGCCTTGACAACGAAAATGAAGATTTAGTAAAGGAAGTTGGATCGAAAATTAAAGAAATTGTTGTTCCGAAAACGTCTGATTTATTGGACAATTGTAAAGTCTTCACAGCAAGTTATGTGATCAAAGAACCAGGCTTACAAAACATCGTCCCACCTCACCAAGATTGGACTTTTGTGGATGAAAATCAATTCTGCTCGGCAACTGTTTGGACTGCATTGGTTGATGTGACTGAACAAAATGGAGCACTTGGTGTTATTCGAGGAAGTCACAAAATTTTCGATCACAAACGTTCATCACCTTCGCCTCAATCTAAATCACCATTATCTGATCATGTTTTTACATTGTTTCCATTCGTCGAAATCATAGAAATGAAAGCGGGGGAAAGTTTAATTTTTGATAATCGTCTGATTCATGCGTCTCCACCAAATTTATCTGATCAAGCTCGAATTGCAGTCGGAATTGGAATTACACAAAGTGAAGCACAATTGAAACATTATTACCAAAATCCTACTTCTGGAAAGTTGGAAGAATATGAGGTGGATGAGAATTTCTATACATGGTTCAACAACAAGCGACTTTCTGATTTATTTGATGAAGGAAAATCACCCAGCGGATTAAAGAAAGTGAGGGAGGTTGAACGTGTAGTTCCCGATTTATCGAAAGAAGAAATGGAAAATCTCGTTCAACAATTAGATGGAGTGGAGTACAATCGCCCTTTCATGGAGCGTTTGGCAAAATTGTTTGATTATTCAATCGATGGATCGAAAGGTGAAGATCAAGAACCTGAATTAGTAGTGACTGAAACATGGACTGATAAACGTTCCTTTTTCCAAAAGTATTCACCTGGAAATGTCGTCAGAGAAGTAAGTTGGAGAATAAAAGGTCGACCATAATTGAAAGCGATGAGAAAGACATTTACAGACCAAGGATTAGAAGAACGTTTTCAAAAAGACGGATACGTTGAAGTACCATTTTTGACCTCCAAAGAAGTTGAAATGCTGAAAACGTATTACTTTGATTCCTTAAATGAAAGCGGAGGAAGACTTGGGCCTGAAGACGAAAAACACCAATCGAATCAGGAAATCACTTATGACTTCACGTTTATCGATAAGAATTCTGACTACAAGCAACAAGTGTTCGATATGATCACAAATGCCTTTATGAAACGAGTGGATGATTACCTATTTGATTACAAACCGATCATTGCAAATTTTATCAGAAAGAAAGAGGACGGAGGAGAAGTTCCATTGCATCAAAATTGGGCATTTGCTGATGAACATAAATGTGCAACCGTCTCAATTTGGTGTCCTCTTGTGGACAGCAATAAAGAAAATGGAACACTCGAAGTTGTACCAGGAAGCCACAAACGCTATGGAGAAGTGCGTGGGCCGATGATTAAATCGGAATTGGCTGGAATTTAATCTGAAATTATTGATAAGTATATGCAACCCGTTGAAACAAAAGCTGGAAATGCAGTTATCCTCGACGATAGTATCGTTCATTATTCTTCCCCAAATCAAACAGATGGATTGCGTTTGGCGATTCAATTGATCCTAATTCCAACAGAAGAAAAATCAATTCATTTCCACATGGACTTGGGTAAAGACAGGTCAAATGTTGAAGTTCTAGAAGTAGATAAAGACTTTTACATGAAGTTTAATCCGTGGAAAAAACCTTCAGAAGACGTGAAGAGAATAAACTCATTTAAGTACGAACCGTTTGATATGACAATCGAAGAATTCGGTGCTAAATTGAACAAACAGCGTTTCGACGAGAATAACCAGCCAGTTGAAGCACTATCTTGGTGGAAAAAAGTACGATCTAAATTGGCAGGAGCATGATTGATTTCGATCAGAAAAAAGGGATTTTTAGTGACCCGAAGCTACAAACAGAGTTTCATGAGAATGGATTCGTTATTGTGCCGTTTATTTCACCTCAACAAATTAAGGAATTATTTGGAGTTTACAAGTCCTGTTATCCTGATGGAGTGGAAGGCTTTTTCACCACAACCTTTGCGAATAATGTTGAACACCGAGAGCTTGTCAATCAATCGATAAAGAATATTTGTATTGAACAGATCGAAAACTTGTTTGAGAACTATAAAATTCTGTTTTCTAGTTTTATTGTCAAGGCTCCAGGAGAAGACAGTCGCCTAATCATGCACCAAGACATGACCCTAGTTGATGAAAACGAATACTCTGGGATCAATATTTGGTGTCCAATGGTCGATTTGAACGAACTCAACGGAGCGATTGAAGTGTTGCCAAAGAGCCATCGGTTCTATAAAACATATCGAGGTTCTTCTATTCCTGATATCTATGATAATGTAAAGGATGAGGTTGTGAATTTGATGCAACCATGTTTCTTGAAAGCTGGTGAAGCAATCATTTTCGATCAAAGTATTATTCACAATTCACCTCCTAATTTATCAGATACGGAACGTCCGACAATCAATACGTTTGTTGCACACAAGAATGCAAAAATTAAAATTTGCTATTGGGACAAAGACACGTTTGGAGATAACATTGAAGTGTTCGAACAGGAAGATGACTTCTTGGAGAAATTTGAGAACTTCGGACACAATATTTTCAGTCGGCCAACAATCGGGAAAAGTTTAGGGCTCTTTCCGTATGATTTCCCGAAATTAACTGTGAATCAAATTGAACGTGAATTGGGAGTGACAATTGCTCGTGCACCTCAAAATCAACCTGAACAGGAAAAACAAAGTTGGTTAAAACGACTTTTTTCAATAAAAACAGCATGAAAGAACCCATTTTTAAAGATGCAGAAATTCAACGCAAGTTTGACGAAGATGGCTTTGTGAAAATCCCTTTGTTGAGTGAGCAAGAAGTGGATACTTTAGCGAAAATGAGAGAAGAATATTTCCCTGAGAAAGGAAGCGTATTTTTCTCATCGAGCTACTTAGACGACTATGATTTAAAAATGGAAATCAGCAACAAAATTTCTGAAGCAATCAGTGCGGGATTAGAAAAACAATGTGTCAATTATCGATTGATTGGAGCAGCATATTTGATCAAAGGAATTGGAAAACACAGCGAAATGCCAATGCATCAAGATTGGACGATTGTAGATGAGCAGGAATTCTATGCTGTCAATGTTTGGATTCCACTAACTGACACCAACGAGGAAAATGGAACACTTGAATTGATGAAGGGAAGTCATAAATGGAATGAAGCATTACGCGCACCAACCTTACCTATGGCGTTTGCAGGATTGGAAGATAAAATAAAACCTAAATTAACAGTAGTTCCTGCCAAAAAAGGTGAGGTAATTATACTGAACCAAGCAACAATTCATTATTCAAAGCCAAACACGACAGATGAAATTCGTCCTGCAATCACATCGGGAATGATTAGTCAAAAAGCACCACTCAAATTCCATTATTGGGACAAGGAACGAAATCAAATAGAGGAGTTCGAACAGGAGGATGATTTCCTTTTGCGTTTCGAGAATTTTATGGATGCAATTTACAAACGTCCTCTAATGGGCAAGAGTAAGCAATTCTTTGATTATTCAATTCCTAGATGGAACGAACAAGATTTGAATAGGTTGACTAATACAAGAGTAAATAAATCGTCATTTTTTAAACGAATATTCGGGAAATCATGAATCGAGTTAACTTTAAAAGTCCTGAACTGACAGAACGATTAAAAGTGGATGGATACGCAACATTTAATTTGCTGCGTGATCATGATATAGAAGCGTTGACCTCTATTTTTAATGAAAACCATTCATCTACCCCTGAAGGCTTTTATGCCACAACTCATTTGGATGACAAGAAGAAACGAAAAACGTTGAGCGATCAAGCAATGTCTATCTTATCTTGTCGGATTGAATCTCATTTTGAAAACATTGAACTATTGGGAGGAGCATTTATTTCAAAATCTCCAGGTGAGAAAGGAATTTTACCACTTCACCAAGATTGGAACTTAGTCAACGAAAAACACGCGCGATCCTATAATTTATGGATTCCTCTGGTTGATGTCGATGAAGTAAATGGCGCGATGAGAATTTTGGTCGGAAGTCACTCAAAGCAGGAAACGTACCGAGGCCCAAATGTTCCGCCAGTACTGTACTCGATTTCGAATGAAGTAGATCAGCACATGGTTTCGTTAAACATGAAACAAGGTGAGGCTGTGCTATACGATCACGCACTCTGGCATTCTTCTCCAAAAAACCAAACGGATAAACTACGCCTTGCCTTTGTGTTGGGTGTTGTTCCAAAAGAAGCAGATTTGAAGTATTATCAGCAAAATGGAGATACTGTGGAAGAATATGCGTCACATTCCAATTTTTTCTTTGAAAATGATCGAGATTCAGGCCCAAAGGGATTATCCTTGCTGCGATCATTCAACTATCCAAATTCTTTTCTATCAAAAGAGCAATTTGAAGAAGTGTATCTTGGAAAAGATAAACTGAAACAAGAACCAAAAAAAGGCTTTTTCCAAAAACTATTTGGGACTAAATAAGAAACAATGACTACAACAATATATATCGTATTTATTCTACTTCTAGCGATATGCTGTTTTGTTCTCACGATCCTATTGATGAGAAAAGGAAGTAAGGATAAAAGGATGATTATTCCCCAAAAACCAGATCATTCAGCTCGAGAAGTTGGTGATTTTTACAACAATCAAACCAATAATTTTTTAAAAGTTTATGGCGAAGTGATTCAAGCATTTCGAACAACTGATGTGACCAAATTACTCGATTATCAAATTGAAACAATTGGTTTCGAGAAAGGTCAGCGGGTTTTAGATGCTGGTTGCGGAGTTTGTGGTCCAGCTCGATATTTTGCGAAAAATGCAGGTGTCCAAGTTGAAGCAATCACCATTTCGGAGGATCAAGTTGAAAAGTCAAAAAAATACATTGCTGACGAAGGCTTGGAAGGAAAAGTCAATGTTACACATGGCGATTATCACCAATTAGAGAAATATTACGAATCGGATAGTTTTGATGCCGTGTATTTCTTGGAATCGTTTGGGCATGCTACAAATCATGAGCAGGTAATCAACTCTGCATGGGGAATGTTGAAGCCAGGAGGGAAACTCTACATCAAAGATTTATTCATCAAGGAAGCGGCAATCCAGTCTTTATCGGATGATATTCAACGCGAAGTGAAAAACATCAATGACGCGTATCGCTACAACATTGCTGATTTATACGAAGTATTAAAACATGTTCGAAAAAAAGGATATATCCTATCAAGCGTTAAAACCATCGACCTTCCCTTGGAGGATTTTGAAAACTTAACGATCTCAAATGATTTCCAAGAACTAACGGGTATCAATAAAATTGAAAACCTACAAGAATATGTGTTTCCCGTCGATTTTTTCGAGATAACATGTATCAAACCTTGGAATGCCCTAGAGTATGGGAATAGTCGTTATTTCTTGCAGAATTTATTCTACATGCAAATGCATAATCGTAAACAGGAGGAATTGTAATCATGGATGACGATAGAAAAGTGTTGGAAGTCAGAAATCTTCAGAAAGTATTTGTGAAAAATGACGGAACTAAAATTCTTGTCTTGGATGATGTCAATTTTGATCTAAACAAAGGCGAAATTTTAGGTGTAATCGGACGAAATGGATCAGGAAAAAGCACCTTGTTGAAAGTGTTAAGTAAGATTAGTGGTCCAACCGATGGAGAAATTCAATATTCTGGTATTCTGAAATCAATTATCGAAATTGGAACCGGGTTTCATCCTGATTTGTCTGGCAAGGAGAATGTAAAGTTGAATGCTCAACTACTTGGTATTCCTTGGAATGAATTTAAGTTGATTTATGATGAATTGGTAGAATTTAGCGGACTGGAAGATTTCATGAATATGCCAGTTAAGCATTATTCGAGCGGAATGTATTTGCGTCTAGCTTTTTCCATTGCTTTCCATTCTAAAATCGATATTCTTTTACTTGATGAGGTTTTGGCAGTGGGAGATGCTGAATTTCGGCGTAAATGTTACCACAAGATCAGGGAATTACGAGATGAAGGAACAGCAATTATTTTTGTGAGCCATCAAATGGAACCGATTATTGAATTCTGCGAACGTTGCATGTGGTTGGATAACGGTCGAGTGGAAATGATTGGAAAACCAATGGATGTAATTGAAAATTACCTAGACTCAAGTTTAAATCAAAATGACAAAATTCGTGGTGAGAGAATTGATTCAGAGCGAATAGCATATGAGATTGATTACGCTAGTTTAAATTCAGAATTTTTAAAAGTGAATGCCATATTCGTATATGCGCAAGGAAAAGATCTTGATGAAAACATTACAGTTTCCGATGATATTATTATAAAAATGGAGTGCGATAAATTGGTGGATTTTAATTCATTTGAAATTATTTATACGCTTTGGAACATAAATAATGTTCGCGTACTGACAGACTCATATGGACTTCGGCGTGATTATTCTATTGAGAGTCTGAAAAAAGGAAAGTACGAAGTGATCTGTCGAATACCAGCTAACTTGTTAACAAGAGGCGTTTACAGTGTGGGGATTGCAATTGGTCGCTCAAGAGAATTTGTAAAAGAAGTACCGAACGTCTTCAATTTTAAAGTTCATACAGAAGAAGAGGATGTTTACGGAATCGAGATAAGTTCAATCATTCGTCCTCACTTGGACTGGACTGTTGAACTGAAAAAGTCCAATGTTTAGAAAAATAACCACCTTTTCTTTGAAGGAATATGCTTTTTTAAAAGCGATTTGAATTCGCTGTTACTAATCGAATCAAGATTACCGTAATCAATAGTTGTTTTATTCTTCCCAATCGGATTCGGATCGTCTTTCTGGTTATTGAAATCGTCGTAATGAATGAATAAATCATCAGGCACATCGTAGCGATTAACTTCCATTCCTCTATTGGTTTCTGCTCCATGAAAACACATCGTTTCCGCAGGAATTGGAATAATATTATTAATAATCGAAGTTCTTGATGAATCGGAAAGGTTCGGTGGCGAATAATGTAAAATTCGGCTATCGAAGATTAACGCTTCTCCTACTTTCACATCAATTGGCTTAAGGTGTTTCTTCGCCTCATCTATATTGCCTGAAAATTTTGGGGGAATTCCTGCTCCACGAATGTTTAACGGAAAACGGTGACTTCCTTTTACAGCATAGAGAGTTCCATTCTGAGTCGTACTATCAACTAAAGGAATCCATAAATTGTAAGCGCGAAATTTACGTTCATCAATAATACTCCAGTCTTGGTGCAAGTTTAAAACGGAGTTGTCACCGATACCTTTAACCAAAAAGAAATAAGAGAGCATTCTATGATTGACGAGCATTGATTCTATACTTGGAGAAAGCATATCACGTATTCCGGCATGTACGTTTCGCTTAATATCAATGTCAGAAATTGAAACACTTCCATAAAAAGCAGATTCAAAATCTTGGGGATAACCATCCACAGTTGTCTCTAAAAATGAACGATAACTCTCGGAATCGAAATTCGGCAAGCTAATTTTCACAATGCCATCTTCACGCAATGATTGATTCAAAGCGTCAGAATGAAATACATCGATCCAATTTTCGGTTTCCATTTTTATCAATTAAAGAATGATTTTATTTTTTGAAAAAAACCATCCGATTCCTCTTGAGTTTTAGCCGTTTTTTGTTGAGGTAAGTTCAGGCCGTCAAAGTGACTTTTGTTATATGGTTTTGGATCAACATTAAGTGTTTGAATGTGATCAATTGTCGTTGGATAATCGAATCGATCTTCCCGCAATAAATAGTTAGGATACGATAAGAATTCTTCAGTTCGCTCTCCAAGAGGAGTTTCATTAATATGATAGAATCGAAACTCAGCATTTTTGTTTGTTATCGCGCAAGCAGATGCTGGACGAACAATGGTGCTATTATTATTTCGCGATCCATGAATGAAGCGATGGTCATAAATAAAGGCGTGACCAGCTTTCATTGGTTTTAATTCCAAATTATCCCACAGAAAATCTTCTACATCTCGCAATTGATTTATAACGTTGGGTCCACGATATGTTGGTTGAATCAAATGACTTTTTGGAAGTATTTCAATAGCACCGTTCTCGGCTGTTGTATCAACCAGTGGCACCCAAATGTTGCATGATCTAAATCGACGTTCGTCCACCAAGTTCCAATCCCTATGTGGAGTAATGAGCCCTTTTCCGTTTGGAGGTTTTGCAACGAATGTCCCACCTAATATTTGAGTGTCAACGAAGAGTTCTTCAACGTGTTGAGCGTACATATTTGCAATCCAATCGTTCACGTTTTTTTTCAATTCAACATCTTCGGAATGACTGATTGCAAATATCCGTTCGGCACTATCTTTATTCTGATCGTTAAAATAGTTCAGTAATTTGGCCACTTCATCTTCATTGAAAAATGGAATGATTGCATAACCTTCTTCGCACAATTCCCGCTCTAATTCATCGTCCTTGAAAATGCGTATCGCCTCATGCACGTCAGAATTGTATTCAGCGAACTTCGCTTGCTCGAGAGGGGTTGTTGTTATTGGTTCAGTGATGAAGTTTTGAACTGGTTCACCATCATGGAACAAAGAAACTTTCTCAATTCCAAGTAAGTCACAATCGTTTTCGAATTGCTCAGAAGTGATTTTTGGAGAAATAAATGCTCCTTCACCTATTTTTTTACCAATCGTAGGTCGTACAACACAATTGTGAAAGAAATTTGGATAATTAATTAAAAAATCATCAGCTTGCTGGTAAAGTTCTATTGGGTCATCTTCTTTATCTTGGTAACTCAACTGGAAGGTCGCTTCTGCCGGAAGGATACCACTCACAACCGCAATTCGATCTTTCCCTGATGTGTTTTTTCCAGAAGTATGAATAATCCGAGCATCGAACACGAGTGCTTGACCCGCCTTCAATGCAATTGGTTTCAAGTATTTCTTGACTGTTTCTTTAATGTTTGAAAAGGGAGGAGAAAACGACACGCTTCTGAACGGAGAAAACATTTGATGCGTTTTTTCTACAACCCATAAAGCACCATTAGTTTCATCAACGTCCTGCAAGGGAATCCATACGCTCAAAGAAGAATGTTTGAATTCATCTACTGCGCTGGAATCTTGGTGAATTGAAAATGCGCTATCGTCACCAGATAATTTATTAATGAAAAAATTCAAACCGTTGTTGTACCCTGTAAAATGTTCTTCGAAAACAGAATTGAGTTCTGTCTGAAGTGCACTATGAATACGTTTACGATAGTCGGTATCTTGAGAATAAACAGAGTAGAACATTCCTCCTTTTTCATCTGTTAGTTGGTGCTCCTGATGGTAAATCGAAAGCATCTCCTCAATTGTTGAAGGTTCAATTAGATCCACTATTGCATAACCAAATTCCTCAACCTTCTGTTTGATTTCAGAATTTTTGAAAATGGTAAATGGAGCGGGAGTCCATGAAAATGGATGGGAATAACTCATGTTTTCAGGATCGTTTTTTTGATTTTTCTTAACCAATTAGTAGTGTTTTTAGCTTTCTGAATAGGCTTGATTACTTTGACTTCTCCCTGAACCAATCTAATTTGCTCGATTAAGTGATTCTCAGAAAGTGAATCAAATGTAAATGAATCAAATTCTGCTTCACCTTCTGGTCGCGCTCCTCGTTTTGACGCATAATCAATATAGAAATCAGGTGTTGTTTCAAATCGTTCTAGTTGCTTTTCACCTTCACCATTTTCCTTATAATGAAAATAGTGCTGAGCATTTTCTGGTGTGAGTGTTAAGCCCAAACTTACACGGGATTTCGGAGTTTTATTCAAGGTTGATCCGTGAAGTAAACCATGAAAAAAGAAGATTGCTTCACCAGCTTTCATCGGCACTGATTGCATATTTTTTTCAATAAGTTTCCAGTGATCTCGGTAAACGTCGGGAGTTCCAACGCCACGAATAGTTCGATTGAATTGATGACTTCCTTTTAAAACAATGATGTTTCCATTTTCATCATTTACATCTTCAAGCGGACACCACATGTTGATACTCCAATCATTTCGCTCATCTACAAACGACCAATCCTGGTGCGGAGGAAGATGTCCTTCTTGAGTGGGAGGTTTCACAACAAATAATCCGCCAAATGCGTTGTATTTGCAAAATGTCGTATTCATTTTCTCCTGAAAGACGCGTATTATTTCATTTTCCACTTCCAGTTTATATTCCATTCGTGGATCGAAATAGGACTTGTAAAATGCAGTTGGGTGCTCAGGGTGCCATTTCTTATATAATTCTTTAAACGCCGAAATTTCCTGTTTGTCGATAAATGGAAGTACAATGAAACCATCGCGCACCATTTTTTTATCCAATTCTGGATTTAAAAATAGACCAACAGGTTTCTCATTTAACATAGAAGAGTTCAAATGTTTCAGGTTTAAAGATACGACTTCCTATAGAACTAAATCAAGTTTCAAGTCCAGTACTTTAAGGTTTTTTCATCTTCCGTGAAAGCTAAAAATCCCCCAATAGTAATTCTGTTTTGAGTTCCTTCAACCAATTCTACTTTGTGCCAGATTGGACCTCCAGAAAAGATCAAGAGATCACCTGCATTCGGTTTCACTTTACTTCGCTTCAAGGGGCTGTTTGGGCTTGTGTCTAGACTTGTTCCGTCTGCTAAAAACACTTCATTATCATGACGAGCACTTTCTTTTGTTTGACCACCTTCCCAGAGTAAATCGAACAAGGTTAATTCCCCACCAATTTCAGCTGGATTTACCGTTAAAAAATAGCTGAGTTGATCTTTGACATTAACTTCTGTCTGTAAATGATCATAAAATACAGGAAACTCTTGTTGGAAGTAATTACCGCAGTGAACCATAATGAATCCTTGTCCTGGATAATTAACCCGAATAGAACCACTTGCATAACGCCCTTCTCCATCAAATCCTTTTGGAACATCTACTGATCGACCTCCTACTAACTTCTCTAAAATTGATTGAAGCCTTTTATTGAAGTCAAAGCCAGTAAGTTTTTTAAATGTTTCAGACAACTGCTCGCATTCATTGAAATAGGCTTTGATGTTGTCGCGTTCTTGCGAAAAATCGTCATCTGGTTTACCAATTGTGAAAAATGCCGTGGATACGAATGTCCAACACCTGTAGGAATCGTTATTTCTGGATCAATCGCTTCGATTGCCGTTTTCATTTTCGATATTTCTTCTTTCGAGCAGACATTTCGAATGATAATTCCAGTATATTTTTTGTCGTAAATGTCTTTCACGGCATCAGAGAAATTGTCCAATTCGGAAACATCAATGTATTTCCAATTGTATAGGTCATTTTGGATGTTGGAGACGGAAATTTTCTTTTTGAAAAAATTAAATTGTTTAAACATCGTAGTTAAAAATCAAAGTTAATTATACAGCCAATTAGTGGCGTTTCTGAAATTTGAATTTCTTTATTTCCCTTCCATTCCTGAATCGCTAAATCTACATAATTTATGGTTGGTTCATATTTATGTTTTCCAAGTTTGATGTAATAATCATCCATTTTTCCAGAATAGATGCACTTTTCACCATCATAGAGCATGATTTGTGGGGTAACTGTCGCTCCGTGTTTCTTGGCAATGTTCAAATTAGTATCGCAAATCACCTCAAAAACAATGTCAAATTCGCTCAATGTTTCATCCAGCTTAGTTTGATCCAATTGCGGATCAGATACTATACCAATAACCTTAAGACTTGATGGATATCGCTCCGAAATCCGTTGCATCTTAGGGAGGTTATTTCTTGATGCAGGGCAATCAGAAATAAAGAAAAAATAGCATGTCAACTCACCTGAATTTTTCTGAACCTTTGCGATCGTTTCATTCTTCGAGTCAGAACATCCGAATGTGAGTGCAAAAAGCGATAAAAGTAGTATGATTTTCATTATTCAATAAGGTGACCTAGTTTGAGATTTTCATCGTTTTCATCGTACTTCATGTAGGTTAAACAGAGTACGAACATTTCATCTTTTGCTCCGTGCCCAAATCCGACATCACGAATGGGTGAATTTGGTTGGTACTGATTTTTTGAAGTGTTGTCATAAACAATATTCATAAAGATAATTGATCCTTTTGGGATTGTTTTTGCAGTTTCAAACATGTATTGCCCTTGAAAGTAATAATCCCAATCGTCTATTCTGAGTAGTTTGATTTTTTTGTTTTCGGGTGTCAGCGCATAGCATTCCACCATTCGACCTAAGAAATGAAAATGAGGAAAAAGTCCTATTAGACTGATCGTCGAGTCAATTTTTTGTTCTATTGTTATAACAGTTACTTCATTGGCGGGAATAGAGAAATCCAGATCACTTTGCGTAAGAAATTGAACCTCTTTTTTAACCTCTTCGATATAATGAAGACTGATCGAGATATCACCTGAATGATTTTTATATTCTGGCGCATAATGTGCTTGAAGAACAATACAACTTCCCTTTGGGATTTTTAGTCCTAAATCACTATCGAATAAAAAGGGTTGTTTTCCTCTGCTCCAAACGCCAATTTGTGTTCCAATCACTTCTGATTCGATGCAGTCCCAAGTCGAAGGATTATTATCTCCTTTTTTTGCAACGAACACAGTAACATGATGCAATATTTCGGGATTATCTGTTATTACCTCAAATCCAGAAATGTATCGGTCTTTGGTTGATTCAAGGTCTAATGAAAAGCATTGATAAGTATCTTTATTGCTGCATAATACATGACGTTTATCATACCTTAGAATTGTATCGGGAATTGTTTTTCGAGAATAGTTCAAATCATCAGCTTTGTTACTCAGTGTTGCTCCTTGATCTATCCATTCAATCAATTTAGCACGTTGATAATCATCTATGTCTGGCGCGTTATAGAAGGTTGAATAAGTGGGGTCAGGAGTCCATGGAGGCATAAGCTTAGTATTCAAAGCTTCTTTGATTACCTGAGCGCGTTTCTTTATGTCGAAATAGGACGTGAGTGCAAATGGGGCATTTCCTTTTTCACGATGACATAGGATGCAATTTTTCTGAAAAATAGGAGCCACGTCTTTGTAATCTAACTCCAGCGTATCAAGATTAAAAGAAGACTTCTGATCTAAAACAGGATGATCCCTTTTCTGTAAATACGCATGAAGAATTGAGTCTCTTGCAATTTCATTGATTGAGTTTGCATGAGAAATAGCTCCAGCTGTTTTTTTTGGGGACGTGCAAGATGCTATGAACAGAATAAGGAAAAACACACTTGTCAGGTACCGAAACAGATTTGAAATGGGAGTTATTTTCATTATACTTATTTAATGCATAAGGAGTTATAAATATACATAAATATTTTTTGGTCGAAAGACGCTAAGTAGTATAGTTCACTCCAATTTATTTAGATAAGACCCTAATTTTTCCGCAAACATTTTGTGAGCTTTTGAGCTCGGGTGTTGATCAAGTGGGGCATTCGTAAATCCTTTTTGAGATAAATCAATGTAAATATCAATGGTATAAATTGATTTATCTTCACAATGCTTGATTAGTCGACGAGTGATTTCGTCGTTCATCATTGTTGAGATCACAAGTTCAACTCCGTTGTTTTTGCATATTTCATAAATGCGGTCGATCATGGCGAGGGTCACTTTTTCATCTTCTGCCGCATCAACAGTTTGTTCATCCCATGTGTTTTGAAGTGCATTCATGCTTACTGAATATTCAATTAATGGAAAGGTTGAACTAATTTCATGAATTGAAATGTGGTCGAATTTTAACTCATTCTCCTCAAACCATCCATAAGGATAGGAGCATTTGAATCTCGCTATCCCGATGTCAGCACGTTTTGTGATTTCATATCCCATTCGTAATTTTTGTCGATAAGAAGAATTCAAGGTATTGCGCTCATTGTGAAATGATAAATAATTTAGAATAATGACCTCCGGTTTCTGGGAAGATGTTAATTCCTGTTCAAGATTGACAAGAATTTGTGCTTGACCATAACCGGGAACCGCACGATTTTCAATATTCAAATTGGGGAAATCTGCTTGAAGTAAAAACGGATAAACTTCGGAATCATTCACGCCAGTTCCGTATGTGAATGAGCAACCATAAAATGCAACAGTGGTTTGTTCCTTAGAGCGATTCTCTAAATTACCGCATGTTCTTTGTCCATTTTTAAGATGAGTCGCCGTGTATTTTAACTTTTTATTGATTGTTACTTCATAGATGCCTGGATTCATGCGAATACCAAGTTCTTTGTCTGGCGAAAGGTGACGGTTAGGAGCAGAAGTCATTGAGAATTCAGGGAGTTCAAATACACCAAAACCAAATATTCGCAGACCGACTTCCAAAAGAACGATTGTGATAATCACCAGTATGAAACCGCGTTTTACGAATGCCATCAACTTTTTACTCATTAATGAGGTGTTTTTGCTAAAGATACGAAACACGTCAAAACGTAATCCTTTATGTATCTTGGTTGAAATTTATAAGTTCATGGCATTTTGGCGAAAAAAGAAAGAAATTACAGTAAATAACAACGGTCAATTTAAGGATGACGGTGTTTTTTGTGCAATGCCTTGGGTCCATTTACATGTCACGCAAAACGGGAATATTACTCCATGCTGTCAGGCTCCATGGGGAGATGAAGCAAAACTAGGAGATATCAATACATCAACGATTCAAGAAATTTGGAAGGGAAAACCATTTGAAGATTTCAGAAAACAAATGCTCAAGGGAAAACCTGCTCCAGCATGCACGAGATGTTACGAAAAAGAAGAGTTGGGATGGATAAGTCTTCGCGAAATTACCAACGACAAATATGAGAATGAGATCAATGAATTGATTTTAAAAGAATTTCATTCTTCCAGTTATGAGACACCCGTCTATTTTGATATTCGTTTTTCGAATGTCTGCAACTTAAAATGCCGCATCTGTAATTTTTCGTCCAGTTCGAGTTGGTACAATGATGATCTCGCTTTGGGGAATATCAAACCAGAATCGCCAGCTCTTACGACGTCAATTATCGACGAAGAAAAATTCTTTAATGACTTCAAGGAGCAAATTGGATCAATCAAGGAAATTTATTTTGCTGGTGGCGAGCCTTTGATGATGGATCAACATTATCGGATTTTGGAATTTTTAATCGAAACAGGAAATACGAAGTGCAAATTGTTCTACAACACTAACCTATCACGTTTGACCTTCAAACAATTTAACGTTCTAGAACTTTGGAAGCAATTTGATAGCGTTAATCTTGCAGTGAGTCTTGATGGTATTGGTGAGCGACTAGAGTACCAACGAAAAAATGCCAAATGGGAACAAATGGCATCCAACTTCGAAGCGATTAAGCAGGATGCACCCAATGTCGATTTAATGATTAGTCCTACCATTAGCGTTTTCAATATTCTATCGATTACTGAAATGCACAAAACGCTTTTTGAAAAAGGCTACGTTAGAGTTGAAGATGTGGTTCCAACCTTGCTCGTTTACCCGATGGAATTTAACATAAGGAGTTTAACGAAGGAATTAAAGGGTATTGCTGAAGGACGAATTCTTGATCATCTGATTTGGCTAGAAAGTAAAATGGTCGAAGATCGGAAGAAAATGGACTATGTTTTGCGCCAATACCGCAATATTATTGCGTACTTGAATAATGATGGTGATGAAAAGGCGCGATTAAATTTCCCGCAGAAAATTGCTCAATTGGATGCGTTGCGAGATGAAGATTTCATCGGAGTTTTTCCAGAGTTGAAATCCATGATTCACTAGCTAGTCCGGGAGCGGGGTTACAAATGACTTAAACAAGTACAAGGCGTGTTCACGATCTATTTGCGGCAAAGACTGTACAACGGTTTTATAGTCCATTTCAATGATTCGCTGAGTAGCAGTTTCGTGCAAATTGTTCTCGGATGCCACACTCACGATATAATTCAACTTCGCCTCAATGTCTTCAATAGTAGCTTGTTGCTCTTTTGGGACGATATCAGAATTTTCGTTTATGTATAATTTCAAACCAGCGAAGTACGTTTCCAAATCAACAATTTTTCCTGTTTGATTAATTAGTTTCTCTCGTTCCAAAGCTTCTTTTTGCCACAATTCAAAATGACTAACAACTTGGAGGAAACTTAGTTTATTTTCCTTTTGAATAGTAGTGTTAGATTGAAGATTTGATTTTGACAGAAATGCAACAATTTTAGAAATTTCGGTAGATGAAAGCGAATTAATGGAACACGATTTTGGATGAAAAACGGTATTGAAAAAGATGTTACAATCAAGTTCATTGGCAAATTTCACAACATCAGGAAGTTCTTTCCAATTTTGAATCATCGGACAGTATGAAATATGAAAATGGGTTCCTTTTTCTCTGCAATATTCTCTAAAGAAATGGATGTTCGACAGCACTTTTTTCCACTCGCCATTTTTGCGAATAATTCGATAGTTTTCTTCGATAATTGAATCAATTGAAACGGCAATATCAAAGTTCATCGAATTGATTATATGCTTAATTCTATTTGTTAAGATAGTACCGTTAGTTTGAATCGAAATTCGAATTTTTGGATTGATCGCGACCATCCGCTCCCAAATATTGAGGTAAATAGGTACTAGAAATGGTTCCCCTCCAAGGAAATGTGAATTCTCGAGATAGGGAATAAATTCTTCCAACTGATCAACGAAATCACTGTCATAAGCTGATTTTATTGGAGGTAGTTTTTCTCTGTTTTTTCGAATGGATGAAGAAAATTCTCCGCGGCACATAAGGCATTCAAGATTACATTCATTGGACAGCTCAAAATCCATTTTAGAAGGGAAACCTGTTCGAAGAACGGGAAGAGAATCAAAGTTTTTAGCTGGAAGTGCTTTGAAATTTTCGGCAACAATAAGTTCCTCACAACCCATACATCCAAGAGAGAAATCATTTTGCGCTAGTCGCTGAGTGATTTCCTTTCTTTTGGCACTATTCCATATTTCCCGAATAGTAAGATCAGGATATTTTCCAACAACATGAATTTTATTAAAGCAACACACGGATGTGTTCCCTCGAAATCCAAAGTACAAACTCTTGATTGGAGCCCAGCAGACCATAGTTCGAGCTTCAGGAACGCGCTTTTCGTTATATTTTATTAGTTCATCTCCCATTTCAAGTATTCTCTCCTATTGATTTGGCGAAATCCCACAACGGGCTCAATTCTGGTAATACTGTCCTCGTCGATTCTGTTCGTAAGTGATCTAATTTATCCGTAAAGGCTATAAATTCTGGAATTAAGTGCTGGTCAATTTTACTGTCCATGTATGTTATGCAATTCCTAAACTCGTTCAGTTGCATGTCAATTTTTGGATGCCCAGTGGTATTATTCATCCCAAGGTTATCGAGTAAGCCTTCAAATTGCTCGAGTTCAGCTTTAGTTGGTGCTTGAGGTGGATGATCTTTCGCGTACTCAATCACCCAAGTGATGTGTTGTTCGAGTTTTTCGCGAATGGTTTCTCGTTCGCCTTCTGGAAAAATTCGAATGCTTAAATAATTCGGACTCCTCAAAGTATGCGGCATGAACTCATCAATATTAATTAGTCCAGAAAGCACCCATTCTTTGTGGAAAGCACCGATATTGTTAATGTTCATCACATTGATGGTCGGTGTTACTAAAAAATGAACATGTGGACAGACTTCGAGCATTCGCTTTCTTTCCGAAACAGTAATGTCCCATGATTGTCCGCTACGTTGGAGTTCTCCTCGTTTACCTGTATCGTCGAGACTCGCATGGACATTTACATTTTTAAAATGTGTCCATAACTCAAAAATGTCTCTTCCTTTGTAGATTGTTTGAGAAAAATTGGTCGCGTACCTGAGCTTTATGTCGGTTTTTCCATGCTCAAGAAGAAGGTCAAGTATTGCCCAATGTTCTTCCATCAACAAGGGTTCTCCTCCAGCAAAATAGATCTCTTCGAGATCATCGAACACAAAGAGCAATTGCTCCAGTAATTCATCAAAATTCTTTGGACCATGTTGAATTTTTGTTTCGTGGGAAAGTGACCCCATTTCTTTTGCGTCTTTGTACCATTGTGAACTTGAATGATGTCCACATATTCGACATTTGAAATTACATAAGTTTGAAATACGAATGTCCCAAAAGATAGGCTTGGCCTTTTCTGAGAATCCATTTCGTTTGGTGTCGAGTGCCCAGTCCAATTTGTCTGCATATAGCGCATTGGTCATTTTCCGGGTGCTTTTCAAACCATTTCGTTCACTTTCGTAACACAATTTACAGCGTTCATCATGTTGATCTTTTAATAAGGTCTTTCGAAATTGCCTCATTTCGTTGCCGTTCCATATCTCCTTGATTGATTGCTTGTTCACATCTCCTAATGCACCTTTTTTATCCCAAGGAGTCAAGCAACAAGGAACAACCGAGCCATATTGAGAAACAAAAAGATGCACCCATGGTTTCATGCAAAAAGCTTGGCTTTCAGCAACTGATTCAGCATCAGTTATCTTTCGATTGGAAAATAAGCTGAACGGTTTTGACATGGGATAAAGTGTTAATAGTCAAAAATAACAATCCTGAGTAAATTATCGAAAATTTAATCTAGGTCTTATCACCAAATATCGTGACATGATTTCAAATCAAGAATAAATGACATATAGAGTATTTATGATGTATATTTAACTTGTGTTCTATTCTTTGCTTTTGTTTATCTTAATGCTAATGATTTGGCTGTCACGTCGCTATTATGCACAAAAGCATCTTGGAGTTCAATACACGTTTACTTGGAAATCAGGATATTACTTTGTGATAGGGCTGATGTTAATCTTATCGTTGCCGAAATTTTCAGTTCTATTTATTGTTTTATTTCCACTTTTTTTATTGACAAGGCACATTCGTGTAATTCGTACGATTAAAGCATCGACATACAATGTAAACATAGCATCAGAATATAAACAGCAATTAAAGACATATCTCGCGTTGAGATCGAAACGAATGATGTTTTTCCAAAACAATGGACATGTGCTCTTCATTCTTCTCGTTGTTACTGAATTTGGACTTACCCTTGCCAGTTTCGTTCCTGGTGTGATTTCATACGATGATCATTTTTCAGTTGTTGATGAACTTTTGGTATTTGAGGGGTATAGTGCGGATGAACGAGGAATCATGCATCTTGATAATAAGGCAAGAAACTACGCAAGAAAGTATATCAAAGAGAATAACCTAGGGAATAATTTGCTTTTTCAAGCAAAATTAAATTTTGAACACAAACACTATACCCCTTATCGCGTCGGTAGAGATTTTCTAGAAATAGCTCAAGGGGAAGTTCAAACTAATTTCCACTTTTTCCTAAAAAAATTGAAAGCCGAAATTAGCCTATCTCTCGGTGAAAAAGCGATACTAAATTATATGAGTTCGCCAATTAATTCGGATGGTTTTAGAAGTATTGAGTTTGAATACATACTCTCGAATAAACGGAAAGTCTTTTTACTGGGAGATTCATTTACTTGGGGATCTGGAGTAGAAAATTTAAGTTCAAGTTTTGCCGATGAATTGACTTCTCAAGGTTTTCTCGTGTATAATTCAGGAATTGTAGGAACAAATCTTCCTCAGTATGTTGAAATAGTTCGCAAATACATTTTAACAGTAAAACCAGATGTAGTGGTGCTCAATTTATTTTTGGGAAATGATATTGTTGAACACAGGATAGACTTAAAACCATTTCATCCACAGTATTACAACACAAACGCTGGTACTCTAATGTGTGCACCTCATGGTATGTATGCTAATAGCGCCGAAGATGCCTATGCTAGAATAATTGATCAAACGACGATTCCAAAAAAAATGTCTTGGCTGAATTATCTATCTAGTCAAACAAGAATTTCGACCTTGCTTTGGAGTGCCTTTGCAGAGATGGGAATTATTGGAAATGTGGCATCCAAAGAATCGGTGGATTATTGGGACTTTGTGAATCAGTCAAAAGTTGGTTATAAAGTGAATGCTGAGGATCTTGAAGACATTGAACGCATTTGCAAAAAGAATCAGTGTGAATTGATAGTTTCCATCATTTCTGAACGAGATAATTTAGACTTATCTGATCTCATAGTAGATAAAATGGTGGGTAACTTCCCGTATGTAAGAATCGCTAATTTAACAAAGGAAGATTATGCACCTGATCATCACCTTAATGAATCAGGTAATCGCAAGTATGCTAGATTTCTTCAGTTGCAAATCGAGAAAGAAGCCCTCGACAATCGTTAGGCTGTACTTCATTGATGCTATTCACTATAAACACATATAGTATTTGTGGGACCTTACCCGAATCGTTTACTCAGTAAATGGTCAATTCCTATAAGGAAATGAAGAAAGCACCTCTTAGTTAGTTCAGAACAGTTCTTGTTTCTAGATGGTAAGATTAATTCTTTTTCGTTTCTTTGAAACAATTCTTACTGCTAATGATTTCCTTTTTTCAATTCTTTACTCAAAAATTGCGACTCAGTAATCCGTGGCGGTACAAAGTTCCACTACTTATTTCGTTTTGTTATTTCTTACTCCTCACAGGTAATGTCCATCCCTATATTGCCTCAATGTCATTCTTTGCAGCAATCGGAACAACGATTGGTTTTATGGGCTTCGGATATTTGACAAATGATCTTGCCGACCGAAAAAAAGATGCGCTTGCTGGAAAAGGAAATGGAACTGCGAAATTATCCTCAGCATCAATTTTACTTTTAGTCCTCACCTTTTTGGCTATTGCAATTTTGCCTTGGATTTATCTCCCAATGGATCGAGTTTCGGTTGTTTGCATTATTACAGAACTGGTCTTATTCGTGTTGTATGCATTCCCTCCTTTTCGCCTTAAGGAAAGAGGTTTTTTAGGAGTGATTACGGATTCTCTCTATGCACATGTCGTCCCTGGGTTTCTTGCTTCTTGGACATTTTATTTAGTTGGTAACGAACACTATAAAAACTTCTTTTATTTCGCAATTGCACTTTCAGTTTGGCAATTATTCTCAGGAATTCGAAACATAATTTCTCATCACTATAAGGATTACGAAAACGATCAAACGAGTGGAACCAGAACCTTTGCTACACAGATTGGAAAAGAGAAAGTGTATAAGCTAATCACTCATTTTTTCATTCCGTTGGAGATTATCTCTGCGTTGGGGTTTCTTGTCGTTATTCAATTTGAAATTGATTTCCTCTTCATTCCAGTGATCATTTTCCCCTTTATTGCTTGGTCGAAGTATCGTAATGGGAGATCGGAAACATCAGCCAAACATTTTACTAATACCTTTTTAGATCGATTTTATATTCACTGGTTTCCTTACATCGTTCTTTTCGCTCTAGTATTCGGAATCTACGATTTTTGGTGGATTGTACTTTTTCACGTATTGATCTTTCATCCATTAACTGGGAGAATTTCACGCCATATTTTTGCGAAGAAAGCGGATGTAACTTCTGAAGAAGTCATCCCAAACAAGATTGCGATTCTATCAACAAATCGAAATCAATATTCGGAGACGTTTATTCAATCACACATTCGTTTACTTTCAAATGCAATCATTTATTCGGATGGATACTTTCCAACATCAGTCTCTACGAACCGAGGGGAAACGTGGAATAAATTAGAATTTTCAGATAGTCCTAAATCAGATTTAGTCCAGTCATGGAAAGACAACAATGTGAAAGTTGTTTTAGCTGAATACGGACCTGCTGGTGTTGAACTAATAAAGGCATGTCAGAAGGCGAATATTCCTTTGGTTGTTCATTTTCATGGCTTTGATGCGTATCGGGATGATGTTCTGAAATCTTACAAAGAGCGCTACAAAGAGTTGTTTCAAATTGCTTCTAAGATTATCATTGTTTCCAATGATATGAAGTCTCAGTTACTCGCATTAGGTTGCCCAAAAGAGAAATTGGAACAAATAACCTACGGCGTTGATGCGGAGCTATTCTCTCCTCCATATCAGAATGATAAACGAAATGGTTTCATTGCCTGTGGACGCTTTGTCCCAAAAAAATCTCCGTTAACAACAATTCGAGCTTTCGCAAAAATTGTTGAGTTACATCCGAATGCAAAATTGACGTTTATTGGTGATGGCGAGTTGCTTGAAGAAGCGATTTCACTGAGTAAAGAGCTTAAAATTGAAGGGAACATTGACTTCAAAGGAGTTTTGAGTCCTGCAGAGGTTGCCGATGAGTTTAAAAAGCACGCAATTTTTGTTCAGCATTCAGTCCGCACAACTCAAAACGATTCAGAAGGAACACCACTTTCGTTATTAGAAGCTGCCGCATCGGGATTGGCAATTGTGGCTACAAATCACGGTGGAATTTCTGATGTCATTGTTGATGGTGAATCTGGTTTCCTTGTTGAGGAAGGGGATGTTGTCGAAATGACTAAGCGCATGCTTCAAGTTTTTGAGGATGATAAACTTAAAAAACAACTCGGATCGAAAGCAAGGGAAACGGTTTTGAAAAATTACCATTTGGTAGGTTATATATCTTCATTGGAGTCGTGTTTAAATCAAGCTGAAACCCCACCAAAGAAAGAAAGTAAATTGACTATTTGGAAGAATCGATTAATTGTCTTTTTAGTCTTGTTTTTAGTTGCGGAAATCGCTCTCAGAATGGTTGGCTATAAAGCGGGAGTCATCGAAGATTTCTATTTTCATCGTGGAGAAGTGCAATACGATTCCTTGCTTTACGCCGATGAAGTTGGTATTACGCACATAGTTGACGGAGTAGAACTGATTGTTGATGGTGAAATAAATTCCGAAGGATTTTTGAGCTCGGTAGAATTTACCGCTGAATCAATGGACTCAATTCGAGAATCAGGGAAGAAAATCATTATGCTAATCGGTGATTCATATGCGCAGGGATGTTGTGCTGATAGTTACAATTACTCGTTTGCGAATCTTATTAACCAATCGGATGATTACGAAGTTCTCAATTTTGGAATTCCAGGAGCAGATCCAGTTCAATACCGTCTAATTGTTGAGAAATATGCACCAATTCTAAAGCCAGATTTGATTCTAGTAACAGTTTATGGGGGAAATGACATCTTGGAATATGATCGAACTGCGAAGCCATTTATTCCGATTGCTTATCCAATCAAGAATGGTCCTTGGCTCAATTCAGAAGGTCCAATTTATTTAACAAAGCAAGGAACTTACTTCAAGGATTTCAATGAAGCTAAGGCGCATTACTTCGAATATTTCTCTCTCTGGAGTGATGAATCTTCGTTCTTTGAGAAAACGATTCGTTACAGTGTAATTCTATCTCGCCCTTATATGAAATGGAAAACAAGTAAGCAATACAATAAAATCAAGTATCAAATGCCTGATAAATTAGATCACATGCCTTACTCAAAGGAAAATCTTATTTCACTGTCGGCTTTTGCCTCAAATCTTAAAATCCCAATTCAATATACATTGATTCCATCTCCGTCTGATGTTATATCCAATCTAAACCTTCGCAAGAAATACAATTTTGTTTTTGGAGAAATAAGCTATGGAGTATCTGATAAATTGGTGATTGAAGATTACGATGGAGACGCGGACGCGAATCACTTTAACAATCAAGGACATCAGAAATATGCAATATATCTGACAACTTTAATTGATGCAAAACTTTCTGAATGAACTATTTTCGCCAAATTGCAATTGATAATGAATACGACTAACGAAAAATAATGGACTTTTTAAAAGATATTTGGGGCTTCATCAAGGAACGCAAAAAATACTGGCTTGGACCGGTTATTATTATGTTGCTATTAATTGGAGTGCTATTGGTAATTGGCGGAGGAAGTAGTGTTGCTCCATTTATTTATTCACTCTTTTAATGTCGTCTCAATCCAAGTCGATTAACCCCTCGAAAACGGTACTTGTCATTACTGTCGGATTTCTTGTATTATTCTTCTTTTCAAAACAAAATTTATTATTGTATATCGCATTGAGTGTTGGTATTCTTGGTGCACTTTCAAGTTACTTGGCAGACAAAATTGATTGGCTTTGGACCAAAATCGGTTGGATTCTCAGTTTTATCGTTCCAAATATCATCATGACAATTATTTTCTATCTAGTTCTAGTACCAACTGCTTTTTTATCTCGCATTTTCGGCAAGTCTGATCCAATGGATTTAAAAAATTCACAGCCATCCTTATTTAAGAAGAAAGATACAATCTTTAGCAAAGAATCATTCGAGAAACCTTGGTGATATGGCAGCAATTATAGGAATATCAGCCTTTTATCATGATTCAGCAGCAGCGATTGTTGTAGACGGTAAACTGATTGCAGCAGCTCAAGAAGAACGATTCACAAGAATCAAACACACGGAAGTATTTCCAGGAAATGCCGTTAAGTTCTGTTTGGAAGAAGCAGGATTAACAATTGATGAATTGGATGCTGTCGTTTTTTACGATAAGCCACTGCTGAAATTTGAACGATTGCTTCAAACATATTACTCATTCGCGCCTAAAGGATTGATTTCCTTTCTTAAAGCGATGCCTGTTTGGTTGAATGAAAAATTATTTCTTCGAAAGAAAATAAAGGAAGGTCTTGCGGAAGTTGGACCGTATGACAAGAGCAAACTGAAAATGCTTTTTACAGAGCATCATTTATCTCACGCCGCAAGTGCATTTTATCCGTCAAATTTTGAAGATGCTGCTATCCTCACAATTGATGGAGTGGGCGAGTGGTGTACAGCTTCTATTGGTATCGGAAAAGGAAACTCAATTGAGTTGGTGAAAGAAATGAATTTCCCTCATTCTGTTGGATTATTGTATAGCGCTTTCACTTATTATTTGGGATTCAAAGTCAACTCTGGGGAATACAAACTAATGGGACTTGCTCCTTATGGTCATGTCGATTCTGATGAAACCAAGAAATTCGTTGAGTTGATAAAATCAAAGTTGATTGACATTAAAGAAGATGGTTCGATCTGGCTGAATCAAGAATATTTCAACTACGCTACTGGACTTCGAATGGTGAAGGATGCTAAATGGAAAGCTCTTTTTGGAGTTGTTCGAAAAGAGGATGAAAGCGACCTGACCCAAGCACATTGTAATTTAGCATTGGCAATTCAACTTGTTACCGAAGAGATCGTCTTGAAAATGGCGCAAGAAGCAAAAAACTTAACGGGTTTGAATAATCTCTGCATGGCTGGCGGTGTTGCACTTAATTGCGTGGCGAATGGGAAATTAGAGGCGGCGAATATATTTGATGAAATTTACATTCAACCTGCATCTGGCGATTGTGGTGGAGCAGTTGGAGCTGCAATGACAATTAGTGCGATGTATTTTGACGAACCTCGAATTCTCAATATCGAGGAAGATGCAATGAATGGAACGTATTTAGGCCCCTATTTTTCTTCCAAGGAGATTGAGTTGATGTCGCGGAAACGAAAAGCGGTCTTTGATCAGTATGATGATTTTAGTGAGCTAAATGAAATCATTGCAACGAAACTTTCAGAAGGAAATGTGATCGGTTGGTTCCAAGATCGAATGGAATTTGGTCCTCGTGCTCTAGGAAATCGAAGCATCATTGCAGACCCAACAAATCGATATATGCAGTCTAAGGTGAATCTCAAAATAAAATACCGAGAAGGATTTAGACCATTTGCTCCTTCAGTTTTAGAGGAGGATACTTCTGAATATTTTGATCTCAAATCGAAATCGCCTTACATGTTGCTTGTTGCGCCTGTTACTGAAAAGTATCGAATTGATTTACCTGTGAATTATCACAGTTTACCAATGATGGATCAGCTTAAAACAGAGAGAAGCAAGTTACAAGCGATCACTCATGTTGATTTTTCTGCTCGAATTCAATCTGTCAGTAAAAAAATGAATCCTCGTTATTGGGAATTAATCAATGCGTTTAAACAAAAATCAGGTATTGGAATGGTCGTGAATACTAGTTTTAATGTCAGAGGAGAACCAATTGTATGCACTCCTGATGATGCCTTTCGCTGTTTTATGAGTACGGAAATGGACTACCTTGTAATTGAAAATTATGTTTTCACTAAAACGGCTCAAATTGATTTCGAAAACAAGGGTAATTGGAGAATTGCTTTCGAGAAAGACTAATTGATTAATACAGAGTTGTATTTTTACAATAGATAACATTTACTAAATGAAACGAATTCTTGTGCTTGGTGCTGGAGGCTTTATCGGAAGCCATTTAGTAACCCGACTGAAAAATAATGGACATCACGTGGTTGGTGTCGATTTGAAGTATCCAGAATTCTCCGAAACACAGGCTGATGAATTTGTTATCGGTGACTTACGAGATCCTAATGTTTGCGAAGCAGTAATAAAGGACGAGATTGACGAGATCTACCAACTCGCTGCCGATATGGGAGGTGCTGGATACTTGTTTACAGGTGAAAATGATTTTAATGTCATGCACAATTCAGCGTTAATTAATCTAAATGTTTCTCATTTTGCAATTCAGTCGAAAGTTGAAAGGGTGTTTTTCTCATCTTCGGCGTGTATTTATCCTCAATTCAATCAAACTGATCCAAACAATCCTAATTGTGAGGAGAGTTCAGCGTATCCTGCCGATCCAGATAGTGAATATGGTTGGGAGAAGATTTTTTCTGAGAGATTGTATCATGCAGCATCAAGAAATTACGATTTGAATGTACGAATTGCACGTTTTCATAATATTTACGGTCCAGAAGGAACTTGGAATTCTGGAAAGGAAAAAGCTCCAGCTGCATTATGTCGAAAAGTCGCAATGGCAAAACAAGAAGATACCATCGAAATTTGGGGGGATGGAACTCAAACACGATCCTTTCTCTACATTGATGATTGCATTGATGGAATTTTGGCCTTGATGGGATCAGATTGTACAGAAGTACTAAATATTGGTTCAGAGGAAATGGTAACCATTAACCGCCTCGCGGAAATGATTGCTTCTCATGCAGATAAATCAATTTTATTAAATCACATTGATGGACCAATTGGCGTGATGGGGCGTAATTCAGAGAATTCCTTGGTAATGAAGTCAATTGGATGGAGCCCAAAAGTAAGTCTTTCAGAAGGACTTTTGAAAACATATCAATGGATCGATTCTGAAGTTGTTAAATTGAAAGTCTCACACAATTAATGTCCGACAAAACACCATACATTTCTTTCGTTGTTACTTCCAGAAATGACAATCATGGGGGAGACCTGCGCAAGCGAATGATGATTTTCTACAAAGGATTGATTCATCAATGCAACAAGTTCAAGCTTCCTTGCGAGTTAATTATGGTTGATTGGAATTCGCCCGATCAGAATGAATTGTTGGACAAAGTGCTACCTCCAGTTTCTGCATCTGATTATTTGTCCGTTCGATACGTGATCGTTCCTCCACAAATTCACAATGAACTTCGTTTTTCGAAAAGTTTAGGATTGTACCAAATGATTGCTAAAAATGTTGGAATTCGACGGGCAAACGCTGAGTTTGTACTCTGTACCAATATTGATTTGTTGTTTTCAGATGCGTTATTTGAAGAATTAGCCAAAAGACAGTTAGAGCAGGGTAAATTCTATCGAGCCAATCGATGTGATATTCCAGCAACAATTAATGAGAATGATAGCGTTGAAGATCAATTGAAATTTTGTGAATCAAATATCATTAAACGGCTAGGGAAGATTTCTGAATATGCCGTCATTTATGATGAGAAAGGTGTGTTGTTTAAATCAACAATATTCAATCCGTTATTACGGTTTTTGACTTGGTTGAAACCGAAAATGATCTCTCCCGATGAGGTGAAATTACGTTCGATGGATTCTGATGCCTGTGGAGATTTTACCATGATGAGCAAAACAGATTGGGAGAGAATAGATGGTTATTTAGAGTTGGAAATGTATTCGCTTCATATCGATACAATGGCACTGTATGCTGCAATTGCTCAAGGAATTGAACAGGTAATTTATCCACGAGAAATGTGCTCGTACCATATTGCTCATGATGGAGGCTGGGAACCTGGGAATGCTGTCGAGCAACTGCAATTTTACGACAAACGCCCATCACTGGATTGGTGGGTTGTCGAGGCTGCTGGAAGACAAATCGTCAGCGACAAATCAAATTTTGACATGAATTCTAAAGATTGGGGTCTGAACAATAATAACTTAGAGGAAATTACGGGGTAATGGTAAAAATTGGAGTTGTTGGAATTGGACGTTTGGGCTTGTGCTTCGCATTAAATCTTGAACGCGTAGGATTTGATGTTTTCGGCGTTGATTCGGATGCTGACTACATTTTATCAATCCAATCAAAGACGTTGACCTCCAATGAACCCCATGTTGAGGATTATCTGAGCGATTCAGAATTCTTGTCCGTTTCATCAGAACTAAAATCAATCATTGATCCAGAGATTCAAATGATTTTTATCTGTGTTCCTACGCCTTCGAAAGCGGATGGAACTTTTGATCATTCCTACATAGATAAAATATGTGATGAAATCCTAGAGTTTGATCGGCCTGAGAAAGAAACACATTTGATCATCAACTCAACAGTGATGCCCGGCTATTGCGATTCATTGCATGAACGAATGAGTCAACACAATTATACTGCTTCTTATAACCCTGAGTTTATTGCTCAAGGATCGATCATTGAAGATCAACAATTTCCAGATCAAGTATTGATTGGTGAAGCCAATGAAGATGTAGGAAACGAAATTGAAGCCATTTATCGCTGTTTTTGTCAAAATGATCCTCGTTTTAGCCGAATGTCTAAAACTGAAGCTGAGATCACCAAACTTGCAGTGAATTGTTTTCTAACTACTAAAATTGCCTTTGCTAATTCGATTGGTGACTTGACGATTCAACATGGCGGAAATCAAGATAATGTCTTAGCTGCAATTGGAGCCGATGAGCGAATTGGTCCAAACTTCTTGCGTTACGGATTTGGGTATGGTGGACCATGTCTGCCTCGTGATAATCACGCGATGGGTAAGGCAGCACAGCAAGTTGATTTGGAATTGCCAATTAGCGAAGCGACAGATCGAGCGAATAGTTTGCATCGAAATTTTCAGCTAGAAGCATTTGAAAAGAACTATTCGAAAGATGAACAAATTGTATTTTCGGAACTAACGTATAAGCCAGATTCTGATATTATTGAAGAATCACAGCGTTTAGAGTTAGCCGTTGATTTGGCTCGTAAAGGATATACTGTTTTACTAAAGGATCGTGGAACAGTGATTGATCAAATTCGTGCCATTCATCAGAATTTATTTACATATGAAGCCTTAACAGATGATTGAACCTGCAATTGTCGTCATAGCATTCAATCGTGAAAAGTCACTTCGCCGTCTTTTGAAAAGTCTTGCTGAAGCGAATTATCCTTCAAGTACTATCACGCTGCATATTTCCATTGATGCATCTGAAAACAATGCAATCAAAGATATCGCAGATGCTTTTGAATGGAAGCATGGAGAGAAGGTGATAGATTTAAAAAGTGAGAATCTTGGATTACTAAAACATATTTTACAATGTGGTGCGTTGACTACTATTTATGATTCGATTGTAGTTTTGGAAGATGATGTAGTTGTTGCTCCAAACTTTTACAATTATACGGTTCGAGCGAATGATTTTTATGCTAAAGATCAAAAAATAGCAGGTGTCTCCTTGTACACCTATTCATCAGAAGAGAATAATTTTTATCCTTTTGAACCTATTCGTGATAATGGTGATGTCCATTTTATACAAGTTGCGAGTTCATGGGGGCAAAGCTGGAATAAAGATCAATGGTCGAAGTTTAAGTTCTGGTTGACAGGAAATCCAGGAGGTAAGAAAATACTTCTTCCTAACTATATATTAAATTGGGGTGATAATTCTTGGAAGAAGTTATTCATCAATTATTTGATTGATACTGATCGCTATTTTGTTTTTCCAAACATTTCATATTCCACTAATTTTGAAGATAAGGGGACACACGCGAGTAGCACAGGATTGTTTCAAGTTCAATTGAATTACAATGATACGATTCCTCATTTTTGCTCAATTTCTGATTCGAAATCAATCTATGACGTCTACTTCGAATTAACATCAGATTGTCTTAAAAAATGGTGTCCATCTTTGGAAGAGTTCGATTTTGACGTTGATTTATACGGAATGAAGCCAGTTGAAAATTCCGTAAGCGAATACATTTTAAGCTCTCGAAGAGGTGTCAATTCAGTGAAATTCTTCGGGACAATGATGAGACCACTTCTTCAAAATGTCCTGTCTGAGATTCAAGGAGAAGGAATTGGTTTGTATCGAAAAAATGATCTTCTGCCTACAAAGAAGAATCGTTTTTTAGCAATCAATACAGCTGCGGTTAGGCTGGAGCAATACTCAGATGTTAGAAGAGAAACTATTGAGTGCTCGACCATTGTTATTCCAGTTTTGGATGATCAACTGAGTGATTTAAAAGTGACGTTGAAAGCAATGAACTCGGATCGATTTTACAATTTAATGTTGTTGATCGTTTGTACTCCTGCAAGTGAGAATTCTGTTCGTGAAATTGTGCTAGAAGCTCCTGTAGAAATTGAAGTTGTCACTGATGATTCAGAGAACGTAGATGATTTATTGCGTTTAGGAATTACTCATTGCTCGACTGACTATTGTTCGTGGATGCAACCTGGGATGACAATGGATTTGGATAGAATAGAGGATGTCGCTCGTGTTTTTCAAGGAATGTCTCAAGTTCAAATTTTACATGGTTTACATGATGAAGTGGATGAGAGCAATTACTTGAAATTAAATACCGCAAGTGGACGCTGGACACCGCAACGCGCGAATTCAAATAAAACTGAAGCTGCTAAACTCAGGTCTGAATTTATGTTTTGGAGAACATCATTGATTTCTGAAATTGATATTTCAAAATTAAATAGTGGAAACCTGTTTTTAGAACTGCTCAAATTAAATCCAGTTTACTTGGTAGCCCTTAAATTGGGTAATAGAAATGGCAAGAATGCATTGTCGTCTATTTCTTCAAGTGAACTTAAAGAAAGCCTAAGAGCGAGTGAGTTTCAACCAAAACGTAGTTTCCAATCGATAACTAGACCGATTTTCCACTATTGGTTTCGTCGAAATGTCCCATTTTTTCGCTTGTTTTACAGAGAAACGGAAAAACTTCCACTTGTAATCCGTTATGATTTTAAGAACGATAGTTTCTATTTGGATAATTACTAATGTTTAAGAAGGCGAGAATATATATCATCATTTGCATAGTTGCCTTGATTCAATATGGTAATACCTTTGAGCATGATTATGCCTGGGATGACGCCATCGTGATCACACAAAATGATCGGGTTCAACAAGGTTTAAGTCAACCTAGCGAACTCTTTCGAAACATTAAGTCTGATGAAATTCAATACCGATATGGTTATCGTCCTATTACACTTTTAACGTTTGCTGCGGATATTGAAATGTCTGAAATGACACCAAAAACAGGACATGTAATGAATGTTCTTTATTACGCATTGCTTTGCTGCTTAATTTTCTATTTCCTACGACTAATGTTCCCAGAAAAAGGAATTCTTTTTTCAATTATCGTTGTTGGGTTATTTCTGATTCATCCGATTCATACTGAAGTTGTCGCTAATATTAAATCCCGCGATGAAATACTAGCCATGATTTTTGGAGTTAGTTCATTGATTTTCTTTTTAAATTTCCTAGGGAAGCCGAAGAACAATTTGGTTTATGGCGTAGTTACGTTAGTTATGCTAATCTTCTCTTTTCTCTCTAAGGAAAATGGAATTACTTTTGTTGGAATTCTTTTACTCATCGCTTATTTCAAGAACTCTGAACGAATTAATCCCTACTTTAAATACGGTCTGCCAATTTTTGGAGGAGTTGTACTTCTAGCAATTCGATATTACGTCTATTCTGATGGTGTATTCGAGAATAACGCTACTGAACTACTGGAGTCATTCCAATACAAAGAAGATGGGTTTGTGGGGAATCCACTTCACGATGCTAGTGGATTCATGCAAATTTTGCCAAATGTCTTCAATATTCTAATAAAGGATATAGGATTGATGGTATTTCCCATCACATTAGTCCATGATTATGGTTTTTCTCATTCAACAGTTGTTGGTTGGTCAAATCTCTTGGTGATTATTTCAGTTCTCTTTCATCTTGGACTTCTTTACTTTGTAATTAGAGAGTTTAAAAAGAAGTCGATTCTGCTATTTGGAATACTCTTTTACTTTATCACACTTTCAGTTTACTTGCATATTATTCAAGTTGGTCCTGACTATATGGGGGAACGATTTTTATTTATTTCATCCCTTGGATTTATTATTGCAATTGTCGCACTGCTAGAACGTATTACGAAGACTAGTTTCAGTGCAGGTGCTGAATCAATTTTTAAAAACGATAAAGCGAAAGTTGCCATGGGAATTATCGGCTTATTGTTTGTGTTGGGGTTTGTAAAAACAATCAATCGAAATAAAGCTTGGGAAAGTAATAAAGTATTGTTTGAAACAGATATTGAAGCACTTGATGATTGCGCGCGAACACAATACAATTATGCTTGTTTATTGCACAATGAATATTACAAACGACCGTCTGAATCAAAGCAGCAAAAAATTCTTTATCACTACAGACGCACGGTTGAGATTTCTGATCGCTCAATGAAAGCAATGCTCGATTTAGGAAATGCTTACATGGAATTTGGTCAATTAGAGAATGGGAAGATACTATTTGAGAAAGCTGTAAAAGCACATGAAAGATTGGCCGCTCCATTAATGCAGTTGGGTAAGTATTACATTTCACAAAATCAGTTTGAGCAGGCCTTGGTTCAATATGAAAAAGCAGAAGAACAGTCGAAAATTCCAGAGGTTTATCAATCTAAGGCAGTTTGTTATTTGAAGTTGAATAAAATTGAGGAGGCCATTTCTTCAATGGAAGAGGGGTGTAAATACGATCCTGAGAATGCTGAGTATTTTGTATTGATGAGTGATTTGTACGTTGCTCAAGGTGAAATTAATAATGCGAAATCAGCAATTGAAAAAGCAATTAAACTTGCGCCTGATGATTCTTCTATTGGGTTGAAAGCGAGTTCTATCAAGGGGGACTAGGTAGTGATGATGTCTAGTTTTTAGTAGTTATCAATACTTTATTTTTTAATTAAATTGAAATCACTACTTTCGCCCTTGAAACAAACTTATTTTTCACTGTATGCATCACTTTTCACTAAATAGAAGTAAAAAATTATTGCTTCTTTCCATAAGCTTTACTCTATTAAGCACTTTTGGATTCTCTCAGTTAACAGTAACAAAAACGTATAATCCAGGAACTTCAGTCAGTATTGACGGATGTGGCTCATATTGTACAATTTTGCCAGGTGTTTCATTTTCTGCTGCTGATTTTTCGGCAGGTGCTTGCCAGGTAACTGATGTCAATGTTAATATTGTTTGGGCTAAAACAGATGGTACATGTTCATCTCCTGGCACAGGAAGTTCATTCCATAGTGAAACCAATTTTAGGTTGGATGGGCCAACGGGGAACAATGTTATTCTAGCAGTTCCTGGGACATATACAGGAAGTGCATCAATTTCAAGTGTTAGTACAACCTTGGATCAAGCTGCGGGTTCTGTAATTGGCGGTGTAACGCCAGTTTCTGGTACGTTTAGACCGAATAACGGTAACCTAAACACATATAATGGAACTAATCCTTTTGGTACTTGGACTCTACGAGCAGGTGATACTGGTGGTGGTGATCCTTTATGTATTGTGTCATATAGTGTGACAGTAACAGTTTCAACAGCTCCAGATACAGATGGTGATGGGATTTGTGATGCAATAGATACAGATGATGATAATGATGGCGTTGCAGATGGATCGGATCCTTCACCATTAAACCCTGATATCTGTGGAGATGCAGACGGAGATGGTTGTGACGATTGTTCAATTGGTACGGATAACTTCGGACCACTAGCGGATAATGCTCCAGCGAATGATGGTACAGATACTGATGGCGATGGACTTTGTGATCTTGGCGATCCTGATGATGATAATGATGGTGTTGCAGATGGATCGGATCCTTCACCTTTAAATCCTGATATCTGTGGAGATGCAGACGGAGATGGTTGTGATGATTGTTCAATTGGTACGGATAACTTCGGACCGTTAGCAGATAATACTCCAGCGAATGATGGTACAGATACTGATGGCGATGGACTTTGTGATCTTGGTGATCCTGATGATGATAACGATGGTGTTTTAGATGGAGCAGATGTTGATCCGCTAAACCCTTTCTTATGTGAAGATACTGATGGTGATGGTTGTGATGATTGCTCAATCGGTGTAGATGGATTCGGCCCATTGGCTGATAACACTCCATTAAATGATGATAATACTGCACCGTCGCCGGATGTAGCTAACTTAGCAGATGTAACAGCAGAGTGTTCAGTGACATCATTGACTCCTCCAACTGCAACTGATAACTGTGGGGGAGTAGTGACAGTAACAAATGATGCAACCCTTCCAATCACTACACAAGGAACAACAGTAGTAACTTGGACTTACACAGATGCAAACTCGAACACATCAACACAAGTACAAAACGTAGTTATTACAGATGTGACTGGACCAGTTGCAGATATAGCAGCCTTAGCAGATGTAACGGATGAGTGTTCAGTAACAGCATTAACTGATCCAACCGCGACTGATAACTGTGGTGGAGTAGTGACTGTAACAAATGATGCGACACTTCCAATCACAACTCAAGGAACAACAGTAGTTACTTGGACTTATTCAGATGTAAATGGAAATGGATCAGCACAAACGCAAAACGTTGTGATTACAGATGTTACTGGACCAGTAGCAGATATCGCAGCCTTGGTAGATGTAACGGCAGAATGTTCAATAACAGCATTAACTGATCCAACAGCGACTGATAACTGTGGTGGAGTAGTGACTGTAACAAATGATGCGACACTTCCAATCACAACTCAAGGAACAACAGTAGTTACTTGGACTTATACAGATGTAAATGGAAACACATCAACACAAACACAAAACGTAGTGATTACAGATGTTACTGGACCAGTAGCAGATATCGCAGCATTAACAGATGTAACGGATGTTTGTTCAGTAACAACATTAACTGATCCAACAGCGACTGATAACTGTGGTGGAATAGTGACTGTAACAAACGATGCGACACTTCCAATCACAACTCAAGGAACAACAGTAGTTACTTGGACTTACACAGATGGAGCAGGAAACACATCAACACAAACACAAAATGTAGTGATTACAGATGTTACTGGACCAGTAGCAGATATCGCAGCATTA
>JAJRQK010000026.1 GCA_024280295.1 Bacteroidota bacterium
AATGTCGTAATTCTGTTTCTTTAATCAAACCACAACTATGGAAGAAATACCCATTGTTGGGCTTACAATGTCGTAATTCTGTTTCTGTCTAAGTGCTATTTCAAAATGGAAACTAAACTAAAGACCTTATTAATGTTCATTTATTTGCTTCAAATCCTCCACTAAAAAGTTTGAACTAAGACCCCTCGGGGTCACTAAAGCGGACAATTGGTCAGATTTGATCAATTGTCCGCTTTGGTGACCCCGTCAAGATTATCTTCATTTCATTTCGATGAACATCAAACTTCCACTGGAAGTTCAATGTTTCAAACAAGTTTGAAGGTCGGGAAACAAAAAAAGCTTCCCTTCTGGAAAGCTTTTTGTGACCCCGTCAAGATTCAAACTTGAAACCTCTACAGCCGTAATGTAGTGCTCTATTCAGTTGAGCTACGGGGCCTTTTTGCATTATTTATTACAAATGCGAGTGCAAATATAATGCGTTTTTTTTGTTCAGCAATGTCTTTGCTTAGAATTATCTAATTTCTGCGGTGAGTCCTCTCTTCAGTAATGCTGTGCACATTGGTTCTAAGGTTTCCCAGTCACCATGTTTCACTTGGCATTTACCCTTGTAATGAATCAAGTACGTACATTGTTCCGCTTGAACAGGTTCGTGTTTGCATACTTTTATCAACGAATTAATAACATGATCAAAAGAATTCACATCATCGTTATAGATGATCAAGTCTTTCTTATCCAATAACTCATCAATCGTTAACACATCATCAAACTCCTCTACTTCTGGGTTATTCATTTTCATCATATTATTGTTTAATTTTCATTTATAGCTTCCAAAACAATGGATTCCAAACCAATCATTTTTACTTGATTCTGTACCGCTGATATCTCGCTCGGTTCAATTCCTTCGATAATTAACAGTAAACCTTCTCCTTTCTTTGTAAACTCTTTACTATATGGAAGTCTCAATATTAAGTCAACCAAATCTCCTGGAACTCTCGTTGTTGGAATATTTATGTGGATACTCTGTTTACTTAACTCGATTGCCAATTCATCATTAGAGAGATAAACAGTATCAATGTCCTCTTCAAATTTGTACAAGCGTGGCAACATATCTGTGTTATCATAAATAACGGATTTCACCTTTCCATTTTTCGCATCGAAGTAAAAATTACCTTCAGTATTGTATCGATTTAGAATATCACGAGGGAAAGAAGTAAATGTTTGTTTCGTGACTACCTGCACTTTCAGTTGCTCCGTTGGAGCAGTAATTATTGGAGCCTCAACCGTACTAGTGACAACTGTATCTGTCCTAATAACATCATTCTGTGTTTCCACAAAAACAACTGGCTCAGAGACATCAATATTCGATTGGAGTATTGAAGGCCCCAGTTTTTCCAGTAGGCTGTTCGCTTCATAGACCCTAATTCTAACTCCTTCATAGTACGCAACAATAAACGCATCGGTGATTCCACTTTCGTAGGCTTTGATCTTTCTTGATTTACAATCACTTGCTGAATCAAACATCCCTGTTGAATAACGAATTAAGCCATTTGGCAATCTAATTGTTAAGATTTCAGGAAGATAATTCAATCGCTTATCAGTTACTACTCGATTGAAAACACCAATTTGAACTGTATAGAACAAACCTTTTTTTAATTCAATCGGATCTGCAGAAACTGCGCCCGGGGCTTGATTGTAAGTATATTCCGGCACTTCTTTGATCTCATTTATCAATGGTATTCCAAGATGATCAGCAGTCTTTTCAGCAACTTCCATCATCAATTCATTTGTTCCTTTAGGAATACATGTGCCTGCGGCTTCTCGTCTTCTAGCTTCTCCAAAAGAAATTCGTTCACCATCACAATAAGCAACAACAAATGCATCGCGGTATCCAAGTTGACGAATCTGTTGTCGTGCATCAACCACTGCTGTACTATTATTAAAGAATCCTGCCATGTAACGCGTAATTCCAGTATTTCCAATTTTCTCCCCTGATACAGGATTAAATTCTTTGAATAAATCTTGTGGAATAGCTCTAGCAAATGCCCCGATTTGGACACGATACGTCAATCCTGAAGGACTTTCTACTCCTACAGGAATCGGATTTTCTTCAGAATAAATACTTGGTATTGCCTCGTTAATTGCTAATCCAGAAGAAGGCATTTGAATGATTGACAGAGCAACTGTTGCAACTTTAATCGGTTGAACGCCCCTTGCTAACAAGTTTTGAATTTTCATTGCTTCTTCCTGATTTGCTGGTAAAAGTTTGTCTGCAACCGCAGATTGCGTTGTAAGATCGGTATTAATTCGTTCTAATTCAACTTCCATCGACTTGATTCTCTCAATTCTAAGCGCAATTTCAGATTGTCGATCTTCAGCTGTAAGTTGAGAATTATTGCTATTTATTATTCCAACCAATGCTGCTCTCTCTATGGACAAACTCTCTTCTAGTTCCCTTACTAGATTTTCAAGTTCCAATGCTTTTATACCTTCCACACGGTAAACTGCATATTCTTCTGAAGCTGCTATTTCACGCTCCTCATTGAAAGATACTGTTTGCTGAAGTCCTGTACTCGCAATGATTGACAATGATTCTTTAACTGGATAGTCAACTAATTGTTTAGTAACTTCTTTCAATTGCTGCTCGGCACGATCACGGAATAACACCAAAACTTCTCTCTTCTCCTCTAACTCAGAAATTTCTTTTCGTTTTGCCTCTTTTATTTGCTCGTCAATTTGGAAGATTTGAATATCATAATTACCTATTTCAATCGTATAACGTCGTTTTCTTTCCAGAAGATCACTTTTTGATGAAATGGTAATTCCTTCTTTTGCTTCAAAATCGCTAAGTTCTTTAGTATGAATAACATCTTCAAGTGATTCCACCAATGCATTTTGACGCGTTTCTGCTTGTTCTAAAAGAAACTGACGCTCTTGTGGAGATTTAGCATCCGAGGCATCTTCAATAATTTGATCAATCGCTTTACGTTCAAGAACACTAGCATCGATTGCACTCGCAATGACTGGCGACTCTCTTGTTATCCCTTCATTTTTAAGCAGAGAATTCGTTAATTGATCCTGGTTCTTTTGCCCTACAATAATGGATGCGGTTTTAAGTTCGTTTCCACGTTCAACTTGCGCAGTTTCAACTCCCTCTAGTGATTCATTTAACGATCTTTTCTCAGCTGTACTCAATTCAGTATTAGTTAATTGCTTAACAATTACCAACCGCTCATTTTCGAGTTGATTCAACGTTGGATCATCCTGTTGAGATGTTGTTGCAATTACTTCTGTTTCAAATTCATCAAGAGAAATACTTATCATTCCTCGTTTTTTCCGAACGGTTTTCAATTCCTCCTCAACCCATTGCGCCTGTTCATTCAATTCTTTAGAAGGATTCTCTAATTGACGAGTTTGCAATAACAATAATTCAGATACAAGATCATTTTCATATTTCTCAAGGAGCTGATCTTGCGTTTTAAGGTCTTCTTTTGTTAAATAGGTATTCTCAATCGCAGAGGCATCACTTACAAGTAAGTTAGATCGTATTTCGCTGATAAATTCCTGTTTATCGGGCTGAGAAGCGACTACTTCGCTACCAATTCTTGCGACATCCTCTCGTTTCTTACTCTCGCTGAGTTCATTTTCGAGGATCATCCATTCCAAGTCAACTTCGATCGAATAATTCCGATTTAAAGCTTTCTGCTTCTTTTCTAGTTCTTTCTCCAGCTCTTTTTGAAGTTCAATTTCTCGATCAGCAATTGCATCATTGTTTTGTGGTGTTTCTTGAAGAAGAATTCCCATTTCAATAGAATATCTCTTATCGACACTACTGACTATTTTTGTATAATCATCACCCTTTTTTATATCCTCAAATGCTTGATTTCGTTGTGCCGCAATAGCGTCATTCTGCTCTTCGACTAATTCTTGTATAGCTTTAAGTTCTGCTTGAGTTTTGGGATCGTTAGGGTTTGAATTGGTTTTATCTTGTATCGCTGACTCTTCCTCCTTGATGCGATCCAGAAGTTCACGTTCCAATTCCCAAATTCCTATACTAATTTCTCCTACGGACTTCCCAGATTGACGTAAATCATTCACTGCCTCATCATGCGTCCCTACAATAGTTGATCTTAAATCAGTTTTGATCTCTTCAACATCTACGATTGAGGAAACATTCGTTAATGCGTTTATTTCTTGCGCCCTTTCATCAATTATACTTTCAGTGATTGTAGCAATTTCTTCAAGTGTATTTTTTCGTTGAATTAACGTAGGGTCATTCTGGTTTGCCACAATCTGTTCATCGACATCGTTTATTGCTGTTCGTGTAGTTGTTAGCAACTCAACTTCTGTCGATTGCTGCTGAGTTAAACGATCAAGTTGACTCAATTCATCATTCGACGCTATTTCTTCCATGCGAGATTGATACCCAGGATTGATTTGCTCAATCACCTCTGTCTTCGATACCGAAACAAAAGTAGAAACACTGTTCAACTCCTTTAGACGAGAATTAATCCCTGCAATACTTTGATCATTATCTGATTTAACTGATTCCAAAATCTCTAATTCAGCTAGTAAGTCATTATTTGTAGGATCACTTTCAAGTTGAGAGCGAACTTCAGTTAAACGGTCATTAATAATTTCACCGAGATTAGTTGCTTTAATTTGCAATTGGTCTAACTGCTCTTCTTCCGTTAAACTTGTATTCGCCTTGATTATTCGAGCCTCAGTTTGATAACCTGGCATAAGATTATCGAGGACATCATCTTTTGATAGAGCAACTGGTGGATTTCCTGTATTGATTTCATCTACACGATCTCTGAAACCTTCATTTTCAGTTTCCAATTTCGTTCGGTATTGAACCAATGCCATTTGCTCTTCTAGTAAATCCATATTCTCTGGATCTGCTTCCAGTTTCGTCTGAAGAACTTGAATTTCATTGGTTGAGTTATCAATAGTTGACTGGTTGTTGTCAATTAACCGATCTAATTTTCCCGATTCGGTCTGATTATTGTCAGCAATGATTTCTGAAACGGACTCAGTGTGAGATGCTTCAAGTTGGCTTTGTATTGATTCCTGTGTTGGATTCAGCGTTGGATCAGTGGATGCAATTTCTGGATAATCATTCTCCAGTGCCTCGATCTCATTCTCAATTTGCTTATCCGTTGATTCATTCTCAAGATCGTTAGCTGCACGCACCGCTGCTTCAACATCTTCTATTGAAACGACAGCGACAAGAGATCCTGTAATCGATTCTTGTAAAACATCTATGTTTTCATCAATGACATTTGCTTTACGATCAATTGTTGCGATATCTGATTTATTGAACTTTTCATCCTCTAAAGTAACTGAAAGCTCTTCTTCTTTTGATGCAATTTCATCCTCCAATTCTCTACGCTGTTTCTTCTTTGCTCCAGGTAATTGGCCATTAAGGAGAGCTATATCTGCTTCGAGTTGACTTATTTTTGCAGTATTCTGTGTATTGTGATCCCTTAAATCACCTTGTCTTTTCCGTAGATCGATGCTTTCATCAATCATATCAGTGATCATACCCTTAGGTGAGGAATTTCTAATCCCAAAAATTTCACTCTGTTTAATTGCGAGTAAATCCCATGCTGTCTCTTCATCTCCAGATTTAATTGCTTGATCAAACTCTTTCCCCAAATCAGCAATTTCAGTACCACCTTTGGAATCTCCAAACTCTGATTGAATTGTCGCCTTTAGTTTATTTAACCCCGCAATTTGATCTGTCAATGCGCTAATTTCAGAGCCGATTTTTTTCGCTTCTTTGAGGTATTCATATTTTTCAACTGGATCTTCTGAATCAGCAGCCCGTCTGATTAGCTCTTGTTGTGCAGTTACAAGTCCATTTAAATCCAATGACGCATTAATAATGTTCTGATCGATTCCATCAGACATCTTTTTTACATTCGCATTTTGATCTCTTTCCGCAATTGCAAGTTCATTTAGTTGATTTTGAACTTCATGAGGACTCATTCCATCAAAACCAAGATCTGCTAAAATTTCATCCCGTTTACGAGCTAAATCAAAAGCTGCCAGAATTGCTGGATCAAAGGTGTCGACATTTATATTAAGTTCAGCTTTCTTTCTTAGAATTGGGCCGATTAACTCTGATCCTCCTTCAATTCTTTCATCAAAGAGGTTGACAATTTTAACTCGCTCTCCTTCTGGAGTTTCAATATGAATAATTTTCTGTTTGAGCGGACGGAATTCATCCAAGAATGGGAGTTCAAGATCGATTTCAGTGACCTCATCCATTCCTGCAATTTTAATTCTGTAGGTATATTTACCTCCTTGTGGGAATACATGTGAATATTTGCCCGTCGCATTTGACTTGATTGTACCAATTTCATTCCCAGTTGCTCCCGCAATCACAGTAACGATCATTTCCTTATTCTGTGGGTTAATTTCAGAAAGAAAATCGCCCATAATGATCACTTCTTGGATCGGGATTCGTGCAACTCGAACTCTATACACATGTAACTTACCTTCTTCGCTTTGACGTGCAGAGGCAAAATAGGCATTTTGGTACGCTGAATCAACTACATAAAAAAGGTCATCATCAGGAGAGCAAATTGCAAAATCGACATTTTCTGTACGCATAAATGCATTAGCGACAGGATCAAATCGTGCCATGAACACATCATAACCTCCCATTGAATTGTGTCCCTTCGAACTAAAATAGAGGTACTGTCCTGAGGGATGCAAATACGGGAAGTTATCATCGTATGGAGTATTCACTTCACCTGGCAAACTATAAGGAGCACCCCAACTTCCATTAGGTAATTTTTTGCGGACATAGATATCGAGTCCAGTAGTGCCTTTTTCACCGTAACTTGAATAGTAGACCGAAGTGGCATTTTTAGGAAAATGAACAATAGGTACATGCCCCATCTTCTTATCCATTTTACTTTGAAAACGTTCTGTGACAAGAATTTTCCCTCCAATGCTTTCCATATCATGGTACAAGCGGAAGAATTTACTTTCATCAATCTGTTTTTTCTCAGAAACTATTATATCGGTGAAGGTTGATAGGAGTCGTTTTCCATTATCACACATCGCAATTTCACGGTCAACATCAAAACTCTTATCCTTTGGAGAGCGCTTGCTTTTGTATGCCTTATACATTTTCTTTGCTTCCTTGAATTGATAATTCAAATGAAGTGCCCTACCTCTAAAATAGTACGCTCTAGGATCTGCTGATTTACTTGTTATGGCATAAGAAAGATACCGTAACGCATCCTTCTTCTTGTCATCGGCATTGAAAATTAAACATGTGCCGTATCGATAATTATAGTCGAAATCTTGCGGATTGAGTGAAATTAAGCGCAAATACAGTGACGTAGCCTCAACGTATTGCTCTTCATCGAACAGTTTGTTGGCTTTTTCCTTGATATCCTCCTCTGTATCTTGAGCATGCAAAGATGCGGCAAGAAAGAAGACAGCTAGGACAGCTACTATTTGTTTTAACAATTTCACATTAAACATCGCTGATCACACGATGTTACTAGTTTCTAATACGCCTTGAACATGAAAAGGTTCAATTCAATTGACTAACAATTCATTATCTCAAAACACCTCTTATTCGTAGAGACGCATAAATTTAGCGAGAAATGCGCTATTAGTTGTCATTTCGTATTTGAAGTTTTTCTTTTTACGTTTATCTTCTTTGATAGCATTCACCGCTTCACTCAACTCAGAATCGCCCGATTTGATTCTTAGAACACCATCTTTCTGCTTCATTTGATAGTTAAAGAAATAATCTCTACCCCCTGGAATATCGATAAAAATAGTAAACATATCATTATTCATTTTCCCCTTTATGCCTGCGTATGTCTGCTGAAAAAACGCTTTCATTGGGACATACTTCATTACTGGTCTACCATAAATACTAACCAGAACCGCTGATTCAACATCTGTAATTAAACCACTCGTTTGAAGACGGCTACTTTCATAAGAACTCAATCGAAGTCCAGTAATAGTCATTGTTTTTTCCAATCCATCTGGCAGTTTTTTCACCTTCCCTTCCTGTACATACTCCTCGACAAATTTATCGGCAGCTTTTAAGCCATCCCATTCTACAATTGCTTGCTCCAAAGTATTAGAGTTGAAATCAGACGGTTGCAGTCCTTCAATCTCATTAATTCTATCAGCAACATCTTGCATAACACCTTTATCCACTGGCATATCAAAACGTGCTGTTAGATTCATAGTTGTTTTTCCAGTTGATTGATTGTAGTTGACAATTCCTACCGCATCAACAATAGCATCGCCATAATTCATTCCGAGATTGATAATTCCATCACCATTCATTGAACAGCTCTCTGTATGTAAGGCAATGTAGTTTCCTTTCTCGTCTCTATTAATAAGTTTATCACGTGATGCAATTTGAAATTCCTTTGTTCCAGCATCGTATTGAAGGTACCCACTTGATGTCATCACGATAGGATCACCTGGGTCAACTAAAGATGATAAGAATGTTGGATATAGCGCAACGCTATCAGTGTTCGGTGAATCTCTCCAAACAATTCCAGCGGAGATTGCGCCACCATCAAGATCTTTCATTTCAGGAACTACAGGAATCTGAATATTCTTAGGGTCAATTTCGGATCTAAATGCCATCCAGTTCCTATCAAATTTTGAGCAACTATGATTAATTCTCGTTGCTCCAGAAAACGCAATTAGAGGATTATCCGCATGAATAGAAACGTCGCCATAGAAATCAAATTCCCTACTCAATTTAAAGTCTTCATCAATTGCAATTTTCCCAGATGCTCTTGTCTGAAAGGCAGTATCAAGTCCAATATTATTCATTGCCACATAGGTTACATTGCTATCAACATCGTAGTAAGGATACTGACCTGAGGCTTCGTAATCTCTTTTTGCTTTAATTTGTACTGTTGCTTTTTCGAAGCTATGGTATTTCGTGATATAGTTAGCTACGATTGATGCGTTTTGAAGTTCATCCATCTTCGCACGCTTTCTTATAGTCACTAGCATACTATCAGGGTAAATTCTAGCATCTGCCACATCGATGTATTCCACTTTAGAACAATAAATTATTTTTTTTCTACCATCAAACCTTGCACGTGGTGCTCGGAAATTCAACGAATCCTGATTTTTATGCGTTGAGAAGAAATTAGACCCAACCAAATCTACACCTACATCAATGTTTATGTCAGCGGCTCCACTTTTTTCCATTTCAATTGAAATTTCATCCATCAACCATTTAAATACATCCATCTTTGCCATGTACTGATTTACAGGAAACTCAACTTTTCGTTCGCCATCATTTGAATTAAACACACCAATTCGATCCTTGAATGAAACATTAGCCTTCACATTATCAGTAGTAAATACAAGTGCATCCTCCTCAGTGTCATCACCCTCATTTTTTAAACGGAATGAAGAAGTATCTGCCAAAACATCGTATCGTTTAAATCCAAAATCCTTCGAGATTAAGTTTGAGTTTTTGAAAGTCATCAGACCAAATCCACGCATTCCATTTGGTCGAATTGTGACTGTTCCTCTCAACTTTGCTTCATCACTGAACATTAAAATGTCATTTTGTGGAGTTGATTCCGCTCGAAGAATATTCAAATCTGGAATGTAGGTGATATAGGCACGAGCAGATGATGCATCAGGGAATTCAACCCCTGTATCAACTGGACGATTTACGAATTCAGCAAAACCTACCGTTGAATCCGGTAAAAAACTGAGTGCTTTTGAAACTGAAGTAGAGGCCATAAAGTTAATCGTACCACTACCTTGCAAACCGTTGTTTGACAATACGATTTTATTTTTGTACTTGGCATCGGTTCCATAGAAAGTATAACCATTATCAGGTGCAGTAGTTGCAAACCCAAAAGAATAATCCTGCATTATTTTCAGAGGCTCCTTTATGTTTGGGAAAATTCCAGCGGAAACAAGTTCTCCTTCTAGTCTCAATGCACTTTCCTTGAAAGAATTCAGACTATCCATCTCAAATGGTGCTACCGTATAATAAAATCGAGTACTATCATAAGCTCCTCGATATATGTCTTGCGAATTGTAGAATATTTTCGTGCTATTTATAGAATTCAATTTAGGGTAATCACCATTCTTTGTGTCAACACCTGATCTGTTTTTTGGATCATCAATTAGAATTTCACCAGTTACTCCTCTCAAAATACTTGCCATTGGAATCCCTCTTGTTCCGTGTGCTTTATCTAAAGGTCTTATTCTAAATAAACTTTCGTTTGTTTTCTGAAGTTTGATTTTGAAGTCTGCGTAAGAAAAGGACGCTAATTCAGCATTCGTCTCTAACTTACCTGCATTTGTCCATCCACTATAAATAAAATCCCTATTCTCCTTAATTTTCACAAGCCCATCAGTGGGGAAGATGATCGTATTTTTCTTTACCGAAATCAAGACATTATCTACCGCATCTAAGTCGAGTTCCAAAGTAGATAGGCTCATCACTCCGAAATCTTTTTTGAGTGTCAAATCTCGATTTCGTTGTTCAAAATCGGCCTTAAATTCAGCATCATTTACTGCAATCTCAGCTAACCTACCACTCAATTTTCTTGGACGCAGATCTGATCTAAAAACGAGGTTATCATAATCTCGTTTTCCAACTTTCGCACGTACGAAATTGTCTAGTTTTGGTTTTACTTCTACAGTTTCCAACTCAGTATCATAACTGATAAATCCAAAACTTGAGAGTTGTAATAACAATGGCTTGGCCTGCTCAACTATCTTATTCATTGCCGATGCCGCCTGACCCTCTGTTAGTATATACTCATCGTATTTATAACAATACTTTGAGATTGCCACGAGTGGATGAGTCGCTTCCATTGACTGGAGTTGATCATAAAGACGTTCATCAAAATAAGATTGTGACTCAAATTTAGCCAATCGCTGTTCTTGACTCGTACCAAATTCGTATGTAAAATGAAGTTCGTCTTCATCAAGGTTCCATATTATTTTCGGTACATAAATATCAAGTTTATGATATGAATCTTGAAATGGCGCTTCACCAATCCCCGATTTTGCTCTCGTAAATTGTATTTGTTTTTTATCGAGGTAGTAACTCAATCCAATACCTGGATGTGTCAACGAATCGCCTGTTTTGAAGAACAAAGCCATTTCTCCGCGATAAACAGCAATTTTATCAGTTGAAACAACAATCTCCTTTGCTTTAGCCGTAATAAAAGGAACTCCTTCTCGCTTTATTGTGATCATCGCGCGTTCAAGATCAGTACCTGCGCCGAGAAATGACGCACCTTCTAAGGCAAATCCGCCAACGTAATCAACGCCGGGAACAATTTCATTAATTACTAGTCGTTTTTCAAATGATAGAAATTGGGGGTAAATTTTATCTTCCTCTCTATTAATTTTAAATGCTCTTTCTGTTAAAATCCCCATAATCGGCTTATCAAAATAGGAAGTTGTAAGTAAAACCGAATCAAATCGAATTGTGGAAGACTTGAGTGTATGGCTGTAATTTTCAAGCATTGCAAAATTCTTTGTCGGATCAAGTCCAACTTTATTCCAAGTAATTTTACCTCCTTTGCCAATCCATTTACGCAATACTGGATCATAATTTCCAGTTGTCTCAATAATAACAAGACTATCAACTGTTTCACCTCGGTTTTTACCTGATTTACTAATTGCTCGACATACCAAATTTCCCCCCGTCAATTTTACGTTCACCTTTTTATTAAATTCAAAGGCGTAGTCCCCACCAAGGTAAAACCATTCAAAATTTGAGGATGTTGAAATTTTTCCGTTCGAGAAAAATCCAGCAGAGAACTCAGCAAATGATTTGATTTTCTTCACCTGTCTAGACTTCAGCATTTTCTCAACCGTTGATTGCCATGCTTCATAACTCGCCTTTGGTTGACCACCAGTTACGAAAGCTGATACAGAGAAGACATAGTTGTATATCTCAGGATAGACTTTTAGTCGTTTTGTTTCCATTAGATTACAGGTCTCCACCATTTTAGAAAAATAATCATTAGGGAATTCTTGGCCTTCGAGAAGCAATGGTGTCAATTCATTTTTAACAAAATCACGAAAATCACCAGTACCGTATTCAGCAATTTTCTTTTGAAAGTCTTTCACGAATTTTTCTCGTGTATTTGGAAATGACTGAGAGAATCCCATAAATGAGACCATCATCAATAAGCATACTAGCCAGTATTTACGATTCATAATACAATGTGTTTTCAATTAATGTATGAAGATTTCTTATGCCACCTTCACGAGTCGAATGCCTGCCCATTCGTCTTTTGCATATTCCTGTTCAACTGTAAGACTAAATTGAGTTGCAAAAGTTACTAGTTCCTGGACATCTGTGCTAAAGAATCCACTAAGCAAAAGTTTTCCTCCGACATCAAGAGCATTCGCGTAATATTCCATGTGTATCTTGAGTACATTCTTGTTGATATTGGCAATAATTAATCCAAAGTGTTCATTACCAATTTCATCAATATCTCCGCAGATAGTTTCAATATTAGAACAACCATTTCGATTCGCATTTTCCGCTGCATTTATAGCTGACCAATCCTCAATATCGATTGCGAGAATTCTCTTTGCCCCTAATTGCTCTGCGAAAATGGATAGAACGCCAGTTCCAGCTCCCATATCAAGCACATTCTCAGGCATTGGATTCATTTCAAAAAGTGCTTTTACCATCATCCATGTTGTTTGATGATGCCCAGTTCCAAATGACATTTGAGGTTGAATGATAACTACATTACCCTTCCCAAGTGATTGATTATGAAAAGGAGCTAGAATAGTTGCAATTTCATCAATATAGACAGGATGAAAATCAGCTTCCCACTCAACATTCCAGTTTTGGTGTGGAATAATTTTTTTCTCCCAAGAACATTTTACAGCATCATCCGAAACGCACGAAACATTCTTCATCACAGTTTCAGTATCAATCTTAGCTGGTGCATACGCTTGAATTCCGCTTTCAGTCTGAACAAAGCTATCAAAGCCTAAATCAGAAAGTTCAGCAACGAGAATATCACTCCACGGCTCTTTTGGATTGAGTGTAATTGTTAATTCGAGCGTATCTAAATTTTTCATTTAAATGAATCTATTATGGCACAAAACGACGTAGCATCTAATGCAGCTCCGCCTATGAGTCCACCATCGACATTTGGGCAGGCAAAAAGTTCTTTTGCGTTCCCAGGTTTACAAGATCCACCATATAGTATTGAAATCGAACCTGCCGTTTCAGTATCATATTCATCAACTAACATCTTACGAATTTCGCGGTGCATATCTTCTGCTTGCTCTGAGCTTGCGGTTCTACCGGTTCCAATTGCCCAAATAGGTTCGTAGGCAATAATACCATCCTTTATTTGGTCAGCTTCAAGATGAAACAAACTTTTTTCTAATTGATTTTTAACAAACTCTATCTCAGTTCCAGCCTCACGAATACCCAGTGATTCTCCGCAACAGAAGATAAATCCAAAGTCATTTTGAATTGCAGCATCAACTTTCAATTTTAAAGTCTCATTGCTCTCGTTGAAGAGTTCTCGTCGTTCGCTATGTCCAATTAAACCAATAGTTCCACCCACACTTTTCACTTGAGAAATGGAAACCTCACCTGTAAATGCTCCTTTCTCTTCTGAATGGAAGTTCTGAACACCAACCTGAACCTTTTCAGAATTGACTTCCTTTATTCCGTTCACAAACAAGGATGGAGGAAAAACCATTATTGAAACATTCACATCTGTGTCCGTCGTATTGATCTTCTGGACAAGTTCAATACCTTCAATTAAGTTGAGGTTCATTTTCCAATTTCCAGCAACAATTTTTCGCGGCATTCTATTTATTTATATGGTTTGTTTTAAACTTATCTACTGCCGGAATTGCTCTTTTAGAGTATTTTGCTTTCACGACTCCATTCTCCAGCACCAGCAATGCAGGATTCGATCTTGATATTATTTTTAATTCAATTTCATCCATTGAGAAGACCGGTAACATGAATTTATGCTTCTTTCTGAACTTATTTATCTCTTCTCGTGTCGCGTTACATATCAACAAGAAAGGCACATCATTTTTTTTGCAAAGTTTATACAATTCTTTCATGCGATCGATTCCTCCCCAACTTCCCTCGCTCAAATTTCTTGAGATAAGAATCACTACTTGTTCCTGATTCAGAAGCGCATCTTTTATCTCGATGTCTATTAATTCAGGATTGATTGAAGTCAATGTATCCAATATCGTGTACTCGTCAGCAGGGAATCCTTCTGGATCAAGTTCATACTCTTCAATTGGAATTTCCATCTCGCTCTCATACTCTAACGAAAGAATCTTTAAAAGTTTCACTGTTGAAGTATCTAAAACGCTTTTTACGAAGGGGAGTATTTTTTCAGCATCGATCATATCCTCTACACGAATACTCGGATTGAAGTCCATAATTGAAGGGTTGACTGCTGCAACAATTGTTTTTTGAACCATGTCCTTGTACTCCCAGTCAGTATCTTCCCAAACTTTAGATTCGATGTACTCTTCAGAAGTTGATGAATATTCTTTCTCTTTCCCTGTCTTCTTATTCTTATACAAAAGCATACTTTCATACTCACCTTCAACTCCATTACTCATTTGAAATTTAAGATCTGCACCAATAGCATAAGGGCGATAATCTTTCAGTGGCGTGTAAATTAAAACATAAGTCACCATCAATCCACACAGCACCGATACAAGAAGCGCACTTCCATAGTAATTGCCAAGTATTTTTCCGCCAGCCCGAAGCATCCACAATGCGCCAAGGATAGAGATTAATCCAAATATCATTGGAAAGTACCATCCAAACACCCAAGAGAAAAAGATCACCACGATCATACTTGTCAAGGTAAATAACAAGTTTTCCTTAGGTTTATTTGGCTTGATAATACGTTGAGCAATGAATATCCAGGCCACTAGGTAGAGGACAATAATATCTTTCCAAAGCGACTCATTTGGCGTTAAAGAACGCCCAACCGATCCTTTCATAGCATCTCCAAAACAGCCGCAATCATCTACACATTGAGGCCTTTTAACTTCATCGATAACAAGTTCACTACTCGTTTTTGATACGATCGTGATGTTCTTATCATCGGTTTTGTCTTCATTCTCCTTGTTTGCTTTCATCTGATCCAGCTTCAATTGAGCCAAAGGATCGCTCATTTCGTATGTATCACGATCCACAAACGTCGCTTCAGTATCGCAATTCGCAGTATGCCATGTCAAGAATGTAAAGAACAGCATCATAAATAGCATGAAATAGGAGACAATCTTTATTTTCCCACCGATAATCGTAAGAACACCAAGTACAATCTCAGCAATACAAATTAGAACGCTCAAAAATAATGCTGAATCCATAAGGAATTCTAGTGAAAAAGAAGGTGCTCCAAATAATTCCTTGATACGATAAGCCAATGCCCCATCCTCAAAATACTCTTCAAGTTTATATGAAAACCCAATCGGATCATTAGCCTTTACAAGTCCAGATACAATAAAAAGTCCACCGACGAGCACTCGCGACACAGTCGACATCATCATTTTTCCTTTGAACATGATTAGTCCGCCAATTGTAAGAATCATTAGAATCAGACCTAGCATATTGAAGAGTCCGCTGCTATCTGCGAAATTTTCGTGATTCCCCATCGCAAGGAAAGTGAGTCCCATCAAATTCAATACGACAAAAGCGATGTTAAAAATTAATGAGTGTCCTGAGAGTGTGATTTTTTGTTTCATTCTGATTCATTTAGCCCTACTTGCATGTGGATAAGTGCAAATACGGCGTAGTTTAGCATATCATAATAGTTAGCATCGATTCCTTCGCTAACGATGGTTGCGCCGTTATTATCTTCAATTTGTTTGACTCTAAATATTTTCTGGAGGATTAAATCAGTCAGCGAGCTTATGCGCATATCTCGCCATGCTTCACCGTAATCGTGATTTTTCTGTTTCATCAACTCGAATGCTTTTTCAGCATAACTATCGTATAAGGATCGAGCTTGTTCCTTTGGCAGTTCTAAATCAACGAGATCCTTCTCACAGATTTGAATAATCGCCATCAAGCAATAATTTACGATCGCGACAAACTCGTCTTCGATATTTTCGCCAACCTTGTTCTCTCCAGTCTCTTGAATTGTTCTAATTCGTTGAGCTTTAATAAAAAGTTGATCCGTGAGTGAACTAGGACGAAGAATCCTCCAGGCAGTTCCATAATCAATTGTTTTCTTCAAGAACAACTCTCGACAAACATTGATTACATTTGTGTATTCTGTATTGGTTTTATTCATCCAAATAATGATGCAAAATTCAAAGGTTGAAGATACATATTTTGATGCGAATGGCAGCCTTCGATTGAAGGATAAATTAGTCGACTTATCAACTCCACTGGTAATGGCCATATTAAATGTCACTCCAGACTCCTTTTACAGTGCAAGCCGAGCGACTTCTAACACCGATATAATTACCCACGTTAAAGATTTGTTAAGTGCTGGAGCCAACATAATTGACATTGGTGGATATTCGACTCGACCAAATGCTGATGACATTTCTGAAGAGGAAGAAATCGATCGAGTAATTCCTGTGATTAAGCAAATTTCTCACTCATTTCCTAATGCTGTCATTTCCATTGATACATTTCGATCAGCCGTAGCAAAACAAGCTATGGAGAATGGAGCGAGTATCATCAATGACATTAGCGGTTTTGAAATTGACTCTGAAATCATCAATGTGGCAGCGAAATATAACGCCCCGTATATATTGATGCATATGCGAGGGACACCGAAAACAATGCAATCATTGACAGATTACAAGAATCTTTTCAAGGAAATTGCGTACTATTTTTCTGAGAAAATATCAATCTTGAAAGAAGCTGGTGTTCACGACATCATTCTCGACCCTGGATTTGGGTTCAGTAAAACTATCGAGCAAAACTACGAACTTTTGGATCATTTAGAGTCATTCCAGATGTTCAACTACCCAATTCTTGCAGGATTGTCTCGAAAGTCAATGATCTATAAAAAACTGAACATATCTCCAGAAGAATCACTTCCGGCCACGATTGCGTTGAATGCCATTGCGCTTAGTAAGGGAGTGAAAATTTTAAGAGTTCACGATGTAAAAGAAGCAACAGAATTGATTCAATTACTGAATAAATAAGAGATCAAACTCACTCTGAAAAGTCAACAATACCTCTTCCTCCTTGAAGCCCTCCAGTATGAATAAATAATACTGACTTTCCAGAAAACTCATCATTTTCTAAGTTGCTAATCATGCATTTCATTGCTTTGCCTGTATAAATCGGATCAAGTTTGAGTTTATATTCGAAATGAAAATTTGTTATAAAATCGAGAAGGTCTTGCGGGAATTTTCCGTACCCCCCAAAATGAAAATCATCGTGTACAATAACTTGATCTAGTAAATCATCTGTCATTTCTTGATCAAATCCACCTTTCAAAAGCAAAGACTTCATTTCCCCTATTGAATCGAACTTCTTTAGAACTGGAATAACGTGAAGGCGTTGATGATCCTTCAAACTCAAAAGCACACCGCAACTAGTGGTAGTAGTTCCTTGAGCGATAAACACATCGTCAATCTCCACATTAATTTCTTGCATTATTTCTTGACAGCCGATAATTCCGTAATAATTTGCCCCGCCTTCAGGAACAAGATGCATTAAACGGTATTCAGCTCCCAATTTTTGATGGTATTCTCTATCGTTTCGAAGCGCGTATTCTTCTCGTGAGATAAATACTAATTTCATTCCAAGTGAGGTACACTGCTTGAGAGTTTCATTACTGTTTTCATTGAGTTCATCACCTCGGACTATCCCAATAGAGGTTATTCCAGCTGATTGACAAGCCGCAGCAGTTGCTACCAAATGGTTAGAATAAGCTCCCCCAAAGGTTAGAATACCATTTTTTTTAAGGTTCAAGCATAGTTCTACATTGAATTTAAGTTTTCGCCATTTATTGCCAGAAATTATTGGGTGAATGAGATCATCACGTTTCACAAATATATGAATACTGCGTTCATCCCAAATCGGAGAGTTTAAACGATCAACTCTTGATTCCCCCAACTCTAAATCAATATCTAAATCTTCTGTATTCACATATTCCATTTACGCATGCAAATATGTATTAAATTTGTGGCATGCCAGATGATATGTCAGGGTTTTCTAAACGCACAAAACTTGAGAAGGACGATTTCTACTTGAGTGCAGATGGCTATATCGTTTTTACTGAGGAATATCACAAAAAGCGAGGTTATTGCTGTAAAAGCGGTTGCAAGCATTGCCCTTATGGATATAATCCAAAAACGGGTAAAGTAACTAATTAATATCCTCGTCGCGAATTCCATTTTCAGGAAATTTACCTTTATATTGGTGAAGTTCCCTTTTTATACTCAAGATATCTTCAGCAACATTGCCTGTGGGTTCAAATAAACCATGAAAGCCTCCTGTTTTATTCTTATAATCTATATATCCCAAATAAATAGGGACTTTAGCCTTTAGTGCTATGTAATAGAATCCCTTTTTCCAATTTGGACTATGGCTTCTTGTCCCTTCTGGGGTGAAAAGCATGAACATTGTGTCATTTTCCTGAAAGTATTTAACCGCAGTATCAGTCAAATTATTGTTCCCTTTTCTATTAACAGGGATTCCCCCCATCCATCTTGTGAACCATCCAAACGGAAAGGCAAACAACTCTTTTTTTATAAGAATTTTAACCTTCACACCGTAAGATCTAAAAGCAAGCTTCCCAAGAACAAAATCCCAATTGGAAGTATGTGGTGCCATAACAACGACGCACTTTTTAACTCCCTCTGGAGCTCGTTTATCTATTTTCCAACCAAACAGACGTAATATGAATGCAGAGAATTTCCTCATTGTACAAACTTAACCATTCGCGCCAATTCTATCACAATATCCCGTACATTTGAGCATGCCGAAAAAGAAGAACTTCGGAAGGATTATTGGAATCATTACTTTATTAGTGCTGATTTGGACAACCTTCTTTATTTCTCGTTCCCTATTTGAAACAGCTGATAACAATAATCGGCAGTTCATTCCATTGAACTCAACAATGGTGGTACGAATTGATGGCGCACAACTGATCAGTCAAGGTTTTTCTGACATCATCCTTACCAAAAAGGATAATAAACTGTTCAATGATATTATTGCCAAATTAAAAGATACAGCATCGACAAACTTCGGGTTGGACTTTAGATCAGATTTTTATGTCTTCACGGTAGACAAAGGTATAATGGGAGTCTTAGCTAACGTTCGAAATGTGAAACGATTGAAGTCGGGCATGAAGGGATTTCTAGGGAACCACCAAGGCTATGGACTTAAGGATGATGTTGTCATGATTCTCACCAGTTTAAGAGTAGAGTCTGAGATTGTTATAGACCTTGATGCTCTAGCTACAACTTTTTTAAATAGTAATTCTTTTTTTGATCCAAGCAAATTAGAAATCGGGGATAATGCTCTCGTACAGTTTTGGGCAAAGAACATTGTAATCCCAAATCACAATATGACGCTAGAGAATGTTTCAATTGCTATGAGCATCTTAAATGAAAGCTTCATTCTTAGTGGAAGTGCAGATCATGGTTCAGTTGCTGACAAGCACATGTCTTGGGTCTCTAACGATTCTGATTTCTATCTCGAAACGGCTATTATTCCAGACATCTTGAATAATTATTTAGGAGACTTCTTACAAGGAGTCGGCATTGATGTTCCCTCAATTTCATATCTAAATTTGAATCATCACTATACAGAACATGCCGATGAGGGAAACACTATATTGATACCTCATTTCGATGCAACAATAGCCTTCACCGATTCAATTAACATTGATACCACTTTCCAAACAGCTCTTTTAGATGAGTTAATTACTGATTTAACAGAGAGTCATTTCATCTATGGTGGAAAGCAATTTTTCTATAAACAGACGAAAGTAGATCAAATTTATATTGGAAGGAATAAACCGACAGAAAAATCAAATAGTTCTGGTGTACTCTTCAAAATTTCAGGCTCTCTTAAACCTTTTTCAGAATTTCGTGGAGGAGGATTGGTAATGAAGATGTTGCGAATGTCGGATATGTATATTTCAAGTAATGAGTTATTCTCTAAAATAGAGAATGTTGACATCAATGTGGCGTTAAAGAATGAGACCAAATGTTTGTTAGATGGGGAAGTTAGATTTAACAAAGGAGAAACACCAATCGATGCTCTACTGAGTTTTCTATTTCGATCTAGACTAATCGATTAACTAATTGAATCAAGTAAGTTACTGAAATAATTTGGAGCATCTTTCAATTTAGAACCATACCAAGAGAACATTTCACCATCTACAAGAACGACCTTGGCATCTGGATAACACTTCTGGAAGTTTTGAACATGCTCCTTTTTAAAGGGATAAGGCTCTGAACTCAAGAAAATAAATGCTGGATTATGCTTCGCATCAACTTCAGGATAGCGATCATCGTTACTGGCATTTGAAAGTCCACAATGCATTAACATTTCATCTATAAATGTATTTTTTCCAGCGATCATTTTTGGTTCATTCCAGATAAAATACAACACGGACCTTTGAGAGTATTTTTGAGTTTGTATCTTCAATTGATTAAAACCATCGTTAATTTCAGAACGTAGGTCACTTGTATCTTTATTAATTATTAGGCCAACTTGCTTAATCATCTCTAAGGCAGATTCAAGAGAATCAATATCACTCATCCAAATAGGAGCGATTGCTTCGAGACATTCAATATCTTCTTTCAGATTCTCTTCCTTGTTACCAATAATTAGATCAGGTTCAAGTAATCTGACTTTCTCTATATCAACTGACTTTGTACCTCCGATTCTATCTTTCGACCTAAACCAATCGTTTGGATGGATGCAAAATTTAGTAATTCCGATAACCTCATGCTCTAGTCCCAAATAATATAACAACTGAGTCTGAGAGGGCACTAACGAAACAATCCGACGAGGAGCAGACTCCAGTCGGATTGTACGATTCATTTGGTCTGTAAATTCAGTCATTTATGCAATCGCTGAAATTAAATCGTGACGTGTAATGATGTGATGACCTCCGTTATTTAATTCAACAAGGACAGCGGTGCAATCCTTTGATATCAATTTTGATACTTCCTCAATCGTTGCGCTTTCCTTAACCGTCGGAAAAGGTTTCGCCATGATTCCCGAAATTGCCGAATCTCTCAATTCAGGTTTCTCACAAAGCAGTTGATACACCTCGTTATCACTTAATGATCCTGCGAACCCTCCATCCTTCATTACTGGGATTTGAGAAATTCCGAATTTGCGCATCTTATCAATTGCATGCGACACTAGTTCCTCCGCATATAATGAAACTAAAGGCAAGTCTCCATGTTTTGCAACCAGATCACCAGCAGTTGTGATTTCCTCATCTAAGAAACCTCGCTCACGCATCCAATCATCGTTAAACATCTTTCCAACATAACGCGAACCGTGGTCATGGAAAAGTACAACGACAACGTCATCCTCTTTTAACTCATCTTTCAACTGAAGTAGACCTTTTACTGCGGATCCTGCTGAATTCCCAACAAATATTCCTTCTTCTTTTGCCAAGCGGCGTTGGTAGACAGCAGCATCTTTATCAGTTACCTTTTCAAATTTATCAATGACACTGAAGTCAACATTTTTCGGTAAGATGTCTTCGCCAATTCCTTCAGTGATATATGGATAGATTTCGTTTTCGTCAAATTCACCAGTTTCATGGAATTTTTTGAAGACAGAGCCATAAGTGTCAATTCCCCAAATCTTAATATTTGGATTTTTCTCTTTAAAATATTTCCCGCAACCCGAAATGGTACCTCCAGTTCCTACCCCAACGACGAAATGAGTGATCTTACCATCCGTTTGCTCCCAAATTTCAGGTGCTGTTGTTAAGTAGTGAGCCTTTGCATTTGAAGGATTATCATATTGATTAACATACCAAGAATTTGGAGTCTCAGCAGCCAAGCTCTTCGAAACCGAATAATAGGATCGTGGATCTTCTGGTGATACATTTGTTGGACAAACATGAACCTCTGCACCAACAGCTCTCAAGATATCCATTTTCTCTTTACTTTGTTTGTCGCTTAATACACAGATTAATTTGTAACCACGCATTATAGCCACTAAAGCCAACCCCATTCCTGTATTTCCAGAAGTACCTTCAATGATAGTTCCACCGGGTTTCAAACTTCCATCAGCTTCAGCATCATCAATCATTTGAAGAGCCATTCGATCTTTTACAGAATTTCCTGGATTCGTTGTTTCGATTTTTGCTAAAACAATTGCTTTAATATCTTCCGTTAGCCGATTTAACTTAACCAATGGAGTATTACCAATTGTTTCAAGGATGTTGTTATAGAACTTCATTCAATTATAATTTTGGGCAAAGATAGATAATAGATGTTGGATTGTTCAATTATTCGATTGTATACTGATTAAATCACTAAATAACCCCATTAATCTTCAATAAGATGACAGTTACATAAGATGCATAAGTCAATAAGAGAATTGCTCCCTTCATTCTTCCAACGCGCTTACCAAGCCAAATAATAAAAAACAATAATGCAGAAATTCCAAGCATCCAATACATATCAAAGCCAAGAACACTGTCTGAGACTTCAATTGGCTTTACCATAGATGTGATTCCGATAACGGCAAAGACATTGAAAATATTCGAACCAATCAAGTTACCTATTGAGATGTCACTTTGCTTTCTGAATGCAGCCACCGTTGATGCAACAAGTTCTGGGGCACTTGTCCCAAAAGCAACGACAGTTACACCGATGATACTATCCTTATCTGGATTATCTGCAAGTACCGTTTCTGCGATTCCAACAGCTCCGTCAACAAACCATCCCGATCCAAAGAACAATCCAACAAGACCAATTAAGAGAAATACCCCTGACTTCCAAAACGGTGTTTTCATGGCCTCTTCTATATTTCCATCCAACTCTTCGGCAACAGCCTTTTTCGTTTTTTTACGAGAAGAAGTTATCAAATACACTGTAAAAGTGATTAAAGTAGCGAAGAGAATAGCTCCCTCCCACCATGCAATAAGATTGTCCAACGAGAAAGCATAAAATAAAACAGTAGCTCCAAGCATCATTGGATAATCAATGATTTTGGTCTGTCGCTCGACAAATATTGGAAAAATAAGGACCGTTATTCCCAGAACCAATGCAATATTGGCAATATTAGAACCAACCACATTTCCAATAGCAATTCCTGGGTTTCCATCCAAAGCACTCTGAATACTCACTAATAGTTCTGGTGCCGAAGTTCCAAAAGAAACAACTGTCATCCCAATTACAAGTGGTGATATTTTAAATGCCGTAGAGCATCCAATTGCGCCTTTCACTAGGAATTCGCCTCCAACGATTAGCACTCCGAGCCCCAATAAAAGTATTAGATAATCCATTAATTATTTTGTGAAGTCTCCAAAGATAGCACTTTGATCACGACGCACTTCTTTAATTGCTATTTTTGTTCAATGGATTTTGAACTAGTGTCCGACTTTAAGCCTACTGGAGACCAACCTGAAGCAATACGACAATTAGTCGAAGGGATTGACGAACAAGTTGCTCATCAAACATTGCTCGGTGTGACTGGTAGCGGGAAGACATTTACTATTGCCAATGTGATCAATAAAATTCAACGCCCAACTCTAGTTCTAGCTCACAACAAGACATTAGCGGCTCAATTGTATGGAGAGTTCAAGCAATTTTTCCCAACTAATTCTGTTGAGTATTTTGTTTCCTACTATGATTATTACCAACCAGAGGCTTACTTACCAGTAACAGGGACTTTTATTGAAAAAGATCTTTCCATCAATGATGAAATTGAGAAATTAAGATTATCAGCATCCTCTGCTCTGCTCTCTGGAAGAAAAGATATTATTGTTGTTGCATCCGTTTCGTGTATCTATGGAATCGGAAATCCAGAAGAATTTGCTTCGAGCATCGTTCACTTGAAAAAAGGACAACTCATCTCACGAAATAAACTTCTTTTCAATCTTGTTGAAAATCTATACTCGCGTGCTAATGCAGACTTTGAACGCGGAATGTTTCGAGTTAAGGGTGATACTGTTGATGTCTATTTAGCTTATACTGATTACGCCATTCGAATTGAATTTTGGGGTGATGAAATCGAAAAAATAAGTTCAATTGATCCAAAAACAACAACAAAGATTGATGATTTTGAAGAAATTTCAATCTATCCAGCAACGATATTTGTCACAAGTCCTGAAACAACTAAAAAAGCACTAGAACTGATCGGGGAAGACATGATTCTCCAAGTAGATAGTTTTAAAAAGCAAGGTCTTTTGGATGAGGCAAGTCGACTTCAAGAGCGAACAACGTTTGATATGGAAATGATTCGTGAGCTTGGTTATTGTTCTGGAATCGAAAATTATTCACGTTATTTCGATAATCGTCAATCTGGGCAACGACCCTTTTGCTTGATCGATTATTTTCCAGACGATTTCTTAATGGTCATTGATGAAAGTCATGCTACTATCCCGCAAGTGAGAGCAATGTATGGTGGAGATAGAGCTCGAAAAATTAACCTTGTTGATTATGGATTTAGATTACAAGCGGCAATGGATAATCGCCCTCTAAAGTTCGAGGAGTTTGAATTAATGCTGCATCAGACAATCTACGTATCCGCAACTCCAGCAGATTACGAAATGGAAAAATCGGAGGGGGTTATTATTGAGCAAGTGATTCGGCCAACAGGATTACTCGATCCAAAAATCGATGTTCGACCGAGTAAAAATCAAATTGACAACCTCATCGAAGAAATACATTTGAGAATTGACCGAGATGAACGAACTCTTGTAACAACCTTAACAAAGCGAATGGCCGAGGAATTACAGAAATACCTTGATCGTTTGGGGATTTTATGTCGCTATATTCACTCGGATGTTGATACTTTAGATCGTGTTGAGATCTTGCGTCAACTTAGACTTGGTGAGTTCCATGTTCTCATTGGTGTAAATCTTCTTCGAGAAGGATTAGATTTACCCGAAGTTTCTTTGGTCGCTATTTTGGATGCTGATAAAGAAGGCTTTTTACGTAATGAGCGATCGCTTGTTCAAACAGTTGGCCGTGCCGCCAGAAATGTAAATGGTGCGGTGATCATGTATGCAGATAAAATGACGAAGTCGATGCAATTGACCATTGATGAAACGACTCGTCGACGGAAAATTCAAATGAAATATAATAAAGAACACACTATCACTCCTACTCAAATTGTGAAATCAAAAGAGCGTATTATGCGGGATACTCAAATTGCAGATGGCGATAACGAAACAGATTACACACAACTTGAGACAGGCTCACTCGCAGCAGACCCGATTGTTCAATATATGTCGGAGGAACAATTAAAAAAGTCGATTGAATATACCAAAAAGCAAATGACAAAAGCCGCAAAAGATCTTGATTTCATTGAAGCTGCTCGATTAAGAGATGAAGTATTCGCTCTTGAAAAACAAAAAAAAATCAAAAAATAAATGAATTTAAAAACAACACTCGGTCAATTAAGAACATTAGCAATCCTTGAAGGAATATCATTTCTTCTTTTGGGAATAACGATGTGGATGAAATACTCAATGGATATGGGGATGCCTAACAAAATCGTAGGTATGATTCACGGTGTTCTATTCATCGCATACGTTATTTGGGTACTTATCGTTGGAAAAGAACGCAAATGGGGAATTAAAATATATGTGATATTAGGAATTGCCTCCCTACTCCCATTTGCAACTTTTATTGTAGATTATAAATACTTAAAACCACTGGATAATTAATTGATGAGTAATACTCTTTCCAAAATATACATTCTTGATGCCGTTCGTGGTGTTACAGCAATGATTGTTGCACTGTACCACTTCATACATTTCAGCAATCAACATGGCGCACTCTTTCCAGAGGGCAATACTGTTATCAGTACAATTGATCCATTTCTCCACGGCTCAATTTGTGTCTTCTTTATTATTTCTGGGTATGTCATATTTCTTCATTTAGAGCGAAATAATTATGAACTAAAAGATTATGGTAAATTTATTTGGAAGCGGATTTTAAGAATGCACATCCCTCTAATAGTATGTCTACTACTTGTTGTAAGTGTAAATTCTGCCTTCCAAGCTTATTTAGGAGAATCGATCGATTTAGAGCTTGATAGACTCCTTGCTAATGTAACATTAACTGCCTCGTTCTTCGATTACGAGTGGTACAATCCCATTTTTTGGACACTAAGCATTGAATTTCAATTTTACTTGACGATAGCTCTTATATTCGGACTAATTAGGAAAAGCCCCTTCATCTCATTAGTATTAGGAACACTGATCTTAATTCCTATCAATTATTGTTATGATACAACTCCTTATGTCGTTCACTTCGGAGCTTATTTCATCATAGGGATTGGTATGTATCTCTTCCATCAGAAACGCTTTTCAGGCATTCAACTTATTATTATTATTGCACTTGGAGGTATTGACTGTATTCTAAGTCAACCAGGTTATTATTACATCCTACCCTTCATAGCCATTCCTATCATGCTATTTATCCGAGTGAGATCACGCATTTTAGAATTAAGCGGCGAAGTATCTTATAGTTTCTATTTGATGCACGGAATGTTTGGAGGCTGGTTCTTATACTTTACTGCGCGTTATGCCACAGAGACTTGGGAGAAAATAGGGTTAATTATTCTTGCCATTGCTATTTCTTATGCTGGGAGTTATCCATTTTATAAGATCATCGAAAAACGAAGTTTCAAATTATCTCGAAGTATTAAATACACAAAATAGCCGAATTCACCTTGACTAATGACAAGCACTTCTGAACTCACATTAATTTGATTATTTTTACAACTTATGGATACTAATACTAGAAAATGCATTGAAGTTTGCTTCACGCCTGGAGAATACGACTACTTTAAAGGTAAGCATGAAATTGTTGTCGTAATTGATGTATTGCGAGCTACAACAGCTATTTGTGCTGCTTTCGACAATGGAATCAAGTCGATCATTCCAGTATCTACTTTAGAAGAAGCCCTAGAATATAAAGCCAAAGGATATTTGGTAGGAGCGGAGCGAAAAGGTCAAATTGTTGAAGGATTCGACTTTGGAAACTCTCCTTATACCTACATGAACGAAAAATTACGCGGACAAGAAGTTGTTCTAACAACAACAAACGGAACAAAAGCATTAAACATTGCTAAGAGTGCGGAGACAGTTGTTGTAGGAGCATTAGTGAACCTTGATGCGCTTTGTAAATGGCTAGTTAAACAAAATAAAAACACCCTCTGCCTGTGTTCTGGATGGCAAGACAAATTTAATTTAGAAGACACTATTTGTGCCGGAGCAATTTCTGAGCATCTTCTATCCACTGGTAATTACACTTCTAATGAAGACTCTTCAATAGCAGCAAAATATTTGTATCTTTCAGCAGTAGACAACTATATTGGGTTCTTAAAAGCAAGTTCTCATCGTAGAAGATTAAAGAATCTGAATTTGAATGAGGACATCAAGTATTGTCTAACTCCAAATCAGACGGATGTTATTCCAATATTGAAAGATGGGAAATTGGTTCAATTATAGACTTATTATAATCCTAATGCTGCCACTCTTTTTGATTGGCTTCAAGCAAAAACAAGAGCAGAAACGCTGGGGTTTTTTCGGACACAAACGAATTAATCGGATTGCGACATTCACACTTCCACCCGATATGTTTGGTTTCTATAAGGAACATTTAGAATTCTTGACCGAGCATGCTGTTGATCCCGACAAGCGAAGATATGCCGTCGATGGTGAAGCACAACGGCACTATATTGATATTGATCATTATGTCCACTATGGAGAAGATCCTTTTGAAATTGTACCTGAAAAATGGGAAGATGCAATTGATAAATTTACAGAGGATACCCTTCAAGCTTATGGTATTGTTCCTTGGTATATTGAAGTGATGAAGAAGAAACTTCAGTGGGCATTCGAGCAAAAGAATGTAGATTTGATTCTAAAGTATTCAGCCGATATAGGTCATTACATTGGTGATGCTCACGTTCCTCTTCACACAACAGAGAATTACAATGGACAAATGACTGGTCAGAAAGGCATTCACGGATTATGGGAAAGTCGATTAGTAGAGATCAATGACGAAAATTACGACTACTTCATTGGGAAATCTGCTTACGTTAAAAATATCCGTCGATTTATTTGGGATGCCGTTAAAGCCTCAAATGTCGCAGTTGATTCCGTATTGCAAATTGAATTGGACGTAACCAAAGATATGGCTTCTGATCAAAAGTATAGTTTTGAACGCCGTGGAAATCTAACTGTTGCTGTTTATTCCTATGAGTTTTCTCAAGAATATCATCGCCGAATGAATGGAATGGTAGAACGTCGGTTGAGAAATGCAATCCTCGCTGTAGGATCAATTTGGTACACGGCATGGGTTGATGCAGGTCAACCAGACCTAGCATCACTGCAAAACACCCCTCCTTCGCAAGAACTTCTTGATGAAATGAAAAGTATCGAAGAGGATTTCCATAATGGAATTCATAAGGGGCGAATTTGTGAGTAACCATAAACACTATATAGAATAAATCTATCACAACGATTACTTCAAGTGATGAATAGTTATCTCACACACATTTTCATTTTAGCCACCCTAATATACTCTAGGCACTCTCAAGTTAACACCGCAACTTTAAATTTGAAGAATGTAAAAACACATTCATCTGAATTCTCATTAAGTGGTAGTTATAACTATGCAAGGTACAACTTCCTTGACGTTAGACTCCGCCATTATCATTGGATAAATGATGGTCAAACAGCTCTTGCTTTTGCTGGAGCAGCAACAGGTTGTGAATTTAGCATTCTGGAAATTGATCAAATTTACATTCCCTACATTGGATGGCAAGAACAAATTTTGGAATCTCACCAGAAATTGGCTTTAGTCTTATTGAATTACTAAGAATAACAGCAGGCTATCGATTCGTTCTATCAAACAAAAACCCTATTAATTTAAGTGGATTTCGTTTCTCTGTTATTTTATCTGTCACTTTGTAGTTTGTTTAAAGGCAAATAGATTTTGTGTTGCACAAGTATATCAAATGCAACACTGAAATCTTAAATGATTTCAGACACCACTTACCACAGTCATTACAGAGTACTTATTATATCTAAGTAACCATACACTGAAGAGGTCAATCAAAAAATATTGTAACCTATCTCAAGAACTTGCATCCAATAGATAAAAAACAAATTATGAATTCAAATACTAAAATCGTAAAATCAATTCTAACCTACACATTTGGACTTGTTCCAATAATTGCTGGTTTAGATAAATTTACTAATATTTTAACCGACTGGAGTCAATACGTCGATGACGGACTGTCCGAAATTCTTCCATTCGATGCTACAACTTTTATGATGACCGTAGGAATAATTGAAATCATCGCAGGGATATTAGTTTTTGTAAAACCAAAGATCGGATCATTTGTTGTGATGTCATGGCTCATTGGAATTGCTTTAACATTAGTTTTCAGTGGCAAGTTCGTTGATGTTGCCGTTAGAGATTTCGTAATGGCTGTCGGTGCATTTTCACTTTTCAAACTATCAAGCGACTCTTCCAAAGAAGCAATTACAACTTAAAAAACAATTATGAATTTTAATGGAAATCACAAAATTTCAATTAAGATAGAAAAAGAAGTCGATCATTGTGCAATGGCTGAGAATCCAATGCGCGATGATGCTTTTTCACTTGATGATGAAATGAAAATTGCTTTAATCAAAGAGAAGTTTGAAGACATCCTCTCAATTATTGGACTCCATTTGAACGATGACAGCATAGCAGATACCCCACATCGAATTGCGAAAATGTACATTAATGAAATTTTCAGCGGATTAAATCCCAAGAACCGTCCAGAGATAACTTTGTTTGAGAACAAATACAATTATCACTCCCCATTAATAGAAATGAATATCCCTTTCACCTCATTTTGTGAACATCACTTTGTTCCAATTATTGGAAATGCTAACATAGCTTATATCCCAAACAATTATGTAATCGGATTATCTAAATTGCATCGAATCACAGATTATTATGCTAAACGCCCTCAAGTTCAAGAAAGATTGACACAGCAAATTCATAAAGATTTGACTGAGACGATGCAAACATCTAATGTTGGTATTGTCCTAAAGGCAAGTCATACATGTATATCATGCCGAGGAGTTGCAGACCATGGAAGTTCAACAATTACTTCTGTTTTTTCTGGCAAAATAGCTGATGATTCAACTATAATATCGCTATTGAGGGGTAATTAGTTTGATTTGGACATGCACTAACTTGAAGTCAATTCCCCATACAAGTCATAATGGTCTGCATTTGTAATTTTAACATCCGCAAAGTCACCTAATCGAATATAGGTCTCTGAGTCTTTTTTCACTAGAACCTCATTGTCAACTTCTGGCGAATCAAATTCGGTACGACCAATAAAATACTCTCCTTCGATTCGATCAAAAAGGACTTTGAACGTCTTACCAATTTTTAGTTGATTGAGTTCATGGCTAATACCAGATTGAAGTTCCATAATCTTATCTGCTCGTTCCTTTTTAACATCTTGAGGAACATCATCATTTAAGCTAAAAGCGTATGTGTTATCCTCGTGAGAATAAGTAAAGACACCCAAACGATCAAATCGTGATCGCTCAACGAAATCATACATCTCTTGAAAATCTTCTTCTGTTTCACCAGGGTATCCAGCGATTAAAGTGGTCCGAATAGCAATTCCAGGCACAGCAGAACGAATATTCGAAATCAATTCCTCTGTTTTCTCGCGGGTTATCCCTCGACGCATCGATTTCAAAATTTTGGTTGATCCATGTTGTAAAGGAATATCAAGGTAATTACAAACAGCTTCACGATTTCGCATCACCTCTAAAACATCCATAGGGAAACCCGAAGGGTATGCATAATGCAAACGAATCCAATCAATCCCTTCCACATCAGCTAACACATCAAGTAGATCAGCTAACGACCGTTTTTTGTAAATGTCCAAACCATAATAAGTCAAATCTTGGGCAATCAACATTAATTCCTTAACGCCTTTTGCTGCCAAAGACTTAGCTTGACTGACGAGTTCTTCCATTGGTGTTGAAACATGTTTTCCACGCATGATTGGAATAGCACAAAACGAACATGGACGGTCACACCCTTCCGCAATTTTAAAGTAAGCAAAATGAGTTGGTGTTGTCAATAATCGCTCTCCGATCAGTTCGTGTTTATAATCCGCATTTAAGGTTTTCATCAAGTTCGGAAGTTCCTTAGTTCCAAAAAATGCATCGACCTCAGGGATTTCAGTAATCAAATCTTCCTTGTAACGTTCTGAAAGACACCCTGTAACGTACACTTTATCTACTAACCCTTCATTCTTAGCATCAGCATAACGCATGATAGTATCAATTGACTCTTGCTTTGCATGATCGATGAATCCACAGGTGTTGATAATCACAATTTCTGAATCATCCTGCTTCGCCTCGTGTTCTACTTCAAATTTATTGGCAACCAATTGCGCCATCATAACTTCTGAGTCGAATATGTTCTTAGAGCAACCAAGTGTAACCACATTAACCTTATTCTTCTTAAGTGTCTTCGTTTTCATGCTTCAAAGATAAGTAAACTATCATGCAGAGGATAATAAATGGTATTCGTCGAAAATATCAGTAATTAATGCAATTATTCCATGCTTGGTATTATATTTGAACAGCTACCATTGAAACTATAAAAAATCCAGCTATGAAAATTTTATCCGTAATGGCATTGTGTACTCTTTTATTCGCTTGTGCTAACACAAGAAATATGAAAAATGATGAACAAGTCAACCCTAAAACAGTTACCGCTCAATTGGGTGATGTAACCTTAGATTCCGATCCACTAACAATAAACAGTGTTTCCATCGACGGTAATATTATGACCATTGACATTGAATATTCTGGTGGTTGTGAAGAACATTGGGTAGACCTTATTGGTAGTTTCTCTGTAATGAAGTCATTACCTGCGAAACGATCTATAAAGCTTATGCATACAGCCAATAACGATAATTGCAGGAAAATAGTCAATGAGACGTTGATGTTTGACATAAGCGCTTTTGCTATGAGAGCGACATCAGGAAGTGAAATCATCCTTCTTTTGGATGGGTATAAAGGTCAGATTTCATACATCCATCCATAACAGTCAACTATGAAAATTGGAGTTCTACTCTCTGGTTGTGGTGTTTATGATGGTGCTGAAATTCAAGAAGCGGTATTAACACTATTAGCAATTGAAGAAATTGATGCCGAGGCAATTTGCATCTCGATCGATGCAGATCAGCATCATGTGATCAATCATACAAATGGAGAAGAGATGAATGAATCTCGAAACATTCTTATTGAGTCAGCTAGAATAACACGCGGAAGCATTAAGAATATTAAGGATGTCAGTCCAGCTGATCTAGATGCAATCGTAATTCCAGGTGGTTTTGGAAGCGCAAAAAATTTCACTAAATGGGCATTTTTTGGTCCCGAAGGTGAAATTCTACCTGATATTAAATTACTATTGGTCAACATGATGAATGTTGGTAAACCGATTGCAGCTCTTTGCGTAAGTCCTATTGTTTTAGCGAAAGCATTGCAAGGATCGTCTTTTCAAGCGAAAATGACCATTGGAACAGATCAAGAGCCATCTCCCTACGATATCGGCGGATTCACAGACGGTTTGACAAGCACAGGAACAATAACAGAAATGAAGTCGGTTCGTGATATTTTCATTGATCAAAAGAATAAAATTATTACAGCACCATGCTATATGATGGAAGCAAGTATTTTGGATGTGCGAAAAAACATTCGATCAGCAATTGAAGCCTTACGAGATTTGATTTGATTTTTCTTGGGCGTTTTAACAGGTTTCCCACTGTATCTTTTGCCGGAATCAGTAGACAACAACACCCGAAACCCTCTCATACAGAAGGATGTAGCTACAACCCTTAACACATCATCGAAAGACAGAATACTTAAATCAAAACTAATTAAGAATCTTGTTAACAACATTTATTGCGAATTGTGGGAAACTAGTCACTAAAATCGAGGATAACTCACTTATAATGCCTTAATTTTGTTGAAACAAAACAACAAGCACAGTAGCTTGAAATATATATATATGGACGTATTTGGTAAGATAGGAAACAACGCAGACTTGGATGCCTCGATTGGTTTGACCAATCTTGGAAATCAATTTTGGAATCTGACACCATCTGAACTAATTGAGGATACAATTCTCACAGGACAGGGTATGTTGACAGATACTGGAGCGATCGCTATCGAAACTGGTGAATTTACAGGACGATCCCCTAAGGATCGCTTTGTAGTGTGTGATGGAAATACTGAAGATTCAGTATGGTGGGGAGACATCAACATTAAATTCACACCTGAAAAATTCAGAGCGCTTTACAATCGAATGAAAGCTTATTTGAATGGCAAAGATGTTTACATCAGAGATGCTCATGCATGTGCTGATGAAAATTTCAGAATGAATTTGCGTGTAATAACTGAAACACCATGGTCCAATCATTTTGCAAGTAATATGTTCTTGCGTCCAACAAATGATGAGCTAGTGAATTTCGATCCAGAATGGCATATTGTATGTGCTCCAGGATTCTTGGCAGATCCAGAGATTGATGGAACACGACAACACAACTTCGCTGTGATCAATTTCACTGAAAAAATGATCATTATTGGAGGAACTGGTTACACTGGAGAAATCAAAAAAGGCATCTTCTCTGTATTGAATTTTATTCTTCCACACGAAAAGAATGTTCTTTCAATGCATTGCTCTGCAAATATTGGAAAAGACGGAGATACAGCAATCTTCTTTGGTTTATCGGGAACAGGAAAAACAACACTTTCATCAGATCCAGATCGAAGACTGATTGGTGATGATGAGCATGGTTGGGCTGATGATTCAGTATTCAACTTTGAAGGTGGTTGCTACGCAAAAACAATCGATTTATCCAGAGAAAAAGAACCGCAAATTTATGATGCTATCAAATACGGAGCAATCCTTGAAAACATTGGTTTCTATGAAGGTTCTGCCACTCCAGATTATGAAGATTGTGACATCACCCAAAATACACGTGTGTCTTACCCAATTGATTATATTGATAATATCGTAGTACCGTCAATTGGATCTTCACCAAAAAATATCTTCTTCTTAACCGCGGATGCCTTTGGAGTACTTCCTCCAATATCTAGATTGACAAATGAACAAGCGATGTATCATTTCATGTCTGGATATACAGCGAAAGTTGCAGGTACTGAAATGGGAATTACGGAACCGCAGACAACATTCTCAGCATGTTTTGGTGCTGCATTTCTACCACTTCATCCTGCCAAATATGCTGAACTACTTGGTCAAAAACTTGAAGGTACAGACATCAAAGTATGGTTAATCAACACAGGATGGTCTGGTGGTTCTTATGGAACTGGAAGCCGAATAAAATTGAAATATACACGAGCGATGATTACTGCTGCTATGAATGGTAAACTGGATAATGTTGAATTTGCAACACAACCAATTTTCGAACTTTCAATTCCAACGGAATGTGAAGGAGTACCAACTGAAGTATTAAACCCTATCGATACATGGGAAGACAAGACTGCGTTTGAAGAAACAGCGCAAAATTTAGCAACACAATTCGTGAAAAATTTCGCGCAATTTGATGCTGAAACAAGTGAGGCAATTAAATCTGCAGCACCTAAAGTTATGGCTCATAAATCATAAACCGATTCTAATTTATTGAATCATAAGTAATATTAAAATTATTGACTATTTTCGAGAAAACCTATTTTATGAAAAAGCTACTAGCAGTATTCCTATTACCTCTACTTATTATTTCTTGTGGGGCTGCTGAAACAGAAATGAATATTGATGAAGTATTCAATACTTTAACTATAAAAGATGGAACAATAGCAGGACTTACAATTGGAGAAAATTGGTTAGATGCCGAGAAAACAATGTCGGAACTTCATGGTGACATGTTCGATGCCCAAAATGTTAGTGGTTTCTACGAATCATTTGATCACGACTATGGAAACGAAGGACGGAGGTACTATTTTGAGTGCGATCTCACTGAAAATAATTTTAGTGTAATCTTAGTCCACATTAATGATATCTTAAAAAATAAATCAAAAATTAATGACCTCCATCAGAAGTTAGTAGACCATTTCACCAATTTATACCCCGAAGGAATAGCACGCGAAAAGGATAAATATTCTGAACACACAACATGGCTAATTCCTGAATCTAAATCCACTATCAGTATAACAGCACCCCACTTGATAGGTACAGCTCCAGGTGCAACTAAATGCTGGGCATTCACGGTGGAAATGCGATAAAAAATAGAGAGAACATCTTTAATTTCCATTTTGTTTTAGTTTAGTTATTTTTAGTTGAGATAGAGGGTTAAGTGAGAACTTAAGACACAAAACAGATCGAGCACAAAAACGAAATCAAACTATTGTAAGTTAAGTTGTTCATTGTTATGAAGTATTCTAAAGCTAGAATGCTTCATGAAATTATCGGTCTCACAGTCATTTTAATCATCTAACCTACTGTTATTCAGTTAGTCAATTTTGATTCATTATATTCGAGCAAAACCAATTTGCTCCATGAGAAATATCTTTGCAGTATCAAGTTTGCTGATCATTTTATCTGCCTGCGGAAGTCCAGCTGAAATGGATTGTGATCAAGTCTTTGATTTACTGACTCAAGAAGAAGGAACCGTTGCAGGAATGATGCTCGGTGATTCTTGGGCAGAAGTAGAAAGCAAAATGAAAAATGACCATAAGCAAATGATAGCTGAGTACAATTCCGTTCTCGGAACATTCACCATGGACTATGGGCATGACAATCGTAGATTTCTAATCCGTTGCAATCTAAAAAACGACATCATCCAAAGTATTCGAATCGAAATTGTGGATTTAAAGAAAAATCAAGAGAAAATTCAAAAACTACATGACCGTTTAGTAGAACACTATACAAAAGAATATCCAGATGAATACACTCGTCAACTGGGAGATTTTGGTGATTACGGTAAATGGAGAGTAAATAATGCGGAAGAAAATCTAACCATAGATTCCCCTTATTCTATCAGAAAGGCTCCTGGATCTGTAAAATGTCACAAAATTGGTATAGGATTATATAAGGAGATATAGCTACAATCGTTTCATTAAGAATTTATAGATCTCCACCATTGCATCAATATCGTATTTAAAAACCATTTCATCTGGTGAGTGAACATGATCTTCTGGAGCACCAATGAAACACCAATCGATTGGTAAATCAGACTTCTGTAGAACACCTCCATCACTTCCTCCTGCAGACTCCACTTCTAGTTGAAAGTCAATTTTAGACTCACGCGCGAGATCGATAATACGATTAAGAAAGAAACGACGAGGAATTCCAGCATCACGCATAGATATAGCCACGCCACCTCCATGCTTCACACCACTCGTTACCCAAGTAATATCAGAAATTAATGCTTGTCGAATCGAGTAAGTCTCATAGAGAAATCGTGCACAGAATCCAACAGAATTCCCCCCATGCTCTTCATAAGTAGAGAAGACGATTGCTCCATCTTGCAAAGTCTCAGCAACTTTCAGTGCATTCCAAACCCCTAAGCGATTATCAAGGTATGGTGACTGAATTGATTCTTGTGTTTCTCGAAAATTCGGTTTAAATGTAAGGATGGTGCCGCGGTCAAATTCTCGATCTGAAACATAGTAAAAGGAGCGGTGACCTTCATCAGATTCAATAATCATCAATTCAGTTTCAATTTCTCCTTGACTATCTGCCCCAACTAGCTGCATACCGTCAATAGTTCTTGGCCCACCTATTTTAATCAATTCTTTATCGTAACCAGTTGTAAATCCAATGCTATCAAGATGTGCATAGATTGTCGTTCTGGGCTCACCAAAAACTAGAATAACACAATCTTGAAATCCATCTCCATATATCACTTTTGGTTTAGTTACCCATACATCACAGTATTTTTCGACATGATTGATAATAAAATTCTTCACTCTACCCTCATCTCCTGATGCTCCTCTTATTTCAATTAATTTTTCTAATAATTTCATACTAATATATTCCAACACTTTCTATTTCTAAAGTTTCAAAAGAACCTAATTCGTTTTTAGTTTACAACTCCGTTCAAATTCATTCTCAATCATTTCTAATCGATGCTTCTTCAAGATATTCATTACTCTAATCATTTCACTATATTCAAATAGATTAGCATTCGAAAGTCGAAATTTCAAAAAGGCTTCAGTAAATATAAGACTTACGATCTGTTTGTAGCCTTAACTTTCGAACAGTTTAATAAGTGTCAGAATACAAGTTGAATCATTTCCCCACTTCACTCTATTGATTATTCTACAATCACCATCAATTATCATTTTGGGTAAGAGAATATTGGAATAAAAACAATCAAAAAAAGCCCAAAAAACTTAATTTTTGGGCTTCGCTATATTTGTTGTGGATTACTCTACAATAATTCTTCTAACTGCGGTTTCGATATCAGTATTAACTCTTAAGAAATAAACCCCAGAAGCATCAGATCCTAGATTTACTAGTTTCGAAATCGTACCGTTAACAAATCCTAGATCTTCATTCCAAATCACTCTTCCTTGAGCATCAAGAATAATTGCAGAAATGTTTGATGAAGTTTCTAAGTTTAAACTAACTGTAAACTCTCCAGTATTTGGGTTAGGATATAATTCAAGTGATTGACTCAAAGCATTCTCATCGATTCCAAGAACAGACGCAACAGTAGTACCTGTGTAGGTACTAGTTCCACATGGGCCTGTAACAGTGAGTGTGACCACATAAGTTCCTTCTGACCCATATACATAGATAGGATTTTCATTTGTAGAAGTCCCAGAACCATCACCGAAATCCCAAGAATATGTGTCAATTGTCCCTGAAGAAGTACTAGTGAAGATACCAGTCATAAATGAAGTTAGAATGTTAAATCCAGCAACTGCATCGGGAATATCAACTAGCTCCAGCGAAGATATTGCAGTTCCGCAAGCGGTTGTAACAGTAACGTCATAGGTTCCTGGTGCAGAGGCATTAATAGTCGGTGATGTTTCAGTTGTTGACCAAAGGTATGCTCCATCACTAGAAGGAGACCAGCCACCTAATAATTCTGCCGCATTTGAACATTTCCAAATCGTATCCATTGTGAATCCGAAATTGGTAAGCCCTAAAAATTCATCTGCTCCAATATCAAATGCAAGAGTATCTCTCAATTGACCGTCAAAGTCCATTGTTATGTTCATATCCTCCCATCCATTTCCATCAAGTAATGTATCGTTGCAAGTATGCAGATCAATATCGGTTGTGTATCCAGGATTTCCACTTACTGAGTTCATATCAGTACCTGTTATAATTTGCCAATCTAGCAGTGTGTTTTGTGCTACACCAAAATAACCTACGTTACCATTTGGTGCGTAGATGTTGTTGTAATCTGAACTCGAAAGACCACCGTTCAGATAGAACCCATATCCTGGTCCCCAGTTCACAATATTGTTATTGTAAACCTTGTTACCCAATCCACTGGTCATATACAGAGCTCTAGAATTAATCCCTCCAGAGTACATATTGATGGAGTTATTAATTACATTCAAGTTAGACGTATTTGTCATGTAAATCCCGTACGAGGTGCCAGTATTCAATGAATCTGAAATACTGAAAAAATTATTTGACATATAAGAGGAGCTTGCTGCGTAGCTTGTACAATTACTTAAATACCAATTGTACCCCCGTGATGGTACATTAAAATCATTACCATTAAAGGTAAGATTACCATTGTTATAAGAGCTGTATGCACAGTAAGTTGAACCTGAGTAGTTGCCACTAAATCGAACAATGTTGTTGGTAACTGTAACATCTTCCATATAGTAGAGATGTATGCCACGATAATATATATGAGAAAGTACATTATTATCAAAGATTAATCCTTTTTCCAAACCAGTTGTATTGTTTCCATACCAAAATATTCCATACGAACCATACGTAATTGCATTATTAAGGAACATATTCATAGTATCAAGAGTACCGTTGAAAGAGGTAATTACAGCTTTATTAGTTGAAGTTGTAAATGTATTTGAATCACCAATAATCATGTTTCCATCAAATGTATTCCAACTAGATTCATTCGTTACATCTATTACTGTAGAAAAAGTTGGGCCATTACTTTCTAGGGTCATTTCTTTGAAGGTAACATAATCAGCCCCATCCATTTGCAAAGTATAGTTACTAGCAGAATTAGTTGGCGAGTAAATCATTGTAACAAGTGTTGGATCAGCATTTAAGGATTGAAATGTAATTGTGTTAGTTACCGATGCTCCCATAATTTCAGGAATTGAAATTTGTTCTGGGTAAATTCCATCATCGACATCAATAACAACAGGCCCACACACACCATAAAGGCTTAATGCTGCAACAGCATCATTGAAATTTGCATAATCTCCTGCAATACCAATTGAATAAGGCCCCATTAGACCTGTTTGAATAGTAATTGAAGTTGTGTCATTTGCTGGCCCACTTCCCATTTCAACTCCAGCGTTTGGATCTGATGTCCATACCTGAAGAAAATCACCATTTATAAATGTGTATGTTCCTAGTGAAGCAGTTGCTTCCATTCCACTAACCAATGATCCAGTCCATGCGAAAGGTGTTTGAATAATAGCGTTCACAGACCAATTAATATTTACGGATGTCAATGTGTTTGTTCCGAAGTTCCTAACAGTTCCAGAAACAGGTGAGTTCACCAAGTTACAGCTTGGAAGTCCTGGTGCTGGAATTGCTGTAATCCCAGCATCTAATGGAAGAGGTTCGTAGAAAGTAACAGCATCAATGGCCATATCACTTGTGAAGCTTGTTGAACTTACGCCTCTGAATCTTACACGAACGTCGGACATACCTGCATAAGCAATTAGGTTTACTGTATCCACAAACCATTGATCTCCTTGATTTCCAGATTTAGTCCAAAGCATCGTTGGATAAGTAATTCCACCATCAGTACTGACTTCAACAGAAAGTGTACCCATTGAGGATCCGTACATGTGGTTTGAGAAAATCATATTCAAGCCTCCAACACTAGTCATATCTAGAACTGGTGCATGTAGTATTGCAGTTACATTTGAGTAACAAGGTGAAGACGTCTCAAAATAAAGGTATTTACCACTTGTGTTTCCTGGGTCATAATCAACAGATGGCCCTGTATTAGATGAGGATGTGCCTCCTACATCTACAATCCATTCACCTGCATCTCCAGGTCCTTCGTTTACCCATCCATTAATTAGCAGACAAGTCAAGTTACAACTTCCCGTACAAGTTGAGAATGTTTCAAAGTCTTGGTAGTAAGGGAAAGTGCTCAATTGCGAAAGGCCATTTCCTGCAAACATTAGTAGACCCAAAACGAGTAGGGTAGAATTAAGTTTCTTTTTCATAATAGTAATTTTTATCGAAGATAAGTCTAAATATATGAAGGGAAAAACTATAGAGTTGATAATTCGCTAAACCATACTGCATAAAGTAAGTAAAAGATGATATCACTTATACAGAGTCCATGCGGCATCATACCGCGATTGTCAACAAAGTCCTAAATAATAATGAAGTGGTTATACTTCATCAGAATACTGCAGAACACGGTAAAAAAAGTTGGTAAACCTAACTTGAAATTCGATAGTATTGTATTAGGGGATACTTCTAATTTATCGCCCAGTAAATTAGAGTGAGATTATATCTCAGCACCTTTTTTATTTCTAATTGATGATTAAATTCGATCTAAGACATATTGAATTAAATCAAGCATTTCTTTTTTATATCCTTTTGAAAATTCCATTTTTGGCCGATTAGCAATTCCTAGACAAATTGTCGAACATTGATGTCCCAAAGCTCTTCCGAGTGAAAAAAGTGCAGAACTTTCCATTTCAAAGTTTGTAATTCGATGTCCGTGAAATTCAAATGCTGTAAGCTTATCATTTAATTCAGAGGTTCTGTTTTTTAATCGCAACTGTCTTCCTTGTGGGCCGTAAAATCCACTTGATGTTACAGTAATACCTTCAACAGTTATATCAGATCTTAACTTACAGGTTAATTCATCTGATGCTTTAGTAATATATGTCTTAATTGGTGAAGGAAGTGGAATCTGTTTGTTGATTTCATTATTTAAAGCAATTTCAGCCTCACTAAATTCAATTTCGTAGTAATGGGCCACATTGTCTAGTCCAAAAGCATAAGTTGATAGTATATAGGAGTGCAAAGCAACATTTTCTTGAAGAATTCCACATGTTCCTATTCGAACTAAATTCAAGGAAGTATGCTCTATTTTATCTACTCTTTTCTCAAGATCAATGTTGAACAGTGCATCTAATTCATTAATTGTAATGTCGATATTATCGGTTCCGATTCCAGTAGATAAAGCACTGATTTTTTTACCATTGTATGTTCCAGTAGTACAGACGAACTCTCTATGTTGAGATTGATGTTCGATAGTGTCAAAAAATGAGGCAACTAAATTAACTCGGTCTTGATCTCCAACTAAAATTACATTCTTCGCGATTTGATCGGGAGAAATTGCGAGATGATAAACATGTCCTTCTGAGTTGAGGACTAATTCTGAATGAGGATATTGCATACTTCAATTTTTAGAGGATTGAAAGTAGTTATTTCCGAACAATTGACCATAGAAAAGGCACTACATGTTGCAGTGCCTCCTAAGTAAAACGTTTTACTAGAATGTAATCGAGTTGATTAGTTTGTGATACTCCCAAAAACTTTCTTCAAAATGTCAGAAACTCTTGCTAATGGATCCAGGCGAATTTTATTTTCTTCTTTTGCAACCATAAAAAACAAGCCTTCAATTGCTTTTTGAGTTACATATCTCTCCAAATCAGCTTCTACTGGTTCAGCACTACTAAATGGTGAATTTGCAAAGGTATTATACTTGGTAATAATAGGATTCCAAAGATCGGTAAGTTTCACCTTCTCTATTGCAGCTTTTACTTTCGGTGCAAACGCATCTGTAAGTTGAGAAGTTGTATTGTCTGCTAAGAACTTTGTTGCAGCACCATCACCACCATTCAAAATTGCAAATCCGTCAGAAATACTCATTCCGAGGATAGCATCCTTAAAGATTGGTAATGCTTCCTTCGTTGATTCTTCTGCTGCACGATTTAACGTTTCCACAAACTTATCAACTTGTCCATCTAATCCCCATTCAATGGCTTTATCACGAACTTTTATAGCATCTTTTGGAAACGGCAATTTTATATCAGCATTCTTTAGGAAACCATCAGTAATTGATGTTAAATCTACAGAATTCTTAATTCCTACGTTTAATGCTTCTTTCAAGCCTTTAATAACTTCACCATTACTCAAGGATGGTGTTGTGGTTCCGTCTCCTCCTGTTCCTACAAGTCCACCTGCAACCTCTTCTAGTACATCACATGATGAAAGTAAAAGTGTCGCACAAATTCCGATTGGTATAAATATCTTTTTCATTGATCGATTTTTTTCAAACATACAAACATTTCCTTTAGCAAAGCAAAATCAATACCAAAGAAAAAAGGGAGTCTCAAATTAGTGAGATTCCCTTTTTTCTAAATATGATTTATGTTGTGCTATTTAAGAAGGTTTATACTTCCTGTAAATTCAACTTTTTTATCAGTATAGAGGTCTTTTACGTTTGCCTTCCACTGGTAGGTCCCAGTTTGAATAATTTTCCCATTGTAAGTTCCATCCCATCCAACTGATGGGTCATGAGTTTCCCAAATGATTTCTCCCCATCGATTAAAGATAAATAATTCAAAGTCGTAAATATCGACACCTTGTATTTCAGCTTTCCAAGTTTGATTTAGTTCATCATTATCAGGAGTAAATGCATTTGGAGCGAAGAAAAGAATGTCATTATGAACATTCATATTGATAATTAACGTGTCCACACATCCAAGTGCAGTTTCAACAATAAGAGTTACTGGGTAGATCCCTGCAACACCAGGAAAATCAAAGGCTGGTTGTGTTTGATTACTTGTTGTTGGGTTCGAGTATGGGCTAAACCAGCTCCAACTAATCACGTCTGTTGAAGATCGATCTTGCAATTTTATTCCCTCTGATTCAAATATCGATGCTGGATTATTAGAGAAAGTAAAACCTGCAATAGGATTCGGTTTTACAGATACAATTTGCTTCATCGTATCTGTATAAACACAACCATAGATCGAAGTTGTAATCAATATTATATCATAAGTTCCAACCGCATTGTATTGATAAGAAGTAGAATCGTCTGCAACTTCAAGTGAAGCACCTTGCTGATCTCCAAAATCCCAGTAAGTTGTTGCAATCTCTGATGCATTTATTGAAGTATTCGCGAATTCGAATCGTCCTGGCATACAAAATTCAGTAAAGTCTGAAACCGCTTGAGGTTCAATTGGTGATGGGAAGGTAATCATTGTACATTCTTGAGTTGTTGGCGACCCACAAGCTTCTGATAATGTAACACAATATTGGGTATTGGTTACCAATGGGTCAACAGTAATTGATGAACCAGTACCAATTAAATTTGCGCCTTCATACCATGTAAATGTGTATGCAGATGATCCGCCTGCTCCAGTAGCTGAAAGAATAATTTCATCTTCTGGACAAATTTGTGTTGTTGGTGTGATTGATGTAATAACTAATGAAGCAGGCTGACTAAGCGTTGCTGTAATTGTAATTATACACCCATTGTCATCAATGACAGTAACAGTATGTGTACCAACAGACAAACCTGTGGCTTGCGAGCTCGTAGATGCCGAATTATCCCAAGTATAGGTGTATGGTGACGTTCCCTGATTGACAGAGACATCAATTATTCCATCAGTACCACTATTACATGATGGATCTGTTTGGGAGGTAATAACACCAACCATTCCTGGGATTTCTACTACTGTTAGGATTACCGTGCCGAAACAACCAATGTCTGAGGTAACAATACAGGTGTATGTTCCTGCAATTAGTCCAGTAGCAGTTTGTGTCGTCTGAGCCGCTGGATCATCCCATAAATAAGTTACAGTACCAAGCATTGGAATCATTTCAGCAAAAGCTGTTCCGTCATTTCCTCCAGGACATGATACTAAGGTTGTTGATCCTTGGAAAGTCGCAGGTGTATCACCAACTAAAACGCTTGCAGTGGATGTACAACCAATACTATCGGTCATAATTACCGTATAAGTACCAGCAAAAACACCATTGACAGTTTGATTTGGATTATTTCCTAGTGTCGTCCAATCATAAGTATATGGTGCAGTTCCACCAGTTGGGGTTGCCGTTACCGATCCTATTCCAGCCGTACAAATGTCATCAACTGCTGATGCGCTAACTGACGAAGTTGTCCCAGTTACCCAAGTTGTATCAGATACTGCGCCTAAAGATGCTCCACACGCAGACCCTGAAAGATAGTAGCCAGTTGATCCAGCAGCAACAGGATTAATAGTTATTGTTGGGGCGTATGGCCATGTTGTTCCTGCAGTACTTTCCCATTGAAAAGATGTACTTGCACTAGTTGTTAAGATGTATGGGATTGGAGCAATCGTATAATTGTTAGTAACGGAAGGTGATGTCGGAGTCCAACGCATTCCTTCTTGATTGGCTGACCAAACAGAATTATTTCTACCTGGTGTAATGTGAGCAACTGAACCTCCTGCATTTTGAGTTCCTTGAATCGCTAATCCACTGTTCCAGCTAACACATGTTGGTTTGTCACCAATATGCACCTCAATTTCATTAGAGGTCTCGTAAAGAATAACGGCAATGTAATTACATACTGATGTACAGCTGAAAAAATTGATATCCGAATAAAGAACAATAAAAATTCTATTTGGAGCAGTTCCTATTGTTTCATATTGGATTGTCCCGCCTAGAGTGGGATTAACATCTTGATAAGCTGGCATTATTGAATTCTGTATCAGAGTTGCTCCTGCATTTGGGAGTGTTCCTAATCCACCCATAGCCCAAGGACAAAATCCATTTGCAAGTGATAGGTCAAAAGAAAGAATGTTATTGGATCCTATTGTCAACTGTGTATAGGTTGATCCGTAAAAATCAAAACTAAAGCCAATATTTACTGGAGCACTGTATTGATCATCACTTAAAAAAACCGAACTAGGTGATACAAGAACAATTCCTTGAGATGGGCCACCGCCGCCGCTCCCACAGTTTTGAATAGAGACTGTAGAACCAACGCATACTACAGTATCTGTCCCTAAACAAACTGTTTGTGCATTGGAAATAGTACTTGTGATTAATAACAGCGCAGTGCCGAGCAGTGTAGTAAGTGAATTCTTCATTTCAAATTTTCTTAATCTTTTCCACGTGTAAGTGTGGTCGTATGTTTCAAAAGACGAGCACTTTCATCATAAAGTTGCCAGTCTAGCACAAAAATAATCAAAATACATAGTTTATAGAGTATTACGATGGATAAGAATCTACCAATAATTGTAATGTAGGATGACAATTATCGTCCAATGAATGTTCTAATATTAAATACAGGAATAAGTTCAAAAATTATATACATTTGCCCCATAATAAAATACTTAGTATGTCAAATAAATATCAAGCGGAAATTGATGCCTTCATGGAGAAAGTTAAAGTTTCTAATGGTCATGAAACTGAATTTTTGCAAGCTGTGCATGAAGTTGCTGAGGCGGTTATACCTGTCATAGAAGAAAACCCAAAGTATAAGGATGCAAAAATCCTTGAGCGAATGGTTGAACCTGAAAGAACAATAATTTTCAGAGTTCCATGGACTTCAGATAATGGTGAGGTAAATGTGAATAGAGGTTTTCGTGTTGAATTTAATTCTGCAATTGGACCTTACAAAGGTGGGCTTCGCTTTCATCCTTCTGTGAATCTATCAATTTTAAAATTTTTAGGATTCGAACAAGTGTTTAAAAATTCATTGACAACTCTTCCTATGGGCGGAGGTAAAGGGGGATCTGATTTTAACCCGAAAGGAAAGTCAGATGCTGAAGTAATGCGTTTTTGTCAATCATTTATGACTGAACTTTCTCGTCATATTGGGCCTAATACTGATGTTCCTGCTGGGGACATCGGAGTTGGTGGTCGTGAAATAGGATACATGTTTGGTCAGTACAAAAGGTTGCGAAATGAGTTTACTGGTGTTTTAACAGGTAAAGGCAGAAACTGGGGAGGATCTTTAATTCGTCCTGAGGCAACGGGTTATGGAACTGTATATTTTGCAAAAGAAATGCTTGCTACGAAAAATGATTCTTTCCAAGGAAAAGTTGTTGCAATTTCTGGTTCTGGAAATGTTGCACAATATGCATGCGAGAAAGTAACTGAACTTGGAGGTAAGGTTGTGACAATGTCAGATTCATCTGGTTTTGTACACGATACAGATGGAATTAGTGCTGAGAAATTAGCATTTATTATGGAGCTTAAAAACGAACGACGTGGAAGAATCCATGAATATGCAGATAAATTTTCTTCAGCTACTTTTCATAAAGGAGGTGATCCTTGGAGCGTGAAAGTTGATATTGCTTTGCCATGTGCTACACAAAATGAATTAGATGGTGATGAAGCAAAAGCACTGATTGCAAATGGTATAATCTGCGTTGCTGAAGGAGCAAACATGCCATGTACTCCTGCTGCTATTGAGGCATTGCAAAATGCTGGAATTCTTTTTTCTCCAGGTAAAGCATCTAATGCTGGTGGTGTTGCAACTTCAGGTCTGGAGATGTCTCAAAATTCATTGAGATTAAGTTGGACGAGAGAAGAGGTTGATGAAAAACTGCATAGTATTATGGTTTCAATTCATAATTCTTGCGTCAAATACGGTAAAAATGATGATGGCTCGATTGACTACGTGAGAGGAGCTAACATTGCTGGTTTTGTGAAAGTTGCAGACGCAATGCTCGATCAAGGAGTCGTCTAAGTAGATACTAATTAATAGATCGGTCGTCAATTCAATGTTGGCGACCTTTTTTTATGCGAATCCTTCCCATTAGTTCGTCCTTTTGTTAGATTTGCTTTCTATACTTGTTAAAATGGCTGTACTCGACAAACGCACAATTTCTTTTGATCGAAAAGAATTCGATGATCAAGAATTACTTTCGATTTACCGTAAGATTTTATTACCTAGAATGATCGAAGAAAAGATGCTTATTCTTCTTCGTCAAGGGAAAATTTCTAAATGGTTTTCTGGTTGGGGACAAGAGGCAATTTCTGTTGGTTCTGCTTATGCTATGGATCGTGAAGAGTACATACTTCCAATGCATAGAAATCTAGGAATATTTACGGCGCGTGAGGTTCCATTAGATCGATTGTTCGCGCAATTTCAAGGTAAAATGACAGGATTTACAAAGGGTCGAGATCGCTCTTTTCATTTTGGAACTCAAGAATATAACATTGTGGGTATGATTTCTCACCTTGGACCTCAACTAGGACTTGCAGATGGAATCGGACTTGCTTCTAAAATTCGTAACGAGAAAAAAGCGACATTAGTTTTTACTGGTGATGGTGGTGCAAGTGAAGGAGATTTTCATGAGGCATTGAATGTTGCATCTGTTTGGGATCTGCCGGTAATTTTCGGGATTGAGAATAATCAATGGGGTCTTTCTACTCCTTCCAATGAGCAATTTAAATGTAAACAATTTATCGATAAAGGTATTGGTTATGGAATGGAAGCTGTTCAAGTAAACGGGAATGACATTCTTGAAGTGATTAGAACTGTTCGCAAGATTTCAAAAGAAATCCGTCAAACCCCTAAACCTGTATTGTTGGAGTTTATGACATTCAGGATGCGAGGGCATGAAGAAGCATCAGGAACTAAATATTATCCTAAAGGTATTCAGGATGAGTGGGAACAATTTGATCCGCTTAAAGCCTTTTCTGATTTTCTTTATAGCGAGGGAGTGTTAACTGAACAGATCGAAGATCAGTTCAGAAAAGAAATCAAAAAGGAAATTCAAGATGGATTAGACTCGGCTTATGCAGAACCAGATGTAATTCCTAATATGGATTCTGAATTGACGGATGTTTATGCTGATTACGAGCAATCTGTTATAGAAGCAACAGGAAATAAGTCAGAACGTAGGTTCGTTGACGCTATTCAAGACGGACTTCGTCAATCTATGGAGCGCTATGATGACCTAATCATAATGGGACAGGATGTTGCCGAATACGGGGGAGTCTTTAAAATCACAGAAGGATTTGTTGATCAATTTGGAAAAGAACGTGTGCGAAATACACCAATTTGTGAGTCTGCAATAGTTGGTGCTGGACTTGGTTTATCGATTGCTGGAATGAAAGCGGTTGTGGAGATGCAATTTGCTGATTTTGCTACATGTGGATTTAATCAAATTGTCAATAATCTTGCTAAAATGCATTGGCGATGGGGACAAAATGCAGATGTGGTAATTAGGATGCCTACTGGAGCGGGTGCTGCTGCTGGGCCTTTTCACTCTCAAAGTAATGAAGCTTGGTTCTTTCATACTCCAGGTTTGAAGATCGTTTATCCATCATCTCCTTTCGAAGCAAAAGGACTTTTAGCTGCAGCAATTGAAGATCCAAATCCAGTGCTCGTATTTGAACATAAATTCTTGTATCGAAGCATCCGAGAAGAGATCCCTAATGATTATTACACGGTTGAAATTGGAAAAGCAAATACAGTTAGAGAAGGCTCCGAGTTAACGATTATCACCTATGGATTAGGTGTACACTGGGCGAAAAATTATGCGGATGATCATTCGGAATTGAGTATTGAGATTCTTGATTTACGTACACTTTTACCTCTAGACACCGAAGCAATTTATTCGGCAGCAAGAAAAACAGGAAGGGTAATCATTCTGCACGAAGATTGTATGACTGGAGGAATTGGAGGGGAGCTAGTTGCGCTTATTTTAGAGAATTGCTTTGAATCGTTAGATGCGCCTGTGACTCGTGTGGCTTCAATTGATACACCTGTTCCATTCGCCGCTCAGTTGGAAGAGCAATTCTTACCAAAGTCAAGACTTGATCAGGCAATTAATAAAATATTGAATTATTAGGGCATTAAAAAATGCGGAGTTAATTACTCAAATCCACTTTTTAGCTCATATATGTGATCGCACACTCCTAATTCTCCATTCTTAATTGAACCTAGTCTTCAATCAACTTATATCCTGGGAATTTAGCCTTGTTGTAAACAAATTTCGAATCGCTTATCGTTGGGTTTGCAGTATATTTCTTTAGGCGATATGTCTTATGCGTCGCATCCTTCATCTTGATAAGTACTTTTTTAAGTTCATTCTTAGATTTCGAGATATAAACTACAATTTGAGTGAAATCAACTGACTTTGGACTTTTTGGGTACAAATATATTTTGTGTACAGTTTCGCCACTCAATGTTTCTTCTTTTCCGTACTTATTCTTGAATCCAGTTTCCCAAATTGTCATTAGTTTCTTAGGATTCATCAATTCATCGTCGTCTTCATCTGCATCTGCGACATAAGTTGTTTTTTCTTCTTTAACAACAGTCCACGTTTTTAAACCATTCGAGATGATTGTATTATCTCCAAGTGAAGCGTAATATTTGTCTCCATTTACCCATCCTTTACCAAACATGTTCAGATTTACACCTGCATCTTTATTATAGGTGTTTTCACTGAATTCAATATAAAATGAGGCAGTCCCATTGATTTTCTTCGATAGTTTATCTAGAATTTCCTGTGATTTCGCATCCTGCCCAAAAGAGACAAGTGTGAAAAGTGTAAAAAGTGTAAATATGATCGCAAATATTTTCATGTCATTATTGTTTTCAGTGCAAATATCGAAAATTGTGCCAAAAAAAGAGCGAATTCACAAATTACTATCCATTTGTCGAAGTATTTCTGTTAATGTTTCGTTAACAATATCATGTGTTCCATGGTAAGATACTATCTGATAGCCTTGACCACTGTAGTAATTACTCAATTCTTGTTGCGCCGATTTCGAAAAATATTCATCTTGATTACCGATCACAAAGAAATGATTACTATTCAATTTATTTGTATTGGCAATCGCTAAGTCTGGTGGGAAAATACAGGCCCAAAGAATTACACCATCAAAATTAACTGAACCTAATTGTTCCCATCTTGCTGCGGTTGCCCCACCTTGTGAAAAGCCAAGTAGAAAACGTTTCTTAATAGCATAACGGGTTGAAACCTCTTGATCGACTTTGTTTAAATATGAAATGGTGTCTTTAATATCTGTTTCTCGTGCTTCCTTTGTCATCCATGATGCCCCAACGCGACCACTTGTTCCATCGAGATAAAAGCGATGCATTCCTTCTGGTGCTACAATCAATAAGTTTTTTGGGACGTTTCGGAATTTACGAATAAAAAACTCAATTAATTGACCATAACCATGAAGTACGTAGAGTACTTTTTCGAGTCGGTTATTGTCAGAAGATGCTTGATAGCGAAAAGTTTTTGTATGTTTAATTTGATACTCCATTGATGAATCAAATATACTACTATTTAATGGCAGTAATTTTGGCACGTTCATTGTGGCAATTCGAATAATATTACTTTTGCATACATGATTAAATCTATTGGGTCAATACTTCTTTTTAGTCTAATTTTACTCGGAAATAGTTCGGTTTTGTTGTCTCAAGAGATTACAATCAAAGACGAGATCTCGCAGCAATCAATTCCGAGTGCTGATATTTACTCACTTAACCCTAAGATTAGAGTACGGGCTGATGTCAATGGACGGTTTCAATTAGACAGATTCAAAGGCTGTGATACTATATATATAAGTTACCCAGAATATGCAACGGGTGTTTTCACTTATGAGGAACTTCGGAAAGTAACGGGTGTTGAATTGGCTGATGATGTTCTTTCAATTGGAGAAACAGTGATTACTGGAAATAGATGGGAGCAAGATAAAGTGAAAATCCCAGGGAAGATTCACAAAATGAAAATGCGTGATGTTGAACTAATGAGTCCTCAAACTTCTGCCGATTTGTTAGAATCAAGTGGATATGTATTTGTGCAAAAAAGTCAACTTGCTGGAGGTTCACCTCAATTGAGAGGTTTTGGAACGAATCGTGTACTCATTTCAGTGGATGGGGTGAGAATGAATAATGCGATTTTTAGAGCTGGAAATTTACAGAATGTGATTTCCATGGATGCTAATTCCTTAGAATCAGTAGAAGTTCTTTTTGGACCTGGTGCTGTGACTTATGGATCAGACGCAATTGGTGGCGTGATGGATTTCAGAACTAAAGAAGCGAAATTTTCACCAGATTCATTAAAAACATACGCTCGGACAAATATTTTTAGTCGCTATTCATCTTCGAGCAATGAAAGCACATCACATTTTGATGTAAATATCGGGAAAAAAAAATGGGCTTTTCTGACTGCGGGAACATTCTCTCGCTATGGAGATTTGAAAGCTGGAAAATTCGGGAACTCTGCGTTTCTTCGTCCGACATATCAAGAAAGAATAGACGGCGTGGATCAGACAATTATAAATAAAGATCCTCAACTCCAAGCTAATTCAGGCTTTAGTCAAATGAATTTCATGCAAAAAATTCGCTTTAAGCCTTCTGATAGTTGGGAGTTCGATTACATTGCGAACTTCTCAACAACAACCGATGCTCCAAGGTATGATCGACTGATTTTGGATCAAGATAACGATGGTATTCTCGATAAAGCTGAGTGGTATTATGGGCCACAACAATGGATGATGCATAAGTTTGGAATGTCGCACGTTCGCAAAAGAGGAATTTATAATGACATGAGATTAACCGCGGCTTATCAAAATTTCAAGGAAAGCAGACACGATCGAAAAACGGGAAGCACTTCTATTCGTCGGCAATATGAAGAGGTAAATGCACTTTCTTTGAATCTTGATTTTGACAAAGTAATTAGTCCTGCATTCACACTTTTTTATGGCCTTGAAGCCATTGGTAACTTAGTCAATTCAAATGCACATCGCGAAGATATCATTACAAGAGAAACCACAACTATTATTTCAAGGTATCCTAATGGCTCTACGTGGCAGGCGTATGGAGCATTTGTAAATATGAAATATGCATTAACAGAGAAGTGGATTTTGAGCGGTGGCGCTCGTTACAGTTATTATGAAATAAGTGCTGATTTTGATACTTCACTTTTTGCATTTCCAATTCGATCAACGAAAAATTCGAACAGTGCTGTTAACGGGAGTCTTGGTCTTGTGTATAACCCAAGTGATTTTTTCCAATTCTTCACAAATGCATCAACGGGATTTCGAGCGCCAAACATCGATGACTTAGGAAAAGTATTTGATTCTGAACCAGGATCTGTCATCGTTCCAAATGTTAACTTGAAGCCAGAATATGCGTATAATGGTGAGTTTGGCTTTGTTTGGTCGATCAAGAATAAAATAAAATTTGAAGGAGCTATTTATTACACTTATTTGCGCGACGCGTTGGCAAGAGCAAATTTTTCATTCAATGGTCAAGACAGTATTTTATATGAAGGAACGTTGAGCAATGTTCAAGCGGTTCAAAATGTTGCTGATGCAAATGTTTTTGGTATTCAAGGAGGAATTGACATTGTACTGACTAAAGGGTTAACACTTCGCAGTACAATTAGCTATCAAGTTGGGGAAGAATACAATGTGGATAGTGCTGCTTATTTTCCGAAATCGCATGTTGCACCAACCTTTGGGCGAACATCTTTAGCATATAAAACACGTAGGTTCAGAATAGATGTCTATGCAATGTATCAAGCTCGATTAAACCCAGAAGATCTTCCGTTGAACGAACGAGGTGATTTTTCTTACGCAGTGGATTCTAACGGAAATTCTTACACGCCAAATTGGTATACATTTAATTTAAAAGCGGCATTCTTTTTCAATAAACACTTGTCAATAACAGGAGGAATAGAAAACATTACAGATCAGTTGTATAGAACTTCAGGATCAGGAATCAGTGCTTCGGGTAGAAATCTTTTAATCTCTGTGAAGGCTACTTTTTAAATTAAATTCCTAGGTGTTAATCTAGATTAGTACTTCAATCTTATTGTCTTGAAATCTTATTATCTGGATATCGTCGAGTCTCCTTATTCTAAAATCTACTTTTCCTTCTTTGTATAATACTTGAAATCATTCTCATTAAAAAACCAACGCCTTTCAAGTTCCTCTGTTCCTATAATTTCTGGTGAAAAATTATAGATCTCAAATTCACTTTTAGGGACAATGTTTTCAAAACTTCCTTTGTAGACTACGATATCCTTACTCGTTGAATAGCTTCCTGTTTCATAGCGAACTTTAAAAGCTTCCGATTCCTTCTCTCCAACTCCAGTGAATATTGGTGTTTGCAGTATCTGTATTGGATGTCCATTAGATACGGTGAAATAACCTCTAAATCCAGCATCTTTTATTCGATAGTCAATAGTGAAATCCATATGATTAGCTGTTCGGAATTGTTCGAAATTTAGAACTAATTTTGCGTGTGGACTTGAAGGAATTACTTTAGGTGGATCAAACTTACGCGTAAAACCATCTACATAAAAGAAGTAATTAAACAGGCCAATATAGCCCGATTCGGCTCTTTTGGGTAACTGACCTGATGCAATTGCTTGATTAATAGCTCGATCTAACAAATTAACGGTAACAATGATATCTAAACTGTCATCACCGTCACAATCGCCTTTAAATACTTCGTAAGTATATTTTTCAGTATCGGTAATATTAAGCGTCGATTTGATGTGCTTGTTAATTGCTTCATCAAGAGGTAGCCCTTCAAGAGGATCGATATTTACAATATCATCGGGTAGAATACTTTCTTTTGGTTCTAGCTCTTCGGAACATCCAACTAAAATTGTTAAGCAGATAAATAATAAAATTCTCATGCTTCAAAGATAGTATGATCTTCCAAAAGTAGTGTAACTGATTATTCATTGAATGAGTATTATTGTAGAATGAATTTCAAAATGGAAGAATCTTGGACCCGACAATTAAGAAATGAATTTCCTAAACCTTATTTTCAAACGCTACTAGAGTTTGTGAAAAACGAGTATGCGACTAACAATAAAGCGATATTCCCAAAAGAAAGCGAGATTTTTGGTGCGTTTGATAGTTGTCCGTTCGATAAGGTAAAGGTTGTTATCTTAGGTCAAGATCCTTATCCAACTAAGGGGCATGCACACGGGCTTTGTTTTTCAGTACAGCCAGATGTAAGTCCTTTACCAAAAAGTTTGAATAATATTTACAAGGAAATTGAATCGGATATTGGTAGACCATTTTATGAACACGGAGATCTAAATCGCTGGGCAAATCAAGGTGTTTTATTACTGAACTCAGTGTTAACTGTTCGAGAAGGAAAAGCGGATAGTCATAAGAATAAAGGTTGGGAACTATTTACTGACGCTGTGATTAATCAATTGAATGACCATAAAAGCGAAATTGTTTACCTACTTTGGGGAGCAAAAGCGATGAAGAAAGCTGAGAACGTCAATCGTGATAAAAATTTAGTACTAACTGCTCCTCACCCTTCTCCATTATCTTCCTACCGAGGTTTTTTTGGTTGTAAGCACTTTTCCAAAACAAATGATTATTTGATCAACCATGACAAGAAGGTTATTAAATGGTAGAGTTGACTTTCCTGCCAGGAATTGGAGTGACAACCTTTAATTTTAGTAGCTGATCAATGGTCAAAATCTACATTTGATTAAAGATACAGCGGAAAGCCCGTTAAGGCAGCCAAATGAAAAAATGTAGATTCTAATGGTTCAACCTTCTGAGAATCCAGTATAAGCCCTATCTTTGCAACAATGAAATTTAAAAACGACTTAATTATTCGTGCAGCCCAAGGAGAATCTATTGAACGCTATCCTGTTTGGTTGATGCGACAAGCAGGGAGAATTCTCCCAGAATACAGAGCAGTTAGGGCATCATTGTCTGGCTTTAAAGAGCTAGTAGAAACTCCAGAACGTGCTGCTGAGGTTACTGTTCAACCCGTTGATTTATTAGGTGTCGATGCTGCAATTATTTTTTCTGACATTCTTGTGGTTCCCGAAGCAATGGGCTTGAGCTACGAACTGATCGAAAAGAAAGGTCCTTGGTTTGAGAAAACAATTCAATCCATAAATGATTTCGAGAAACACGCTCAAACAAATTTTGATGTTGAAGATCGGTTGAGTTACGTTTTAGAAGCAATAAAAATAGCAAATAAAGAAATTGATGGTCGCGTTCCATTGATTGGTTTTGCAGGCGCCCCATGGACAATTTTCTGTTACATGATCGAAGGTCAAGGATCAAAAACATTCTCGAAAGCACGGAAAGTTTTATTTACAAATCCAACTTTGGCACACGAGTTGCTTACTCGTATAACGGATGTCACAATTCAGTATTTAAAAGCACAGGTTAATGCCGGTGTACATTTAGTACAGGTATTTGATTCTTGGGCTGGGATTCTTGGAAAAGAGCAATATGCTGAATTTGGACTGAAATATATGGATAAAATTGCGGGTGCGATTAGTGAAGTTCCAATTACACTCTTTGCAAAAGGAGCGTACAACTCTGTAACCGAATTGGCTGCCATGGATTGCCAAACGATTGGAGTTGATTGGAACATGCAGATGAAAGATATTCGTGAAGTTGTTGGTGAAAATCGAACGCTTCAAGGTAACCTTGATCCTTGTGCGCTATATTCGTCGCATTCAGAAGTTGAAGCAATAACAAATAATATGCTGAATTCTTTTAAAAGTAGGAGACATATTGTTAATTTAGGCCACGGAGTTTATCCAGATGTTGATCCAGAAAAAGTGATAACATTTATTAAAACAGTGAAGAATTATGAAATTCAATACTAGAACAATAATACAATTTATCTCGGCAATGAGCTTTGTATTCCTTGCTCCTACGTCTTTTGCACAGGAAGGGGAAAACATGGTCCCAAACGGAAGCTTCGAATCAATAGGTAAAAAGCCTAAACGCTTAGGTAAAATTGAAAGCGCAACTGGATGGGTTTCTCCAACAGGTGTGCGTGCCGATTTATTTATCCAGACGAAAATTCCAGAAATTGGAGTTCCTGATAACCTTTTTGGACAAGAAGAACCACGTGAAGGTGAAAATTATATAGGAATTACTGGCTTTTCTTATGGAAATAAAGTTCCTCGCTCTTATGTGATGACAAAAATGGAAACTCCAATGAAAAAGGGGTTGAAGTATTGTGTGAAAATGTATGTTTCGCTCGCTGAAGCTTCTAAATATGCTTCTAATAATGTGGGGGTAATGTTCTCCAAAAAACAGTATGGAACTGAATCTAAAGTTTCGATTATCGAGGACGCTAGTATTCTCCATATACAGAATGATTATGAAACTATCTCAGCACGTTATAATTGGACAGAAATTTGTGGGACTTACACAGCGAAAGGTGGTGAGAAATACATTACACTGGGAAATTTTTCATCAAATGAGGAAACACGCTCAGAGCGAATGAAAAAAGATTCTAAGACGAAATTGATAAAAGTCAGTCAGGTGATATCGGCATATTATTATATCGATGATGTCTCTGTTCGTCTTTTAGATGAAGAAAAAGGACAAAAATGTGACTGTATTGCTGAAGATGCTGGAAGTGAATTTTCAACACTAATTTATCAGAAATCTTTTATTGTGAATGAAGATATGACAGCAAAAGAAATGGTTGATGCTCGTCAAGTATATTTTGCTTTCGGGAAAAGTAAATTATCAATGGAAGGACAATCTTCCTTAGATTTTATTGTTACTCAGTTAGAAGCCAATCCAACTGCTAAACTTCAAATACTTGGTCATAACAATGTTGAAGAAGATGAAGTTGGTGCTAAGAAAAAAATCTATGCTGATATGGACAACCAACGAATTGGTGTTGTAATGAAATACTTGATGGAAAAAGGAATTTCAGAATCAAGAATGATTCCAACTAGAAAACGAGCAAGTAGCCCAAATGTTGGGGATACTGATAATGAGCCTGCTCTAGAAGTTGATGACATTGGATCTGAGTTAGCTTTAGCAAAAAGTCGGCGTGTCACATTCATTTTAATGTAATAAGCTATTAAATTTCAGTTATTAAACCTCGAATTTACGTTCGAGGTTTTTTTGTGTGAAGAAATCTCTAACAATTGATAGACTGACCGAATGATTGTACTTGATGAACACAAGGTTGTGGAAATAAGAGAAATGATTCGTTTTATTGACTATACTATAGGATTGTTCTCACCAATACCAACAAAAAGTGCTGTGAAAAAGGCAATCAAGCGTCATGAACTTTACCTAAATGACGAACTAGCTGTATCTGGCGCATGGATGCAACCAGGTGATAAGATTCTACTTATTGATACACAAAAATTTATTCCCAAACCTTTTCCGCTAGAGATTAAAGTCCTATTCGAAGATGATTATCTAGCAATTGTAAATAAACCATCGGGATTGATTGTAAGCGGTAATCAGTATAGAACACTTGTTAATTGTTTGGTAGATCAACTAATACTTTCTTCACAACCAGATGCTTATAAATGGGGACATCCAGTACATCGCTTGGATTTTTCAACTAGTGGGTTGGTAATTGTTGCGAAAACGATTGAAGTGAATCGATTCTTGGGAGATATGCTTAAACAACATAACATCAACAAGAGATACTTGGCAATAGTGCAAGGAAATGTTTTATCTCAGTCTATTTCGTCTGATGTCGATGGGAAGTCAGCGAAATCAAACTTAAAGCTATTAAAGCAAGTGAAATCATTGCGAAATGGTTCTTTATCTTTGGTTGAATTAACTCCGGAATCTGGAAGAACTCATCAATTGCGTATTCATTGTTCAAGTATTGGACACCCAATAGTTGGAGATCGACTGTACGGAATTGATGGAGAGGTTATGAAGCATAAAGGGTTGTTCCTAGTTGCATTTGAACTAGAATTTGCTCATCCAATAAGTAAAGAAATAATGTGTATTTCTTTACCAATCCCCAATAAGTTCGAGGCACTACTTCGTCAAGAGGAAAGGCGGTGGAATAAATTGAATGATCTCAAAAACAGATCAAAAGATTAGTCCTTTCTCTATTTTTCCGAGTTTGTTTGTGAAATGAGCTCTCATTCCTCGGTAAAATGAGCAATCCTCTTTTTCGTAAATGAATAGTGAATCTGCTTCAAAGACAAAACCAAGAATACATCCAGAATGTGGAGCAATAAAATCAGCGGAATCGGATGTGTTCATTATTCCAATCCCATCTATTGATCCTGTATGTCCATTCCCTCCTATAATAGAGTAATAAAAAGAAAAGTAGGTTTCGTCAAGTTGACTAATCATCATTTCATCAATCACATATTCAATATCAGATTCATTGCTCATTCCTGAGTAGATTTGAATTTTGTGTCTGTGATTATACTTAAGAAAATCTACATCTAAACGCTTTTGATCTCCTGATCCAAGTGTTAACCTCTTAGCTTTGAATAGTTCTGAATCGCCATCTTCTTGTTTAGACCAACTCCCGTCAAGATTCCCTTCTTCATCAAGCCAGCAGCGGATATACCCAGTGATTTTACCGCGAAATGTTTCTATGAGGTTAAATTCTTGCTTTAAACTATCATACGATCCTTCAAGCGCAAGAAAATTTTGATGTCGGGCATAGAAATACCTGCCTGTTACTTCATCATTAAGGATACCAATTTCTAGTACGACTTGCTGCTCGTAGGTGCCTATTCGCCCTTCATAAGCACTCCAGAGGTATTCCTCGTTGATTTCATTAACAACTGAACTTTCGTCGACTATGTCACTGGCTACTTCTCCTCGCATTGATTCAATTTCAGATTCATTATCCTGATGCGAATCACAAGAAGCTAAGAAAATAAATACGGAAAAATAGAATATTTTCATTTCGATTAGATATATAACAAAATTAGTTCATTATAAGTTGTCTATACCATTAATTGATAGATTTATCATTCTAGCATATATGTTTATATTAGGAGTGATTTTAGTATCGATTTATTGGAATTGATATCAAAATTAATCGGAGATATTAATTCTGGCAAGGGGTTTGTAAAGAATGCTACCTTTGACTTTTAACTGATATAAAAACAAACAAATGAGAAGATTAACATTAGCAGTAGTTGTTGGAGCGTTTATGATGTCGACCAGTTCAGCATCTGCCCAAGCTATGGAAGAAGGAAATGTAGGAATTGACCTGTACTATGGTTTTCCAAACCTATACACATCTGTATTTAGAGCCGCTTATACAAACTCTACAACAGACGAAGACATCAAAGTAGGAGGAATTGGCCCCCTAGGACTGAGAGGTGAATACATGATTGCAGATAAATTTGGGATAGGAATCGATTTTGGATTCACGAATTCAAAAGTGACTTACTCACGAGCAACAACTGTTTATAATCCTGTAACACTAACAAATGATCCGATTACTTATGATTTTGATTTTAGAACTCGGAAAATAGGTTTTATGGTAGTATTTAATTACCATTTTATTGATAATGATCAAGTGGATTTCTTTGGAACACTTGGAACAGGTTATAAAAATAGGTCATTTAGCTTCACTTCTACAGATCCTCTTTATAATGAAGATAATATTAGCGTAACATTGGTTCCAGTTTCATTTAGAATGGGACTTGGGATGCGTTATTTCTTCACAGACAATATCGGGATAAATTTAGGTCTTGGTTTTGGACAAGGTGGTATTGCTAATGCAGGTGTATCATTTAAGCTCTAAACAAATTTAATTTACTTAATAAAAAAGGAGAAGAACAGTGTTCTTCTCCTTTTTCATGTTCAATTTTTGGAGGGAGTATCACACAGCTACATTATGCTCACGTAACGCATCATTTAATGAAGTCTTCAAATCTGTTGAGGCTTTTCGCTGACCAATAATCAGTGCGCATGGCACTTGAAATTCTCCTGCTGGAAATGACTTCGTATATGATCCTGGAATAACTACGCTCCGACTCGGAACAAAACCTCTAATTTCCTTTGGTTCATCTCCTGTAACGTCAATTATTTTGGTCGATTTGGTTAGAACAACATTGGCGCCGAGTACAGCTTCTTTCCCAACTCTAACTCCTTCCACTACAATACATCTCGATCCTATGAATGCTCCATCTTCAATAATCACAGGCGCTGCTTGAAGTGGTTCCAAAACACCGCCAATTCCGACACCACCACTCAAATGGACATTCTTGCCAATTTGAGCACATGATCCAACTGTTGCCCAAGTATCGACCATCGTTCCTGAATCAACGAAAGCACCGATATTAATATATGAAGGCATCATTATTACGCCTGGCGCGACATACGCACCGTATCGAGCAATTGCATGAGGAACTACTCGAACACCAAGTTCTTTATAATTTGTTTTCAAAGCCATTTTATCATGAAATTCGAATGGACCAACTTCAATGGTCTCCATTTTTCGAATTGGGAAATACATAACCACTGCTTTCTTTACCCACTCATTCACTTGCCAATCTCCAGTGTTAAAAGGTTCTGCAACACGTAGTTTCCCTTTATCAAGTGATTCTATTACAGCATTTATGGCTTCAATAGTTTTGTTTTCCTTCAATAATTCACGGTTATCCCATGCAGCTTCAATAATGGATCTCATAATAGTTCTTTGATTCGTACAAAAATAATCATCCTGCCGAGATTTCGATTATTGATTTCTTTCAACGATCTTTGTGATTATGGGAAAAGTGGTAAGTATTGATTTTGGATTAAAACGCACAGGTATTGCTCTTTCGGACGATGCTCGAATGTTTGCTTTCGGATTGGAGACTGTTCAATCTAAAGATTTAATGTCTTTCTTAATAAGTTTAATAGAGAAAGAGAAAATTACAACCATTGTACTCGGTATGCCTAAGCGACTTAACAATGAAGATGGCCACATTACCGAAAATGTTCGACTACTTAAAGAAGCACTTGAAAAACAATTCATTGGTAGTGAGGTCGTATTGATAGATGAACGATTCACGTCAAAAATGGCTTCAGAGTCTATGTTTGCAGCTGGCGCGACTAAAAAGCAACGAAAAGAAAAGGGATTGATTGATAAGGTGAGCGCTACAATCATTCTTCAATCATATCTAGCGCAGCAATGACATGTATACTTAAGTTGCCGTTTTCTAAGAAATTTGCCGTTTTTCGATTGAAACCATTAATTTTGTACTAGAATAGTACCTTATGATATTACCAATTGTAGCTTACGGAGATCCTGTCCTTAAAAAAGAGGCAGAAGAGATTGAAGAGAAGTATCCAGAATTAAATCAACTAATTGCTAGTATGTTCGAAACAATGTACGAAGCTTCAGGAGTTGGGTTGGCTGCACCACAAGTTGGGAAATCAATTCGATTATTTATTGTCGATGGTAGCCCTTTTGCTGAACCAGAAGAAGATGGGTCAATTGATCCGAAAGCAATAGGCTTGGAAAACTTTAAAAAGGTATTCATTAATCCTATCATCGAGGAAGAATCTGGTGAAGAATGGGGATTCAATGAGGGTTGTTTGTCAATTCCAGAAATTCGAGAAGAAGTATATCGGAAAGAGAAGGTTACACTGTCTTACTATAATGAAAAATGGGAGTTGAAAGAAGAGGTCTTTGAAGGATATGCTGCGCGAATTGTTCAACACGAATATGATCATGTAGACGGCGTACTTTTTACAGATAGAATTTCACCACTTAAAAAACGATTGCTGTCTAAAAAACTTTCAAACATTTCGAAAGGCGATGTAAAAGTGTCGTATAGAATGAAATTTCCACTAAGAAAAAAACAACGATAATGAAAAGATTAGTACAGATTACACTGATTGGAATTTTAATAACTGCTTGCGGAGAAGATCCAAAAGAGGACATTGATCATGGCCAGCCAGAGTCCTACGTTACGGTAGTGCCTCCTGCAAATGAGTTAAGAAAGGGAATTAAAATGTTGGAAGATTCAATCATGCGTATGTCTCAAAATCCTAATATTATTCGAAAGCAACTTCCAAATTTAACTCGTCAGGCATTAATTGAAAAAGCATTGTTACTTTATCGATCCTATCCTAATGATAAAGATGCGGCTTCCTGTCTAGACAAAGTTCATATGTCCTACTCTTCTATGAATGCGTATGATGTTGCAGTCAAGTATGCTGACACTTTAATTGAAAAGTACCCAAAATATCAGCACCGAGCACGTGTAATTGAAAGTGCTGCAAGTCACTATGATTATTTTGTTAAACCATGGGATGGTGAAAAAGTGGAGTCATACTATAAATTGCTTTTAAAAGATTATCCTAATTTGACAGAGGAAAAGAAATCAGATGTCCAGTTTAGACTTGATAACATGGATCTTACCCTTGAAGAGTTGATGGAAAAACAGTAAATGCATTCGATACACCGTAATTCTAATTGTTATAAAAAGGCTACTAGCGTTATGAATGGTGATTGTTTTTTGCTGTTAACATTGTGTTAAAAGTTATTCTCAACCAAAAACTTGCATTATATTTGCTTAGAACGTATTAGAAACAATTAAGATTATTAGAAATGAAAAAAGCATTATTCTCAGTATTGTTAGTTTTCGCAGCAAGCGCATTTACTAACACAGTCGTAGCTCAAGAAGTTAAAACAGGAGCTAACATCGAGTTTGAAAAAGAAACACATGATTACGGTACAGTAAAATATGCTGGAGACGGTACGTGTGAATTTAAATTTACAAACACAGGAAATGCACCTTTGATCATATCAAATGCGAAAGGATCATGTGGTTGTACTGTTCCAGATTGGCCAAGAGATCCGATTATGCCAGGGAAGTCTTCAGTTATCAAAGTGAAATATGATACGAAGCGTCCAGGAGCAATCAATAAAAGTGTTACAATTACTTCAAATGCTGGAAACTCTCCAACAAAAGTAATACGTATTAAAGGTAATGTAGGTGCTAAACCTACTAGTGGTGTTCCAACAACTACATCTGGACCAGCTAACTAGAAGAGGCTATTTTGCGATCATAATTATAGCATTAATTCCGCCCGTGGTTTTTCCATATGGCGGAATTTTTTTGATCATTTGGAATGATATTTGAATTCTTTCAGTGAAATAAATTTTGATATGAGAAGAATTGCTGTATTGCTTTTTTTTGTTTTGATTGGTCTACCGATTATAGCGCAAGACCCTGTTCTTAAAATTGATAAATCAACCTATAAATTTCCATCAACTCAACAGGGGGAATTGCTGGAACATGAATATCAAATTACAAATACTGGAAATTCTCCCTTAATCATCTCTGATTTCATTGTGAATTGTACATGTACAAAAGTTCTTCTTCCAAAACGACCAATTCTACCCGGTGAAACACATCCACTGAAAGTCACTTTCGATACTACTGGTAAGTATTATTTTCAAGATAGAACAATCGGACTTGTTACTAATACTTCAAAGAAACATTCCCTTCGATTCAAGGTTAAAGTCATTCCAAAAGAGTAATTTTCTTATTCGTCATACCTATCGTAGAGAACCAGTATCCACGCCATTCTTTAATTTATTGTTAAGCACTTGTTAGCGTCTAGTTAAAGTGTTCTTAATTCCGTTATGGTTATGTTAACGAGTACTTTTGATCCATTTTTCATCTGTAGATTAGTTGAAATCAATTAAATAGTACACTATGAAAAAGTTTCTTACTACATTTTTAGCACTATCTGCAATTATTGCATTTAACTCAAATTTATTTGCCCAAACTGAAGTCCAGTTGAATGGACCTAAAATTGAATTTACTAAGACAACGCATGATTATGGAACAGTTGAATACGGCAGTGACGGCTATTGCTCGTTCGAGTTTACTAATATAGGTAACGCTCCACTGATTATTTCCAAAGCGAATAAATCATGTGGATGTACGATTCCACAATGGCCAAAAGAGCCAATTCTTCCAGGTGAAACAAGCAAAATAAAAGTGAAATACGATATGAAACGCCCAGGTGCGATTAATAAAAGCGTGACTATTGTATCAAATGCGGTGAATACTCCTTCTGCAATTATTCGTATTAAAGGAAATGTTCTCCCCAAACAAACAAGTAATACTCCAATTAGTACTTCTGGACCTGCAAATTAGCATCCAATGATCGCAAAAATAGAAAGCGCAATTCGGAATGGGAATGCGCTTTTTTATTTTTGCTCTCGATCTAACACCTAATGTAACTCTGTTCTCTTTTTCTTAATGTCTGAAAAGCTTCAAGTCTTAACGTCTTAAAATCTACCCTTCTTAAAATCTCTTTCCTATCTTTGCCTTGAAAAATGTACCCATGAAAGTGAACACTCAATATACTACCAAAGAAGCATTACTTGCATTGTATAATAAGCCTTTGCTCGAATTAGTCTTTGAAGCAGCCACAGTGCATCGTGAGCATCATAATCCGCGGGAAGTACAGATGTCTTCTCTTTTGAGTATTAAAACAGGTGGATGCCCAGAAGATTGTGGATACTGTCCACAAGCAGCACGTTATCATACAGATGTTGACACACATAAGTTAATGTCGGTTGATACTGTTATTGAGCAAGCCAAAAACGCAAAGCAAAATGGCTCTTCTCGTTTGTGTATGGGAGCTGCATGGAGAGAGGTTCGTGACAATAAAGATTTCGATAATGTGATTGAAATGGTTCAAGCAGTAAACGACTTGGACATGGAAGTCTGCTGTACACTTGGAATGCTTTCTGAAAATCAAGCAAAACGACTTAAAAATGCAGGATTATTCGCCTACAATCACAACTTAGATACTTCAGAAGATTATTACAACGATGTTATATCAACGAGAGATTATGAGGATCGATTGAACACTATTGGTAATGCACGAAAAGCGGGAATTACAGTTTGTTCGGGCGGAATTATAGGAATGGGTGAGGCTGTAGAAGATCGAATTGGCTTGCTGATGAGTTATATGAAAATGGATACACCACCAGAATCGATTCCGATTAATGCGCTGGTTGCTGTGGAAGGAACTCCAATGGCAGAACAAAAGCCAATTGAACAATGGGAAATGATTCGAATGGTTGCGACTACTAGAATTGCATTTCCAGAATCTGTGGTTCGACTGTCGGCAGGTAGAACAATGATGAATATGGAAGGTCAAGCACTTTGCTTTATGGCAGGTGCTGGGTCTATTTTTGCAGGAGATAAATTATTAACAACACCTAATCCAGAGTTCAACGAAGACAAAGAAATGTTCGCTATTTTGGGATTAATTCCTAAGAAATCCTTTGCAGATGGTGAACAGCCGACCTCAAAGCCTGATGCTATTATTGAAGAACGAAAATTGAAGGAAAAAGCAAGAGCTGAGGAATTGGCTTTTGCACGAGTAAAATCAACACAAAAAGGTTTTCAACCTAGAAAAGTGACAATTGTCGAGTGATTTTTGGACAAGAAACTACATAAGAAATTAGAAGATCGAAAGAAGAAGGGGACATTGCGTTTCCTTTCTTTGTCTTCCGATATGATTGACTTCGGTTCCAATGATTATCTTGGATTGGCTAAAATAGATGGTACTCATTCCTCAAAAGGATCGACTGGATCACGATTAATTTCAGGTCATTCTTCAGCGATTAGCCTTGCAGAGGAGTCTCTGGCTGTTTTTTTTGGATCAGAGTCAGCGCTTTGTTTTAATTCTGGCTATGATGCCAATATTGGGCTTTTTAGTTCGATTCCGCAGCGTGGAGACATAGTTTTATACGATGAACATATCCATGCAAGTGTTAGAGATGGAATTCGACTTAGCTTGGCAAAAGGTTATTCCTTTAAACACAATGATATTGATGACCTGCGCAGGTTATTGAATAAAAACAGCAATTCGACTTGCTATATCGCAATTGAGGCTTTGTATTCAATGAATGGTGATTTTTGTCCACTCTTGGATGTTGTGAAATTAGCGGAAGAGTACTCAGCCTATATTATATTAGATGAGGCGCATAGTGCTGGCATTTATGGATTGAATGGCCGCGGATTTTCCCATGCATTAGATCTCAGTAATGAAGTATTTATTCGATTGGTGACTTTTGGTAAAGCCTATGGATCTCACGGAGCAGTTGTTCTTTGTGGCTCCGACATGAAATCTTATTTAATCAATTTTGCGCGCTCAATCATTTACACAACAGCATTGCCAAGGTCTAATTATGTCCATATTGCCGATGTTGTTGAGAATGGAGAATTGAAGGGAAAACGAGATCGTCTTCAAGAAAACATTGCTTATTTCCGAGACGGGTGTCATAAAATAACAATTGATTCTGCTTCAAATTCACCGATTCAAATTATTCGCTTTGAGTCGATTGAAGTTTTAAAAACGATTGATTCAAACTTAAAATCTGCTGGTATTTTTGCAAAGGTAATCTATGCTCCAACTGTCCCCGAAGACTTAGAGTGCTTACGCATTTGTATTCATACATTTAATACAGCGGATGAATTAAATCGGTTGCTAAAAATTCTAAACAATAACTGACATTTATGCGTTTTTTTTC